>JBMNLC010000007.1:0-19141 GCA_050952525.1 Clostridia bacterium | reverse complement strand
CCATCGATAAAGCCTCCCGCGAAATACACTGAAACGTATACAATCGCACATATGGCACTCCACAGGAGGATAAATCCTTGTAGCTTTAACTTTCCTTTAAACCTTACCCGCGGCTTCTTCCATATATAGTACGACAGCGCCAGCCAGAAAAGCGGTTTGAAGCCATATAGATAAAGGCTCGACCCCAGCAGGGGCATCCATATCCAGTCATCCAAAATTACCGAAGCAGCGATGATCGCTATCCATATCAGTGCGCCATATTCTCTTTGCCCCATAAGCTCACCTTTTATCCATTTGCTGTCGAATTTTAAGAGCTTTGGTTTTCATATATATACCACAGCATTCCTCATTAAAAACAACCCATTCGAATTTTTAATTTTTTTGTCATCACTTTTTCATGGTTACTTCGACACCGCTGTTCGTTCCCGATTGACAAACCACAAAAAAACGTACCGAGCCGAGGTCACGCCCAGTACGCAAGCTCCAAATGATGTCTATAATTTTTATCGAACCTCTCGCTCTGACAGTCCCCTTACTGTCCGTGCTTAAAAGCAGGGAGCATTGCAAATCTCCGAATACCTGCCTTATGTGTTTAACCAGCTTTTGTCTATTTCGCCTTTATCATAAAGCTCTCGAATGGAATCCTCCATCGTAACCATCCCCAGTGACTTGCTCACCTTAATCAGGGTCGGAATCTGGTGTATCTTATTTTCCAAGATCAGATTCTTTACCGCCTGATTGGCCAGCATCACTTCCACGGCCAGCTTGCTGGATTTTCCATCTATACCTGGAATCAGCTTCTGGCATACAATGGCCTGAAGCACATTGCTTAATACGATTCTTACATGTTCCCTTCTCTCTTCCGGAAACATGGAAAGAATGTAATCAATGGTTGATACGCTATTCGTCGTTTGAAGGCTGGTGATAACCAGATGCCCGTTCTCAGCCGCGGAAAGTATTGCCGAAAACATCCCGGAATCCCCGGCATAACTCGTCATGATGACGTCAGCATCCTGGTTCATGGCGGAGAGCATCCCTTCCTCAAAGCTGTTTACATCGATTCCAACCTCTTTTTGGTTTACAATCGCCTTGTCATGTTTATGCAGGTATTCAATTGGATTTTCAATGGTTATGATCTGACATTCCCTGCTTGCGCTGATCTTCCTGATTAACGACGCAACAGTGGTGGTCTTTCCGCTGTCTTTGTCGCCACAGATCAGAATAAGACCGCTCTCCTTTTGATGCAGATCCATGACAACCTGAGGAATTCCCAGTTCCTCAGGGGTTTTTAGGGATTGATCCAGTATCTTTATATTAATGGCGTACGAACCCCTCTGCTGAAAAATATTGGCCCTTATTCTTCCTACATGCTCCAGCACAACCGTAGCGCATACGTAATGCTTCTCCGCCAAGGTGCTCCTATGCTCATCATTCAACATCTGGTTCACGATGTTCTCCAAATCATCCGGCCGGACCGCTCGAAAGCCCGAAATATATGTCAGTTTTCCATCGATCCGCGCAGCCGGAACAGCCCCTGCCGTCAGATGAATGTCCGTGACATTGCTTCCCTTTATCGATTCAAGGATTTCTGTGATCATATCCAATGTATACATGAACATATCTCCTTGATATTCCCAATAATTCCACAATAATTACCAAAATATGAATTTCAAAACTTATCATCATCATACGTTGTCGCGCATGTTTTGTCAATTGATTTTTCCAAAAATTTAAAAACAAGCGATGGATTCATCATTCTTCGACTTATCGGGAAATATAATATTTCCCATAATGGTCGTTGTTTGTCGAATAGGCAAAACATGTCGTTTTTCTTACTCTGTACCGGGCTAAATAAAAATTATTTCGAATTTTTTGAATATTATTGATTCTGTTCCATCATCTATGGTAGAATATTTATGTCCAGAAGGAAATTGGTATACCCCTCATAATATTCAGAGGTTTATTCCCTGTAAACCTCTCTTTTTTTTACTCATTTTTCCCCTTCTCTTCCTCCATCAGCTCCCCCAGATCCCGAAAGATTCGTGTAGGAAGGATCGGACTATCCTGGAGCCCTTGGAGATCCGTCACTCCCGTGAGCACCAAATAGGAAGGAATCCCATACCTTATACCCGTCAGGATATCCGTATCCAGGCGATCTCCAATGATGCAGCATTCCTCCTTTGTACACTGCAGCCTTTGCAATGCCTCATCAAGGATCATTGGGCTGGGCTTCCCCACAACCAGGGGTTCCACGCCGGTAACGGTTTGGATGCTGGAGACGATGGCTCCGGTATGGGGGACCAGCCTGTCCCCTTCGGGTATGGCGCTATCCATATTGGTACAGATGAAAGCGCACCCCTCAAGGATCCAGTGACAGGCCTCTTCCATTTTTTTGTAGGTAAAATTCCGATCATAACCTACCACAACCAGATCGGGATCCTTATCCACGATGTGCAATCCTTTTTGGCTAAGCTCCATCTCTAAGGCTTCACTGCCGATCAGGTACACCCTGGCAGCGGGATGGGTCCGGGAAATGTAAGAGGCGGTAGCCTGTCCCGATGTCAGGATATGCTGCTTGCTTAGATGGATACCCATCCTTTCAAGTTTTTCCACCAAGTATTCCGGTGAATTCCCGGGACAATTGGTGAGCAACAAAAACCTGCGCTTTTTCTCTGTAAGATACCGGATGAATTCCCTGGCATGGGGAATAGGCTGCGAGCCTCTATAGATGGTACCGTCCATATCCAGCAAATAATGGTATTTCATAGGCCTGCTCAACTGCTCCTTCCTGCGACGATATACAAAATTGCCTATATCCACGACCGAATTTATCCCCATCCATCATCGGCGGAAATTCCGGAAGCGATGAAAGGTCAGGTGGTTTGCATTATGAAAATTAAAGGCATTGTTGATGGCTGTCCTGGATACCGCCAGAATATCTTCCCCATCAAACATCCAATCCACATATTGGAATCCCACCTTGGTGTCATCCTCCGGCCAGCCTATATCTTGGAAATTGATTAGATCCCGTCGGATTTCCCAATTCTCCAAATCGGGGGAAGCAATCAGTGTGAGGATGTTCCGCTGGGACACATTGGCCGTCGTCACTCGATTGACAAGAGCGTAATATTTCCGGCTTTCGGGATCAAAGCGAATGGTGAATTTGGACATGCTCCCGGGAAAATCCACCACCTTGCCGAATCGCAGGGGAGCAGAGGGCTTATCCTTGTCGATATATAAGTAAATGGCCTTTCCATAGTCGGGACTTCCATGGATGGTATGATACCTCAGAAAATTGACCAGGTCTCCTTCAGGGGTCATGACTACATTCCCCTCCAAAAGCCCGGGAGATCCCCCTTGAATCGTGCCAGGCCACCGGGAATCGTATGGCAGGAAGGGAGACACGGTCCAATTCATCGGATCCATCAAATCGACATCGACAGGTACGGAAGCAACCCCCGATGCATGGCCGCCAATGGACCAAGATCCATAATCGATGGCCGTCCACAAGCGACCATAGGATTCCAGGATGGGCATAGGTGCCTTATGAGGTCCTCCCTTTTCCCGGCTGCCCCCTGACAGAATTTCTATCGGGGAACTCCAGCTTTCCCCCCCGTCCTTCGATGAAAAGAGCAGCAAAGCCCCATATTCCGTACTCGTTCCCAGCATATACAGGACGCCCCGATGAACGAATAATTTCCCCCAAAAACAGGGATATACATCCGACAAATAGCTCCAGCTTTTCCCTTCGTCCCTTGATATGAAGACCTTGCTCAGGTTTTGCGCTTCCTCTCCCCAATAGATATCATGGGAGGCCAGAAGTTCTCCCCCGGGCAGGCGCACCAGGGACGGACTGGCCGGTGACCTTCCCGAGGGCTCGTAGGTATAATCATCGGGATGAATGTAATTGATGACAGTACCGGGAACAAAGCCTGTTCGAAAGAAACGAACGGGGCTTCTGGCGATCTCCCGCCCATCCCGTTGGCTGCAGGCGGTGATTTCGACCATATAATCGACGCCGTTTCTCAAATCCTCTATACAGACAGATCGTGCCTGACCCTCCATTTGAAGGGTGGAAATGACATGCCCGCTCATCCGCTCCCTAAGGGATAGGTTGAACCGAATATCCGACCCATCCTTATTATCCTGAAAGACGTAGTCCAGGGTGACTCTCTGATCCCCCGGTGCCATTCGAACAATCTCCAGGCCTCCGTATGCCTTGGAATATTCCCTTTTGGTTGGATTTACAGCAGTGATATCCATAATGCCTCCTCATATCCCTACATCCATCGTTTTTATGTATATCATAACGCAAATGCGGAAATAATAATAGTAGAGAAATCCCCCGATTTCTCGTCGATAGATGCTTCATCTATTGAGACCCCCCCTTACTTAGGAGGAGCTTGCTCCTCCTAAATCTTTTTCCTTTTTCAATCCCGCAGAAAAATTTTTAAATGATTGGTACATAAATTTCATATCCTTCATAGGATATTAATACAGGGGGTACTGTTCATCATTCCCCTTCTGAAGCCCCCTTGAAAACTGGGAGGATGGTCCTGGACCGTTCTCCCAGCGTTTCATTTTTGGCAACTTATTCGTCCAGCCGGCTGTATCATCATCCCAGCTTCCTTTCATATGATGGATTAAAAGAAGATGAGGAGGAATCCCTATGAAATTTGGGCTTGCATTATCGGGAGGAGGACTTCGGGGCACAGCCTTTATTGGTGTATTAAGGGCTCTGGAAGAAAACGGCCTTCGTCCATCCTGGATATCCGGTACAAGTGCCGGGAGCATCTTTGCCGCTTTATATGTCTGCGGATATTCCTGGAAGGAGATGGAGGAAACTGCCCTGGCCATACACAAGGGTATTTTTGATCCGGACATTCCGGGGATAATGATCGGTATCATCAAGCTGGCTTTCGGCAAGGATCCCGCCATCAGTGGGATCTTGAAGGGTAAGAAAATCGAAAAGCTAATGGAAAAGCTCACCCAAGGAAAAAACATACGGGATATATCCATACCCATCGCCATCACGGCGGTGAATATCAACAACGGCCAAACCATCTATTTCGTGAACCGGAAGGATGGATTGGTAGACGATGCCCATCATCGCTATATTGACAATGTCCTTTTGTCGGAAGCCGTGCGGGCCAGCATTGCCATACCCGTCATCTTCCAGACCAAAATGGTGGACGGTATAAGGCTGGTGGACGGAGGCGTCACAGACAGCCTGCCCGCTTCCGTTTTAAAAAGAATGGGCGCCCCTCGGGTCATCGGAATTAACCTGGGCTATAGCGGTCAGATGAAAAAAGAAGTGGACAGTATTCTGGAAATAGGGAACCAAAGTCTGAACATCATGGAGTATCAGATCACCCGCCTGCGAAGCGGGGATTCAGATTTGATCATCAATCCCCGTATCTATGATGTGGGACTGACCGAGCTCGAAAGAATCCCGGAATGCATCGAACGGGGTTATCAGGTCACCAAGGAAAATATTCACCGTATCAGAGAAGCCATCGGCCATCCTATTTAAAATGGTCAGGCATCCGGTTTCCTTTTCATGCATAGGAATCTCCTTTTGGTAATATGCAGGGACATTTTTTAATGTATAATAGAAGGGTAGTAGGGGGAGCATGTTTAGCAAAAGGAGATGTTGACATGAGCAATTCCGTAAAAGCCCTGGTTATTTTCTTGCTTTCCTTTGGCTTAAGTGTATTGGTATGGTATGTTCCGGGTCTGTTCTTCCAAAAAGGGCAACCTGCCGACATCCGCATCCTCATGTGGGTGCTCTACTTCTTTTTCCCTCTTATTGCTCTCCTGACAGGTATCGCTTCCCGGATATATATCAAAAAGCTGTGGATCGGTCCTATTATTAGCCTGGTGGCTTCCATCCTTACCACCACCGTCTTGGCGATCTATATCCCCTTCTATGTGTTTTGCGCCTTCATTGGGTCTTTTGCCACCCAGCGCATCCAAAAGGTTTTCAGGGAAAAAAACGGCTGGAGCCCGACATCGGAATAGATGGAATGCAAAAAGCACCTTCCTATTAGATAGAGAAGGTGCCTTTTCTTATAATAAATTTTAACTTTGAATAAGGCGGACTATCCTGTCCTGCCTGACAAGAGCCACGAAATCCTCGGGCTTTTCAATTCTTTCAGAGATTTCAACACCGCCCCTGGTATCCAGATCGTAGACCTGATGAAAATCCGTACCCGACAGCATTTTCAGCTTGTTTTCCCTGGCGCAGGCGTAAGCCATAAGGTTCTGGGAGTGCTGGCGGGGATTTCCGTTATATACCTCAAGTCCGGCCAACAGGGACAAATGCTTCCGAACCATTTCAGGCCGAAAGGGATGGGCCTGAAAGATAAGAATATCCCTATCCTTGATCAGTTCCTTGAATCTTGGCACATCAAGCTGATAAAGCTCTTCATTTTCCCTCAGGAAATCCTCGTTCACACCGTATACCAGGTAATCGTTGGCATTCTCCTCAAAACGAATCTCTATGCCCAGGAAAACCTGTAATCCGATTCTTTCTCCTTCATCGCGGGCTAAACGGTATCCTCTTAGATATTGATCTATTTTTTCTTCCCAACTCATACCTTCTAAAGCGTCAAAGAATTCCTTACAATAATGGTCGGTGATAAAAATACCGTCATAGCCTGCTTCTTTATATATCCTCACTACATCTACAGCATCTACCTTTCCACACCTGCTGGTTTCAGCCGTGTGGACATGGGTGTCTAATTTGTATAATTCCATCGCGACCTCCTATACAATCATACAATAAGAATTATATAACAAAACCTTTCCATATGACAAGGTGGTCGGAGGAATATATCGATACAGATTGGCATTAAGATTGCTTAAGCAATTTCTGTGCCAAATTTTCATTTTAGCGTTGACATTTGAAAATAAATTTGTTATTATAATATCAACGACTCAACACTTTTATTTATCCCCCTTCTCTTTATGGAAAGACAGATGATCAAGTCTGTCTTTTTTGTTTTTGGGAAAAATCCGCCCCTGCGGTATCAATCGTCATAGTTCAGAACGTTTTTGCGGACTTCGTTCCACTTCAAGGCATCCGAAATGCCTTCCTCAATGGGCAAAAGGGCTTCCCAGTCTATCAATTCCTTTGCCCGATCTGCATTGGCATAAGCCCCCGGCACATCCCCCGGCCTGGGTGGCGCCTCTTCCTTGGGAATCTCCTTCCCGTATACCCTTTCGAAGGCATCCACCAGCTCCTTCACCGTAACCCCCCGGCCGGTGCCCAAATTAGTAACCAGATAGGGATGATTCGGGGAAGGTCCCTTCTCAAAGGCGCGGTGAAAATTCTCCACAGCCTTGACATGGGCCATCGCCAGATCCCAAACATGGATATAATCCCTGATCCCCGATCCATCCCGGGTATTCCATTGGGTTCCGGTGATTCGAAAGACGGGTTCTTCTCCGTTTGCCACGCTAACCAGCTTCCCCAGAACATGGGAAGGAAACTGCACATGGACACCCGAGCGCATTTGAGGATCGGCACCGATGGGATTAAAATAACGCAGGGAAATCCCCCTCATGCCATAGGATACACAAAAATCCTCCAGAATCATTTCCATCATATACTTAGTCCTGGCATAAGGACTTCTGGGATTCAAGGGGGATGTCTCCGTCACCATAAAACCGGGTACATCATCATAGACGGATGCCGATGAACTGAATATGATGTTTTTACAGCCGAGCCGGTTTAAATTGTTGAAAAGAAGCAAAGACTTGGATACATTTTCATGGTAGTAATGAAAGGGCTTTTCCACTGATTCCGGGACAACGATCAGGGCTGCACAGTGGATGACATATTCAATCCCGGGATGGTCCCGGAATATCCTTTCCAACAGCTCCCCATCGGCAATGTCCCCCTTATAGAAAATATGGTTCCGGGTAAACTCCTCCCGTCCCGTGATCAGGGAATCCAGAATGATGGGGATGTGTCCCCGATCTTTCAGGGCAGAGCATATGGTGCTGCCGATATATCCTGCTCCCCCTGTGACAAGAATCTTCATACGCAATCATCCTTTCGCCAATATATACGATCTGCCCATAAAAAACAGGCCTCCAAACATCCCCTTCCCAGGGATGTCCACGGCTTTTTTTTTTTTAAAAGAGGCCGTGATAAAGCAAGAATTATGCCAATCACGAAAAGAGGCCTTGATTTTTTTAAAAAAGCTGCTATTCTATTATTGTAACAAACATCATTCTCATATATCCCCCTTCATATATCCCCCTTCTTTTATATATTTGTATAAGGCAGATCTTATTATCTGTCTTTTTTATTTTCCTTTTTTCAGCATCCCGTCTGCCGAAGGAGATCAGTCGATCTCTGTAAACGGCATGCCCTCCATGCCCACAATCGCCGCTCCGATGGCCGTCGCAAATTCACCGTTGAGCGGGAAGTGAAAACGAATATCATAAAGCTTTTCAACACTCCTGAAAATATCCTTGGCCTGGGGAACCTGTACCAGATTACCGGTTAGCACAATATCTTTTATATGGTTCATCCGACTGGCGAAAACTGAAAGCATGCCAATGGTCTGGAAAACGAGGTTGATGATTCCCAGGGCAATATCGGCCTTGCTAGCAGAATCGCTGATCTTTCCAAAATTAGAGGCCGTTGTTTCCGGCGGAAAACTCGCCACCTGGTCTTTGGTGATATCACCGATGGCAAGATCCACGTTTCTGAGGTTTCCGTCACGGGCAATCTCGATGAGATCGTCGAAGCTCCGAATATTGAGCATCCTGTTGGACAAACCCAAAAGGGTACCGCCGCCCACTCCCGTGCCTCCTATATAGTTCACACCATTTTCGTCCGCCATGACAAAGGCTGTCCCCGTCCCCATGCTGACAATGATGGCCTTTGAAAGCCCGCTGGAGAAAAGACCCCCTCTCCCCGTTGCGGTGAACTCCTGCACCTTTCCGGTCGCTATTCCATACAGCTTCTCCGTAAGAAAGGATGAGCCTACCCCCGTTACCATGATCCGATCGATATCATGAAGGGAGAGTTTATTCACGCTGAGAAATTTTCCAAAGGCGCCATACATGGAGGCTACAGGGTCTGTCGCCTTTACCAGCAGGGGGCTGAATATGCGGTTGTCATGGAGTCCAACAATTTTTGTGGTGCTTCCTCCGATATCAATACCAATGATTTTTCTCTTGTTTCCCTTTTCAAGCTTTTCCATCGACTAGATCCTCCCACATATTCATTCAAGTCATCGGGTTCTTCAGATACCTGATTCATGAAATCCGATTACTAATAATATACCATAAATATTCCAGCCGATATATTATAATCCGGGGAAGAAAAAAATACCGTTCACAAAAACGGTACTTTTTTGCGATCGAAGCAAAAATCATGCCAATTTTGAAAAGCGATATTGATTTTGGTCCTTCAGCCTGTTATACTATAATCAAAGCATCAGCTAATATATCCCCCTTCTTATTATAATAAAGACAGATTGATCCAATCTGTCTTTTTTGCTTTTATTTATCTTTATGATGCTTTTGCGATCCATTCAATCTTCTGCCGGAGCACCTTTCTTTGTGATATCCTTTCTGCGAATCTCCGCAGCCAATATCTTATCCATCCGAAAGGTCCTGGGGCCTTGCTTTTCATAATCCCAGGCTTTAAGAATTCCTTTCACCAGACTTCTTGGGCGAATCAGCCTCTGGGTGATGGAATCCTGCTTTTGATAAATAATCACCAGGGGTATATTCCCCTGAATAGAACGTTCAATGATTTTCTCGATCATCCTTCCACCTCCCCTAAGGTCCGATGGCATTCTTTTCCCTTTTCAGAATCCAGTCAATGGAAGAACCAACCTGTCGAAGACAATTCAAAATATTCCTGGAAATTCCTTGCCTATATTTTACCATAGAACATATGTTCGTGTAAAGGGGAATTTCTCCCATCAAAACATCCTCATTTTCATCAACATCTGTAAAATTGCATATGAACTGACAGGGCTTTTTGGTGATGACATGGAGATACTAATATTGTGCCGGAAAGGAGATGGATTACTCATGAAGATGTGGAAAAAGAAGAAAAACATGGGTATGAAACATGGGTTAGGGCGCGATATTGCAATGGCAGTTATTGGTGTCATAGGCACCAGCGTGGCGAGGGGCTTATATAACCGTTTTGCTGTCAATCGTTAAAAAACTATATGGGAGGCTGCCATGAGTAAACTTGTTCGAAAATTTTCTCGAATATATCATTCAGAGTTGGCGAACGAATTTACGACGGACCTTCAGCCCTTGAACCAGAACAGGATCAAATTTAACGATGCAAAAAGGCAAAGCCTTTCCATTTCCAATGCACAGAAAAGGATATTCAAGCATCAGCATAAGGGGAGCTAAGCTCCCCTTCCTTTTTTTGATCATCTTGCTTTTCACCATGTAAAAAAAGGATTTATCACAAGAGATGTAGCCAAGGTTCAAGAGATCATCCACCATGCCTTCTATGGTGATTTTTCCAGTCCAGCCCTGATCGAATATACAAGATCCCTGCACAGGCATTTCCGGGTGGCAGCCCTCACCAACACATGGTCTTTTGGCAGAGAAATGATTGAACAGCGGGGGATTGCAGATCTCTTTGATCTCATCGTCACATCCGCTGAGGAAGGAATTCAAAAACCGGATCCACGGATTTTTCGCATTACCCTGGAACGCCTCGGCATCACCGCCTCAGAAGCGGTGTTTATTGATGATACAGAGGAAAATGTGGAGGCAGCACGTGTCATGGGGATCCATGGCATACGCTTCTCCCATACGGAACAGCTGATGGAGGAATTAGATAAGCTCCTGAGGCAGTTGAACCATAGGCAGGGATAATGGCAGTTCTAACCCCATTTTTTTAATTATCAAGGGGCCCAATCTTTGTGATGACGGGCTGGGAATATTCATTTTCAAAGTACTCAAATTCCACCGGGGTTTCGGGTGCCAATTGATAATAGGAAAATTCCTCCTTCACCTTTTCATCCAGCCGGAAGGCCCGATAGGATTCCTCCTCCGGCACTCCATCGATTTTAATCTCAATGGAATTTGCATCGATTTGCCCCACATAGATTCCGGAGCCGGTATAGGTTTTGGGTCCCGTCGAGTCTTCCATTATCTCTTCTTCATTTTCTCCAGCAGCTGCCGTCTGTGATGCCTGGGGGGCTTCATTGGGTGACTCCACCTGCGGGGGCGGAGAGTCTATTTCCCCAGATGGATGGCTGGAGGTACAGCCTGGCAGGATTAAAAATGCAAATAGGGACAGGGTCAAAAGGATCCACATAACTTTTCTCATTTCCAACACCCTTTCTTAATCAATTCCCCCATATTATATCCCGAGTTTCCACAGGAATTACCGGTTTCCAGGAATTGTATTACATCATTCATCCTTTTGTAACCCTTTTGCAAAAAAGGTCATCGAATCGAAAAAGAAAAGTCATCTTCTCCTTTTGACCCTGCCGTGATGGTCAGGCTGCAGCCTTACTCCAATGCCAGCTTATAGATGGCCAGGACATCCTCATAGTCCAGCTTTTTCAGTCCTCCTATCGGTCCCCTCATAACCGCCTTCCGTGCCATTTCCTCCAGATGCTCTTGACCGATATGAACATCCTTGAGCCTTGTGGGAAGCCCCATTTCCTTGAAGAAGCTCTCCAGTCTTCTGATCCCTTCGAGGACGATTTCATCCGGCTCCCGGAAGGAAAGATCCACATCAAAAACCTTCACGGCGAATTGCACGAACATATTCACATTGGTCTTGTATACATACTTCATCCATGCCGGAAACACGATGGCAAGGCCCTCCCCATGGGCAATATCATAGATGGCACTTATTTCATGCTCGATATTGTGGGATGCCCAGTCCTGGATCCTGCCCATTCCCAATAAGCCGTTATGGGCAAAGCTGGAACACCACATGACCTCCGCCCAGCTATCATAATCCCGTTGGTCCTCCATCAGCTTTCTTCCGTTATTGATCACCGTCTTGAGGGTCGCTTCACAAAGCTTGTCCGTCAAATCCACATGGATGGTGTTGGTAAAATACCTTTCCATGATATGGGCCATGATATCGCATACCCCAAAGCCGATTTGCTCTTTCGGCAGGGTGAAGCAGAATTCCGGATTCAGGATGCTGAATACCGGCCTCAAGGACTCGGATGTAGCGCCTAACTTCAACTGTTTCTCTTCATTAGTAATGACCGCATCCGGACTGCTCTCACTGCCTGCTGCCGGAATGGTCAAAATAGTTGCCAACGGAACGGATTCCTTGGGGCTATCGCTCCCCTCAAAGAAATTCCAGACATCTCCTTCATAGGGTACTCCCATGGCAATGGCCTTGGCGGAGTCGATCACGCTTCCTCCTCCTACTGCCAGAATGAAACCGATATGGTTTTCCCTGACCAGCCTGATACCCTCATATACCAATGAAAGCCTGGGATTGGGCTGTACACCGCCCAGTTCGATAAAATCCACTCCACTTTCCTTCAGTGAACGGACCACGTCATCATAGATACCATATCTCTTAATGCTCTCTCCCCCATAATGCAGGAGAATCTTGTCCGCATAGGGCTTGATCCGCTCCCCTACGGTCTTGTGCATGTCCTTTCCAAAGAGGACCCGCGTTGGATTACAATACTCAAAGTTTAACATTTTATCACTGCCCTTTCTTTCATTACTAAGAAGTCACCTATTATTATAGTATAAAGCCGACGGTCTATTCAAAAAGCTTGTAAGGTGCCCTTCCCTGCGTCTCCCCAATACATAACCGGAAAACCTTCGGACAAAATAACAAATCCCCATGATTCACCTTTCCCTTACCAGCCACAGTTCCCTCTGCTCATCCGTCAGGACCCTGCATCCGTCCGGGGTGACGACCACATCCTCCTCCAGGCTTACCCAGCCTCTGCCTTCCAACCTCGTCTCAAGGCCCTCTACCGTGTATACCTGTCCGGCTGCCATCCGGTATTCCGGCCTTGGGTGCCTGTAATCGAGCAGGCCAACTCCCCCGTCATGCACAGCCCGCCCCAACTGGTGGCCCGCTGAATATTTCGGTTCCGGATAACCGGCTGAGGTCATGATAGCAAAGCCCACGGATGACGGAAAATCGTTCCTGACTCCCGGTTTTATCTCCGCGATCATGCCGTCGATTCCCTTCCGAATCAGGTTAAACAGGCGCTGCACCTCCTCGGGCGGCCCATCCTCCCCATCCTCCAGAACATAAAACATCCGCTGAAAATCCGAACAGTAGCCCTGGTACCTGACCCCCAGATCCAACTGCAGAAGCCAGCCCTTCTCCAGCCGCCTCTCATCAGGAGGTGTGTGCCCCATATAATCCACAGGACCCACGGTGACTACCGGACAGTTGTAGCGGCTCCATCCGCAGCTTGCTCCCAGGGAAACGATTCGCTCCTGGACGAAACGGAAGATTTCGATACCCGTCACACCGGGTTTGAGATATGCCTTCAACCGATCAAACACCGCATTGGCTTTCTGGATGGCCAGAACGGACGGCTTCGATTTCCGCCGGAGTCTTCATGCTTCGAAGGGCTGCTGCCAACCTTTCGGCACTTAGCAGCCGGTCGACAAAGGGAGTGTCTTCCAGGGCTTTCACAAGCCGCAGGTATTGGCCGTAGCTGATGCCATCCGCCGACGGGTTATTCTCCGAATAATTGATCCCGATACGATTGGGATTTATGTCTGTTAACACCTGCAGCAGGGTGTCATATGGGTTCTTTTCATACACCACCACCTCATTCCACACCCCGGTAGAGCTAGGTATCATTTGATCCAGGCCGCTGACAATAGCGATTTTACGGCCGTTTGCCGTCAACAACAGAAAGCCTGCGCCAAGGTCCCTGTCTCCAAACAGCAAGGGGTACACCGGATCCTTCTCATACCCTGTCTCCTGGGCAAAAAGCAGCCATATATCCAGATTCGATTCCCTTAAAAGCCCTATGGCCTGTTCCACCTTTTCCGCTATGATCGGGTCCAGGTTTTGACCGTTCTGTTGCTTAGACATTTTTCACACCCCTATTCACTCATCATTTTCTTTGCACATCAAAACCTATGCTTTCTATACCTGTTTTTTACCTTTTCCTTTGTATATGATACTTTATTTATACCACCATTTACCATAAAATTCAAATGGGTGAAAACTATAAAAAAAGAAGGCTGATGAAAAAGACTCCAGCTTTTTCACCAGCCCCTTATATAGGATGAAGCATATTATTTTTTCATCCCCGTGTAGATGTGGACCGCATCTCTCAAAAAGGCCGCCAAACCGGGCTGTTCCGCATCGTAGTGGACGGTAAACCGCTCATCATCCACATACATTTGGGCTACGCCGGCATGGGCTTCCTTATTATAGTATCCCCAGACGGTGCTCAGCCATTGACGGTGCAAATCCGCGGCCTTCTGGGCCAGGTCTCCTGCCGGATCCCCTTCTGCAAAGGCAGCCTTCAGGGTTTCTAGCATTTCGGCGCCGATTCTCTGCCACTTATCATACTGTTCCTTCGTCATGTTCTGAAATGCTTTATTGGATGCTTCGACGGCCTCTTCGCCGTATTTTTCCCGAGCTTCGGCACCAAACTTTTGCTCGTTTTCTTCAATCAGCCTCCGCTTAAAGCCTTCAAACTTTTCTTGATCGCTCATTTGAATCCTCCCTTCCGTTAATGCGATGGTCTTTTCCACATTGGCAATGAGTAAGTCCAATTGATGTCTTTTTTCAAGGAGCTTTTGACGATGGTCCTGCAGTGCCTTTGCTGCATCAAAGGAGGGTGATGTGATAATTTCCTTGATTCGCTCCAGCTCTACGCCCAATTCTCTGTAAAACATAATTTGCTGCAGCCTGTTTACTTCTGCCTTTCCATATATCCGATATCCCGATGAATTGATCCTTGCCGGCTTCAGGAGTCCAATTTCATCATAATACCGGAGGGTTCTGCTGCTGACACCCGCCAATCTGGCCAGTTTTTGCACTGTATATTCCATCTCTTCATCTCCTTTCAAGCTTACTATACACCTTTACGTAACGTTAACGTCAACGGTTTTTTTTAATTTTTATAAATTTTTGTGCCTTTAAAAAACAAGATCCGAAGAGGTAAACCCTTCGGATCCGCCATCCAGGTCATGACTCGGCAAGATAGCTATTGGGAGATAATCTTGATGGCAGCCGGCCCTTCCAAACCACTGGGAATGGGCTTCGGTGCTCCAAAAAGGCCACCGGCAAACTGTCTGTATTCCGGATCTCCGCTTAAGGCCTTACCCACGAGCCGGTTGCGAAGGGGTGGGGTTACCTTGATCCGGAGACTGTTCTCCCCAACCTTCACAAACTCCGTAATGTCCAACTGATAAGGAGAGAAAATCATATGACCTACCGCCTGCCCGTTCGCCGTTACATCGGCAGCGGCATGGATGGCTCCCAGGTCCAGGAGGTATCTTCTGTCGGGAAGAATCTCGTCGAGGCTGAAGCGACAGGTATAGATACCGGGTGAGGAAACATACTGCAGATCCTTATCACCCCTCCAATCGCCCAGGGCATCCTGGACCTTTTCATATCGACCCCCGGGTACATCCTCCCCTCTAATCTCAAGGGACCATTGGGTCAAGGGAATTTCATCCGATACCTTCGGGAAGGACACGGGATTTCCCTCTGTGATCTCGGCATCAGTAACCATTGATTCCTTTCCGCATACCAGGGCAATGGATCCAAATCCATGAAGGGATCCCTCCACCCTTCCATCCACTACATTGGCCTTATAAATACGGCCACTGACTGCTTCAAACCAATAGCAGGCTTTCAGGCTGGGATCCACCGTCAGCACAAAGGAAACCGGCTCAGGAGATACATTCCGTATAAAGGCCAGATGACCCTCTTCTCCCAGACTCCTACGGATGAAGGTCAGGGAGGGATTGGTTTCGTAGCTGATCCGTCCGGCGGGCAGGCCTCGGACAAAGCAACCCAGCTCTTCAGGATCGCTGATGTGGCGGCACTGATCCTGCTCCAGGATAGAGGCCACTTCCCTGGCTACCTTTTGGTCATTCTCTTCATAATTGAAGAATCCTGGCTGCTGCGCCGGACGCTTGCCATAGACGGCGATGGGTACCCCTTCCCTTGCCAGGGCGGCAAGGCTCTCCGCCGTTTCCACGGGCAAAGCCTCTATATTGGGCAGGACAATCCCCTGGAAGACCATATCACCCACGACAAGGCCTTCCTCCTCCCATTTGGCCTCCTGGATCAGCTCGTCATTCACCCACTCCCATACGCGGCCATTGGCATCCAATGTCTCAAGAACCGGCGTAAAGGCCTCATCCTCAGGGTTAGCAAACAAGGGGAAATAGACCAGTATATCGGCATCCGGCTTCCCCTGCTTCATGAGAAACTGGAGACGCGCGGCATAGGTATTGATATCCTTCTGATACTGCCAGAAGGCGGAATCCCCTTCGGAAATGTTTGTGGCAATGTCGCCCCCGTAGGGGGAGGTGAAGGGAGACCAGCCAAACTCGCCATAGCCCGGACGATTCCAGCGATAGGGCATGCCATGGTAAATAATTTCATTCACCCCGGAGGTCATAAGGACATCGATGCCCTGCTTGTACTTCTGGGGCGTTATGCTGAAGGTACCTCCCGGATAGAATACAAAGGATTCTGCGGAGATAATAGGACGCCCGTACAGATGTCCGCCCGAGGTCACCTGCTTCAGGGTGGGCACCATAAGGTTCTCCGTTTCCGGTATGCTGGCAGCCCCTGCCGCCTTTATCACATCCAGGGGCGGGTTGTAACCCTGCTGGCGGAACAGGAGACCACGTTCTTCGATCCACTTGCGGCTTACGGGATACCAATGCTTGAAGAACAAGTCGGACACGGTCCGATCATAGTCGTAGTTGATCCGCCGGCTGATTTCACCAAAGGAGAATTCAGGAGCGATCTCCTGCTGCATCTTGATGAAGAAGAAAAACGCCTGATCCCGGCCGGGCTCAAAGACTGCCGGAAGCCAAGGGATGATGTCATAGCCCCGATTCTTACGGAACAGCTCGATAAAATCATCAGAGAAGAAGCGCTGAACGAAATACTCATAGCTGTCGTTAAAGAGAGCCCGCAGGGGGCTGCCTGCGTACTGAAGCAGTTCGGGATGCTTCCCGATCCAATTCTCGTAATAGCGCAAAATGGCCTCTGTATCAAAAGGATTCACCATATAGTTTTCTTCGATATCCGCCGTCAACATCACCTGGCTTCCGCTGGGCATGGAATAGATGGCGATGACCTGCCACTGGCCTCCGGAAGGCGGTGCCCATTGTATCCGTCCGTCTTTGACATAGCCGCTGATATCCATGGCGGTTTTCGGATCCAGAACAACGGTATCATGAAGCACGGATGGATCGGAGAAGCGCCCATTTTCTACAATTTTGGCGGCTACCACGGCAAGCAGCCTTGCCTTTTCCGGATGAAAGTGAAGCACCCTGGTGAAAGCATTGGAGCTACCGTCGAACCTCTTTTCAACTGAAAACAACTCATAAGCGTAAGGCTTATCAGGGGCCGGTACGGGCATATCCAGCTCTCCCTCCACCGTCATTTCCCCATAAATGAGGGTGTCGATATTATCCTCCAGGGGAACCATGGTTCCTCCGGCGTGCCAGCCCGATCCCATGGTCAGATCGATCGTCAAACCGCGCTTTTTTGCCTCTTCCAAAACCGCTACAAGCTTTTCATAATAGGCTTTGCTGTCATAATCATGGATGGGCGATGCCGGATCGGCGATTTCTTTTGGATCAATACCCGAAACGAAGGGCTGAATCTCCGCTCCTCTGAACATATTATCAGCAAGAAGACCAATCTCCCGAAGGAGTTCCTCCTTTTCGACATCCCCACCAGGCCACCACCAGCGCACCATAGGCCGGTAGTCCATACCCGGATCCCTGAAAGAATGAACAAGATTCAGATCCTTGGAAAACGTAGAATTTTCCCGTTGGTCCATCGAAAGTACCCCCTTCTCTTGTTTTTTTATAAAATATCTTTAGCGAATATAATTGATGGTGTTTTCCCTCCGGGGTGCCGGTTCAGGCGCCTCGACGGCACTATATCCTACCGCAAGACAGCTGACGGGGGTGTATCCTTCCGGTATCTGAAGCTTTTTCAACAGCTCCTTGCCCCTTGGATCCTTTATGGCCATGAGAAAAGAAGCGATATAGCAGGAACCCAGGCCCAACGAATGGGCAGCCACCGCCATATTCTGAAGGGCATTGGCACAGTCAATGGTCCCAAAGATGGCTTGATCATCGGCTGAAACGATGATGACAGTAGGGGCATGATGGAAACTATTAAAGTTGGGATCCTTTGCCCTTTCTATCATCCGCTCATTACCCGATTCCAGAATCAAGCGGCGGTTCTCCTCTACGATTTCATCCAGAACTTCCCGGTTCTGGACCACGGTAAAATGCCATGGCTGCCGCCCCATGGCTGTTGCCGCATACTGACCACACTTTAGAATTAAGGATAAGCTCTCTTCAGGTATCTGCCTATCCTGAAACGCCCGTATGCTGCGGCGACCCAAGATATTTCTGATCGTTTCGTTCATCATTGTCCCTCCTCGTATGTTATAAGAATGACAGTGCTTTGTTTACAATATCCTAATTCTATTATGTCCGATATGACATTTCCCTTCCATTGCATATTTTGTCCAGCTTCGTTTCATTTCTTGTCCATTTTCAGAAATGTCTCACACTCATTGGAGGTCGGGCAGCCGCATGCATCTTTTCTATTTTACACCAATCATTTCTTTCAAGCGCCAAACAAGGTATTGGAAATCCTCCCATGAAATTTCCGGATGAATCAAGTGGTCCAAGGCCGGAAAATAGCCACTGTAGGCGAACAACTCCCGAACCCGTTCCAGCTCCCTGTCGATAGCCTCCTTGCCCTTGGCAATTTCCCGTTTATCGATTCCCCCCATAATGGCCAGATTGGGATATTGCTTGCGAATGGCAACGATATCGCAGCCGGCCGCCACCTCAAAGGGATAAATGAGGTTAATGCCGCTCTCCAGAAAAAGGGGAATCAATTCGGTACAGTCTCCATCGGTATCCAAGGAAAAGATGGCAATGTCGTGGGCATCCG
>JBMNLC010000006.1:0-18131 GCA_050952525.1 Clostridia bacterium | reverse complement strand
TAATGTCTTTTGCTTCCGAAAAAATGGGATGGAAATCCATTGATCCGTTGAGGCAATCGACAAGATGGATGTCCATACCAATTACCATATTATCCTATTGTAGAGTGGTGTAACACATGATGAAAAAAGTTTTCTCCGTATTCATCTTGTCTGTACTCTTTTTATGGGTTTCATCGTTGACTGCAAACGCTCATTCAGTCGAGTTGGATTTCTATGAGATGTTTGAAGAGCATGGATCCGTCATGCTGCTAATCGATGCAAAAACCGGTGCCATTGAGCATGCCAATCAAGCCGCTTCAGACTTTTATGGGTACTCCATTCAAGAATTAGAGTCGATGAAGATCCATCAGATAAACGTTTTATCGGAGGAAGAAAATAACAAGAGAATAGCAGCCGCAACGAAAAGGAAACTCAATAATTATATCCTTGAGCAGCGGCTGGCCAGTGGAGAAATCCGCACCGTCGAGGTTTACTCCTGCCCACACACCCATGGGGATAAGATATTGCTTTTTGCCATCATCCATGACATTACCGATAAAGTTCGGCTCGAAGAACGCAACGAATTGATCAGCAATACATTGATTACCGTTTTGTCAGGGGTGGTGGCTTTAATTTGCCTGTTTAGTTTCATATTAAACAAAAACTTGAAGAAAGTGAAGGCCCGAAACCATGAAATTGATACCTATAACAAGCTGCGCAAAACCTATATAGACGCAGACGATAAACAAATCTCCTTAAAGGATGAAAATTTAAAATACCTTTTCGTCAATAAAGCCCTTGAAGATTTTTTTCAAAAGCAGGAATCCGAGATCATTGGAAAAAGCGATTTTGATGTAGCCGGCCAAGAATTTGCATCCATGCAACACAAGCTCGATCTGGATGTTTTGGAAAAGAAAAGCCTGATCATAGACGAGATAGCGATCGGAAATAGCGTTTACAAGACAACCAAGTTTCCTGTAAAACTCATCAACGGGAACTATGGGGTTGGTACATACATGGAGGACATCACGGAAGAACATCACAGAAAAATACAGGAAGAAAAAAACCTGCTGCGAAATCAGATCCTTGTGGATGTATTGACCAGGCATTTTGATTCCACCCAGGAGCAGTTGGATTACGTGCTGAACGAATCTTTACGACTGACCGAGAGCCAATATGGATATATCTTTTTGTACGATGAAGACGGCAAGGAATTTACTTTGAGTTCCTGGTCAAAAGGTGTCATGGCCGATTGTGAAATAATCGATAAGCAAACAATATATAGCCTTCAGAACACGGGATTGTGGGGAGAGGTGGTTCGCCAGAGAGAGCCCATCATTATCAACAATTATGAAGCTTTCAACCCTATGAAAAAGGGATATCCCGAAGGCCATGTAGGGATTCAGAAATACATGTCCATACCCGTCATCATAGAGGGCAGGATTGTTGCAGTCGTGGGCTTGGCCAATAAGGAAGAAGACTACAATTACTATGATGTTTATCAGATGATCGCTCTCATGAATGGAATATGGTACGCCAAGGAGCGAAGAGAAAGCCTTGTCAAGCTGGCCGTGGAGCGAAACAAGGTCTTGCAGATCCTGATGTCCATTGGCGATGGCGTCATGGTGGTGGATCGGGAAGGCCATGTCCAGGTGCTCAACCTAGTGGCCGAAAAATTAACCGGATGGACGAATGATGAAGCCAGAGGCAGGCATTATAAAGAAGTCTTTGTGTTATCCCACGAGGATGAAAAGTTGGCGATCAGCGATCCGATTGAGAAGGTATTCAAAACCGATACGATTCAGGTATTGGAGAATCACGCAGTCCTCACTTCCAAGGACGGTGTCAAATACCACATCGAAGACAGTGCTGCTCCCATCAAGGACGAAAAGAAGGTGACCACCGGCGTCGTGCTGGTTTTCCGAGACATCACCGAGAAAAAAGAGCAGAGGGAAAGAATTGAATACCTGAGCTATCACGATGAATTGACAGGACTTTATAACCGTCGCCGTTTCGAGGAAGAGCTGAAGCGGATCGATGTCAAGGAGAATCTCCCCATTTCGATCCTCTCCGGAGATATGAATGGTTTGAAGCTGGCCAATGATATATTTGGACATGAAGCCGGCGATATGCTTCTGAAGAGTGCTGCAAAGGTTCTAAAGAGCGTTTGCAGAAAAAAGGACATCATCGCCCGGGTAGGAGGAGATGAGTTTGTCGTGCTTCTCCCCGGTACAAGCTCTGAGGATGGGGAAAAGATCATGAAAAGGATTCGGGATGAATTTTCCCGGATCAGGGTCAAGGCCATTCATGGAAGCATCTCCATGGGTTGCCATACCAAAACCCATGAAGATGAAGAGATTTTACAGACCTTGAAAGTGGCAGAGAGCAAAATGTATTCCGTGAAGGTGACGGACCGCAGCAAGATAAAAAGCTCTACGATCAAAACCATTATCGAGGAACTACACAGGAACAACCCTAATGAAAAGACCCATTCAAAGAACGTGAGCGAAATCTGTGAGAGCATCGGCCGATATATGCATTTGCCTGAGCATGAACTGAGAAGGCTTAAAGAGGCCGGATACCTTCATGATATCGGAAAGATTGGCTTGGATGAAGGTGTCCTCCATACCGACGAAATGCTGACAGACCATATTCAGAATGAGATGAAACAGCATGCTGTGATCGGTTATCGGATTCTAAACTCCTTTGACGATACCATCGACTTGGCGGAACCTATCCTGGCCCACCACGAAAACTGGGATGGTACGGGCTATCCCAAGGGTTTGAAGGGTGAAGAGATTCCGAAATCCGCTCGAATTATTGCCGTAGCGGAGACCTACGATGCCGCGATCAGACGGAGAGGTTTGAATGCCAAAGAGGCGATTCAAGAAATCAGGAAACAGGCCGGTTACAGGTTTGATCCTGAAATCGTTGATATATTTGTTAAAATGATGTCCGACCAGGATGAAAAGTCGAATACTTAACCATATTTACCAGTTTGGAGGGTCATATGTATGGCTTTTTCGAGAAAAAGCATATTGGGGAAAATTGGGACATTCAAGAAATTCACTCGGTTAAGACGGGATCTGGAAAAAAGCTTGGCGCAATTAGAGAGCAATACCTTTTATGGTCAACAGCTTGCCAGTATCGGAAGTTGGATTCATGACTTAGAAAAAGACGAGATTTTTCGAACAGAAGAGTTCTACCGCATTTTAGGACGCAACCCACAAAACCTGGATAATCGCATCGAGGATTATCTTTTATGTGTTCATCCTGATGATGTCGAATATGTCAAAAAGGCTATACAAGGGGTTTTTGAAGGAAGGGACTATGACATCGAGCACCGCATCATCACCCCCGACGGTGTGGAGAAATATGTTCATGACAAAGCCAAAGTCTTTTTTGACGAAGCGAATAAACCCATAAGAATCGTTGGGATTCTGCAGGATATTACCCATAAGAAGCTCATTGAACGTGATTTACAGGAACTGGGAGACCATTTGAATCAGGCCCAACGGGTGGCTGAAGTCGGAAGCTGGAAATATAATGTGTCAAAAGATGCGTTTTATGGTTCCGAAGAGATGTATCGAATATGCGGTGTAGCCCCACAGGATGTAAAAAATGATTTCCAGAACACTTTAAAACTCGTCCATCCTGAGAATAAGGTGAAAGTACAAAATACAATGGAGAAGCTTTTAAGGGGGGAGGCATGTGAAGTTGAGTTTCGCATCCTCCAAGCCGATGGAAACGTAAAATATGTCATCAGCCGAGGGGAACCTTCATTCGATCAAGAAGGCAAAATTGTCAGCATTTTGGGTACGATGCAGGACATCACGAATAATAAGCTATTAGAGCTGGAATTAAAGAAGAGCCATCGAATCATCGCCCAGACCGAGGCTTTGGCCCATATGGGAAGCTGGGAAATGGACCTGGCCACTGGCAAGTGTGATTGGTCCGAAGAAGTTTATCGAATTTTTGGGATTACACCGGAACAGTATGACAACACATACAAAGGTATTCAAAAAAATATTCATCCGGATGATCGGAAAATCATTGAAAACATGCTGAAAAATCCTTCGAAAGAACCATGTGAGCTGGAATATCGGATTATTAAGCCCGATGGTACTGTAAGACACCTATACGCCTTGGCGGAGTTTGTGTTTGATCAAGATGGAAAGCCTCGCTATCTGTACGGAACCCTTCAGGACATCACAGAAAAAAAGGAAATGCAAAAGGCCATCGAAGACAAGCAAAAAGAAATCGATAAAATGCAGAGGGTGTTCCAGATCTTAGTGCAAGAATCCAGCGATGTTTTTGAAATCATCGACCCGGATGGCACCATCAAATATATCAGCGAAGCATCCGAAAGGGTTATTGGTTATAAGGCCGAGGAAAGGACCGGCAAAAGAATATACGACTATTATTCAGAAGAGCAAAAGCAAAAGCTAAAAAAGATGGTAGATCGTGTATTGCATGGCCCCGATATAGAGGTAGAAGGAGTCGTGGTTCTAAAAGCAAAGTCAGGTAAAAGCATCTTTTTGGAAGTCCATATGCAGAATCTGTTACATGAACCGGACATAGAAGGAATCGTCATCAATTTCAGAGATGTTTCAAAAAGGATAGAAATGGAAAAACACATGGAATATTTGGCTACCCATGATGAGCTCACCGGACTTCCAAACACCGTTTTCTTGAAAAATGAAATTAACAAGCAATGCCAGCTTGCCAAAGAGAAACACATCACATTCGCCGTGATGATGCTGGATGTTGACAGGTTTAAGCACATTAATGACGCATTGGATTATGGATCAGGGGATGAACTGATCATTCAAATCGCAGACCGTTTGAGAAACCATTTGAAGGATCACATCGTATGCCGCTATCTGGGAGATCAGTTTGCCATTGTGCTTCCAGGTTTAGGCGAAAAAGCATACTCGGCCATGGCCAAGGAAATCTTGGATTTATTCCTGGATCCTTTCAGGGTAGGTCAGTATGAATTATATATCACTTCAAGCATGGGAATCAGCATTTATCCAGAAGACGGTGAAGATTACGCTTCTCTCATTAAGCATGCAAGTATTGCATTGCGCAGGGCCAAAGACGAAACCAAGAACAAGTATGTCTTCTATTCTACGAATATGGATATCCATAATTATAAGCGATTTATCCTTCAACATGATCTTCACAAAGCCATTGAAAAAAATGAGATCAGGGTATATTTTCAACCCGAGGTCGATCTGAGAACCAACGAAATTGTGGCTGTCGAAGCATTGATTCGATGGGAACACCCTACCTGGGGATTGGTATCGCCCGGAGAGTTCATTTCCATTGCAGAAGAATCGGGCTTTATTATCAATCTGGGTAGCTGGATGTTGCGAAAAGTCTGTCAGGTATACAAGGGGTGGCTGGATGACGGTCTGCCTGCGATAAAGGTATCGATCAATTACTCCAGCATTCAGTTTTTTGAAAGCAACTTTATCGAAAAAATAAAGACCACCATCGCTGAGTTTGGGCTCAAACCTGATTTTCTCGTTATAGAGATTACGGAGAGCGTTTTGGCTAAGAATCCAGATATGGTCATTTCACACATAAAGGATCTGCAGGCCTTGGGCATACAGGTAGCCATCGATGACTTCGGTACAGGAGTCTCTTCCCTGGGATATTTGAGTATGTTCAATATCGACATTTTAAAGATCTACCGCTCTTTCATAAAGGACATCAACTCAAAAGGACGCAGCTCCATCATTACCAGACATGTCATCAATATGGCCCGGGAACTTCGGATCAAGCTGGTGGCTGAAGGCGTTGAAGACTGGAATCAATTAACCTATTTATTATCATTAAACTGTCATATTGGGCAAGGGTATTTGTACAGCAAACCGGTGGATGAGCATGCTTTTAAAAAGATGCTGGCCAAAAAAGAATGCAAACCTCTTCTGGGGAAGAACATTATCTTACAGCCTTCTGAAGATCGAAGGCAGTTTTATCGGATCCATTTGAAACAATTGCTTGAAGCCGATATGACGATTATGGAAATCGGCGGAAAAAAAATACAAATAGGAAATTCAAAGGTACTCATAAAAGATATTGGACCTGGCGGATTATGCTTTGTATCCAATTTAAGACTCCCGATCAAAAGGGATTTGGTGCTGCTGTTTGTAACGGAGCTCTTGGGAGAAGAAATAAGGACCTTTGGATGCCCTGTATGGATAGAAGAAGTACAGGACCAAATCTATGAATACGGCATTGAATTCACCTTTGACGAAAATGCTCGGTCGGATTTAATCGGTATTTTAAATCAAGTACAGGTCAAGCTGAAGCAGAATGCTAAGTTGGTGGACAGTAGGCTTGTCACTACCTCGCCCATCGATTATTTTAAATCCTATCTTGCATAATCCCTTCCCTTGTTGTTTCCACTTTATTGACCAGACATGGGGTCTTGTCTGATCCCAGCCATTCCCCTGTCTGGTCATAAAGCTTGACATTCAGCATTTTTTCTGCTATCCTAATACGACATTTTGTACGAAAAACCATGTATCGAAATAGCATATGGGAGGTTTTATCGTGAGAATTGAACAGCTTGTCGGCGACAGGTTTAAGGAAAAGCCCTCCGATTGCGTGATTGACAGCCATGCGTTAATGATTCGGGGCGGCTATATGAAATATGTGGCGAACGGTATCTTTTCATCCTATACTCCCCTTCGCCGCATCACTCGAAAAATCGAACAAATTATCCGTGAGGAGATGGATGCCATCGATGGACAGGAAGTATCGTTTCCTGTTGTGCTGCCCGCATCCCTTTGGGAAGAATCCGGAAGATATTTCAGCGTTGGAGAAGAACTTCTGCGCTTCAAGGACAGGAATGACAGTCCCCTTGTGCTTGGCATGACCCACGAGGAAGCGGCAGTGCAGCTTGTTCGTGAGTATGGACAGAGCTATACGAAGTATCCCTTCATGATTTACCAAATCCAGACAAAGTTCAGGGATGAAGCGCGTCCTCGTGCCGGCCTCATCCGGGTGCGGGAGTTTACCATGAAGGATGCCTATTCATTTCACACTTCCCAGGAAGACCTGGAGCGATACTATGAAAGGTGCTTCCACGCATATGAGCGGATATTCGCAAGGGCAGGCATTCCCGAAGTCATTTCGGTCGCTTCGGATTCGGGCATGATGGGAGGCAATATTTCCCATGAGTTTATGCTGCTCACTCCCGTCGGTGAAGACTCCATCGCGGTCTGTACCGAGTGCGATTACCGTGCAAATATGGAAGCGGCAGAAAGCATTATCGAAAGTGTGAGGGACGAAGTTTCCGAAGCTTTGACCCTGGTGCATACCCCCCAAATGCAAACGATTGAAGCGGTATGCAATTTTCTGAATGCGCCGAAGGAAAAATCCTGCAAAGCCGTGGTGTATCAGAAAAAAGCCAATGATGAATATGTTGTTCTGTTTATCCGTGGAGATCTGGATGTCAACGAAACAAAACTGAAAAAATACCTTGGTGAAGACATCTACCCGGCTGTCATTACGGAGGATTGCGGCTTGTGTGCCGGATATATTGGACCATACAATTTAAAGGGGAATTTCACCGTGCTTTTCGACAAGTCCCTGAAAGGTCTGAACAATATCTGCTGTGGCGCCAACATTCCGGAATACCATTACACCGGTCTGGATATGGACCGGGACTGCGGCGGGGCAGAGTATCATGATTTCGCGAAAATCCTGGATGGAGGTATTTGCCCGAAATGCGGCAAGCATTCCATATCCCTTTCACGGGGAATCGAGGTGGGGAACATCTTCCAGTTGGGTACGAAATACACCGAAGCCATGGGGATGAAGTATTTGGACAAGGACGGGAATACCCGCTATCCGATTATGGGATGCTATGGCATCGGAGTGGGACGCCTGGCGGCATCGGTCTGTGAAGCCCATCATGATGAATATGGCCCGATCTGGCCGATTTCCATCGCACCCTGGGAGATTCACCTCTGCTGTGTTCGACCGGATAACGCTGAAGTCAAAGAATTCGCGGACAGCTTGTACGAGCAATTACAAAGGATGAACCTGGAAGTCATCTATGACGATCGAAGCGTAAGCGCCGGTGTGATGTTTTCCGATGCGGATTTACTTGGCGTGCCGGTCAGGGTCATCGTCAGCCCCCGGAATATGAAGGAGCAATGCATTGAAATCACAACGAGGGATAAAAAGATCTCTATGAAAGTGCCCCTGGATCAAGCCATTGAGAAGATCGTCAATCTAGTGAATGATTTAAAAAGGGAATATGCCATTTAGGATGATTCATAGGTATGTATAGTAGCCGATGGACAAACCCTTGTTCATCGGCTACTTCTTTTTCTATAGTATTTCAATGATATAATCAGTCATTACATAGACTTTATCTTTCACTCCATATCTCATTCAAGAAATAAAATAACCCCTTCTTTCCATAAATAGTGTTTATGAAAAATATCCAAATTGTCCATCATTGTCTCCTTTTCATCCATTCGTTTTACCGATCACCATGTCATATTATACAAGGTAACCAGAAAAAAACAAAAGGAGGAGTTTCATGAAAAGGATACTCTATCTCTCTATCGCAGTCGTATTACTGCTCACTTTTTTTCTGACCGGCTGCGGCACCAAGACACCAACCAGCAGTGAAACCCAGGAGCCGACGGAAACAAAAGCTCCTGAGGAGACAGCAGCTCCGGAGAAGACGAAAGCTCCAGAAGAAACACAGGCTCCAGAACCGAATGGCGATGCACCCCTGGTGTTGAAGGAATCCCCCTATTTACAGGGAAAGGGCTTACCTCCGGTGGAAGAACGCATGCCCAAGGAGCCTAAGATTACCAACGAAATGCCGCCTGAACTTCTACAGTACGAGATTGGCAAATATGGAGGAACCCTGCGGACGGTAAGAACCGATGTGAACTGGGATGCCAATGTATTTCTGGTGAACTGCGAATCCTTGATCAACAGCCCAGGACGTGAAGGAAAGGAAATCACCCCGAACATCGTGAAGAGCTATGAAGTCAGTGCCGATCAAAAGGAATTCACCTTTACCCTGCGGGAGGGAATGAGGTGGTCTGACGGAGAGCCCGTCACCATGGAGGACGTCAAATTTGCTATCAATGATGTTCTGTTTAACAAGGAACTGACTCCCTCCATCCCCGCCTGGCTGTGCGCAGCCGGAAAAGCGGATGGAACGCCTATGGCTTTTGAGGTTGTGGATGACTATACCTTTAAGATCAAATTCGACCAGCCATACGGTGGATTTCTTATCCAGCTCTCCGTAAATGGCAATGGTCGGGGATATCATGATTTTATCCGGCCTGCCCACTACCTGAAAAAGTATCATAAGGACTATGCAGATCCTGAAGAATTGGAAAAAGCCATTGCTGAAGCCAATTTTGAGCCTGGCGAATGGGCCAACTTGTTCAACAAGATGGATGTCACCTATTACGAAGTGAATAACCCGGAGGCCATCGGCTTCCCCCAACTGACACCATGGATCCTCACCAAGGATGGAGATGTGAAAATCCTGGAACGGAATCCCTATTATTTCAAAATCGACCCGGCAGGCAATCAACTCCCCTATATTGACCGCATTCAGAGTACTTTGGTGCAGGATTTGGAAATGGTCCAGATGAAAATCCTCGCCGGAGAGGTGGATCATTCCTATGAATGGGCGGTTATGAGTAAGATATCCCTATATAAGGAATACGAAGAAAAGGGTGGGTTTAAGACATATACCAACACCAAGCTCCATCGGACCGCTACGGATATTTTTCTCAACCTGACCTACGAAGATGAGAACTGGCGAAAGGTCGTCCGGGATTTACGCTTCAGACAGGCATTGAATTTAGGCTTGGATAAGCAGGAAATTGCTGATACCGTCTATTATGGATATGCAAAGCCTGCAGAAATTCAAGGAACCGAATACAATCCGGAAGCTGCCAACAAGCTTCTTGACGAGATGGGAATGACCAAAGGACCCGATGGCTTCCGCAGAGGGCCTGACGGAAAGAAATTCGTGATCCTCTTTGAATATGCACCCCATATGTCAGATTTTGAGCCCATGGCCCAGCTTGTCGCCGAACAGTGGAAGCTGCTCGGGTTGGATGTGCAGCTCAAGCAAATCGACCCCACTTTGTGGGGAACCAGGGTCAGTGCCAACGAAATTCAATGCACCCTTCTCTGGTCATCCGGTCTGGTTATGGAATGGAACTACGCTGACTGGAGCGCCAATATTTGGGGACCTCTATGGTACCAATGGTATACCAGCAATGGCCAGCAGGGTGAAAAGCCCCCGGAGGAAGTGTTGAAATTCTACACATTGGTGGATGATCTCCAAAAACTGTCCTTTGAAGAGGCAAAAGCAAGGGGACCCGAGGAAATCCGGGCCGAGTTGAAAAAGAATCTATGGCTGTTCATTACCACCCAGGATGTGATCCAACCGGTGTGCGTGAATGCCAAGATCAGGAACTTCTCAGATGCGGGATTGGCATATGGACAGAACTTCGCCGGTGAACAATGGTGGTTTGATGAGTAAAGATCATTGAGTGCATAGAAGCCATCCTCAGTTGGATGGCTTCTATGTTCATGAACTAGACCTGAAATGACAAAGCAAAATATTGATACGAAAACGAAAACCAAGAACTCCATAATGATCATTAAACCTCTCAACCAAATATTAGGTTATCCTTATTATTTTTAGAAAAAGTCATATTTTTCTATTTCAGCGACAGCCGATTTTTTCATCCATCGAACTAAAGAATCCATTTTTCTTTAATATTTCTCTGGCACAAGTAAAACAACAAAGCAGCAAAGATAAGCAGGATAGAGAATATTAAAAACGGTACCAAAGATGGCGTTCCCTGTCATCGTACCATTCAGGATATCCGTGCCATAGGTTAGCGGTAAGCAAAATGATATTGGTTTTAACATGACGGGCAATTGATCAATGGGTATAAATAGGCCGCATAAAAACAACATTGGAAATCTAAAAAAGTTTGAAAAGGTTTGGGCTTCAAATACTTCCTTAGCCGATATGGCAATGAACAAACCCAATAAAGCAGAAGTAACTGCGATCAAGACCACTGCCATAACCGTAATACCCCAGTGGATTCCACCTAGATGGATGAAGAATGATGCAAAAACAACCGGTACAAATGCGTTGAGAATTCCAAATAAAACAGCCCCTAGAATTTTCGCAAAGACCAATGTACTGATACGGATTGGTGCTAACAGCAATCTGTCAAATGAACGACCTCTTCTTTCAAAGGTGATGGTCACCGCCAGCATGGAAGTCGTCCCAAACAATACGCTCATCGCCATTAAACCCGGAAGCAACCCTGCAATTCCGACACTACCTTGTGAACGGATCAGCTGCATGAGTGTCCAGGAAAGGGGAAAGATAATCCCCCAGCTGATGTTCGGTGGTTTTAAATAGTAATTTTCGATATCTTTTTTTAAGATATTCCAGAATGCTATGATCGTTTTCATGCTACTTCCCCACCTTTTCTTCCTCCCTTTTTTTGTTTTGAAGCTCCAATGCCTGTTATTTGAATAAATACATCTTCCAATGACGGTTTGATTTCTTTCGCTTCATAAACGGAGATCCCTATATGATTCAATTGCTCAAGGATGGGAGATAAGGCTAAACGTTCTTCCGAAATAATCAGGCAAGTATTTTCACCCGGTATCTCGACCCTGCAATTTGCAAGGTTCTTTTCGAGCATTTCCTTCATCTCTTTTATGCTCCTGTCCAGTTGCAACTGAATCTTATGTTCCCGCTCCGGGTTTTCCAACAGTTCCATTACTGTACCAATCTTTAGAATCTTACCATTCGCTATAAAAGCAATCCGATCACAGATTCGTTCAGCCTCTTCGATATAATGGGTTGTCATAAAAATGGTTTTCCCTTGTTTCTTTAAGTCCAATATCAGTTCTCTGATTTGTCTGGCACTTTCCACATCGATGCCTGTTGTTGGCTCATCCAAAAACAATATTTTAGGATTATGGATAATGCCGGCGGCGATTGTAAGTTTTCGCTTCATGCCTTTTGAATAGGTTTTAAAAGGGCGTTTCCCCGCTTTCGCTAAATGAAATTGTTCCAGCAATTCCATGGCTCTTTTTTCACGTTCTTTTTTGCTTATTCCATATAGCGACCCACAAAAACAGAGATTATCGAAGCCATCCATTTCATCATATAGATTGTTTTCATCCGGAATAACACCGATAATGCTCTGGACCTTTTTTATGTCTTTTACGGCATCCATTCCATCAATCACGATGTGTCCGCCAGTAGGTCTGGATAATCCAATCATCATATTGATGGTTGACGTTTTTCCTGCTCCGTTTGGACCTAAAAATCCGAATATTTCGCCTTGCTCAATATGAAAAGAGATATCAGCAACCGCTACTAATTCTCCATAGGTCTTTTTAAGGTTTGTGACATTGACAATTGCCATGCTTGTTCACACGCCCTTTCTCTCTATCTTCATCACCACAGAAAGGCTGCACTTCTTTTGGGCACTGATGACCAACCCTTTGTACACGGCATATTTTCGGCTCAACCGATTCACATCCTACGTTTTCAGGATGACGAATTTCCCGTTCCATTGCAGCCAGTTCTTCAATCTTAGAAGCAAGTTCATGCAATCTGGCTCGGTCCACATCATAATGCATATAATAACCCTTTTTTACCCCTATAAGGAGACCTGCTTCCCTTAGAACTTTTATATGTTGTGAAATTGCCGATTCGGACAATTCCAGTTTTCTTGACAACGCTCGTACGCAATAATTATGTTGTAAAAGCAATCGAAGTATTTTAAATCTCGTTTCATCGGCCATGGCTTTTAAGACCTTTGTGATTTCCATCATGAACCTCCGTTCAATTTAATTCAGTGCATACTTAATTAAATATATCCAACTTTTTTGATTAAGTCAACACTTAATTAAAAACAAATCCCGCAGCCCCTCAAGATTTTTCTTGGATCCACTGCGGGATTTATGTAAATTTCATAGTATGAATTTTATTACTGAATCGATAAGACCTCTGGATGTAAACATAGCAGAAATATATCTCGAAGCAATGATAGTTTTCAATCTATTTATTGTTAAAGTTATTCAGTATAGGGTTGCTTATGATTGCTGCCATCTGGTGTTGCTTATATTTGTTTTCTAAAACATCGAAATCCGTTACATATGGATGCTTCGTTGCATTAGGGCCTTTTTGTCTGCCCAAATTCTTTTCAATCGCATTTACAATCCTGTTTACTTCTTTCTTATCTAAAAGCCTTTTATTCTCATAGTTCAAAATATAATTGTAAATCTCTTTCCCTCCGTCTTCACTTTCTGAAAAAACAGGTATATTTCTTGATTCAAGCTGTACGGTAGAAGCCGGGTTTGTAAAATATACCATACCCTGAACCCAAGTATGTATGCCTTGTTCTTTTAAATAACCGCTTGTCCTATATACATGGGTTGCAACTTGCTTTGTGGGATTGTACATCGTACTTTGATACTGCCCACCTTTTTGGCCGACTTTATGAATGGTTATTTCCTTATCATCTTCACTGCCGACAACATAACCGTTTACATTTTTCGCTTCTACAATAAATACCCCTGTAGGTCCTACAATCAAGTGGTCAATCTGACTTTTCTTGCCTTCAAACTCAATTTCTATGGATGGAAACACATAATAATCATCAGGCAGACTTGCTAAAACACCCTCCGAAGTTACCTCTCCAATCAAACCCGATTTGTATATCTCCGCTTTGTTTAAATTGTATGCTCCAAGAAGCAGGCATGCCCCCCCTGATAAAAATATTAGCATTGTAATTGGTGCAAATAAACCAAATGTAAGTAAACAAATTGGCTGTGTCAGAAATGAAATAAATACTAATACACCTGCAAGAATGAAAAATGTTTTCGCATTATTCTTGTGCTTTTTGTACGGTATAACCAGATTGTTCTCTACCTCTTTTAATCTTGCCATGACTTTCTCCAACCCCTCTATTTATTTTAGTCATAGAAATTTATAATCGGTCAATATCTTCCAGGTTATTGTTCAATCATTTCTCCCATGAATACTTCTACATCACTCGTCTCGGCCTGAAGCCCCAGCATTACTTCTTTCAAAACGATCGACTTAACCGGCCCTTCCGATGAATCAACGGTAAAGTACAGGATGTTTTTATTGTATGGGTTGACTACAAAGTTTTCCTGCAATTCGATATATCCCTTTCCTGCGTCATTTTCGTATATGACAGCACCTCTATTCACAAATCCGATATGGAGTTTCTCATCAGTATTATTGACAATATTCACTGCGTAAGTATCTACCCCGTTATAACCATGGTATATATTCTTTAAATATATGCCTATCTCACCGTCTTTAACCTGGTCATCCGTATGAACGCTTTGATGTCTGGAAATCACACCATGCGGTGCTATGCGCCAAGTATTTTCAACCTTTTTTAGTAAAAACTCATCGTCAATAAGCTTTTTTTCCGGAGTATCTATATTAACATAAATCTTTTTCATATCTTCTGATAGCTCTTCTACTTTTGTTATTTCTATTGGTTTGTTTTCCGAATAAAATTCGAGGGCGTCCTCAAGGGATGAAAATGGGTAGTCTAAATCATCATACAGTACATATTCCCTTGCCCCCTCGATATCCTGATCAGTCATAGCCTTAAAGAAACGAAACAGTACCTTCTCTGCGTCCCCTGAATGTTCAGCAGCTTCTTTATCCTCTAGTATATCAGCACCATCATCTATCTTTTTGTCCGTTGCTTCTTCCTTTTTCACCCGATCTTCTACTTTCTCTGTCACGTTTTCTGCATGATAATTCGTTTCAGCATGGTTGCTCGATGCCTGTTTTTCACTATTGGTTCCACAACCGGTTGCAGAAAATCCTACCATGATCATCATTATTACGAAAGCAGTTAATTTTTTCATTCTTTACTCCTCCTTCATTCTTCCATATTTTAATTGTTTGCATCTTTCATGCGCCGCTTTCTAGTAAATAGATACAATGACTTTTCATTTGGTTTTATATTTTGAAAAATTTTTTAAGAATTTATAAGGCAACTGCGTAATATGCAAGATCTGCTATCCTTTTTGGTGAAAATGAACTATACATACAAGAAGACCTGCTGCTTTGCAGGTCTTCGTTCTATTTGTTTGCCCCATCGTTTCATTTCCGTCCGTTTACATTTTAGCCGGCCGTTTTATCATTGTTTTGACCACCGCTGCTACTTTCTAAATCGCTCCTCTTCATATATATCGGCTTTATTCCCATGGTAAATACCATCGACTTTGTGGAATCTATTATAATGAACACCTTCCCTAGGTTCTATTACATACTTACCTGTCTTGTCAATAAAGCCATATCCCTCATCATAATTTCTAACTAAAGCTAATCCCTCTGTGAAACTTCTTGCATTATCAAATTTAGGTTCGATTACATAGTTTCCTGTTTTATCGATATATCCACACAACCTCTCTTCAGAATCACCTTTGACTACTACTAATGCCAATCCTTCTGAAAAAGGTTCACAATCATAGAAAGCAGGTTCAATGACCATATTGCCATTCTTATCAATAAATCCTTTTTTAAGCACATCATCTACGCATACAGCCGCTAAGCCTTCAGAGAATTTATCAGCCATTATATACATAGGATCGATCACAAACTCTCCCGTTTTATCTATATAACCATTACCTTCACCCGGCTTACTAGCTTGAAGTAAGCCTTCGCTAAATTCATAATCATAACTCAATCCTATGCCATGTAGTTGCTTGAAATTCCCATCTCTATCTACCAGACCAAATATTTCATCCTCTAAATCAAGGACGACAAATGCAACGCCATCTGAAAAGTAATTTGCGCCGAGATAAGTTGGTTCGATTACAAATTTCCCTGTTGTGTCGATAACCCCTACATAATCATCACCGGGCAAAACTAAAGGGGTTAACCCTTCGTTAAACCTCACTGCTTTTTCAAGAATAGGTTCGAAAATATAATCCCCATTTTTATCGATATATCCATATTTGTCATCTACCTCTACAATAGCCACTCCTGAACAAAAAATATCGGCTCTATCAAACTGAGGCTGTATAACAAATTCACCTGTCTTATCTATATATCCCCATTTGCCGTCTAATTTAACAGGTGCAAGCCCTTCATAGAAATCTTCTGCATCCTCGAATTTTGCCTCAATAACTAAGTCTCCTGTTTTGTCTATAAAACCAACTTTATATCCTGGCTCGTCTTCATTGTAGTATTTAGCAACTGCTACTGCATCAAAATCTTTCTTTACAAACTTAGGTATGTTACTATCTATTGATTCTTGCTCTTCTTCAATTAAGGATCCCTCACTCATCAATATATCCTTCGACGCAAGTCTAACCTCAGCAAATATTCCTTGTACCAATGCTGCCACTAACAGAACGATTGATAACACCATTCCGGTAATGGATTTTGCAATTCCCTTTAATTGTTTTTTAGAAATTGCCACTCTTATGAGAGATACGATACTTGCAATAAAAGTCGCTGCGCTTAAGAGCATCATTAAATTGTATATAGCCGGTATAGTCTCTGCTTTAATGAATGATGTCTTAAATATAAGGACAATAACCAGAATATTGATTAATAAAATAGCTAAAGGAACAAATAAACAAATGCTTGCAAACTTAGATTTTCTTATTTCTTCTGCTTCCTTTCGTATTGTGTTTTCCATTATGTATCCCCCCTCATAATTTCTGTTTTTTGTCTGGATTCTTTTACATGTCCCTTTCTACTGTATAGATACAATCCCATTTCATTTGGTTTTATTTTTTTAAAATTTATCAAAATATTGTTCTTTTTCATATTCATACTGTCTAATCCATTCAGGGTTATATTCCTCAAGGTAAATTTTCCCGTTAATTTCCATTAGTCCACCGCCTTCATTCTCTATATGTTGGGGTATTCCTCCAGGGAAGCCAGCCGACTAAAGTTTGTCTTTGGAATCCATTATAGCCGTCAATGGGTAGGGGTGGACGACCCTGGAGGCTGCTGAAAAACTTATCAGATTTAGCCTCTGTCCTTTGCCCCTATCGATTTTTCTACCATTTTTGAAGATTCACCATTAAAAATTTTGTTTTTGATTAGATTAATAAAAAATTATTAGGCTATTTTTAGCCCAATAGCTTTATTATTCGTTTCATATTCACTGCAAATATCGTACAAGCCCCTTGCAATTGCATGCCTAATAGACCTGATGATGATGCTACATCAAAACCATGTCTATTTTTAAGCTCACTATTTTTTGCTTCGATTTTATATCGTTCTTTAGCTCTTTCTTTAAAGTATTCACTTTCTTGAAACTCTTGTTGTTCCTTGTGAACCTCTGATTTTATTGCCACAGTGTATACTTTTGATTTAGAGCCTTCTTCATAGCATCCTTCTCTTTGTGGACACCGTTTGCATTTTTCTATATCAAAGTAATAAAACATTCGGGGATTTTCTTTCGAATTCTTCCTCTGATGCTTGGCTTTTCTTACTGCCATATGTCCTTGTTTACATACATACATTCCTGCATCTTTGTTATAGAAAAATTCTTCTTCCTTTTTGCGTGTCCCATTGCTAACCAAGGGATGAAGTTTTGATATTAATTTTATATTTTTTTCTTTTGTATACTCTAAATTGTCTTTTTCGGAATATGCTGTATCTCCTAATACTTCTTCTACATCTATACCATTTTTCTTCGATTTCTCTATTAATTCGATGAGCTCCTTGCCGTCTGCTTTTTCTCCTGATGTAACGGTTGCTGCTGTTATGATTCTCTCTTCCGTCATTGCTAAATGTGCCTTATAACCAAAAAATGATGTATCTGCTGTTTTATGTCCTACTTTTGCATCCTCATCCTTCGAGAGTTCTATATTCTCTAGTTCATCTTCTATACTTTCCTCCAGAAGATTCATTTTCTCTGTAACCGAAGGATAGAACAAGAGTGATTCTTCTGATTTGATTACTTCTATAAGTTTCCTGCAATACTCTATTTCATCTTCGAGCAAGCCGTTATCAACTTTCTTTGGAAACTTCCCTTTTATTTTTTCATTTACTTCATAAACTGCTTTTCTCAAGTCCTTTGAATATTCCA
>JBMNLC010000005.1:0-708562 GCA_050952525.1 Clostridia bacterium | reverse complement strand
GCACGCTTCAACACCAGCCTTGAACATGGACAACCCTAATCCGACTTTCCGAGTTTTACGTGTTGTCATAAAAGGATCGGAAGCCCCAGCTAAAGTTTCAGAATCCATGCCCTTCCCATTATCAGCTATCTCAATCGAAAGACTGTCCCTATCTGTCATCTCCTCAATAGAAACAGTAATTTTATCCGCTTCTGCGGCAATTGAATTTTGAATAATATCAAGGATGTGGAGTGATATTTCCTTCATCGATAATATACCTTATTTATCTTTATACTTCATTTGTCTTTATACTTCTTGATAATGTCCGGAATATCTTCCGGTACCAGCCTTCCATACACATCATCATTAATCATTAGGACAGAGGCAAGTCCGCATGCACCCAGACAACGTGTAGCATTTAATGTAAACTTCCCGTCCTCTGTAGTTCTACCAACCTCTACATGCAATTCATCCTTTAACTTATCAAGGATCTGTTGCGCACCCTTCACGTAACAGGCAGTACCCATGCAAACGCCAATATTGTATTGTCCCTTTGGTTCAAGCGTAAACTGTGAATAGAAGGTTGCAACCCCATACACATCCGTCAACGGGATATTAAGCTCTTCCGCAATAAAGTTTTGCACTTCAATGGGTGGATAACCAAAAATTTCTTGTGCCTTGTGCATAACCGGCATCAGTGGGCCCTTTTCGTTTTTGTGCTCCTCGATAACTGCTTTCAGTTGATCAAAAAGTTCTGGTTTTACATTACATTTGCTAGCCATTACTGCTACTCTCTCCCTTGAATTGTAAAAAAATATAAAAAGTTTGATAATATTTTGTCAATATCATATCCTTTTCTGTTCTACCACAAAACCTATAAAAATTCACCTTCTTTTTATATATAGATAGCGTCAAGATACTATGGGTTTTAAAAATAAAAGTAATCTCCTGTTTACCTGCTACTTTAAGCATCCCTCACTGACTTAAGGAACTGGGAAGCCCAAGTCCTTTTGCCAATATTCAAAATGGTTATGTTACCGATGGTTTCGCGCGATGCTGTAAGCTTTCTCTTCCTGATAATCTCCCGGTCTACTTTTACCTCACTTGCTTCATTTATTGCTGCTTTTTTCTTTCGCATAAATATGTCATACACATCTCCGCCATTCGCTACAAAGACCCTTAACCTGGCCATCTGGTCCACACCCGTTCTACTCCAGCCCAGAGGCCGTGAGCGTAACCTGGACGACAAGATATGGCTAACATGACCTTCTGCACTGCAGCCGATGTAATCCGACGCACACTGCCGCATTATCCCTTCCCAGTTGCCTAGTATATATCTTCTTGCTTCCTGCACAGCTCTCTTCTTTGTTTCCGGCTCAGTTGTACTTATGATTGCTTTAAATAGCTCTTTTACTCTTCCCTTGTCTCCAGCATTTATATAATCCCACATAATTGGTGTGGTGTAGCTCATTTGCGCTGTAGCTTGAGTTACATACTTTGATAAGTGATAACGGTCCAGTACAAAGATGCTGCCCTTTATCCAGCCTAGTCCATTCTTTATCCATGCAGCACCATCCCCTGATAGGTATATCTTTTCAATAGAATCCATATCTTAAGTCTTATCTATGTAGTCCAAAACTTCCGCCCATAGCTCATCACTGTTTGCATAAATACCGCTGAAATACCTTGCATTTATTAACCTCCACCGATTTTCCCCATCCTGTTCCCTACCCTCATGTACATATACAAGCTTTGGTTCTGCGTAGCCCCCAGTCTGAAGTGGTACATGATCTTCATCAGCTTCTATGTACAGTACCTTTACCGCCTTTTTATCTTGCTTAACCTCTACTGCGTCATTGTCTACACTGCCAAGCTCACGGATACTGTTCATTACTGTCTGTGATGTTAGATCCACAGCTTCAGCTGCTTCCTTTGCACTCCTACTATAGGGCATAAATACTGCTCCCTCTATGAGCCTTGCCTTTAGTGAAGCATCCATTTTATCATGGGCTTTTATGCCCACAGCCTCATCTGACAGGTAGCTGTATTCGCCTGTCTTTTTATTCTTGTAATATGTCCTTTCATACCTGACTTCGCCAAATATTGTCATAAGGGTCTTTTCAGCTGCTTTCCCCTTTACTGTCCAGTTTCGTTTCCGGTCTTTACTGTTTCTATACGCCTCGTCTATTGTTTCCAAGGCTTCGGCCACTAGGGTTACTCCAATCTCGTCCAACGTCTTCTTAGTAGCTAGAATAAATTCGGATATGTCTCTTCTTTCACGTATCAGATTCTCTAGTTCCTTTTCAAAACTACTGCTGATTTTTTCTATGATTCCCTGTATAATTAGTTCCATAAGAGTATCTCCTTTCCTGTGATTATTGTGGTTCTTCACAAATTACATGATATCACAGGAGAGATACTCTTATCTTTTATTTTTTGGTTTTTTCCCAAAGTAATTTTACACTAACTTATATATATTTTTTGAACAACATATAAAATGTTCGGAAATTTGGGTTAATTGGGTGAATTTTTTAACAAATGCATAATGGCAGGTAGCGATATTTCATTAATGCTCAAGAAATGCACTCGTTCAGATATGGACCCTAGTTGATGAGCATCTGAAGAATGGATATGTGAATATTTTTGAAAAACTTCCGGCAAGTGATCAATCGAACATGAAATCTCTATAAAATTAAAATGTAAATCGTCGGGTATAAATCCCAGATTGGATAGAATACTGTTTGAACTCTTATCAACATGGGCAGGTATAACTACCCCCCCCCCCCCATTCTTTCTACATGATAGACAATTTCATTGACCGACAGATTAACTGCATTGATTAATAGTTTTTTTTCCTCGCCGATGACCTTATCCTGTTCGTTACAAAGCAATTGGGAGCCAAAAATGTTTTTATGATTTGGCACTTCAGGTATATAAGGGTATAAAAACCGATCAAATGCCGTAATAGAATCGAGGCTTGCAAAATAGCATAGAAGATGAACTTCCTCCCGGGAGTTCACTTCCATGCCCGGTAAAATAAGTATATCTTTATCCTTGGCTACCTCCATCACCGCAGCAACATTTCCGGCGCTGTTATGGTCTGTCACTGAAATGATATCCAACTTCTTCAGTAAAGCCATATTCACAATATTGTTGGGGGTCATATCATCATCGGCACAGGGTGACAGACATGAATGAATATGTAAATCCACAGCAGCTTTCATTTTCGTATAGCTCCTACTATTCCCATTTCATACATCATGCCGCATAATTCAAAAGCAGACTTGGAAGAAGACAGTATGGGTACACCTTCTTCTTCAGCTTTCGTAATTGCCGCTTCATCCACACGAATATCTTCGGGAACAATTACACATGCCAGATCCAACAAAGATGCAACAGCAATAATATTGACATGGGTCTGTACTGTTACCAAAGCCATACCGCTTTGGCCATGGGCTATCACCCAACTGAGAAGATCACAGACATAGCCTCCGTTTACGTCCCGACCCAATTGGGATTCCCCCGCTAAAACCTTGCAATTCAATCTTTGTATCAAATCGCTAACTTTCATTTTCCTTCCTCCCATCACTTACAGTAGGTATATTGTTGGAAAAATCGATCATCTGCTGTGCCAAATACTTTACTTTTTCTCTAAGTTTAAAAATGCAATCCATCTCTACAGCCTGTCCCCTTACGATATCTTCCGCAAGTGTCCTGCAGCTTGGGGATCCACACGAGCCACAGTCCAAACCGGGTAAATCCTTATATATCCTTTCCATCATTTCCATCTTCCGGATCGCTACTGCAATATCTTCATCCAGTTTCATCACCGGTTTAGATGGAATTCTTTCTGTAAAGTACGGAGAAAACTTACTAGTATAAGCTTCTGCCTCTTTATTGGTGATATTTTTCTTCGACAACCTTTCTATCAATTTCTGAATTCTTTTTTTTAGCAACGTATCTGTTTTCAAATACCAAAGGACCGCCTACACAGCCTCCGGTACAAGCTAAACCTTCAAAGAACTCCAAATCGTTGAGTTTGTTATTCTCAATTTCCTCTAATACTTGTATGACATTTTGAATGCCATCTACAGCCAGATAATTTTCGCATCCTATCGCAGTGCATTCGCCCCCCGAATTAGCCCATCCAACTCCATGGGCTGTAGCTTCCTGCAAAAGATACAAATTATCCGGCTTGCGTATTTCATTCACAAGGTGTCCGTAGATCTCCAATATAGAGATGGCACCGTCCACTGCGGATTTCTTAATGCCGATAGGGTTCTTTATACTCGTTACTTTGGCTGCACATGGCGTGATAAAGAAAGCTCCTACTTCCTCCGAAGCAACTCTATTCAAGCTGCAGAAACGTTCCTTTGTAATCCGAGCCGCTATTTCCATAGGGGATTCCAAGGGAATAATATTATCAATCAGTTCAGGAAACCGGACTTGAATAAGTCGAACAATTGCAGGACATGCCGAGGAAATAAGGGGTTTCTTATTCCCCACTTCCTTTAGTTTCTCTCGAATAAAATGCGAGACAACATCTGCACCGCGAGCCACTTCAAAGACATCGTCAAAACCTATCATCCTTAAACCGTACAGGACTTTGTTGATATTAGTAAGATTCTTGAATTGCCCGTAAAGAGCCGGTGCCGGTAGAGCGATTTTATATTTAAATTCATAAATGGCTTCCAAAGGATCGGTCATAGCCACTTTTGCATGATATGGACATACACGTATACATTCACCGCAATCAATGCACCTTTCGGCAATGATTTTAGCTTTTCCATCCCTGACACGGATCGCTTCTGTAGGACACCCTTTATACAATTGGTACATCCTTTGCACTTGCTACCGTCCAACGTGACAGAATGGAAATAATCTTTCATTTTTTCTCACCTTACTTTGCATTTTGAGATAAATGGATCAATATCCTTACTACTGTACCTTGCCCAACTTTTGATTGTATGGAAAAATCATCTGAACAACGTTTCATATTAGGCAAACCCATGCCTGCTCCGAATCCCATTTGTCTAACATTATCCGGTGCAGTAGAATATCCCTCTCTCATTGCTAAATCAATACCATCAATTCCAGGACCAATATCCATGACAATGATTTGCAGCATTTTAGGTCCTAATTCCAGAATCAATTCCCCACCCATGCTATGAATCACAACATTAAGCTCTGCCTCATAGGCAGCAATCGTAGCTCTTCGTATGATATTGCTGTCGATCCCTATTTGTTTTAGCTTTTTTTTGATCTTGCTCGATATTTCCCCGGCAGCAGCAAAATCCCCTGCGTCTATGGCATAAGTTTCCTTAAGGGTAAAATCTCCCGATTCCAAGTCATTCACCTCTAATAACGTTTCCAGATAAGCCATTCTGATATAAGATTCCGCAAGCTAGATACAGTGTGAGATCTGTCGTTAAAACAGCAATGTTTTTCTCGATAGCCATCTCCAGGACATCATCAGTCGGCTTTTTCCCCGTACAAAAACGATAGCAGAGACATCCAACATCTCTGCTGTTCTGATCACATGATGGTTGGTTAATCCTGTTAACAACAAAGTTTTCCCATTAGCAAAAGCCAGAACATCACTCATAAGATCTGAACCACATGCGGATTCTACCTCTTGATCCAGCATGTCCTCACCGTGAATGAGCTCAGCTCCCGGTAATTCTTTGATTTTTGCGATCTTCACCGTTTTTCTCTCCTGTAGTACATACGTTTTTTGTATATTTGTTATTTTTTAGGAACACACCGCCGCAGTAAAAAGATATGATCACGTAATAGCATCTATATACTTGGCGTATGCGTCTATCATTTTAATATAAGTATACCTGATTTCAGAAAGAAATTCCACTAAGTCTGTATAGTTTTGGCGGGATATTTCATCCAAATCCTTTATTCCTTCCTCGTATAAATGAATTAAGCCCTGGTAAATTTCATTGTCTCCATTTCCACTGTCATGTTTTTTCAAGGTATTAACCATTTCCATAAACTCATCTCGTATACCAGCCGCGTCACTCAATGCATCATCGATATCCATCTTGCTATTATTCGATTGCAGGGATATATTTCCAACTTTATCCACGCTATCCCTCCATTTCAAAAAGGCTTCCTTTATTCCTCTCACTTTTTCTTCACTGGCCGTTATCTCCAAACTGATTCCTTGGACTTCAATAGGAAATATTCTACTGTCAATCTTATCCTCCGAAAGCTGTCCCTTTACCTTTAGTGCGTCACTCTCGTCCTTATAACCTGAAGCCAGAACCCTGTAATAGGTTCCATCCTGAATGATAAAACCGGCACCACCCTTATCCTGTATTTCTTTTGCAAGGGCTTCTGCATTATTTTTATCTTTGAAAGCCCCCATCTGTATGCCATAGATAGAGATACCTTTAATATCAAGGTTTTCTGTAATCTTAGTTGCTTCTTTCTCGTTTGCTTCATCGACAATGTCCTGGTCATCGGCTCCCTCTTTACCCTCGAAAGACTTGTCTCCGTTACTGATCCTGTTTAGTAATGGAGAGACAATATTTTTTGCTACCCAATTCCCCATCATATTAGCTGTGCTAAAATAAAAAATAGTTCCAATCAATACTATTAATAAAAATAAAGTAGTATATCTGGAAGTTGTCCTTTTTTTTCTTATTCGTGAGTACCTCATTACCATACCTCCTTATCCCTTATTGCATGTCTGCTGAGGCAAATGCTTTTTAATGAAAATGAATATGGGATAACCTATCACGGATATATACAAGCTTCATTTGCCTTTTTATATATCTATGGCTGAAAATACAAAAATATGTATCGATTGTACAAAACACGCATGCAAAGAAAAAAAAGAGAACATGCTTTAGTAAGCATCTGTTCCCATTACAGTTTGACATCGGTTCTCTACGGGGAAATGATTCAGTAAAGACGAAAACTTGCTGTATCCATTGCTATTGAAAATGCTCAACGGAAATACCCACGCTGTCAAGGATCTCCATCGCGAAAGAGTCTGGATACGGATTCTTATAGACTATCCGTATAATGCCACTGTTTATGATCATCTTTGAACAGATTACACACGGTTGATGGGTGCAGTACAAGGTAGCACCATCGATTGAAACACCTAGCTTAGCCGCTTGTATAATCGCATTTTGTTCGGCATGAATAGCGTAACACAGCTCGTGTTTTGTGCCTGATGCGATATTCGACTTCATCCTTAAACATTCTCCCTTCTCCAAACAGCTGATATGTCCGGAAGGAGCACCGTTATAACCTGTAGTAACAATTCTCTTATTCTTTACAATCACAGCTCCGATTTTTCGATCCTCTTGAAAACAGCTGGACCATTCTGCGATTGTTTCTGCTAACTCCATGAATCGCTTATCCCATTTATCCACATCTTTCACCTCATTTCATCATATAAAGCTTTTAGACCACCAAATTACCTACATAATATTCAACAGAAACGAGCAAAATCCTTCAATGAACTACATTGATCAATTTAAGAGTTGAAGATGTTTCGGGTGCTATTTCCCGATTTTGAGAGATACAGGGTAATATAGCTGATTTTTCGAGATTATTTACGAATTTAGAACTTTTTTAGTTTCAGGGAGTGTTTGCCTTGGTAAATACTTTTATATAATATAAATATTGTGATTAGCACTCATCAAAGACGAGTGCTAACAAAAGAAAATATATTAATTTAAGGAGGGTTTTTCGTGAACATTAAACCATTAGGAGACCGCGTGGTCATTAAGGTTGTTGAAAGTGAAGAAACCACCAAAAGTGGCATTGTACTTCCTGGAACTGCTAAAGAAAAACCTCAAATGGCAGAAGTATTAGCTGTAGGACCCGGTGGAGTTGTTGATGGAAAAGAAATCAAGATGGAAGTAAAAGTAGGTGACCGGGTAATTTACTCAAAATATGCAGGTACTGAAGTAAAAATGGATGGGGAAGAGTATATTATCGTTCGGCAAAGCGACATCCTTGCAGTTGTAGAATGATCCCTCTTCTAGTGTCTGGTATACTTATAAAAGGGATGTCTGATAAGAACCTTTCCTGTACCACATCAACTGCAAGTCGAAAATAAAAAGGAGGAATAATAATGGCCAAGGAAATTAAATATAGTGAAGACGCTCGTCGCGCTCTGGAGCGAGGTGTGAATGCCCTTGCTGATACGGTTAAAATTACATTAGGACCCAAAGGGCGAAACGTCGTATTGGACAAAAAGTTTGGATCTCCCCTCATCACCAATGATGGAGTTACCATCGCAAAGGAAATCGAATTTAGCGATCCCTATGAGAACATGGGCGCCCAATTGCTGAAAGAGGTCGCTACAAAGACCAATGATGTAGCCGGTGATGGAACAACTACTGCTACCCTTCTTGCCCAGGCAATTATCCGCGAAGGCTTGAAAAATGTTGCTGCCGGAGCAAATCCGATAATCCTTAAGAAAGGTATTGAAAAAGCAACCGAAGCCGCAGTCGAGGCTTTAAGAGAACTGAGCAAACCTATTGAAAGCAAGCAAGCTATCGCACAAGTTGCATCTATTTCTGCCGCTGACGAAACGATTGGGCAGTTGATTTCCGATGCTATGGAAAAAGTCGGAAAAGACGGTGTAATTACCGTTGAAGAGTCCAAAACCATGAAAACAGATTTAAATGTTGTTGAAGGAATGCAGTTCGATCGTGGATATGCTTCCGCTTACATGGCAACAGATACCGAAAAGATGGAAGCCGTTCTGGATGATCCATACATCTTAATCACTGATAGAAAGATCAGCAATATCCAAGACATACTACCCATTCTCGAACAAATCGTCCAGCAAGGGAGAAAACTGCTCATCATCGCTGAAGAAGTTGAAGGTGAAGCATTAGCTACCCTAGTTGTTAATAAATTAAGAGGAACCTTCACCTGTGTTGCAGTAAAAGCTCCTGGTTTTGGTGACAGAAGAAAAGCTATGTTGGAGGATATTGCAATTCTTACAGGTGGCCAGGTTATCTCTGAAGAATTAGGCCTTGACCTGAAAGACACCACCATTGATATGTTAGGTAAAGCACGCCAAGTTATCGTTGATAAAGAAAATACTACGATTGTTGAAGGTGCTGGTGAGAAAGAGAACATAAAAGCACGTGTTGCCTCCATTAAAGCTCAGATAGAAGAAACTACTTCCGATTATGATCGTGAGAAACTGCAAGAGCGTCTTGCTAAACTGGCTGGCGGCGTAGCTGTTATTCAGGTTGGTGCTGCTACTGAAACTGAAATGAAGGAAAGAAAACTCCGTATCGAAGATGCTTTAGCAGCTACTCGAGCAGCCGTTGAAGAAGGTATAGTGCCTGGTGGAGGAACAGCCTACATTAACGTTCTGCCGGTTGTAGAAGCCCTTCTTGAAAATGCAACCGGCGATGAAAGAACCGGAATTCAGATTATTAAGCGCGCTCTTGAAGAGCCTGTGCGTCAAATTGCCTCTAATGCCGGGCTGGAAGGTTCTATCATTGTAGACAAGATTAAGAGCAATGGAAAAGGCTACGGTTTTGACGCATTGAAGGAAGAATACGGCGACATGGTGGAGAAAGGAATTATCGATCCCACCAAGGTGACCCGTTCTGCTCTGCAAAATGCAGCCAGTATCGCTGCCATGTTGCTAACCACGGAAAGCATCATAGCAGATATGCCTGAAAATGAACAGAATCAGGCAGCTGCCGGAGCCGGAGCACCCCCAATGTATTAATCCAACATATACAATTTTTCTGGATGATAAAAGGAAAAGATTCCTGCTGTTTCATGCAGGAATCTTTTCCTTTTGATTCTTTCATTTTCAAAAATTTCAGATTTTATATAAACTATAATACCCCTTTGCTATCTGGAAAAATTTATGATATCTGTTTTCAGCTTTTAAAACAATATCTTGTTTTTCAGGATGAACAGGCTGAGCGGTCTTTGCAATCATAATGTATTTTTCTAGTATTTTCGGTTTAAAAGCATCTTTTATCGGCAGTAATAGAATATCACGAACTCCCGCAGCCTTTATGATTCCTATCTCTCTTGAAAAACGATCAAAGCTATCGGAAGCGGATCTATAAATAAATTCCTTTGGATTGCCCGCTCTTATAAATGCAGAAAGGCGATCCCCTATACGCTGCTTTAAAAAGGATAATTCATAATATACCTTATAATCAATCTCTTCGGTATTCAGATGTTTCAACTCAGCTCTCATAGCCGGTATATCATATATAATATTATACTGTATCCCACGGTACGCTAAAAACCGGTGTCTCAAATGCGTTTTGAATGATGTCTGTACGAAAACGGACGTCATAATATACCTGCCTCCGCAAAATCGCATAACTCTCTATTTTTTTGCTCTTTAACATCCTTTGTATACTTGACAAATCTCTGACAGCTTCCCTATATCGACGGGTATTTACATTAACTGTAGCCATACGAATATAAGCAAGATAGGGTTGGAAGAAGCGTTTAGGGTTTTTAATCGCCTGCATATGCATCAAGGGAGACTGCATATCTATGGATAGTCCATCAATATAACATCCGGCCATATGAATCTGTTTGATCAGATCTTCCGTGTATTTAGCAAACGTGCGTGCATTCCTTTCATTTATCCAATACCCTTGTTTATCAGGCAATGTTGCCGATATGGAAATTGGGATTTTTTTCTCATTATATACGCGAAGCATTTCGTAAAAATTTGGACCCAGTTGACCATACTCTAAATGAAAATGAAGCTGTATAGAATGTTCTCTTAAAATGTCTATCATAAAATCCTGGATCATGTCCTGTGGTTCCATAGAATCCACCCAAATTCGCAATTTCATGTTATACTTATACCCCCATTTTATAGAAGATATCCTATAAAGCAAGAATCTACTGCACACAAAGAATTTATATAGTATATTATACTGTGTTTCATTAGATCTCTGTTCAAGCATATGATCCTCTATGCCTGATACCATGTAAAATATTATATCACTTCTCCGCCATAAATAAAGACAATTTCCATGCATTGATACATAAATGTGCGACTATATGAGCTGTCAAATGATGTATCCTAATTTCTTAATGAAATTTTTAGATGACTCTGATATAATAAAACTGCTAACAGCAAATCAAAGCTTATTTGCAAGCAACTTAACCAAGGAGTGGAAGCATATGCCTGAGATAGCCCAGGGAAAATGCGATATTTTAATTTTTACAGGAAACTATGGAATGGGACATATACAGGTATCTGAGGCACTGCAAAGTTCGATCCTTGAAGCAAACCCTACTTTGAATGTGGAAATATACGATTTTTTTCGTATTATTGACCCTTTACTCAGCCATGTAGTGGAATTTGGATATCACCAAATTATAAAGTATTTTTCCCCAGGGTACAGCTTGTTCTACAAGGCTACTCAGCAAATCGCTCCTGATTCCAGCTGGCAGAAGCATTTGAATAGTATCGGTCATAGGGAAATCGATGAATTCATACAAAAAAAATCACCGAAGGCGATTATCTGTACATTTCCAACTCCTGCCGGCGTTATTGCAGAATTAAAAAAGGAAGGTAAGGTCAAGATCCCCCTTATCACAGTTATTACCGACGTTGCTGTACACAGCCAATGGCTTCATCCTCAGATTGATTTTTATTTTGTTGCTGCTGAATCCGTTGCTCAACATATGGAATACAGGGGGATCTCAAGGCATAAGATTTTCGTCACAGGTATTCCTTTACGCGCTCAATTTCAAAATAAGTATGATAAAGAGGCAACTTTGTTAAAATATGGATTAAGCCCTTCCCTTCCCACTATTCTAGTATCAGGGGGTGGCAAGGGCATGTTAACGGGTATAACTGAAATTGCACGAAAACTGGGAAAGTTTCGGATACCTTTGCAGGCAATAGTTGTCACAGGACAAAATAAAGCTCTCTATCGTCGTCTTCAGCTTCAAACTCATTCTGCACGAAATCCAATATGTGTATTGGGATATGTAGAAAACATGGCCGAGTTGATGGAATCCTGTGACATCATGATAACAAAAGCCGGCGGTATTACAGTATTTGAAGCTCTGGCCAAGGGTATTCCTATGATTATTTACAAACCCATTCCCGGACATGAAGAATCTAACGTCCAGTTCCTGTTACAGAACGGTGCTGCCCGCGCAGCCAAAAACTGGAGACAGATAAAGACAGCAATTGAAGAGCTGATTTTCTTCCCTTCTCTGTATGAAAGGATATGTGAACATATCAGCCGGATTTCTAAACCCAACGCAACTCGAGGGGCTACAGAGATAATCCTGAAGATCCTAAAGAATGAGGATCTATATACGCTTTCTCATAACAGAAAACAAATTGAAGAAACTCATTGGAGATATGCATAATGTGGTTCATACTCATCCTGTTTGGCATTTTAGGATATATATATACCTTTGGTATCAGTACCTATAAAAGAAATCTGTCTAAAGCTGTTTTACGCAAAGGACCAAAGGCTGGTCGGAAGGTAGCCTTGACCTTCGATGACGGCCCCCACCCTGAGTATACACCGCAGCTTCTCTCTATACTAAACCGATATGGAATTACAGCATCGTTTTTTGTTATATTGAAAAATGCCAAAAAAAATCCATATATACTCAAACGTATGGCTTCCGAAGGCCATCTCATCGGTCTTCACACCTATTCCCACACCCATGCATGGCTAATGAGTCCCCGGGATGTCTGCAAGGATTTCGAAAGATCAATTCGAGTTTATCAGGATATTCTAGGATATCCTCCTAAATGGTTTCGTCCTCCTTGGGGTACATTTAACGGCGTTACCCATCGTATAGCGAATAAATTCAATCTAAAAACGGTGTACTGGTCTATTGAAGGACATGATTGGTCAGCATCTTCTACCCCCGAAACCATCGCAAAGAGGGTTTTAGACCGAATTCACCCTGGTGCAATCATCGTACTCCATGATAATAATGGAGCTCCCGGAGCCCCTGCACGAACCTTGAAAGCCCTGCCTGTCATCATTGAAACCCTTCAGGCCCGAGGTTATTCCTTTGTCACATTGGACGAATTAGGAGGTTAGTCATGATATCTGGATTCCTTAAGGATTATATTGTTAAACCCATCTTTATATTCATTGACAAAAAAATGAGAGCCCGAATGGGTATTACCCCTCTGCCTGGCTCAGCCTATAACTTGATTTTCATGAACTATACAACCTTTACCGGTGAAGCAATCGACTTCCAAGACGGAACCCGTGTTGAACCAGGAGACCGGATTGGTGAGTTGCATTTTTCGAACCTCGGCATTGCCAGCGGCAAACTGGGGGATACGACCATTACATCCGAACTGCAGCTTCTCAGTATCGTTCGATCAGAAATTGCTCTTCTTTCTACTCTTGTTAAGGAAAATAAGATCGCTCAAGACATAAAAGCCTTTTACAGCATCTCACTTTTTGGTCCTGGAGCCAAAAGAATTGGCTTTGTTCTGCGCGAGATCCCTCAAACCTTTCATGTGAAGAGGATTGCTCTATGGATGTCTATACTGCGTAAGGTTTTCTCCCCTGCTTTTACGAATCGGTCAAAAAAACATAGGAGACATACGAGGGCTTGTGAAATCTGGATCACACGAAAAAAACTTCTTGAAATGTAATGAAGAATCAAGGCAAGTTTCCATTTTTCTTCGGCTATTCATCAAACCATTCAGGATTCATTTTTCGAAGCAGGATTAGGCCTATCAATGCTTTGGGATGGGTACATTCCTCCACCACGATTCCGCTTTTCGCCAAGAAAAATCTGCAATAGAGTTCATCAAATTTCACGAAAACCTGATATCCTGGAGGAAGTTCCTTCCTAGCCATCTGATAATAGTATTGAATGAACCGACACTCACGTGGATGAGGATCCTCATGTTTTTCACACAGTTTCATTATTTCCGGGATACATTCTCTGCATAGCATGGGAATTGTGCATTCTTGCTGTTTCATTGGATTTTCCATATTGACACCTACAAATTTTCTAGGTCTATATGATTATTATATCATATCTTTTTAATAAGCAGAAAAGGAGAAAAAAGGAACCGCTTATCAAATATCAGCTGTGTTCCTTTTCCATTTTGCTGAATAATCATTCCAAATCGTTAAATATACTTGCAAAGGCCTTAATCGTTATGTTTATAGAATCCCAGGTCCCTGCAAATCTCCTCCAGATCCTGATCCCCTTGGTACTGCTCTCGGGTGATATCAAATGTTCTTATATTACTCCCTTCTTCTATCGTTTCGCATAGATCACCCTCCCTCGTAAGTGCAGCCTCTCCTTCGAGATCGAAAGTGTCCACTATTTCCGCCTCAGATAAACTCCTGATATCGGATAAGAAAATACCGATGATATGAGCAGCTCTATCTTCCAAGTCTTTGATCAACTGAATTCGACTTTTCCTTTCCGCGTCCCATTTTTTCTTTTCCTGGTCAATTTTCTCCATCTCAAGATTATACTTTCTGCGTCCTTCCTCTTCAATCATAAGGGCTTTTGCCTGAGCCTTGATTAAAACCTGAGAGATGCATTTTTCAGTACCCGCGTATTTCTCCAATTCTTCTTTCAAACGGGCCATTTCATCACGAAGGGTACGTACTTCTTCATTTAATTCAATGATTCTGTCCCTTTTCCGTGAAAGTTCCTCCTCATAATCATCTTTTAGATACTTAATATACTCTTCAACATCCTGTTTGGAATAACCGATTAGACTCTTCCCAAATGCCTTTTTCATCTGAAACCCTCCTCAACCATGGCAGGAATATCATTCATATACTTTATTCAGTGCTTGTCCTGCTCTTCAATAACTTTACCCTTTAATATATTAGTGTACCAGACCGGGAAGTTTAAATTTGTAAAATGGTGCAGTCGATTATCTTCTATTTATATCTATTTTTTTATGATAAAAACATATGCTGTAGAATCCTATTCTACAGCATATGTTTCGTTATGTTATAAAACTCTTGATGGTATGATCGCATCAATTAAGCCTATAATCAATGCCGCAATGACTGCTCCTATTATACTGATACTCATATCTGGGACGAAAAACTGGGTAAGGTAAATAATCAATGCAGAAATCAGAAAGCCTGATATACCTCTGCCAAAGGGTGAGGCATCGAGTTTGAAAATCTTATTAATTAGCCAATCTATTCCTGCTATGACGATAGAAGCAAACAAAGCCGTTCCAAAGTCCATTCTTTCAAAACCAGGGGTTGCATAAGCAGTTACCATTAGGACCAAAGCAGCGACGATAAATCGAACAATAAAACCGATCCAGCCTGTCTCTTTTTTCTCATTTTGGTTCTCGCTGCCTGCTGTATGCTGTTGGTTGTCATCAAGTGCCATTTAATCACCTCCAGATTTATTTTTCCCTGGAACAGTATCATTATTCATCTCAAATAAAAAAAGGAGCCCCATAAGGGCTATATTCTATCGGATGGATGTCCGTTTATCAATATTTATTCCAACGGCTTGAACTTGATCTTCCATATTCATTTCTTTGTCATGTCGTTCGTCAATCATGATATTCGTGATAACCCTTTGGGCACCATTTTGGAATGGGATTTGATGCATTTCTTTGGCAACGGCCAGAAGTTGATTCATTTCTCCTTCTATTACCGTTCCCGTAGGAGTGATTTGGTACTTTAACCCCTGTTCTTCTACAATTCTGCATGCATCCGTTATCATGCTGCTAAAGCTGGCATTCTGTGTTCCAACAGGTACAACGCTTATCTCCAATACAGGCATATACGATGCACACTCCTTTTGGAATTTACATATAGTTTGTTCATGAAGTATGAATTTATCCTATAATAAAATACCCATCCCTCCAAATTGAATCCAATAAATACAATTCCTTCGTCTATCACTCATCCATAAATCAAAAGCTAAAGCTGTCTTAGTGGCTTTTCATTCATCCACACCTTTCAGTTTATATCTTCGGTAAAGATACCATGAACTTACTAAGATGAAAATGCCACTTAACAGTTGAGATACACGAAACGGTCCCCACATGAGGCTATCTGTTCGCAAGCCTTCTATGACGATTCTCCCTATCCCATAAAGCAAAAGATACATAAAGAAAACATTTCCCTTCATTATGGTTCTTCTTCGGTAGAACAAGAGGTAAAAGAAAACTATTAAATTCCACATGGATTCATAAAAGAAAGTAGCCATATGCCATTTCTGATCCATTTCGATAAAAACCGCTGCAGGGAACCACTGCCACATTTTATTGGTTATTTCGTATCCATAAGCTTCCTGATTAAAAAAATTTCCCCATCGTCCCATAGCTTGACCAAGGATTAAGCTTGGGGAAACAATATCCGCCAAATCCCAAAAATTCACCTTCTTGAATTTACTAAATAATAAGGCAGCTACTACACCACCAATTAATGCTCCATATATGGCAAGTCCACCTTCCCATATAGCAATAACCTTCCTCCAGTCCCTCATATAATTTTCCCATTCAAAAACCACATAGTAAACCCTTGCGCCAACAATTGCCAATGGAATAGCCCATAAGCAAAAATCAAGAATTAAATCAGATTCATAACCCCTTTTAGGGGCATAGCGCATAGCTAAAAAGATACCAATCAATACAGCTGCAGCAATAATGATCCCATACCAATAGATCGGTCTGCCAAAGACTGATAAAGCAACCGGATCAACCATAGCTTCTTTACCTCCCTTCGTCTCCTCATTATATCTTTAACAATATTTACATGTCAATAAAATATCTGTGTAATTCCTCATCATCTATCTATTTGGCAGAATGACGGATAAGGATGCATTATCGTGACAAAAGTGATCTTCGAATCTAGCCATTATGTCCTCCTCTGAAATACTTTCAAGTACTTTTAGTCTGTCGAAAAGGGATATCTCCTTGAAAATATGATTAATAAATGAATGAGCAACAAATTCCAGGGAATCCAGCCTTTGTATAAAATCCCCTTTCAAATTCCGCTTTACCCGTATAAAATCCGTCTCTGAAATACCCCTGTTTTTAATATTATCAAGGGCATGAAATATATAACTTCTTACCTTTTCAGGTTTCGGCGATTCACCGGATATGAGGGAAAATCCATAATCTTCCTCTCCTGTATATGATATATAAAAATTTAAGTTGATCAACCCCTCTTCATATAGGAAATCGTATAATTCAGACGCTTTGCCGGCCAATAATTCCAAGCATATTTCTGTTACCACAGTTTTATGAAGCAGCTCTCTTCCCTTTAGCCCAATTTGGCTGTCCTTAAAACCTAGAGCGAACAAGGGGACTGGAACATCAAGCCTTTCCCTGATTTCAGACCGCTTTATATAATTTGGCTCTCTCACCTTTATTCGCTTGATATTCCTCTTCCTTGATATTGGCATGCCACTAAAAAATTTCTCTGTTTGTTGAAAGACCTTTTCCGGTTCAACACTTCCTGTTGCAAACAAAATCATATTTTGTGGCTGATAAAAGGCATGGTAACATTGCATAAGGATTTGTTTGTCTATCTTAGCAATTGATTCGATTGTCCCAGCAATATCATTTCTTATAGGATGGCAATGAAACAAGGCCTGCAAGACATTGAAGAAAACTCGTGATTCCGGGTTATCCTCATACATTCTAATTTCTTGGGCAATGATCCCTTTCTCTTTTTCAACATTTTCTTCAGTAAGATAGGGATGATTTACGAAAGAAAGAAGAATGTCCAAATTTTCATGAAAATTATGTGTCGAATAAAATAAATACGCAGTTGTTGTGAAATTTGTATACGCATTTGCCTGTCCGCCCCATCGGCCGAACTGATCAAAAGCATTCCCGTTCTCCTCCTCAAACATTTTATGCTCCAAAAAATGTGCAATTCCCTCAGGTGCCTTTACAGCATTTTTCTTTCCGGGCAGAAGGAATTCGTTATCATTGGAACCATAGTTGATTGCATAAACTGCATATTTATTGAAATATTCCCATCGGGGAAGGACATAAATATTCAAGCCAGGCTTTGTAGAATAATGGTAGAATTTCTCTTTCAACTGTGGATATTCAATGACTTTTCCCACGAATTCCACTTCCCTTCCTCTTTTTTCTTAAAAAATATATGGTATCCAGCTTTATCCTATGGGAAACGTTTATAATCTGGTCTAAGGTGACTTTCTCGATTCTTTCAATAAATGAGGAGATAGATATATTCATATTCTTTATGACATTTCCCATGTGAAAATCGATTAATTGCTCTTGGCTGTCATTGGACGCCATCAAAGAAGCAGTAAGATATTTCACTGCCCTTTCATATTCAGTCTGACTAATTTCTCCTTTTCGTATATCAACAATCTGTTTTGCTATAATATCCAGAGTTCTATGGTAATTTTCGCTATCGATCCCAGCACTTATGAGCATCAAACCTTTGAATTTCTCTAAACGTGCATATGAATAATATGCGAGCTGTGCCTTTTCCCTCAGATTTATAAAGAGTTTGGAATGAGGACCTCCTCCTAATATCGCGCTGAAAACCACGAGAGGAAAATACAAGCGATCGGTATATGAAGTATTGGTTCGATAGCCCATTACCAGTTTTCCCTGGAGAACATTCATCTCCTCTACTACCTCCTTTACTTTTCCGGTTGCCTTCTTTATGATCTCTTCCGGGATGATCTGTATTTTTTCTCTTGTCAATTTTATCATTTCCTCTGTGACGGACCCCACTTGATCCTCACTAACATCCCCTGCAACAAAAATATCAATTGGTGATGATGCGATAGACCTTTCATAATGATCATATAGGTTAGTTGTTGTGATGTCCTTTAAGCTCTGAAGATCACCATAGGTATAATGGCTGAAACGTTCATTTTGGCACATAATCTGAAGGCATCTTTCGATCGCATATTGAGCTTTATCATTTATAAGTGATTGAATGATTTGTGTGAGATTGACTTTTTCCTGCTCTACATACTTTTGCAAAAAAACACCGTTTTCTGTAACAGGGTCCATGACGATGCGGTTAAGAAATTGGATGGCTTTAGCCAACGTGCTGTTTTCCTGTCCGATATACTGTTCGTTAGGGATGGACATACCAAATACCATCACATGCCTTTCTCCTTTTTTCTGAACACCTACCTCAAAAAAAGCACCAAAAAGCTCATCAAGATATATTCTGATTTTTCTCTGAGTATCATATCCTTTACACCCTCTTCTTAGAACGAGAGGTAATAAGGCTGTTTTACTGGCATTCTCATTTAGCTCCTGATGCATAAATAAACGAATACTGATTGCTTTGAATTTGCTGCTCGGTATGATATACAAATTGATGCCATTCCCTAGATCATGCCTTATAAGATTATCCATCTTTAATGCCTCCTTGTATGCCCATGCAGATGCCCTGCACCATCCCTCTAAATAGGCAGAAAGTACAATGTACAATGCTGCATTGATGCCGTTTTTCTTTCTTAACTTGAAATGAAATAGCCCGTAGATACGGGCTATTTCTTATCTGGGATTAATCCTGTTCAAAATCTCTTGTATTTCCTGAACAAACCCTGTCAATGGTTTTCCGCCTTCGATATCAGATGCAAGAGTCTTTATTCTTGAAAACAGATCCGGTTCAGCTGTTACTGCAACATTATCTATATCTTTATCAACTTTCTTAACACGATTATCAATCATTTCCTTTAGTTTTGTTGTCATTTCTCCCTTATATTGCTTGTCAAATTGTACACCAACCATTGCGGTATTCCCTGTGATTACTACGGTTGCCGTGTCTACCTCTTTCATCTTGGCAACCTCATTGGCAATTTTCTTGGCACGACTTGCAGTATTTTCCCCAATACCAGGTGCTGTTGGGCTTGGAAAAGGTGTTGGAATTGGCGATGGTGCCATCCTCTCCCGGACAATCCTGGTCTGTTTTGGAGAAGGTACCGGACTGGGAGTCGGACGCTGAGCCGGTGCACATGCTGCTAGGAATACAAAAGCCACTATACAAGCGCATCCTATCGCGTAAATAAATTTCTTCATCGTTTTCGCCTCCTTTGCTATTATTCTTATCCCATCCGATAATTTTATGAAATGTAAAAACAGTATATTTTCATAAAATTATCCAAAGACTAAAATAATAAATATCCTTATTAATATTAAGCAAAAAAATTGCACCATCCTGCCAGCACTAGGATGATGCAAGTTTTCGTATCTTTCAAATTCCGTTATATTTCCCTGCAACTGCATTGCACATCGTCCATCTTCTTAATCATATTAGCAATTAATGTTTTTACTTTTTCATTATTTTCATTGAATACCCTCAATACATCGTCTTCATGAACGGGCGGTACATCATCCCGTCCTTCCAAACCTGCGTCAAAATCTGTGATTAAAGAAATGTTCACATAACATATTCCCAATTCCCTTGCCAGAGCAACTTCAGGATATTGCGTCATGTTTACTACCTCCCAGCCCATAAGGCTGAACCATCGACTCTCCGATGTAGTCGAAAACCTTGGCCCCTGAATAACAACAACTGTACCTTTTTTGTGCACAGGGATTTTCATTTCCGTTGCTGTCTCATAAGCTATTTTCCGAAGTCTCGGGCAATATGGATGGGCAGTACTGATATGCCTTACTTCAGGCCCTTCAAAATAGGTATCTTTTCGTCCCCATGTTCTGTCTACGAATTGGTCACATATCATAAATTCACCTGGTTTGATCTGAGGCTGCAAGCTTCCTGATGCAGTTGGTGCAATAATTTGTGTGACACCTAAGGACTTCATGGCAAATAAGTTGGCACGGTAAGGAATAAGGTGGGGGGGATATTGGTGGTTTCTGCCGTGCCTTGGTAAAAATGCAACCCTCTTCCCTTCTATTACAGCAATTGAAATGACATCACTCGGCTTCCCGTAGGGAGTATCCAGCTCTACCTCGTCAGCATCCCGCATAAAACTGTAAAAACCAGATCCTCCGAACACACCGATTTCCGCTTTCTTGTCCATAACCTTCCTCCTTATACCGAAATAGTCATAAAACATTCTTACATATTCTTCATAGAAATTCAACTCATCACGTTATTAGAACCATATCCCATATTCATAAAAGATTACGAACCAAAAAAGCGTTAAAACTTTCTATATATGATGATCATGTCCTTGTCTTATCTAATGAGCACCACGATATGGAAAAACTCAGTTAATCACCGTTTATATCATAACCTTTCGTCAATTCATTAATATACTTCTCAATTTTACTGGTTTGATTTCGGAAGCTCAGAATATCTTCATTATTCATTCGGATTCTTTCCTTGACAAGCCCTTTTATATAGTTATAGAAGCTGTCAAAACCAATTTCATTTAAGAGCATTTCAGCGGTAACCTTTTCCTTTAATAGTTGATTATTACGTACTTTATAATAGATTAACTCTTTTTCCTCGTTCAGAATAATCTTTTCTTCAATCCCTTTGCTATACGCTTCAATTCCAGTGCCAATATCGAATACATTTCCCTTATAGTCACGTACCGTTATGTTATCCTTCTTTAGGGAGTCATAAAGGCTACAAAGCATATTCGTCATCTCTTTTACAGCTTCATCGATAATAAGCTCTAGCCTTTTGAATGTTTTGTTTCGCTCTTCTTCAGAATGATACAATTCCTTAATAAGACGGCGAATTTCTTCCATAGTTTTCACTCCGTATAAGAATCTTGTATGATAGTATTATTATAAGAAAATAAAAATAATATCCGCTTTCCCTTCCGACACCATGACTATTCGCAAAGCCCATTATCAAATATTTTGCCGTTTATATGCATTTTATTCCATCGGCTTCGGCATGAAAGGAAATAAAAGGGGAGCTTTCGGGGATGGGAAAAGCGCAAGGAGGCTGAACCTATGAAAAGAAATTTGCTGGCCATTTTATTCATTCTGGTTATCGTCTCAGGATGCAGTGAATCCTTCAGTGGAAATAAGCTTCTGAACGACTATTATATGACAAACAGCAGTAATGTCAGTAAAATAGAAATTGATTTCTTAACAGACGCAAAGGCTAAGATCATTCTCAATCAGGACCAAGAGAATGACTTAGAAAACATAATTCACCAGATAAATGAATCTAGGGAGAGTAAGGAACCTTTAGGAGATTCTTTTTCTGCTCCTCTTCATTGCTCCCATCTTCTCAGGATTTATGGAAAGGAAAATACGGATACGGATCTTGCACCCTTAAAGCTTTATTATTCAATCGATGAAAATCGCCTCATATATACTAAAAGGATTCAAAAAGAAGAAAAAGAGATCATTGAATATCGCTATTTGGAACCGCCGGCTCAATTTAAAAGAATAATGGAAAATCAAATACCTGAGACCGGGATTTCAGATCAAGAAAACAAGATCACTGTCTCCCAAGAGAAGTTGAGAGCATCCATCTCCAAGGAAGATTTGAACCAGCCTGGGGAGAATCTGGAATATAATATCTATTCAGGTGTTTTTCTCTATAATGGACATGAACCCTTGTACCAGGTTTTTACCAAACATGAAAACTACGAAATTCCCCATGACAAAGTATTGATAGTCGTTTCAGGGGGGAAAACTCCCAGCGGAGGTTACGGAATCGATATTGAAGCAATTGAATCGAACGATCAATACAATAAGGTTTATGTATCTTTCACCGAATCAGAAGAAGGTAATTCAGAAAGCAAAGAATTATCCCAGCCCACCGTGGCTGTATTATGCGATAAAAAGGATTTCTCCGCAGATAAGTGGATCGTTTTCATCGGGCCTGATGATGAGATCCTTTATGTCCAATGTATGGATGAATAAAGCTTGTTTCGAATCAGATCCATTGATTACTATTCTATGAAAAACCTCCATCCTTTATTAGGTGGAGGTTCCTTATTGTTCTTCCCTCCGAATTTCGTATGTTGTATTATGCTCTAAAGCCAGCAACCGTTCTTGACAAATTTTGATAGCCGTATGGCTGCTATCACATCCAACCCATTTTCTATTTAACTTTGCAGCTGTAACCAGAGTTGTTCCCGAACCGCAAAAGAAATCGCCAATCAAATCCCCTTCCTCTGTAGAGGATAGGATGATTCGTTTCAATAGGGCTTCTGGCTTTTGTGTACTAAAACCTGTCCGTTCAGGGTGTTTTTGATGTAAAAAGCTGATATCAGTCCAAACATCGCTAGGCACAATTTTATCATCTTCGTAATATCGGTACTCTTTTCCGGCAGATTTTATACTAAAGTAAACTCTCCCATCTTTGTCGATTGATCTTTTCATGTGGTTACGCCTTTGACTTCCCCTTATAATTCCTACCGCTTTTGGATAAAAGGCGTAGGATCGGGTCTTAGAGTACATGTAAATATTATCGTGTTTCCGGCTGAAATGCTTTGTCGCACGACCACCTGACTGATAATTCCATATAATTTCATTGCAGAAATTCTTCTCTCCAAATATCTCATCCAATAGAAGTTTTGCATATGCACTTGAACGGTAATCAATATGGACAAACAGCAGACCGGATGGGTGCAACAATTTGTGAAAAAGAGTGAAAGCATCATATAGAAGGTTCAGATATTCTTCCCTGCCTCCCGGCCATCGATCGTCATAAGCGGTTTCCTTTTTATTACCAATAGTAAACCTGCGTCTGGTATAAAAAGGAGGATCTGCATAAATCATCTGAAACCGTCCTTGAAAATCCTTCATATTTGACAAAATAACAGACTGAAGATTTCCATGGAATAAAACATTTCTCCATTCCCCATCGTATCCCTCCATCTCATGGATGTATTCTGTGATGTAATTCTTTATCAGATATTTTCTTTCTTTACTCTTGCTTTTCCAATACAATGTTACTTCTTCCATCGTATAGTGCTCCTTCAAGCTTCATATTTGCTAAAATGGGACAAAAGAGTTAGAGCTCATTATAATCCAGGGTGAACCGAATAAAGTATCAAAAAATCTATTCGATTCTATCATACCATGATTTGTATTATAAAAAAAGAACTGCCATCAGATGGTCATGCCGATCCGAATGACAGCGTGATAGCAGCTTCTTATAACCTTCATTGCCTTTTGTTTCAATTTCCGTATTCTTTTGAATGAAGGGAATTACTTGTAGAAACAAGATCCTCCTATAAACTCTCTTAATATTGAATTCGGCGGTATTTCATCTTGCTCATCCAGGGATAGAAAGTAATTCATGAATTTTTGCAGCCTCTTCGCTTCAGTATAGTATGGGTTCTCATCAGTAATCTGCTCCAAAAGAGGTGTAATGTACTTTTTAAGAACGGCCAACTCGTAGGTAAGAGCAGAATTAAACATCACATCCGCTTCCTCTTGATAAGGAAAAATATTCTTTTCTTCGCCTCGTCTCACTGACTTCCACATGCTCAAGGTTTCCGTCGGACTGCTGGAACGGTATTTAAAATCCCGAATCATTCTCCTGATAAGACGTGTATCCGTACTGGGTATACGGTTATGATCATCTAGATTCAGCTGAGTTAAAGCACTAATATAGATTTTGAATTTGTGTTCCTTTGGTATCATTTCGGTTAAAGCATCATTGAGTCCATGAATCCCTTCCACGATGATGGCTTGATCCTCGGTAACCCTCAAAACATGACCATTGAATTCCCGCTTTCCTGTCTGGAAATTAAATACTGGGATCTCTACTCCCTCCCCCTGGAGCAAGCTGGAAAGCTGCTCATTAAAAAGCTCAAGATCAATTGCCCGGATATCCTCAAAATCGACTTCTCCATGATCATCTATTGGAGCTTCGGAGCGATCTTTATAATAATTATCCAAAGATATAGATATAGGCTTCATCCCATTGACTCTTAATTGCACAAATAATCTTTGAGCAAAGGTCGTTTTTCCTGATGAAGATGGTCCTGCAATCAAAATGATTCGCCGCTCTTGCCTATTGGCAGAAATTTCATCTGCTATCTGGGCAATTTTTTTCTCGTGCAGGGCTTCATTTATCCTGATAAGTTCTCTGACCCTTCCCGATTCAATCAAAGAATTTAAATCTGCAACGTTTGTAACTTCAACAATCTTTCCCCACTTTTCTGACTCATGATAAATCCTGGCTAATTTTTTTTGCTCCAAAAACCTCAAGGGAAGCATTGGGTTGTATTTTTGAGGATATAGTAAAATCACCCCGGGTAAGTAAAAATGCAGCTTAAAGCGTTTTAAATATCCTGTTAAAGGAACCATGTAACCATAAAAATAGTCATACATCCATCCGCACTTGTAAAGCTTGAAAAAATCATGCTTACGGTATTTCAGCAACCGCACCTTGTCATCCTGTCCGTCCTTTGAGAAAATCTCGATAGCTTTTTGTTTCGACACCTGCATTTTCACAAATGCTTCGTTGGCTTCAACAATTTCTTTCATTCTTTTTTCCACAGCCGTAATATCCCTTGGCGTCATAGGCCTTTCCCAATGGATTTCGCAATATAGTCCCTTACTGAGCGAGTGTTCGATTGTTACCCTCGCGCCCGGATACAGCTCCCTGACAGCTCGGATGAAAATGAAACTTAATCCTCTCACATATATTCGTATACCATCCTCATCCGTTAAATCCAAAAAATCAATTGCACAATCTTCTTCCAATTTGTAGGTTAATTCACGTATTTCATTCGATATACGAGCTCCAACAACAGGAATTTGTCTGTCTGGGAATACCCTGTTGACCACCTCTTCAATGGTTACTCCCTTGGGGAAAGAGATTTTTTCTTCATTGATTGTTATCATTATATTCTCTGACAATTGTCCTTCTCCTCCCTTCGCGTGCTTATCTTTAACTGATCTTTTCATTAGTTTTGCCGAATTTCACCATACTTAATGCATATTCCCGCACTTTCTCATACACCAAGCCATGGACCGTTTCCTTTTCATATCCTCCGCTTTCGAGTTTCTTCCCCGCAGGCATACCCATCAGAATCTCGATTCCCTCATCAATGTGTTGAATTGGATATATGTGAAATTTGCCTTTACGTACAGCATCAATTACTTCACTAGATAGAACCAGATTGCTGATATTCTGCTGTGGTATGATAACACCTTGTTGTCCACTCAAGCCTCTGGATTTGCATAATGCAAAAAAACCTTCAATTTTTTTAGTCACCCCTCCGACGGCTTGAATCTCGCCCTTTTGATTTACAGAACCCGTTACAGCGATTCCTTGTTTGATGGGGACGCCTGATAGGCTTGACAATATGGCAAATAACTCCGCACTGGACGCACTGTCACCATCGATCCCACTGTATAATTGTTCAAAACATATATGGGCTGTTAGAGCAAGGGGAATCTCCTGAGCATATTGTTCACCAATATATCCGCTTAAAATGAGGACTCCCTTACTATGAACCGTACCACTCATATCAACTTCCCTTTCGATATTTACGATTCCGCTTCTTCCCATAAAAGTAGTGGCTGTTATGCGAGCGGGCTTTCCAAAAATGTAATTTCCTGTTCTTAAGATGGAGAGCCCATTTATTTGTCCTACGATTTCACCTTCCGTATCCACCATAATCGTGCCTTCCTTAAGCATTTCCTGTATTTTTTGATCATATTTGTTGGCACGCAATTCCTTCTCCTCAATGGTTTTTTCAATCAAATCGGCAGTTATGATGTCTTCTCCCTCGATGGCAGCCCAAGTATTTGCCTCCGCAATGACCTCAATGATCTCATTAAATCGCGTGGTAAATTTGTTTTGATTTTCTACCAATCGAGAACTGTATTCTGCAACTTTTATTACAGCAGCTTTCGATAGATGCCTGAAATCATGTTTACTGCAATAATCATGTATAAAGCAGGCTAAAGCCATCAAGTTGCTACGATTAGCCTCCATTTCTTCATCAAAGTCGACTTTTATTTTGAAAAGTTTTCCAAACTCTTCGTCCAACTGACAAAGGATCTGGTAAATATATTCACTACCTACCAAAACTACCTTCATCTCAACAGGAATAGGCTCAGGTTTTAAGCTTGATGCTGTCAACAAGCCCAGTTGGTCGCGAACATTCTCCATGGATATAGCTTTGGTTCTCAACACTCTTTTCAATCCCTCCCACATGAAGGAGGTAGCTAAAATATCTTTTGCCTGGAGGATCAGGTAACCCCCGTTTGCTCGATGGACAAGACCGGCCTTAATCATGGTAAAATCTGTAACCAATGTCCCAAGCTTGTTCTCATATTCCAAAGAGCCAAACAAACCATTATAGGTAGGGCTATATTCGACTAAAACAGGCGCTCCGTCAACTTCGCTGTTATCAACAAGCAAATTCACCTTATACTTATTTAATTTTTCTATTTTATTTTTTTGAAGAAGCTGAGTCAGCAGATTCGCTCCGCTATCAGAATCGGTTTCTCTGAAATCATTGATATTCTGGAGTATATCCTCCTGGTAATCATCCAAATATTGAACGACTTTGGGGATATCTCTGTACTTATCTTTCATTTCATGAAAGTGCATGCCCACAGCGAACAATCCAATTCGATTGTCTAAGTCTTTCAATTTCACCTTAGTTTCTCTTTCAAGATCCTTTATCTGCCGCATCACCTCGACACCCTGAAGCTGGACCTCGGTAAGGGCTTTATTAATCTCTTCCTTTTTATCCTCATCGAGCTTCTCATATTCATCATCACTGAGTGGTTTCCCGTCAACGATAGGCGAGAAATAAATGCCGGAATTTGTACTGCTGACTTGAAAACCTTGTTCTTGCGCCTGACTCGTAAACTGATTGAACACCCGGCTTCTTTTTTCCTGAAATTCTTTTAGTAAAAAAGCCTTCTCTCTTCACTGCGAAAAGCTTTCGGAATCTCAACTTGTAGTAGTTCAAGCAGTTCTTTCATATCCTGATGAAATATTCGCCCTCTGCCATTAGGAAGCCGGATAGCTAGGGGAGAACTTTGATCCCGAAAATTATATACATAACACCAATCGTCAGGTTTTTTCTGACTCTTTGCGATATCTTTCAAATAGCTCCTTGCATAGCTTGTTCGTCCTGACCCGCTAGGTCCGCTGATGTATATATTGTACCCTTCAGCATTGATCCTGGTGCCAAATTCCATTGACCGTACTGCCCTATCCTGACCGATAATTCCATGACAGAAACCCAGTTCCTTTGTCGATTCAAAATGCAGTGAGGCCGGATCCCACTGTTTTTTTAATTTTGAACATGGAAGTTCCTTTACCATTCTGATGGACTACCTCCTTGGCTGAAAAGGGTGAGCTCCCTCTATTAGACGATTCTGTTATGATAGATAAGTGCTACAAGCTTGCCCCCAAACCCAGACAAAATAATACGCCTGCATTCTATAATATACTCATCAACTTGTTTTTGAGATTAAAAACAAATATGTTCTGTAAAAAAGTCTAACCATAGACTAAGACAATTTGAAACAAAAGAAAAAAGTGGAGGATCTTTATCTGAATTGCGGAATAATTTCGCGTATGGCTCAACATCTAAACGGCTTTTGCTAATGGTAGAAAGATTCATTTCGTTTGCGAAGCCATTCCTTAAAAGGAATGTTTAAATCTTCTTGTCCATTCCATTTTACTAAATGATCCAACAAATCTGCAACTTTTCCAACATAAAGAATAATCACCTTCTCACCTCCATCAACGATACCAGCTTACTTTCTGAAGTATATTCAGGTCTGGTTCTTTTAATACTATCTTTCTCTTTACGAGGGGAGATTTAGCATTTCTGTAAATAGAACCCATCAAGTATTCCGAAACCTTTGATGGGAATACTATAAAAGAGGTGATAATATGAAAAAATCATGGACAAGAATTCTCATTGTTTTTTTGACAATGTCATTGGTAGTCTCAATGTTAGGATGTCAGAGCATTATCAAAAGGATTTTACCGGAAAGCAGTGGAAGCGAAGAGAAATCTTCTAATAACCAAAAAGGTTCTGAAGAAAGCGCAAAAAAGGAAGAACCACCCAAATCTCTCACTGAAATGGATGGCTTAATTGAAAAGGTTATTACAGAAATTGAGAAGGTACAACAAAAAAAAGATGAAGCAAAGATGAAAACCGAAAACAATCAGAGTAATTCACAGACCGGTGAAGAGAAAAAGCAGAAAGACCCCGAAGGGGAAAAGAAGAATGAGCAAACTGTTGGAAAGCAGGAAGCAAAGAAAACAGAGGTTGATTGGGTAAAAATCAACAAGACACTAAGAGAAATTCATGAACAATGGAATGCCTATGAAGGGCAAGCAATAAAGGATGGTGCGCCTCCGGAAATACTTGCAAAGTTTGAAGAGGCTGTTACCCATTTATCAAATACAATTTTCACAAAAGATGAGATGAAGACCCTTGTTGCAGCCAACGAGTCTTATCAATATATACCTGAATTCCTCAACCTGTATAAACATAATAAACCACCTGAAACAAAGAAGATGAAGTTCTATATACAGCAGATTCTGTTTGACAGCAAAATGAACAAGTGGGATTTATCCGAAATGCACTTGATGGGCTTAAATGAAGCTTGGACCATTACCCAAAGTAAAATGAAAAAAGGAAACACCCAAATAAATCAAAGAATCTCAAATGCCATTCGGGATTTTGAGGATGCAGTGAAGGCTAGAAACTCTCAATTGACAGAAATCAAAGCTGAAATACTCTTAAAAAACATAGAAGCAATAAAATAGGACCAGAGCCTATTTCATTGCTTCTATTAACAAATAACAGAAAATACTATTGTTCATTACCATTCGGAAAGAGCTTCATAAGAAGTTTGATCGCTACAAAAAACAAAAGTAACACACAAAAGACCGTACTCACACCGACTCCCATCAGCTTTAAGCCTTGGATAAACATCTGATTCACTTCCATACCATTCCCTCCTTAACGCACAAGGGCCAGGATCAAACCACCTGCGATAATTGATCCTATCTGTCCCGCCACATTCGCTCCAATGGCCTGCATAAGTATAAAATTGCTTGCATCCTCTTGCTGAGCCATCTTCTGTATGATCCTTGCTGACATAGGAAAAGCGGATATCCCTGCTGCCCCAATCATAGGATTCACTTTCTTTTTCAAAAACAGATTGATGACTTTAGCGAACACAACTCCACCGGCTGTATCAAAAACGAATGCGATAAGGCCGATAGCTAAAATTAAGATAGTTTCAACCGTTAGGAAATTTTCTGCAGTCATTGTAGAGCCAATAGTGATTCCCAATAAAATAGTTACCAGATTAGCCAGTTCATTTTGCGCGGCTTGTGACAGCCTTTCAAGAACGCCACACTCACGAATTAAATTGCCGAACATGAGAGAGCCAATCAAGCCAATTCCCTCCGGTGCAATCAGACCAGCTATTACCGTAACAATGATGGGAAACATAATTCGTACTTTCTTAGATACCTGAATATTATAGTCCGCATCCATTCGAATCAACCGCTCCTTCCGTGTCGTTAAGGCACGTATAACAGGCGGCTGAATGAGCGGAACCAGCGCCATATAGGAATATGCCGCTACGGAGATTGGCGCAATATACTTTGGAGCAAAAAGATTTCCGACATAAATAGAGGTAGGCCCATCAGCAGCACCGATAATACCAATTGCGGCTGCTTCTTTAAAGGTAAAAATGCCGGGAACAAAATAGTTAACTGCTACTGCCATCAGCAAAGCGAAAAAAATACCAAACTGGGCAGCTGCTCCAAAAAAGAGCATCACCGGCTGTTTCAATAACGGTGAGAAATCAATCATCGCACCGACTGCAATGAAAATCAGGATAGGAAATAACTCAGTAGCAATGCCTGCGTTGTAAAGTATGGTTAAGAACCCGTTGGGTCCAACTGCTGACGATAAAGGCAGATTTGTCAAAATGGAACCAAAACCGATGGGTAAGAGCAGCATAGGTTCATATTCTTTCTTTATGGCCAAATAAATCAAAACCAAGCCGATAAGAATCATAACACCGTTCTGCCAGTGAAAATTCTGTAAACCTTTCAATAAGCTCTCCACGTTACAATTCCTCCTCAAAATGATGACAAAAAATAGGGCCTCCTCTAGCACGAGCTAGAAAAAGGCTTCCTTCAAGGGATTGATTGTTTAGAATTGTATTGCATATAATGAATAAAATTATGCGATACAATGTTGAATAGTTCCCTTTCATAAAACAAAACAATTTTAACATATAAACGATGAAACGTCAATAATCAACTCCCTGTCCGTGTCTTTGCCTCCCTGAAGAGTTCTTCCTCTTTAGAGGCCCTTGCATTTCTGGTTGTAACGACATCCACACCTGAACCTGCCACATCTTTCAAAACAACTGTACCAATTGGAAGCGGCGCCTGTAATCTTACAGTACTCAATTCTCTGAGTACGTGGAAAATCATAGACTTTGGAACAGGGCTCGTTGTTTTCACTGATACCAAGGGGTGTGTTCCACCCTCTATCCATACAGAAGTCGTGATTGTCCTTTCTGGATTTATGAATTCTTTCTTTCCATATTCCTTGCCCCTTGGGCATCCGTTGCCTTGAACACTGACAGCACCCTCCGGATCCTGGGATACAGTCATATTACAACCCATAGGACATACGATACAAATGACTTCCTTACTTACCATCATTATCACCTCCAACATGTGCTAAAGAAACCCGTATGAATTTCTTGCCCTTGATTTCCTTCAGCATATCAGGATTGATCTGTACCGTTTCCATTTCGCCGGGCTTCATAATCCTTTTCTTTTTTTTAACAAGTATCTGGTTTTCTCCATATACCTTCAGCTCGGGAGATGGATAAATCCTATCCACGCGGAAATAAAGGGTTACCGGGCTGTCGATATTTTCTAGCGTCAAACGTTGGGGGATTACATATCGAACTCCCTCCCCTACTTCGATAGGAATATTGTCTTCAGGTTTGTCGATACCACTATGAATATACCGGGCAGCACTCCTTCCGGCAATCATTTCTTCATGACTGACATTATCAACAAGGTCATGTACATGAAGAACATTCCCACAAGAGAAAATTCCTCTAATACTCGTCTCTCGGTTTTCGTCTACAATGGCTCCACCGGTTTTACCGTCCAGCTCAATCCCTGCACCCAATGTCAGCTCATTCTCTGGAATCAAGCCAACTGATAATAGCAAGGTATCACAAGGCACGTATTCTTCTGTACCCGGTATAGGGGATCGATTTTCATCCACCTTATCTATTGTAACTCCTTGGATTCGCTCCCTTCCATGAACACGGGTTACTGTATAGTTGAATCGAAGCGGTATGTCATAATCGTTTAGGCATTGCACGATGTTTCGGGTCAGTCCGCTGGAATAAGGCATGATCTCACAAACCATTTCTACGCTAGCCCCTTCCCATACCATTCGTCTAGCCATGATTAAGCCAATATCTCCTGACCCCAAAATGATAACCCTTTTCCCTGGCAAATACCCCTCCATATTTACCAATCGCTGTGCTGTACCAGCCGTAAAAATACCGGCAGGTCTTGTTCCGGGAATGTTCAAGGCACCTCGGGTACGTTCTCTACATCCCATGGCCAGTATAATAGCCTTGGCATGTATTTCAAACAAACCATCCGTAGCATTTACAGCATAAACCTTTTTGTCTTGACTTATTTCCAAAACCATTGTATCCAATTTGATCTCAACATTGGTTTTTTCAAGTTCTGTAATAAATCGATCCGCATATTCAGGACCCGTCAGCTCTTCTCCAAAAAAGTGTAATCCAAATCCATTATGAATGCATTGTTGCAATATACCGCCCAACTCCTGGTCCCTTTCCAAAAGCATAATATGATGAATTCCATTCTTATGACATTCCAAAGCCGCTGCGAGTCCAGCCGGACCTCCTCCTACAACCACCACATCCACATATCGTGTCACGGTTCTACCTCCTTGATGCGCTTATCCTCTTTCAGCATATCTGCTACAATCCAGGAATTCCCTCCAAACTTGGCGATCTGATTAAATTCCACCCGCTTTTCCCGTTTGATCAACTCCATTACCTTGGGCGAGCAAAAACCGCCCTGACATCTTCCCATTCCAGCCCTTGTTCGTCGCTTGACTCCATCCAAACTGTTTGCAGGAACAGGACGATGCAGTGCCCCAACTATTTCAGCTTCTGTTACGGTTTCACATCGACAAATGACTCTCCCATACATGGGATTCTGTTTTATGGCCTCTTCTCTCTCCGTCCAGTCCATGTCACGGAATGACCGAATCGCCTTTCGGTAAGGATAATATTCCTGTTTCATTAACATTTCCAAGCCTTCTTCTTTCATAATACGTGCTACATATGGTCCAAAAGCAGGAGCACAGGATAATCCAGGAGAGCATATACCGGCTACATGAATAAGTCCTTTCACTTTTTTGGAAGCTTCAATGATAAAATCACCCTTATCCGCTACAGCGCGTAATCCTGCAAAGGAAGTAATAACTTTTCTTAACTTTAAGCCTTTTACGCTTCTTTGTGCTAAACGAATCACTTCATTTAACCCACCCGCTGTAGTGGATGTGTTTTCTTTATCCTTGAGATCCTCTGCTGTGGGGCCTAACAACAAATTTCCATCAACGGTTGGGGTCACTAAAACTCCTTTCCACATTGGACTAGGTGTCTGGAATACTACAGTTTGTACTGTTTTTCCTTCACTGCGATCAAGAAGGAGATACTCCCCTTTCAGGGGCTTAATGGCAAAAGGCTCTCCCTGTAGCCTTTCATTAATCGAATCAGCATGCAAACCAGCTGCATTTACAATATACTTGCCTTCTATATACCGGCTATTATTATAGACTGTAAAAATCCCCCGTGAATCCTGCTTAATGCTCGTTACTTCCCAATTTAAGAGAAGTTTCACTCCGTTTAAAACAACATTTTCAGCAAGGGCCAATGTTAGTTCATAGGGACAGGTAATTCCTCCGGTGGGTGCCCATAAAGCTCCAATAATTTCAGTGTTCAGGTTTGGCTCCCGTTTTCTTATATCATCTCCTTTTAGAATTTCTAATCCAGGGACGCCATTCTTGTTGCCTTGCTTGTATAAATGATGAATTTTTTCCATATCCCCATCGTCAAATGCAACAACCATAGAACCGATTCTCTGAAAAGGTACATCGAGTTCTTCACACATTTGACCATAAAGCCGATTACCTTCAACATTCAATAAAGCCATGAGAGTCCCCGGCTTACAATCATACCCAGCATGGACGATAGCGCTATTTGCCCGGGAAGTGACAGCAGCCACATCCTCATGCTTCTCCACCAGGCAAATGGACAATTTATATTTTGACAACTCCCTGGCAATAGAGCATCTGGTTACTCCGCCTCCAATAACAATCACATCATACACCACTATACCTCCATTTCTTATCAGTATTTATGTTTGTTATAAATTCCATTGTGCTTTCGAGATGGTTCCAAAAACAAACAAAAAAGGCCATACAAAGATAAATGTTTTTACATTTTCTTCGTATGGCTCTCTTTTCTCTGCCAAATATATTCAATTACTAATATTAAAGCATATATTTGCCTTGATGCCAACGTTATATGAACCATAAGTTTTTATTACTCGTTGAAACAGCCAGTGCTCCTGCCTGCAAGGCATGAATGATGTCCTCCTTACTGGTAATCATGCCGCCAGCAATAACAGGCTGCCTCACCTGTCGCTGGAGGCTCGTTATGGCTTTGGGTACTAAACCGGGCATCACCTCTACCAGATCCGGCTGTGAGGTCTGTAAAAGGCGTATGCCGCTCTGAAATGAAGAGGAATCTACCAGAAACATACGCTGTATGGTAATTAAGCCTTCATCGCTTCCATGCTTCAGTAAATGATGGCGGGTTGAGATCAGCCCACTAGGCTTTATCCTTTGAGAAAGATATTTTACGCCTGCGGCATCCTTTCCTATCCCTTCCACCAGGTCTATATGGACAAAAACGTATTTCCCACTTTGTAAGATACGAGGTATGTCATTTTCCAGTTCCAGAATATCCCCACCCAATATAAATACTGTATTGACAGGGGAATCAATCGCAACATCTAAATCTTCTTTTTCCCTTATAGCAGCAATGATCGGATTTTCTTCCAAGAGTTCTAACAATGTACTCAGCATTGTTATGATCCTTTCAAATAAAATTATTCAGCTTAACCTTTTCCTGATTAAGCAGTTTCGATAGACGCTTCATCCTCCAATTGCAGCAGTTCAATTGCCATCTCCCGCAACTTATATTTCTGTATTTTTCCGCTTGCGGTCATAGGATAATTGTCTAAAAAATGTACATATCGCGGTGCTTTATAACGGGATAAGCCATTCTTTACGAACTCAATGATTTCATTCTCTGAACAAACCTCTTCCTCCTTTAAAATAATGAAGGCCATCACTTCTTCTCCATATTTCTTATCGGGAACGCCTACTACCTGCACATCCTTTACAGCTTGATGGGTATACAAAAATTCTTCAATCTCTCTGGGATAAATATTTTCTCCACCTCTGATGATCATATCCCTCAAACGTCCGGTAATGCGAAGGTAGCCACTCTCATCCATTACACCGAGATCACCTGTATGAAGCCATCCATCTTTATCAGTTACCTGAGTTGTGGCCTCCGGCATCTTATAATAACCTTTCATCACATGGTAACCCCTCGTAACGATTTCGCCCTGTTGTAAGACATCTGCGTCCCTTCCGCTTTCCACATCTATAATTTTGACCTCTACATTCGGCAATGCCTTGCCTACCGTTGATACCCGCAGGTCTATCGGATCATTTGTCCTGGTCTGAGTAATAACGGGTGATGATTCCGTCTGTCCATAAGCAATGGTTATTTCTTTGGCTCCCATATCATTGACGACCCTTTCCATTACTTTTACGGGACAGGGAGATCCTGCCATGATTCCTGTACGAAGGCTGGAAAAATCGAAGCTATTGAAATCAGGGTGTTCGAGCATGGAGATAAATATGGTAGGTACTCCGTGTATCCCCGTACATTTCTCCCTTTCGATGGCTTCCATAACCCTTACAGGATGAAAATAATCAAGGGATACAATTGTAGCACCCTTTGAAATGCACGCCATAATACCAAGTACACATCCAAAGCAATGAAAGAAGGGCACCGGGATACATAGGCGATCCCTGTAGGTCAACTTCATCGAATCAGCAATCGCATTACCGTTGTTTGTGATATTGTAATGGGTCAACATCACCCCTTTTGGAAAACCTGTGGTTCCTGATGTATATTGCATATTAATCACATCATGGACATTCAAGCTTTTCCGTCTTTTCTCCAGCTCAGCGACAGGAATTTTGCTTCCTAATCGATATAACTCATTCCAATTATACATTCCCGGATTTTCTTTGTCACCAATATAGATAATATTTTTTAAATAGGGAAACTTAGAAGATTTCAAGTTGCCCGGCTCTGCACTTTTAAGCTCCGGACAAAGGGTATAAATATGCTCAATATAGTTAGAATCCTTAAAGCCATCTATCAAGATTAACGTAGTTGCATCGGATTGGCGCAGCAAATATTCCAACTCAAACTCCTTGTAATTCGTGTTGACGGTGACCATTACTGCTCCAATCTTCGCTGTAGCGAACTGGGTAATTAACCATTCGGGATAATTTGTTGCCCAAATCGCTACATGATCACCTTTTTGAATACCGAGAGCCATTAACCCTAAGGCAACTTGATTGCATAGTTTTTGAAACTGAGCATATGTCCAACGCAGATTTCTGTGAGGGTATACCACAGCTTCATGATCCGGTCGATCAGCAGCCCGTTTGTCCAATAAATCTCCTATTGTAATACGCATCAAACTTGACATGATCTATCACTCCCAGCATAATAAAAATGCCTTTCGTCTCAACTAAAGAGACGAAAGGCTTCCTTCCGCGGTACCACTCTCATTAAAATGAACGGTGTACACCATCCATTTTCCCTCATAAGACACAAACATGTCTTTTTCCTGATTACGGTGGAATTCTCCGTCCAAGCCTACTGAAAGTTCGGTTGGAAACTTAAGAGTGAGTTTCAACCTTGTCCTATACTGTCTCACACCACCCGACAGCTCTCTGAAATAGTCCACAGTTTACTGGTCCCTGTCATCGTTTTTATCAAATATGCAAATTTGAGAATCGTTATACAAGACGCTAAACTGTATGTCAAGAACGTTTTCCCAATACAAAACTCTCTTCTCATCGAATAGAACGAAGATATTTTATATCAATTCTGTCCTTATTTTTACGTAAAAAAATACCCATAATACCAGACATCAGTACTATGGATATCAATGGCACCCCCAAGGGGATTCGAACCCCTGTTACCGCCGTGAGAGGGCGGCGTCCTAGGCCTCTAGACCATGGGGGCAAGTGGCTGCGGAACTAGGATTTGAACCTAGACAATACGAGTCAGAGTCGTATGTGCTACCGTTACACCATTCCGCATAATTTCTTATTTTTAAATGACAAAAATTATTATACTACAAGTTCATCCCTATTGTCAACATGTTTTTCTCATATTAGAATTGTTGCAGATTGCAACTTTAATTGCCTTACATTTTATGGCATATGTCTGATATGTTACGCTATGTCGGAATGGAAACTATCGCTAGGAATCAAGGGCGAACGAAGTGAGTTTATTTTGACCCTTGATTCCTGCACAAACCCCAAATCCTCTTGTTTGGTGGCCTGCTAATAGCAGCCACCTGCCTTCCGGCGAGGATGGGGTTTGGGGCAAAGCCCCAAAGTTCGTATGTTTTACCCTGCTACATCGTTTGCTGATTTATAGCCGAGAATCCTTCTTGGATAATTGTTCATCCAGTTTTCAATTCTTTGGATGTCCGAATTCTTTAACTTGCTTATGTCCGTGCCTTTAGGAATGAAGCGCCTAATTAATTTGTTGGCATTTTCATTGGAGCCTCGTTCCCAGGCATTATAAGGGTGTGCATAATAGATCTTAGTGCGTTGTTGACCTTTCTTCCGCACAGAGGCTTCTAGTTCATTGCTGTTTAAAAATTCACTTCCATTATCTACAGTAATAGTTTTGAACGTCGTTAAAAATTGTGCTCCATATTCTCTTTCCAATCGGTCCAGAGCCTGCTTGACAGACTTTTGTGTCTTATCTTTCATCTTACGGATGATTTGTTGATGTTTCTTACGCTCTGTAAGTACCAACAAGACGCCTTTGCCTGTATTCTTGCTGCCAAGAAGGCAATCCATCTCCCAGTGACCGTACTCTTCACGTGAATCTACTACGGCCGGTCTTTCCTCAATACTGGTTCCTTTAAGGTTTTTATACGCAATTTTTACTCGTTTCCGGCGTTTTTTAGGCTGCTTTTTGACTGGCAGATCCTTATTGCTGATGTTTGCAAAGACTTCCTTGTCGATATAGTTGTAAAGGGTCTTAATACAGATACTTGTTTTAAATTTCAGCTTCTTGGCTTTAATTTCTCCTATGACTGCATCGGGTGAATACTTTTCCTGAATCATCTTTCTTTCTATGTGATCGGCCAGCTCATGATCATAGCCAATCTTCAGGCATGGACCTTTATTTGCTGCTTTCTCAAGGTAGTCACGTTGAGCTGCATCTGCACAATATTTTTCAACGTAGGTGAGCTCCGTTGTTAGCATTTTTACCGTCCTACGGGCTATTTCCCTCTCTATAGTCCGTTTGTGCTTGCCTAATGCTATAGCTATCTCATTTGGTTTTTTCCCTTCCTGGAGAAGAATTTCAATTTGATAGCGCTGCCTTTCAGTTATGTGTTTAAAACCTCGGGATGTTGTGGTACAATGGGGTTGACTCGTGTGCATGACCTCCTTATGTTTGGTTTAGTCACCTTAAACATATCAGAGATCGTGCCATGAGTCTTTACTTTTTTGATAAATGTGGGCAATTAATTATACAACTTACCCATATTAGAATTGTAAGTTTTTCATAATAAGCCCCCAAGCAAAGCTTGAGGGGCTTATTTCCCGTGATGCCGTTCACCTTCAGAATAAAGACCCGCCTCTCAGCAGGTGGGTGTTCTGCTTACACCTTTTGTCTTCCTCCATAAAAGAGGCGTGACATCCAGTGTAATGACCCGAACTCCCGATTACATTCTGTGGGTTTAAACGAAAGTGTGACGAACATCTCAGGAATATGTTTGGTGGGGTTAAATGGACTCGAACCATTGACCCCTTGCATGTCAAGCAAGTACTCTAACCAGCTGAGCTATAACCCCACAACAACGTTTGTAATTATATTATACCTAAAAAAAAGCTAAATTCAATACTTATTTTAATCCAAATCAGTTCATTATCTTTCTCTATCTGCTTTTGTCTTCAAAGTGCTCCAGTAAAAAAATGATTCCATATCAATTCATATTGATTCCAAGTCCATCATGGAAAAGCTTTATATTACTTTAGGTATAAATGGTTTATGCTTTATCCTGTTGCATTGAATACAGCGAAAAAGATGAACACATTCCTGATCTCCGATCGCCATCCCATGATTCGCTTGCAATAGATCATCTTCCTCCATGTATGGACTATAGGGCCCAAAGTAATCCTCCATCTTACCGATTTCATCCATTTCAGCATTGCAATAAGGGCAGTGTTCCTTTGGAAGAAACAGACCGTTGCAAATTGGACAAACACTTTCCATCTTCATCCTCCTTTACCAATTCCAAAGCGTATAAAATGTCCTTTGTCTAATTTCGATAAGATTATTTGCTCTCATTCGTCCCTTTTTATCACACAACGATGGTTTGTGTCATGTCCTCATTTTGAAAAGCAGGTGTATTCCATTTCCCGCATCGATCTCCCCATCGTGCTATCACCTTTGCATCCATCCTGATCTCAATTATTTCGCACAGATTTGGACATCCATTGCATTCAATACCCATAGTTTCAAACTTCTTATTTATATTGTCAAAGCCGTAAAATCTTGTTATTTTTTTATCTCCTATATAATCCCTGGCCAGTAAAGCTGCACCAATGGCCCCCATGACATCATAATTTTCGGGGACGTGGATTTTCTTGTTAAGGGCATTTTCAAAAGACCGAAGTATACCGACATTTGCTGCTACACCGCCTTGAAAAACGATGTTATCCTCTATCACTTTCCCTTTTGCTACATTGGTCAGGAAATTCCGTACTAAAGCTTCACATAATCCATAGATAATATCATTTTGATTACAGCCCATCTGCTGTTTATGGATCATATCTGATTCCGCAAAAACAGCACATCTACCGGCAATTCGTACCGGATTATCTGACTGTAAAGCATATAGGCCAAACTCCTCAATGTCAATCCCTAAACGTGCTGCCTGCCGATCCAGAAAGGAACCTGTCCCGGCTGCACATACAGTATTCATAGCAAAATCAACAATGACACCGTCTCGCATAATGATAATCTTGGAATCCTGACCTCCAATTTCAATAACCGTTCGTACGTCATCGATTTGGGCCATGGCTGCTACGCCTTGGGCAGTAATCTCGTTTTTCACTATATCCGCCCCTAATACAGCTGCAGCAAGTTGTCTGCCACTGCCCGTAGTCCCAAGGCCCTTGATCTCTATGCTATTCGGCATCATACCCTTCAGCCACGTTAATCCTTCCCTGATCGCATGAATGGGCTTTCCTTGCGTGCGCAGATATATCTTCTCCCTGACTTTTCCCTTATCATCCAGTAAAGCAATATTGGTGCTGACCGAACCAACATCAATACCCAGGTAATAGCTTGTCATCTAGCATTTTCCTCCTTCTACGCTGTTCCAGCAAATCAACAAAAGCTTCCAGCCGTGTGCAATACCCGGCCTCCCCTGTCATTTCATCCACTACCAGAGTCATAACTGGAAAATTATGATCCCTCGCTACAGTAGGAAGGATGCTTTCCGCTACAATCTCCGGCATGCATCCAAACGGCAGAATCTGAATTGCTCCGTCATACCCTTTCTGTGAGTAGCGCACTGCATTTCCTATGCACTCCCAAGCATGTCCTCCTATGCATCTGTCCAAATATGGAGACGCAGCATCCCGTATATCCTTCTCAGTCGTTTGACCCAAAGCCCGATAAATAAGATTTTCAAAAATCCAAGTGCTTACCATGATCGATCGATCCACATGAACCCCCATACTTCCCAATTTTTGTTCGGTATTTAGGTTTACAAAGGGCTCAATAATCGTATAGATCTCGCCTATAATCCCGATCCTCAAAGGGTCCCGACCTGCATCAAGCGGAATCCTCCTTAATTCATCACGATAATGGTTCAGTACCTCCTTCATTTCCAGCCAGCCCTTAGCTCTTAATATATCTTGCTGATAGTGACTATATACCTTGTCCGTATCCCCGTAATGAACCTCCCTTGGACGGCTAAAGAAAACAGCCCGCTCCAACTCATCAGCCTTCTTTGCTAGATCGATACTTCTTCGCATTGACCTTGCTATTAAAGTCCAGGACCGATTCCCGGCAGCCTTTTTAATTCTAGTGAAAAAGGCCTTTAATTCACCCTGGGGTGGATCCAAAACAATTACTTCAAGGGGAATTCCTTTCTCTTCCAGGATCTCCTTTTGAACAATGCCATAATAACCGAACCGGCATGGTCCACAGCTCCCTGTGATCAGAACAGTATCTGCACCCCGCTCCAAACCCTCTAAGTAATTGCCTAAGTTGATCTTCATCGGAAGACAGATCTGATCCGGTGAAAGTTTTGTCCCAATTTCTAGGGTCTTTTTGACTGCAAAAAGGTGGTACTATCACCTCAATGCCCAATTCATCGAACAAGCATTTAATGGGAATATACGCATCGCCCATATGGGGAAAAGTGACCTTCATGCTGATTCCTCCAAAATATCATATCCAGAAATGCTTCAAGCCGAGTGTTTATCCCTGCTTCACCGGTATGCTCATCAAGACTAATCATGGTGAAGGGTATTCTCTTCCTTACGAACATAACGTTCCACCAAAGCAACCATTATAGAATCGATACCACAAGCCAAAGGATGATAGATAGATGATTCCATCCAAATCATGGGTTTTCCAGCATGTATTTGCCACTCCCATATACATGTTTTCCCAGAGTCCAGAACATTTTCTTCGGGAATACAGCACTTTCTTCTTCAATTTTCTCCGTGGGAACCATTTCAGGTGTCAAAACTGCGACTCCCTGGGATATTAGCTTATCCACAATATGCATGTTTAAAAAGTCATCATATATGAACGTATGGGTGGCCCAAGAGCCCGATGGTGGCCGTCGCCTTTCCTTTGGGCCCCTTCTTAGTGCATTCTTTTTTTCCACGCTAAAAGGTCTCTCCCCTGTTAACATCCTTTGCTCATACTGTGCCTGTACATGCATTGCAGTAAGAAAAGGCCTTCTTTATTTTTCTTCTGTCCTTCGAAAAAATGGCCCCGAATTGCGCATAATTGTCGTACAAGGAGCTTGTCGTTTCGGTGGAGGTTGACATCCAAAACTGCCATCTGGAAAGGGAGTCTTCATGCTGTTTCTTACCATTTCAGGCAACCCGCAAAATTTAGGGCAAATGAATTCACCCTTTGCTATGCTCATAAGTCTTGGTGTGAAAATCATGTCCGTTTTATCAATTAAGTATTTCACATGGCCGTGGAACACTTTAACGGGCAGACACGAATCATCTACTGCCGTTTTCGTACCCTTCATCCAACAAGGTCTTGTTTGTAAAGGGGCTCATGACGACCTGAACATCCAAGCTCTTCTAGAAAAGTTCGCCACATCGGGTAATACTGATACATGAGCAATGCCCTTGGGAAAGCCTATTCTCAAATTGATCCCTCCTTAGCACACAACATTTATTATGAACATTTCCAGAGGTATTTATAACCATCCGAAGGAGGATTTCATTTTTTCATATAAAAGGCTTATAATAAAATTGACTGCAAATGAAACTAGGATTAGTGGTTGATTTATTTGGCGTGTTATTGTCACTTAGGTAAGAATGGGATATACTCAAAGAAAACGGATGGAGGGAGTAAAGCTATGAAGTCCGTTCAAATTAAGCTTCATTTGGCTGAAAACGTAAAGCGCTTTGTGCAAATTGTCAGCAAATATCCCTATGATATTGATTTGCGATCAGGGAGGCACGTTGTAGACGCTAAGTCTATCCTCGGTATTTTTAGTTTGGACCTGAGCAAAGCCAACCACCCTTGAAGTATACTCGGATGATTGTGCTGACTTTTTAGAAGATATTAGAGATTTTCTTGTATAACTCGTAGCAGGATTTTCCCAAAAAGAATAATTATATGCTGTTTTCATGAAAATATACACATGAGCAAAAAGTTCTAACATATTTTTATCTTCCTCGGGTTAATTTAATATTACAAAAGCAGCAACAAGCTTTTGACTATATAAAAGGAGGAAGATAAAATGGCAGCCGGAAGCGCAAACACAGGAAAAAACAGACAATTAGTGAAGGGGGCACACCAGGCCCTCGATAATATGAAATATGAAATCGCAGCTGAACTGAATCTTCCTGTATATCAGGGTTCAGAGGACTACTGGGGAAATCTTACCGCCAGAGACTGTGGGAGAGTAGGCGGAACGATGACAAAGCGTCTGGTCGAAATGGCTCCAAACGCCTTAGCCAATAAATCGTAATCAATGAGCATAACAAAACGTGGTTTTTAAACCACGTTTTGTTATGCTCATTGATTAGCCCGGTTATAAATGCCTTATGTGCGTGAACCGCTTTTTAATATCTGTTTTTTATGCTATAATGGTAATGTTTAACTGGGAGGTGTATGATGATACGCGGATCAACTGATTTGGCCGAAAACAAGCTTCTTCTGCTTTACCTTCTTTACAAAATTGACTTTCCGTTAACGAATGCTCAAATCACCCAATGCATCATGGAGAAAAACTGGATGAATTATTTTGACCTGCAGCAATATTTAAGCGAACTTACCCAAGCAGGGCTCATTGATTACATAAAAAACAAGCAGAAGCATTTTTATTGCATTACGGACAGGGGACGGCGAACACTGGAGTATTTTTTTAAACGGATACCTGCTTCCCTTCGTGAATCCGTGGAGCAATATGCCCTTGACAACCGCTCAAACTTGAGAAAGGAAACCCAGTTTATCTCTAGCTACAAGAAGGTTAGAGACAAGGAATATGCCGTCAACTGCAAGGTTGTGGAAGGGGACTTTATCTTGATTGACCTCACCTTGAATGTTGTGTCCAGCAGCCAAGCTAAGCAAATCTGCAATAACTGGAAAAACAAGGCTACAGAAATATATAAAGGTCTTATGAATACACTAATAGAAAAAAACTAGCGCATTTCTACCAATTCATTGAAGAAAAAAAGAAGCAGGCTGCTTCTTTCTCTATAATTCTCTATATCTATAATAATGGATATAGTATTCGCTTTAGCAATTGTCTCGGTTTCATATGCAGTTCTCTTTTACGTGCCTCTCTATAAAGTTCTAAATAGATCTCCTTCAATCCCATTGCACGTATTTTGTATTTCATACAAAGGGAAGGATTGCTTCTATATCTCTCAATTTGCTTCTCAGCTGTCTTCCAGTTATCCAGGGCAGTATGAATTAGATGCAAAAACTCTTCCTCAGAAAAAACCTTTCCGGTTTTCGCCTTCTTCCCCCACTCCATTGAACCACACCCTTTTCCATGCTTGACAGCAATCCATCTATCTATATCTATATCTATGTGAATGCATGGGAAATTAACACAGGTTCATTAAATTCTTTAAAATTGTCCTGACATTTCCAACCAAGTATAATGAACCCGCTACGACAATGGCAGTTTCCGGCGAATACAGGGCTAATGCATGCCGGATAGCTTTGGAAGAGTCAGGCTCTACATCAACGGATAAATCATATCGCTTAAATTCATCTGCTAAATGATGGGGGTCCATTGCTCTTGGGCCATCGGGAGTCGTAACAATGACTTTTGTAGCCATCCCGGCAAAATGCTTAACCATTTTGCTTACTTCCTTATCCTGTAGCATTCCTGTAACCAGAATGATCCTTTTGTTTTCCAGATACTCTTCAACAGTCTGGCAAAGGATCCTGGCACCCTGTCCATTATGGGCACCATCAAGGATGATCATTGGATCATGAGTCATCATTTCGAAACGACCCGGCCACCTGGAATTCGTAAAACCTTTAAAAACAGCATCATTTGGGATAGAATATCCCTTTTCCTTTAAAGCGATGATCGCCATCAAAGCAGCGGCCGCATTCATGATCTGATGTCTGCCAATCATTCCAATCATAATATCATTGAACTGATAATCACCATAGGAAAAAGAAAAAATCTGCTTCCCTATTTCACTTTTAGCAACTTCTATTCTTGCTTGGGATACATCATATAATCGGGCTTTTCTCTCATGGCATACTCTTTTAATCACCTGCTCTGCTTCCGCTTCCTGAGGATAGAGTACCACCGTACCCCCTTCCTTGATAATCCCGGCCTTTTCATAGGCAATCTGTTCCAAGCTGTTTCCTAATACATGCATGTGATCATAACTGATGGAAGTAATCACAGAAACCAAAGACTGAATGACGTTCGTAGAATCCAGTCGTCCGCCCAAACCGACTTCAACCACAGCTATGTCGACCTTTTGCTCCTTAAAATAGCAAAATCCAATGGCAGTCACAATTTCGAATTCCGTGGGGTGAGCATGGCCCATTGAAACCATCTTTTCTACCATACTTCTGACACGGGTTGTGATCCGGGAAAGATGATCCTCGGGGATTTGCTGACCATTTACCTGAATTCTCTCGGTAAACTTTTCAAGATAAGGTGAAATGAACATACCAACCTTAAATCCGGCATGTCTTAAAACAGATTCTACATAGGCGCAGGTGGATCCTTTCCCGTTAGTCCCTCCAACATGCACAGATAAAAAGGATTCCTGGGGATTCCCCAGCAAATCCAAAAGGACGGTTATGTTCCGTAAACCCAGTTTCGATCCAAACTTTGAAGTACTATGAATATATTCTATAGACTCTTCGTAATTCATCATATCTCACCGTACCTATCCCTAATCTTAATTCTTGTTGGCCAAGCTATGCAAACTTTCAATTCTTTCTTTTACTTTTGAAGCCATGTCCTGATATTTAGCCAGCTTCTGCCGTTCTTCCTCAATAATATGAGAAGGAGCCTTTGCCATGAATCCAGGATTATTCAGCTTGCCCGATGCCCGAGCGATTTCTCCTTCCAAATTCTTTAATTCTTTATTTAACCGATCAAGCTCCTTTTCAATGTCAATTAGATCCCCTATGGGGATAAATACTTCAGCTTGAGAGCATACGATCGATAACGCATCGCTTGGAATATGATCGTGTTTGGATGTAATCTCCACATGCACGGCGTATGCCAGTTTTTCAATATAGATGGATGCAGCCTTGAAGTTGTCTTGATTTTCCGGTTCAACCACCAATTTAACTTTTGACCGTTTTGACGGTGGTACATTCATTTCCGAACGCAGGTTGCGTATACCCCGTATTACTTCCATGACAGCTTCCATTGCTGTTTCCTCATAAGAGAAAACAAAACTCGAATCTTCTACAGGCCAACTAGAAATCATAATGCTGCCTTCTTGTGGCAGGTGCTGCCAAATCTCTTCAGTGATAAACGGCATAAATGGGTGGAGCAGTTTCAGTGTGTTGGACAGCACATGAATCAATACCGACAGAACGGTCCGCCTTCCACGCTCATCATCGCTGTATAGTCTGGGTTTGGTCATCTCAATATACCAATCACAAAATTCACTCCAAATGAAATCATATAGCTTTTGGGCTGCTATTCCCAACTCAAACTTCTCCAGGTTTTCTGTAACTTCTGTGATTAATCGATTGTACTTTGCCAGGATCCATTTGTCCGATATATCCAAATCCTCTATATGAAGATCCAGAAGATCCTGACCTTCATATCCATCTAAATTCATTAAAATAAAGCGGGAAGCATTCCATATCTTGTTTGCAAAGTTCCTGCTGGACTCTACCTTTTCCCAATAAAAGCGCATATCATTTCCGGGTGAATTTCCCGTTGCCAGACTAAACCGTAAAGCATCCGCACCGTACTTCTCGATCACTTCTAAGGGATCAATGCCATTGCCAAGGGATTTGCTCATTTTACGACCTTCAGCGTCCCTTACAATGCCGTGTATAAAAACATACTTGAAAGGCTCTTTTCCCATCTGTTCCAATCCTGAAAATATCATGCGGGCTACCCAGAAAAAGATAATATCATAGCCCGTAACCAGAACGTCTGTGGGATAAAAGTACGCCAAATCCTCCGTATCATCAGGCCAACCTAAGGTCGAGAAAGGCCAGAGGGCTGAACTGAACCATGTATCGAGCACATCTTCATCTTGCCTCAAATGACTGCATCCACATTTGACACAGCAAGACGGCCTCTCCCTTGCAACAATCGTTTCACCACACTCATCGCAGTAGTAAGCCGGAATACGATGGCCCCACCATAGCTGTCTGGATATACACCAGTCGCGAATGTTCTCCATCCAGTTAAAATAGATCTTGCTAAAGCGTTCCGGTACGAATTTTACAGTTCCATTTTTAACGACTTCAATCGCTGGCTGGGCCAGGGGTTTCATGCGAACAAACCATTGCTTTGAGATGATGGGTTCCACGGTAGTTGAACATCGATAGCACTGTCCCACATTATGGAGATGGCTTTGAATTTTATCAATTAGATCCATAGCCGTTAAATCATCAATGATTTTTTTTCTTGCTTCATAGCGGTCCATACCTTCATAAATACCCGCATTTTCGTTCATGGTGCCATCATCATTCATAACACGAACAAACGGCAGATTATGGCGTACGCCTACCTCGAAATCGTTTGGATCATGGGCAGGGGTAATTTTCACTACACCTGTCCCAAATTCCTTATCTACGTAAGTATCGGCTACTACCGGGATTTCTCTGTTCATCAGTGGTAAAATAACATGTTTCCCGATCAGGTGTTGATATCTTTGGTCCTCGGGGTGGACGGCTACAGCAGTATCTCCCAGCATCGTCTCAGGTCTGGTTGTTGCAACCACTAAGAATTCATCGCTGTCTTTTACAGGATAACGAATATGCCACAGATTTCCCTGTTTCTCTTCATATTCGATTTCTGCATCGGATAAAGCAGTTTTGCAGTCAGGGCACCAATTGATGGTTCTGTCTCCCCGATAAATCAATCCTTTCTCGTAAAGATGTACAAAAACCTCCGTAACAGCCCTATTACAACCCTCATCCATGGTAAAACGCTCGCGGGACCAATCACAGGAGGAACCGAGCTTTTTCAGTTGATCAACAATGCGGCCACCGTATTTGCGTTTCCATTCCCATGCTCGTTTAAGAAATGCTTCCCTTCCCAGTTCGTATTTTGTAATACCTTCCTGATGCAATTGCTCCACGATCTTCACTTCGGTTGCAATACTTGCGTGATCTGTCCCAGGCAGCCATAAGGTGACATAGCCCTGCATCCTTTTCCATCTGATCAATATATCCTGCAATGTATTATCAAGGGCGTGGCCCATATGCAACTGCCCTGTAATGTTAGGTGGGGGGATAACAATTGTGAAAGGTTCCTTATCCGGGTCAATATTTGCTTTGAAATAGCCCCTTTTCTCCCATTCCTTATACAGACGCTCTTCTACTTTGCTTGGATCATATGTTTTCGCAATATTTTTTCCCATTCTAGTCTATACCCTCCGTATCCAATATTTCCTAATATAATGTTCCCTTTTATTTATCTCTATAATAACAAAAGCCATCTTCATCGCTGTGTAAGGACGAAAACGGCTTCGCGGTACCACCTTATTTTATGATTACAAAATAACTATGCAATCATACTCTCAATTCGAATAACGGTATTACCGCTCCTATAGCAAAAGTATAGGAGAACTCCAGAGCGACCTTCTATTCCAAGATACCCAGAAGCCTTTCAGCCTGGGGGCTTCCTCTCTGATGGTCTTGTGAATATACTCCTCTCCTTCAACGTAGATTGAATATTCTATTGGTTTATAACATAATTATAACCATAATCATACTCTTGTCAATGAAATCCTTTTCTATTTTACAAAAAACGCTATCTCCTTTGTATTGTCTTTACTGCCTTCCGTCCTTATCTTCTTTTTATGTATCATAACGATGTTTCGTTGAATCATTTCATTCAGAAGTATATCCACATAGAACGAACAGGCAGAAAAGGGCGACTCGTTCATAATCTCTCTATAAGAAACAGGCTTACTTCTTCTCCTAATATATTCAATAAGAGGCTGTCCATAGAAAGAAGTTTTTGAAAGCACTTTATTACAGTACACCAATTGCATTAATTCTATCCGCTGTAGCAACGGTTCTTCAGAAAATGTCAATTCCTCATATAATTTATACACGCCCAGATCATACTCACGGACCTGGTCCCACAAATCTCTCCGGGGATGTTCATGGGTCTCATAGACAATAATCTTCGCCCAATGAACCATACCATCCAGAAGCTGATTATATGAATCTAGATATTTTTCATTTCGATACAATTCTCTGCTTTTGTAATATTTGTGGAGTAATAAAGAGAATTCCAGCATCATTCTGCTGTTGAAATAAAAGTCCCTATTGCTCTCGATGTATTTCGAAATGGGATAAAAACAGTTCTCTTTTTCATACAAGATTTGGATATTCTTATAAATAAATTGATATTCATCATTTATATCGAACTGAATAGACTCACTAAAAGTACGGCAATCTAAAGTCTGCAAATAAACCGTAGTTTCTCCTTCCTGATAACGGAGTTTCTCTTTTTTACTGCAAAAAGTATCTTCCACAGATAAAAGACGAAGACATTTTTTTGTATTTGGTAAACTTTCTGCCGAATCATCTGTCGCATATATTATTGCAATAATATTCTCATTCTTAAGGAGTTTATCTTTGTATCTGGAGATCAATTTACCATCTTGAATTTCCACTCTTAGTCCCTCCGCATCTTCACCAACCATTCAAGGAGCTTTAACACATCAACCATTACTTTTTCGCGAAGAAGTTCATCGCATACTGACAACAAGCATAAACTGCCATTGCTACAGCAATAAACATTACAATTTTATGTAAAGGAGATACCAAATCCTCTAGAAAGGTCAAAATAATGGCAACATAAAAAATTGCGGTAGCTGCTTTTCCGTATATATTTGAAGAAACCACCGTTTTCCTATACTTATATAAAAAAGCGGCACCTAAAACCATAATAATCTCCTTCAGGAAAATAATCACAATGACTGCTATGGGGATCATCTTACGGAAATAGAGACAAGCTAAGACCGTAACCAGCAATACCTTATCAGCCAAAGGATCCATCAATTTACCCCAATTTGTTATTAAATCATATTTTCTGGCTATATATCCATCAAGTAAATCCGTTAAACCGGCTGCAATTAACACCATAATCGCCAAAAAATAATTCGGCATAAAAAAAACGTATACAAAAATAACTACCAGAAAGAAACGCAATATAGTTAATGCATTTGGCAAATTCATTCCCTATAACCTCAACTTCTCAGCTTGATAGTTTGTTTCCAATAATAATAAATAATTCGATGGAAAATATAAAAATCCTTCTTTTTACGAAAGCTGGCAGCAATTTAAAAATTACTATAAAAAATGGACGTTTACACAAACGTCCATTTTTCATCATTTCTTTGAAGAATGTGGTCGGGGTGACAAGATTTGAACTTGCGACCTTCTGGTCCCGAACCAGACGCGCTACCAAGCTGCGCCACACCCCGAAAATGGAGCCAATAAGGGGACTCGAACCCCTGACCTGCTGTTTACGAAACAGCTGCTCTACCAACTGAGCTATATTGGCATAAAACATTGCTGAACCAAAAGTGCATCATACAGTAATATATTGTACCACATTCACTTTGTTTTGTCATCAAAAAAAATTTTATTTTTTCTGTTTGGTCATTTAAGACAGAAAATCACTGCTGAAGAAATAGTACAAAAAAGGAGTCGGCAATACACCAATTTCTTTTTTAAGAATATTATAAAGTATCATCCCATGTAAGGAGGTATATGGCATGCCCATTAACAAGGTTATCTTGTGGATTGTACTTATCACAGCTATCTTTATTTTTTCGCTGACTAACTGTGGAAAGCAAAAGATGGATAAGATACGCCTCAACGAAGTCACCCATTCTATCTTTTATGCGCCGCAATATGTAGCAATAAATGAAGGCTTTTTCGAGGAGGAAGGTATTGAAATCGAATTGGTGAACGGAGGCGGTGCCGACAAAACGATGACTGCCCTTCTTTCCAACCAGGCTGATATCGGATTCATGGGACCGGAAGCAGCTATATATGTTTATAATGAAGGTAAAGAAGATCATGCAGTCATTATCGGCCAGTTAACAGAGAGAGATGGTTCCTTCTTAGTAGGCAGAAAACCGGAGGAAGATTTTAAATGGGAAAACTTAAGAGGTAAAACCGTCATCGGTGGCCGTAAAGGCGGTGTTCCTGAAATGACCCTGGAATACGTTTTGAAGAAACATGGCTTGATACCCGGTAAGGATGTCGAAGTTTTAACAAATATCCAGTTTGATCTTATGGCCGGTGCATTTAAAGGCGGAACAGGTGATTATGTCACATTATTTGAGCCTGTTGCTTCAGCTTTCGAAAAGGAAAACAGTGGTTACATTGTAGCATCCGTCGGCGAAGCAAGTGGTGAAGTACCTTATACTGCTTATGCAGCCAAAAAAAGCTTTATTGAGAAAAATAAAGATTTGGTCCAACGCTTTATAAATGCGATCTACAAAGGCCAACAGTGGGTACAGAATCATACACCTGAAGAAATAGCCAAATCTCTAAAGCCTTCCTTTCCCGATTCTGACGTATCTCTACTTGCGACTGTAGTCAAACGTTACCGGGATATCGATGCCTGGATGACTACTCCCGTTATGGAAAAAGAAGCATTCGAACATCTTCAGGATATCATAGAAATGGCAGGTGTCCTAAATAAAAGGGCTTCTTTTGAAGATGTGGTGAATAATGCTTTTGCCCGAAAAGCCATCGAAGAGAATTGATAAAAGAAAGGCCAGGGAAAGTCCTGGTCTTTCTCGTTACTGTAAAAGACAAACTGCCTCTATTCACCCAAGGTTAAGGATATCACTTCATTGGTACTGTTCTCATTATTAGGGGCAAATAAATCTCTCAGCGGTCTCTCCTCTACGCCGATATATGTAATCCCCTTGATTGGCCGATAAAAATCATCGGCTATCAAATGTCCGCCAATTTCCCTTCCCTCTTTCAGTGTAACACGATATGTTCGTGCCTTAATTCCTTTACGGGATTCCACCCACACATATTCTTCATCCTTATATTTGATCCGATCTATGAATTCCTTTTTAAAATCCTGTCTGAGCTTCGGTTCCGGTGCAGGTATTTCTTCGTACACCTCTTTTTCCAGTTTATATCTAATGCCACCGGAAAGCGGAGCACCATAGACTTCCACAACTAGCTCATTTCCCGCTTCATAGCTCACTAAAAAGATCGGCGTATCCATTGTGCTCCGAAATTTGAAATCGGTTACTGGATAGTTTACCGTTGCATCAAAACCGGGTTCTGCATAAAAAACAGGAAACGAGTGATGAGCCCTTTCGACAATTTCCATGCCGGCCAGCAAGACTGCATGATATAAAGTCGCAGATGTCTGGCATACACCTCCCCCGGGTTCATCCTCCAAACGCTTGTCCTTTGTAACACTGCAGCATTTCGATATCCTCTTTCAATCGTCCGTTCTCCGGTTGCTTTGTTAAATGAGAATACTTCTCCTGGCATTACTTTGATGCCGTTGATTGATTGGGCTGCCAGAAAAACATTATGCCTGCGCTCTTCGTTACTGTTACCCAGATTGGTCGAAAACTTAGATATCATGTGGGTTAATTTTTGGAGCTCCTCCTTCGATACTTTGGGAAGAATCGACTTCATTGGTAATACGATGCTCAATTGGGTTTCAGATTGCAACCCTTTGTTAATTTCCTCCATCAACAGCTCCTGATCTAATGCCTTGCCTTCTTTTTCAGGAACAACGATTATTTTCTATTCTTTGCCAATTGGAAAATCAATGAAAGCATCCTTCATATCCTCATTAACTTCATTGGCTATGTTATCTATCTTACTTCTTAATAGAGCCTTATCAAAAACAACATTAAGATTTAACTCAAACCCTTCCCTTCCCAATCTACGGATTTCCAGAATCCTTGTAATAAAATTTCCCCTTCTGCCAAGTCGATATGCTTCATTTACCTTTTCTTCAGTATCCAATCTTGCAGCGATGTCCCGACCGTTTATTATCCATTTCATATCCTCATTCCTCAACTCAATAAACATGTTGTCCATTTGTCTTTGCTTCTTTCTTTGCAATACATCGATTGCTTCTGCCGGGCTCAGTCCTCCTACTTCTACCCCACTAATCCTGATGCCTTTATATAAGGTGGACGAATGGAAAGTGTACCCAATATAAATGGCCGCTATCGCGCCTGCGATCATGCAGAGCAGAAATGCAAAACGCATAGCAATTCTCTTTCTTACCAATGTCCTCTTATGTTTTCTGGTCATTTCATATCGCGTTCTCATTTTTCAATCATCCTTTTACCACAATACTGGGAGACAGATGCACATTCTATATTCTAACCATTTTATTCCACGTTCTGAACCTTTTTATACCTCTTAATAAGATGAGTATACGGAAATTCCTGCGAACCTTTGCTTTTTCTTTGAATATAATGATTATATACTTGCTTTATGTTCTGCATAAGAGGTAGCAAAGGAGGATGTTGATATGACACGAAGAAAAGTTGTTGAACTACAGCATGTTACAATGCGCTACCACAGCCTTGACGGCGAAACAGAAGCCATCCGCGATGTTTCCTTAACAGTAGATGAGGGCGAATTTATTGGTATCGTTGGCCCAAGCGGATGCGGGAAATCGACAATTCTTTCATTAATCGCCGGACTTATATATCCAACGAGCGGCAAAGTATATGTAAACGGAAATGAAGTTGTGGGACCTTCAACAAAGGTGGGATATATGCTTCAGAATGATCATTTATTTGAGTGGCGGAACATCTTTCAAAATGTAATGCTGGGTTTGGAAATTCAAAAAAAGGTTACAGTCGAATCCATAAAGAAAGTTGAATATTTGCTTGATACTTATGGCCTGGGAGACTTCAAAAAACATTATCCCAATCAATTGTCCGGGGGCATGCGACAAAGGGTGGCACTTATTAGGACTTTGGCAATTGAACCGGATATTCTGCTTCTTGACGAACCTTTTTCTGCATTGGATTATCAAACACGACTTGCCGTGTCAGATGAGGTAGGAACGATAATTAAAAAGGAGAAAAAAACAGCTCTACTGGTTACTCATGATATATCTGAAGCCATATCTATGTCCGATAAGGTTGTGGTCCTGAGCCAAAGACCTGCGACAATTAAGAACATATACCCGATTCGTCTTACCTGTGATGAGCATACTCCAATAAACTGCAGAAAAGCTCCTGAATTCAGGGAATATTTCAATGCCATATGGAGGGAGTTGGATGTCCATGTCATCTAATATGCAAGCTACTGCCATCACTCCTGATCACGCTTTATATCTGAAAAAGGTACATCACAAGAAGAATGCCATACGTATAACACGTTTGGTTATTCTTGTACTCTTCATCATTCTCTGGGAAATAGCTGCTTCCAGAGGATGGATTGACTCTTTTATTACCAGTTCACCTTCACGTATTACCAGAACATTACAGAATCTATGGAATGAAGGGAGCCTTTTCAGTCATATCGGTATTACTTTGGTAGAAACCGTTATAGGGTTTACTCTTGGTACCTTTTTGGGGACATTTATCGCCGCTCTGCTTTGGTGGTCAGAATTTGCAGCAAAGGTAGCTGATCCCTATCTCGTTGTCCTGAACAGTTTACCCAAAGTAGCCTTAGGACCCATCCTCATTGTTTGGTTTGGTGCAGGGGCTTTTGCTATTATTATGATGGCATTGTTTATCTCTCTGGTTGTAACCATTATGAGTGTGCTCAGTGGCTTTCTGAGTGTGAATGAGGAAAAGATTAAGCTTCTAAAAACCTTTGGGGCGTCGAAACTCCAAATACTTGAGAAGGTTGTCCTGCCTGCCAGTGTGCCTACAATTATTGCTGCCCTGAAAATAAATGTAGGAATGTCCTGGGTAGGTGTAATCGTTGGTGAATTTCTTGTATCGAAATCAGGATTGGGGTACTTAATTGTATATGGCGGTCAAGTGTTCCAACTGGATTTGGTCATGGCAAGTGTTATCATCCTTTCTATTGCAGCAGCACTTATGTATCAAGGGGTTTCCTGGTTAGAAAGAAAATACTTGAAATGGAAACAATAGATAACAGACATATCAAAAACCGGGAGTTGCTCCCGGTTTTCATGTATGACTTCCCTTTTAATTATTCGTTTGCCAGAAATCCTCCGGATGAATGATACTCCTCTCTCGCCTTCGTTCCTACCCATGGAGGTTTTGGTCCCAAGTACATAAAATAATTGCACTCCAGCCGGCCATTGTACAATTTCCTTTTCTTAGTCGCTCTTTTACCGAAGTAACGTTCGAAATCATGATGAGAAGTGAAGATGAAGTACGACCAAGTGTCTAAGTTTCTAAAAACATTCCCCATATTCCGATATAAGGATTCAGCTTCCCTTTTTTCTCCAAGTCTTTCCCCATAGGGCGGATTACATACTATGTAGCCGTATTCCTTGCTTGATCTTATCTCATTCACAGGCATCTGCTGAAAGTGAATCGAAACGTCTACCTGCGCCTGCTTTGCATGATATCTGGCAAGGCTTAGAACCTCCTTGTCGATATCAGTACCTAAGATGTAAAGATCGCTATCCTTTTTCATTGAGTCCAGTGCTTCTTCTCGGACCAAAGCCCACATTTGCGGGGATATTAAATTAATCCACTGTTCTGCAGCAAAACTCCTTCGAATCCCTGGAGCAATATTCCTACCGATAAGGGCTGCCTCTATCGGAATAGTTCCAGAACCACAGAAGGGATCTATGAGGGGGCGATCCGGATGCCACCTGCTGAGCTGTACCAGAGCTGCTGCAAGAGTTTCACGAATGGGTGCTTCCGCAGTGAACTTTCGATATCCCCTTTTGTGGAGACTCGTTCCACTCGTATCGATTGTCAAAGTTGCTTCATCCTTTACCAGACTGACTGTTACAGGATACAGCGGTCCGGTTCCAGGGAACCATTCTGTTCTATAATTTTGCTTCAATTTTTCTACAATGGCTTGGCAATCAGAAACACTGAAAAGTTTCGAACGTACGGACTTGCCGCTCACAGGAAAACACCCATCTTTGGGAATCCAATCCGCCCATGAAAGAGCCTTAGTCCTTTCAAAAAGCTCCTCAAAGCTTAAAGCTCTAAATTGCCCAATTTTAACTAATATTCTGTCAGCTGATCGCAGCCAGAGATTGGCTCGACAAATTGCTTCATTATCACCCTTGAAGATTACTCTGCCGTTTTCATTCTTCAGATCCTCATATCCCAAACGCTTTAATTCCCGGTTAACAACGGATTCCAAGCCAAAAGCCGTGGTGGCGATAAGTTCATATTGCACCTATACTGTCTCCTTTACCGTCATATATCTTACCTTGCTCATCTACATGTCCATAACGTTATTATACCATTCTCGAAACATCTCTATTTTTCACTGTTTGCACCGATCCGTCAAGGGGGTTGATTGACTACTGACGGCTATCAAAGCCGGACGAAGGGGGCTCTGACCAGTTTAATATTACAATAATTGAGGTGTTTTTGCACGAATTTTTTGTTGAATGACAGGGATAAAGCCATATGGTATCTTCTTTCTTGTTCATATATAATGGATTTGGGGTGATACTCATGAAAACCATTCTGCACATTGATATGAATGCTTTTTTTATTTCTTGCGAAACTGCAGAAAACCCTGCTTTAAAAGACGTTCCTGCCGCTGTAGCAGGCAATGAAACTTCCCGTACAGGTATTATCCTGTCTCCAAATTATAAAGCGCGATCATACGGCGTGAAAACTACAATGCTGAATTCCGAAGCGCGACGCCTGTGTCCGGATATTATTCTTGTTCCTCCCAGACATGAATTGTACGAGGAGTACTCCAGGAATGTCATGGACATTTTGGGGACTTATTCCGATCTACTGGAACCATATAGTATTGACGAAGCCTGGATGGATGTCACCCATGTCCAACATTTGTTCGGTTCACCCACTGTAATCGCCCGGAAAATCAAATCCCAGCTCTATTCAGAACTTGGATTAACCTGTTCGATTGGAATATCCAGCAATAAAATTTTGTCCAAAATGGCCAGTGATTTCCAGAAACCGGATGGACTTACAGTCCTTGCACCTGCAGATATTCCGATCAAGATGTGGCCCCTTCCCGTTGGTAAACTGCTATATATCGGAAAGAAAACGGAGAAGAAGTTGCTTAAAATTGGCATTACCACCATTGGTGAGTTGGCCCAAGCTGATCCCAATGTACTGATAAAGCTTTTCGGTAAATACGGAGAAACCATCCATCAATATGCAAATGGAGAAGGCGATGATGTGGTTTGTCCTGAAAGAAAGCAGGATAAGTCCATCAACCATACCGTTACACTTCCCTCAGACGCTTTATCCTTGAATGATATCGCTCCCATTTTGTTAAACTGCTGCGAAGTCATAGGCACACGTTTGAGGCAGGACGGTATGCAGGCACGTGGATTTGGCATCACGCTTCGATATAGAGATTTTACGACTCATAACCGTCAAATTACCCTAGAACACGAAACAGACATCACGGAGGAAATCTACCAACAGGCCCTTGGATTAGTTCATAAGCATTGGAATGGACAGCCTGTTCGCCTCGTTGGGGTATATGCAATGAAGCTTTGCCGCAAAGCCCACGAAGTCCAGCTTACTTTTTTCGATCATAAACGAGATAAACTGGAAAAACTTAATCAAGTTGTCGATAGAATCCGCAGTAAGTATGGCGAGCATGCTGTTCAGCGTTCTTCCCTTATTAAAAGTAAGTGGAGTGAATAGATCATCATGGAACTCAACTGCAGACCATGAGAAATTACGGGAAGATCCCATTGCCAAATCCCTTCCGAGACAAGAAATTCTATGCTTAAGTATTATAATAAATTCTATAATAATCATAAGATATGCATATAACCGTTAGATTTCTCCGTTTTTTCTTTGCCTCATTTTATTGAGGTAAGATGGCGAAAGTATGAGAATCATAAAGATCAGTCCAATGAAGCCGATAACAGGATATAAGCTTCCAACGATTCTTGAGAAACCTAAACGACTAATCATATAGCTTATAGCCACAATACCGACGGACAAAATTAGCCTTGATTTGAATATTCGTTGGAAAAACTTCACCAAAGAAAATACACTGGCTATCAAGGTAGTAAATATTTCTCCCCAGACCACTAGGGAATAAAACAGATGAAATCCTGAACCCATAGCTAACACCATATATACAATGGGGATTTCAAATTCAAAAATCTCGGGTGAATGGACCAGCATACAGTAATTGGAGGAAGCTATCAAAACGCCTAATATTAAACCACCCAGGACGCCTCCGAGTATAATCGGTTTTTTGTCCCTTATGGCAGAACCTAACGGGCCTAGAACCCCAATCGACAGGATTATATTAAAAGAAACGTACATCAAGGATGTGTTTACCAGCTGGTATATTGTTACCGGTTGATATTGAATCACTACAGGATCATGATTATGATACCAAAGTGTAAAAAGCATCAGAATACAGCTAAACAAAACCATAATCGGTACAAAGATGACATTCACTGACATGAGGCCCTTTATTCCGGCGATAATTGTCAATACTGTAAGGATACCAGTAAAAAAAACACCCAGTAACAGTGGGATACTGAACTGTTCTTCAAATAATGCTCCTGCACCTGCCAGCATTGCTGCTGTTGTCACAATTAACGCCAGCATCATAAACAGGTTCACGATCTTCCCGATTTTCTTGCCAAAAAAACCTTCGGTGATATCCCCATAAGAGGAAGATCCACAACATTTCCCAAGCTCCATGATTCGGATACCCAAAACAATGAATAAAACAGTTGTCAATAGAACAGCATAAAAGGATTTTTCTCCATAAATTGTAAAAAATTGCATGATTTCTTGACCGGTAGCAAAACCTGCACCCACTACTGTTCCAACATATGCAGCAGCGATTTGTATGGCCTTCTTTATCATATCAGACTCCTGCGTAACTTCCTTTTTACAAATGTATGGCTTTCATTCAAAAAAAATAACCCCTGTTAAGAGTTAACGGAAAGTTAAGCAGATGCTTCCTCATCTTTTGTTGCTTTCGCATTGTTTGGTTTAAAAACATGGTTATTGATCACCACGCCGTTCACAACAAGGAGGAATGTACATCCCAGATATGATGCAGCCTTTTGGCACAAAATCATTCTGGATAAATAGATTTGCATAAACTCCATTACAGAAGAAGTTGAGTCCATATTTATCTCATATCGAATTATCTTTCGCTCCTTGTCGACTACCAAGCGCGTCTTCTGGATGGCATAGTTAACTCGATCATGTATATCATTCACATCATATTTCCCTTTTCTAACCCTCGTCCTATGGGCGTCACTCTTATCAGCAATAATCAATGCGGAAGAGATTTCACTTACAGGCACACTGTTCTCTCTTCATGATTTCCTATGGCAGATGTAATGGCACATATCTCATCCATAGGCATCTGCATTTCCAAGAGTATAGGGAAAATCATGTTTGCCCCGGTCACACCATGATGCTTTCGATCAATACAATTGCCTATATCATGAACCCATCCGGTAATTGCCGCCAGCTCGACAGTACGTTGAGGATAGCCGAGCTGCCTTAAAATCTCCGCTGCAGCATTGCTGGCGTAGCTCACATGCCTTGGACCGTGATCCGTATATCCAAGGGCAGTCAAGACCCGATTCGCCCAGTTTACCATGGTGATAATATCCTTGTTCCTTTTTATATCATCGAGCTTTATCATTGAATACCCCTTTTCCCCAAGTTTCTGTACACGATACATGTTTTTGAACAGTGTTAAGATTGAGATTGTAATAATGTTGCATAAATGTCAACATTCATTTCTATCTGAATCACATCCCCGATTCGGACATTTTCCGGTAGTTTACTTCTTGAAATTTTCCATTCCTCTTCATCCTGACCAACCAGCAATACCCCTCGTCCCCCTCAAATCGGTCCAAAACAGCTACCAGTCTCATGTCCTTTCCCCCTTTTCACTTCCATCTATAATACCCCCACGTAAACAATGCCTGTGCCTGCGGGTTCACACTTCAACTAACTCTATAAGCCTGAGGTTTCAATCAATTTAGTACATCAAACTCAGCTGTTCTGCAATACTTCCTGCATTTTGCGCAGATGATGATTCAAAGTTCCTGCGGAGGTTTTATATATCCTGCATAATTGAGCTTTGGTAATCTTTATTGACTTTTCCTGACAATAATAGTATTCCAGTGCCGCTGCCCATCCTTCCTTCCGATATATTCTAGGAAGGTTTGAGGACAATGCCTTCATATATCTATCCCATATCAGCACAACATCCTTTATGTGCTCTTCCGGATAACGATTTCTCATCTTTTTAAGGGCCAAATCTAAAACCTTCTGATACTCTGGCGGTACCTTTTCACTATCCAGGCTTAATATGTTGACCCGGACCTCCATTATATTTCCATTCATATAAGCAATATACGGTTCGCTTGCTCCATTCTGCTTCAGATGAGCCAATATTTCTTTCTTAATATGATCAGATTCATCCCTCTTCAGTAGATAATAACGCAGCAGTTTTTCCGCCTTTTCATCATGAAAAGATGCGATCAAACCTATAATCGCTTTTTTTATAACATTATCATTTAGCTCCATCCCCCACATGAACAGTGCTTTTAAATGATCATCCCTGCGCCATACTTGATAGATCTCGTCATGATCCATCCGCATCAAATCATTCATTTTTTTTAGTCGTCTTAGAATCTCATCATAAGGCACCTGATAATGGTATGGAAGCTCCATAGCACGTTTAATTTTACCATTGATCACTAGATTTGTTTGCTTTTTATAATATGCAGCAATCGTATTTAGAGGGTCAATTTTCTCTATCTTATTCCAAATAGAAACGGCTTTTCTGTATTTTCTTAAATTAAAATATGAAATTGCCATATAATGGAGTATTTTCTTGTCATACGGCTTGTATTGGAGCAGCTTCTTTAACACACGATTTGCATCCACATGCCTTCCCATTTCACAGAGGGTCACAGCAATTTTATATATTTCATCGGAGTCATCCCCTTGAAAGGCCATTATTTTCTCATAACACTCCTGTGCTTTGTTCATGTCCTTTTTCTCATAATAAAACAAGGCTAGATTACAGTTGGCATGAATATTTTCCGGTTGTTCTTTGATAATCCCTTCGGCAATTTCAATGGCTTTTTCAATTTGGCCATTGCAGAAATACGCGAGGGAAAGGTTGTTTCTCACGAAGATCAAGGAGAAATCCTTTTGCAGCACCTTTTCCAATCGCTGAATTGCTTTGCGATATTCGCCCTGGTCAAGATACGCTTTGCCCCGATTCGCCATCTTATACAATTTATTCAATTGCGGGTCAATTTCATCGTCCATTTCCTCAAAATAAAACTCCTGAGCCTGAAGTATATCAATGAGATCCTGGGCTTCATCAGAAAATTCCCCATCAGGATCAATCTGAAGATATTTATCGAAGCATTCAGATGCTTTGTCAAATTCCTGAAGTCCGAGAAAGTTGCATCCAAGGCCAAAGTAACACTCTGCAGTGACATTAGCTCCATCTTGAATTAAGTGGAATAATATATGATTCGATTCTTCATAGTAGTTCATCTCTGTAAATATTTCGGCAAGATCAAGAAGATATTCTACATTGTCCGGTTCCTTCTCCACAGCTTTTCTGTAAAAACGCAAGGCATTGATATAATTATTGCTGTCAATATATTTTTGTGCTTTTCGATAATAGAAGGACCCATCCTGTTCGAAAGGCACAATATTATTTCCTTTTCTAAATAAATGTTTCTTTACCATCATACACTCCCAGCATAGATATTCATTTCCATAAGAAAGCCAATCTGCTTTCCAGGCTCTAAATCATTCCTAAAACCTTATGACAACGCCATGGAAATAAAGTGCTAATCCTTATATATTATCGATATTATAACATAAAAAGAAGTGTTCATCATCCGCTTGGTAAAATCCCATTTCATTTAGAAACTTATATCTCATATACACCATTTCTTTCACTCCATTGCATTGGCAAGTAGCCGTATCAAGTCCTCCTGACTGAACCTATAAGCCTTGCCACAAAAGTGACAATTTAGCTCTACTCCTTCTGGCTCTTCAATCATCTCCTTTAGTTCTTTCTCCCCAAGGCTAATCAGCACGCTTTCAAATCGTTGCACGGAACAATCGCATATAAAACGAGGCTGAGCAGAACCAAGGATTTTATGGGGATAATCACCAAACAAATACTGTACAATATCTTCTGGGCTCATTCCTTGATCAATAAGGGAGCTGATTGAGTCCAATTTTAAAATATCCTTCTCCAACTTTTGAATGACTTCCCCCGGTATACCGGGCATAGGTTGAATCAACACTCCTCCGGCAGCCCTTATGGAAGAATCGGTATCAACGAGAACCCCTAGGGCAACTGCCGAAGGTTGCTGTTCAGATAGAGCAAAGTAATAGGCAAAATCTTCAGCGATTTCACCAGTTACCAGTTCAACCTGCCCAATATACGGTTCTTTCAATCCAAGGTCCTTTATGACCATCAATCGCCCGTTTTTACCGACAACAGATGCTACATCTAATTTCCTATTTTGACGTAATTTCGATTCCACCTTCGGATTATCCACATATCCTTTCACATTCCCTTTATTATCCCCTGTAACAACAATTGCGCCAATCGGCCCGTCTCCTCGTATCGTAATTGTAAGTTTATTTTTGTCGTCCTTCAACGATAAACCCATCATGGCAGCCATTGTAAGCGTTCGACCCAAAGCTGCTGAGGCTACAGGGGACATATCATGGGTTTTCCTGGCAGCCTCTACCATATTTGTACTTGAACAAACAAATATGTTTAGGTAACCATCCTCCGTTATCGCTCTAATTATCCTATCCTTCATCTTACTCTCTTCCTTGAAAATCAAAATCATGGGAAGACATGAACGTTTCCTTCTTGATCCATCAATAAAAAACCCAGCACAATGTACTGGTGCATGCAATCACCTTGTTGCATCAACTATATTATGTTCACATTTGCTGCTTGTGGACCCTTGCTACCTTCCACTACATCGAATTCTACCTCTTGGCCTTCCGTAAGGGATTTGTAACCCTCTAAATTAATGGCAGAGTAATGGACAAAGATATCACTTCCATCTTGTTTCTCAATAAATCCATACCCTTTTCTTGCATTAAACCATTTGACTTTTCCTCTTTCCATAAATGTCCTCCTGCTTTCAATTTATTTGTTCTATTTCATCCCCAATTTGCCTATGATTCATTTTTTTGGCATACGAATTGTATTCTTTCTGATTTTTCCCCTGGTTCAGTATGGGTAAAGTCATGATAGATACCCGCTATGGAAAAACCGACTCGTTCCAAAACCATGACCATTTCATCTGTTTCATGGGCCATTTGGGTATGAATCTCACGAAATTTCCTATAATATTCTCCTTCCTGTACAAAAAAAGTAATGTCCATTGTACAAAGGCGCTCTTTTTTATCATATTGATTCTGCCATAAATAGGCAACCGTTTCTCTGTCCTCACCGAAAAATTGGTTGCCTATGATTTGCTCTAATTTATAACGTGAGCTGATATCGAAGATGAATATCCCTTGATCCTTCAAGTGTCTGTATACCGATGAAAAGCATCTCTCTACATCATCCAAGCTAATAAGGTAATTGACGCCATCACAACCACATACTATGGCTTCAACCTTATGATGTAGCCTGAGATCACGAATATCCTGACAGATAAAGGGTACACGCACTCCATTTTGCCTAGCTTTTTCGCTGGCTACCCAAAGCATATCCTCTGAGATATCCACCCCTACCACGTTATAGCCCCTTTTTGCGAGGGGAATGGTTAAATTACCGGTACCACATGCCAAATCGGCCAACATATTGGGTGTAAGCCCCATTTGACGGAATATCTGCTCATAATAATCTATCCAACGAACATAATCCACGTCATCCATCAGTTCATCGTAAATATAAGCGAATTCCCTGTAGCTGTTCACATTGTCACCCCATTACGCTGTAATCTTGAGCTGATAAAATCAATTCCGATATTCCAATTATTGTGCATACATAAAAGTATCACTACAGGGATGGGATATAAAAAGAAGGGGATCAGCCTTGTGAATTTCGTTCACGTTCCACCAGCTTTTTCTTTCTTTTTGTAATGATACCCCCAATTTTACCGCTTTCCTCCGCAGTCAAACCTCCCCATCCATTTTCAATAACCTTTTCCAACAAGCCAAGTTCCTTTGCGATTTCATATTTCATTTTGTCGTCTTCTGTAAGGGGCTTATGATTCGCTTTCAGCCAAACCATCCGCATACCTCCTCCCGTCCATATTATAGGATAATAGCTAAGGAAATATACAGATCATGCAGCGAACCCACCCCTACATGAGTATCTACGACATGAAGGGTTTATTGTTTTCTTGCGCTTTCATATACTCAGATCAAGATTGACATATCTAAGTACCCAAACCTAAAATCCTTCTATAAATTTCAACACCATTAAGAAGAACGGCTTCATCAAAATTAAACCGATTGCTATGAAGGGGATAAATCATATTTTTGTCCGGATTGCCACACCCAACAAAATAGTATGTTCCCGGAATCCTTTTTTGAAAATACGAAAAATCCTCTGCAATCATCAGCGGTTCCATCACTACTATATTTTCCTTTCCTATACACTCTTCTAGATATCGAGTTGTTTCCGGATGGTTCATGACAACAGGGTAGAAGGTTTTTTCCCCAAAACAGGTTTTCACAGCAAAACTTCGTTCCAGCCCATCAATCATTTCTAAAATCCTGTTTTTTATCTGATTGTAAACACCGTCATCAAAGCTTCGTATGGTCCCCTCCAAGGTGGTCTGTTCTGCGATGATGTTCCGCCTTTCTCCCCCGTAAACCCGACCGATCGTAATAAGCCCGTGTTGGTATGGGTTAATGCTCCGTGTGATAATCGATTGGATCATATTGATGAGGTATGCGCTGGCCACGATTGTATCGACACCCTTATGGGGCATTGCACCATGGGAGCTCTTTCCACGAATTGTGATATCAAATTCACAGGTTTGAGCCATAACCGGCCCCTGTCGCAAGCCCAGCTTCCCCTGAGGAATATCAGGAAGCAGGTGTAGACCATATATCATATCTACTTTAGGATTTTCAAGTGCACCTTCTTGAATCATGTTTAGAGCGCCTCCAACAGATTCCTCTGCCGGTTGGAATAAAAGAACGACATTATCCTTCAACTGATCTTTATATCGACTAATTAGCAAGGCAATACCCATCAAAATCGCCATATGTCCATCATGACCACAAGCATGCATCATCCCCTCATGAATGGATGCATAGGGACAGCCCGTTGCTTCCTGAATGGACAAGCCGTCCATATCCGCTCTGAAAGCAACTGTCCTTTCAGGCTTTCGACCGTACATAATCGCCCGTATTCCTGTTTGAGCAATCCTCTCGATTTTGTCGAAAGACAGCTCCGAAAGAAAATGATAGATATAATGATGGGTTTTATGTTCCTCATAACCAGGTTCAGGTATTCGATGAAGATCGCGACGAATTCGAACCAGTTTCTGTTCCAGTTCTTTCACTACAGGATGAATCCTCATTATCTCACCCATCCTTTTCCTAAATCGAATGCATTGCTCATAAGCACGCTGCTATTCTCAAAATAATGATACCCTTCTTGCGTAGAAATTTCAATTTTTTTATGATGCAAGTTGACTTTTTTCTGCATGAAGCATAATATATTTTGTAGACATCAAAAATTGATAACCACACTAAACATTCTATTTGACTTTTATGTATTGGAATGATAACATATGCTTTACATAGGGCAATATATGATCCTTAGACCGTAACAGATTAGAGGCGCATCTTTCAAGAGTACATTCATTGAGATTTGCGGGGATCCATGAGATGAATCGAAAGGGAAAGATGCCGAAGGATGAACACTCCCGTTATAGTGCCAATCCTGGTTATGCAGTTAATAGCTGCCTAACTGTCATCAAATATATTGATGGAGCGCTATCTGTTTTACGTGCAAAAGGTACAAAGATCTTCGTCCGTGCTTGTTTGTATCACATTGCAAGTAAAACAGTGGTAATAACCGCTGTTTTTTTATTTTAATCCGAGTTTTTAAGGCTTTCAGTTTTTATAAAACGAATTACTTGTACGATAAGGAGGCACATTTTATATGAAAAAATACAACATCGCCATCGTTGGGGCCACAGGAATGGTCGGTCGAAAAATGCTCCAAGTCCTTGCTGAACGAGATTTGCCTGTTGAAAAATACCATCTTTTTGCATCTGCCCGTTCTGCCGATAAGGAAATCGATTTTATGGGTAATCGATACATGGTAGAAGAGTTAACAGAGAATTGTTTCGACGGAAAAAATATTGACATCGCCCTGTTTTCAGCAGGTGCCGAGACCAGCCGTAAATTTGCTCCGATAGCTGTCGAAAAAGGGATCGTTGTGATTGACAACAGTAGCGCATGGCGAATGAATGATGAAGTCCCTCTGGTCGTTCCTGAAGTGAATGCAGCTGATATTTCCTGGCATAAGGGCATTATTGCCAATCCAAACTGCTCAACCATCCAGGCTGTGGTAGCCTTAAAACCACTACACGACCACTACCAAATCAAAAGAGTTGTTTACTCTACCTATCAGGCAGTATCAGGTGCAGGAGTAGCAGGTTATGAGGATCTTTTAGCCGGTATGAGGAGTGAAGCGCCAAAGAAGTTCCCTTATCCAATCTTCGGAAACTGTATACCCCATATTGACACATTTTTACCGAATGGATATACCAAGGAAGAAGAAAAAATGATCAACGAAACGAGGAAGATCCTTGGTGTTCCGGATATGCGGATTACAGCGACCACTGTAAGGATCCCCGTATTCCATGGCCATAGCGAATCAATAAATATTGAGTTTGTGAAACCCTTTGAGCTTTCTGAATTGATCAAGGTTCTCGAAGAGGCCCCGGGTATAGTCGTTATAGATGACGTAAAGAACAATAAATATCCCATGCCTATTCATGCGGAGGATAAGGATGATGTGTTTGTCGGACGTATCAGACGGGATGAAAGCGTAGAAAACGGTGTGAATCTCTGGGTTGTAGCCGATAATATTCGAAAAGGAGCAGCGACAAACACCGTTCAGATTGCACAGGAATTGATACGCCAATGGCAAAACGCTGACTGATTTTATTCGTTTCCCTACCCTTCATTGCATTGCTTATATTGGATGTAAGGAGTGATTCCCACATGAGTATTTTTACCGGTTCAGGTGTCGCCATTGTTACACCCTTTAATGAAACAGGGATTGATTTTGATGCTTTTGAATCTTTGATCGATTTCCAGCTCCAAGAAGGGACAGATGCCATCATTGTTTGCGGAACAACCGGCGAACCTTCTACCATGTCCGGAGAGGAAAAAGAATCCGCTATTCAATTTGTAGTAGATAAAGTCAAAAAGCGTGTACCGGTTATTGCAGGAACAGGTGGAAATAATACACGAACGGTTATTGAAGATTCTATACGGGCAGAAGAAATCGGAGCAGATGCCCTGCTTGTTGTTACGCCTTATTATAATAAGACCAGTTTTAAGGGGTTGATTGAGCATTATTATGCGATCGCCGATGCTGTTCATATTCCCATTATCGTCTATAATGTTCCGGGGAGGACGGGATTAAATGTAACGCCCGCTGCCTTAAAAGAACTCATAAAGCATCCGAACATCCGGGGGATGAAGGAAGCAAGCGGTGATATCAGTCAAGTCATTGAAATGGCACGTTTATGTGGAGACCGGATCGATTTATATTCTGGTAACGATGACATCATCCTTCCGGTGCTGGCCGTCGGTGGTAAGGGTGTCATTTCCGTAGTTGCGAATATTGCACCCAAAGACACCCATGAACTTGTGTCAAAATTTATGAAGGGCGATATCGCTGGAAGCCGACAGCTGCAGTTTAAGCTTAACCCCCTTATAGAAGCTCTCTTTATAGAAGTAAGCCCCATTCCAATCAAGACAGCGCTGAATTTAGTTGGTTTTCGCGCAGGTAAATTAAGACCTCCCCTTACTACAATGTCTGAATGTAATTTGGAGATGTTAAAACAGCGACTTATTGACTATGGTTTCACTATCAAATGAGGAGTGTATAAAGCTATATGATACGTATCATTATTCATGGCTGTAATGGAAAGATGGGTCAGGTGGTTGCCAAAATGGCAGCTGCCGACCCTGCCTTCTCTGTTGTGGCAGGTGTGGACAAGTCCCCCTCCGCCCAGGAAAATCCCTTTCCTGTTTTTTCGCGAATAACGGAGCTGCATCATGAAGCCGATATCATCATTGACTTTTCACGGCCGGAAGCTTTGCCTGATCTGCTTGAGTATGCTAAAAAACATCAAACAGCAGTGGTCATCGCCACAACAGGGCTCAGTCAGGAAGATTATGAGGACATTGAAAGCTATGCTCGAACTATACCCGTATTTATCTCTGCGAACATGTCCGTTGGAGTCAACCTTATGATCGAACTCGTTCAAAAGGCTGCGTCCCTTCTAGGCAATGACTACGATATAGAAATTATTGAAAAACACCATAATCAGAAGGTAGATGCCCCCAGCGGTACAGCCCTTGCCCTGGCAAACGCCATCAATGAAGTTTTCCTGAATTCGAGATCATACGTTTATGGTCGGCATTCAAAGACAGAAAAGCGAACCAATACAGAAATAGGCATTCATTCAATTCGTGGCGGAACAATTGTTGGCGAGCATCAAGTCCTTTTTATTGGAAATGATGAGGTTCTTGAAATTAACCATCTGGCTCATTCGAAACAGATTTTTGCTGCCGGAGCCCTTCGCACAGCCCGGTATCTTTACCAAAAACCGGCCGGCCTGTACAATATGAAGGATGTTTTGGCTGAACACAGTACCGTGACCCATGTATATACGGATAACCAGCAGGCAATGGTCACCGTTAATAATCTGCCTCATGACCCCTTCACAATTGCTCAATTGTTTAACGAAATTGCAAATGAACGAATTAATATCGATATGATCAGCCAAACAGCCCCTGTTGATCACAGAGTTGACATTTCCTTTACCCTTTCAATCTCTGACCTCGACAAGATGAACGGTATACTGGAGGAAATTTCCCATTCCAATGCAGATATGAAGGTAGATATCAATAAGGGTGTAACAAAGCTAACAGTAGAAGGGGTTGGTATGGAAAGACAGGTGGGGGTTGCTGCGAAACTCTTTAGTTTGATGGCAGAACAGGATATACGGATTGAGAGCATCACAACATCCGAAACAAAAATTTCCTATCTTATCGACCGGGCCGACGAAAAAAAAGCCCTGGAATCGATTATCCAAGCCTTTGATCTATAATTATTAAGCAGGACGGTAATTGGCCGCTTCAATTACCGTCCTCTTGTATTTATGCCTGTTCGTGCTTGGTACGTATGATTTTTAGTATGCTTTACCATATAAATATGACAAAAACCAAGATAAAAAACCTTGTTAATACTCAATCCCCCTACGTGCTGCAACTCTTTTTTCATAATAATGCTTCACCGGCTTCATTTCGGTCACCAAATCCGCACGAGCTGCTATTTCCCTCGGAACATTTCTGCCTGTAAGGATCAACTCCATTGAGGAAGGTTTTGCCTCGATGATTTGAATAACTTGATCAACGCTTACAAGTTCTCCATGAATGGCAGCCATAATTTCATCCAGGATAAGCATGTCGCAAGCATGATTGTTAAGAACTTCCATGATATATTCCAGAGCCTTCTGGACATCCTCCCGCAGTTCTTTTTTTTCTTTCTCGTTAAGCTGCCAAAAAAACTTTTTGTTCCTTTCAAATCTCAGTATCTTCATGTCAGGATCCAGACGTTGTGCTGCCGTCATTTCACCGCTGGGAATGCCCTTGAAGAATTGAATCACAATCACCTTCATCCCCTGTCCTACTGCCCGAAAAGCTTGTCCTAACGCCGCTGTCGTCTTTCCCTTTCCGTTTCCTGTATATACCTGCACATATCCCTTTTCCATCGAATTACCCTCCTAAGCGGCCGATATCCTTCTTTCCAATATCCTTCCTATAGTGTATGCCATCAAAGGATATAAGGGAAATGGCTTGATATGCTTCATTGATTGCCTGATCCAGAGTGCTCCCTAAGGCAGTCACCCCCAACACTCTTCCCCCGTCAGTATAATACCTCCCCTGTTCTTTCCGGCTCCCTGCATGGAATACCATCACATTCTCCGAGCTTTCCAATTGATTCAAGCCAAATATTTCAAAGCCTGTTTGATACGAACCCGGGTATCCGGCTGATGCGGCAATCACACAGGCTGCGGCATTATCCTCCCATTGAATTTCGATTTCATGGAGTTGTTCGTCAATAATGGCATTCATAATCTCGAACAAATCCGTTTTAAGTCTCGGTAGAATGACCTGGGTTTCCGGATCTCCGAATCTTGCGTTGTATTCCAAAAGCTTAGGACCTTCGTTTGTCAATATCAAACCGAAATAGAGTACACCTTTAAACCTGCGATTCTCTGCTGTCATCGCATCGATGGTAGACTTTACAATTTTTTCTTCCACACAAGCAGCTATTTCATTCGTGTACATCGGATTGGGTGAAACGCTGCCCATACCTCCGGTGTTCGGTCCTTCATCCCGGTCGTATACCCGCTTATAGTCTTGTGCACTTACCATTGGAATGTATGTCTTTCCATCGGTGAAAACCAGCAGGGAAACTTCCGTTCCTGTAAGAAATTCCTCGATAACGATTCGATTACCAGCCTGCTTGAAAACCTTATCCACCATAATATCCCGGATTGCTTTGGAGGCTTCGTCCTTGTTTTGTGCTATGATCACACCCTTACCAAAGGCCAGTCCATCTGCTTTTATCACAATAGGATAACTGCAGCCGTGGATATATTCCTTCGCCTTCTCAGGGCAATCAAAAACTTCATACTGAGCAGTAGGGATATTGTATCGCTTCATGAAATCCTTGGCGAAAACCTTGCTGCTTTCCAAAATGGCGGCTTCCTTGCGAGGGCCGAAGGCCCTTAATCCCTTTTCTTCCAAGGCATTCACCATCCCCAATGCCAAGGGATCATCAGGTGCAACAACGATAAGATCGATTCTTTCTTTAACAGCAAAATCTACCATTCGGGTAATATCTGTCGCTTTGATATCGATGCATTCAGCAATATCCGATATGCCTCCATTTCCAGGGGCACAGAATATCTGATCCACATGGGGACTTTTGGATATTTTCCATACAATGGCATGCTCCCTTCCTCCCCCGCCTATTACAAGTACTTTCATACCATCACCTGCTTTTCTTAATGCTTAAAATGTCTTATACCTGTAAAGATCATCGAAATACCATATTTGTTACAAGCATCGATCGATTCTTGGTCACGAATCGACCCGCCCGGTTGAATAATGGCTGTAATACCGGCACTCGCTGCCCTCTCCACACAATCTGCAAAGGGGAAAAAAGCATCAGAAGCCAGAACTGCGCCCTTTACCTTTTCTCCGCTCCGTGCCACGGCATGCTCTGTAGCCCATATCCGATTCACCTGTCCGGGACCGATACCCAGGGATTGTTTGTCTTTTGCAATAGCAATCCCATTGGATTTCGTATGTTTCACAACTTTCCATGCAAATATCAGATCTTCCATTTCCTTCTCCGTCGGTTTACGATCCGTAACCACCTTTAAATTTTCCTCATCAAGCAGTACATCATCAATTTCCTGTACCAACATACCGCCTGCTACCTTTTTCATATCCCATGTTCCTTGTGGTAACTTCGCGTTGATGCTATCCAGGATCAGAATGCGAATATTCTTCTTTTGTGATAATATCCGAACAGCTTCCTCAGTATAGGAAGGAGCTACCACAATTTCTATGAAGATCTTATTAATTTCTGCCGCAGTTCTCTCATCTATTTCGCGATTGGCAACAATGATTCCTCCGAAGATTGATATCGGATCGGCCTCATATGCTTTCATATAAGCCTCATAGATCGTTTCAGCGCTTCCGACTCCGCAGGGGTTCCCATGCTTTACAGCCACTACAGTCGGTTCTGAAAACTCCCTCAATAGATCCAAAGCTCCATTGGTGTCATTTATATTGTTATAGGAAAGTTCCTTTCCATGAATCTGCTTGGCTACCGTCAACGAACCAGGCACACTTTGCAATTCCTTAAAAAAAGCGGCTTTTTGATGGGGATTCTCCCCATAGCGCATTTCCTGAACTTTTTCATAGGTTAAGGTTAACTTTTGTGGGAATTCCTCAAGGCCAATGCATTTTGAAAGGTAATCGGCTATTAAAGCATCATAGCTCGCCGTATGCTGAAACACCTTTAATGCCAGACGAAGCCTTGTTTCAATGGCTACATTCCCATTCATTTTCAGTTCATTTAGTACAATTGAATAATCCTCGGGATCCGTCATGACCACAACATCCTGATGATTCTTGGCGGTAGCGCGAAGCAATGTAGGCCCTCCAATATCGATGTTTTCGATAGCTTCCTCCAGCGTTACCCCTTCTTTTTGTATCGTTTCCCTGAAAGGATAAAGATTTATAACGACCATATCGATCGGATCGATCTGAAGCTCTTGCAGCTGAGCCATATGCTCGGGATTACTTCTTACAGCCAACACACCAGCATGAATATTAGGATGCAATGTTTTTACCCTGCCGTCCAGGCATTCAGCAAAGCCGGTAACTTCTGAAACATTGATAACCGGAATCCCAGCGTCCGTAATCGTCTTAGCGGTCCCTCCCGTTGAAATAATTTCTACGCCCATGGAATCCAGTTCCTTCGCTAATTCTATTATGCCGGTCTTATCTGAAACACTGATCAATGCCCTTCGAATCATTTCTAATCAACCTCCTATGGATATTTAGATATCTATCCCATTGCAATAAGTCATTGAGTGCATTCGCCTAATCCTTAATCATCACCCGTCTGGAAACAACCAGTAAACGACCTTCTGCAAACAGCCGTACCGCCTCTGGCAGTATTCGATGCTCAACTTCAAGTACCCGGTTGGCCAGGGATCGTACATCATCATCTTGCAATACCGGTACACATTCTTGGAGAATGATCGGCCCTGTATCGGTTCCCTCATCCACAAAATGAACGGTTGCTCCACTCACCTTTACCCCATAGTCCAAGACCGCCTGATGAACCCGATCCCCATAGTATCCTGGACCGCAAAAGGAGGGTATAAGTGAAGGGTGGACATTTATGATGCGATTCTGATAGCTTTGGACAAACTCTTTTCCCAATATGGATAAATAACCTGCCAAAACTATCAGATCAACATGCTTCTCATCCATGATAGATTTTATTTGCCGGTCATATTCATCCCTTGTAGCAAATTCCTTGGGATTTATATAGATCGTAGGAATTCCCTTTTCCCTGGCCCTTTCAAGGGCATAGGCTTTTTTCTTATTGGATATAACAACGACAATCTGAGCTGGAATGGCTTCCGTTTCTATAGCGTCGATAAGAGCCTGAAGGTTTGTACCACCACCGGATACCAATACCCCTACTCGTGTTATGGACATAGCTCCACACCTGCCCCTCCAGGCACAACCTCTCCGATGATATATGCTTTGAACGCGAAATCCCTGCAGCTTCTTACAATTTCATCTGCTTTGGAAGAATCTGCAGCGATAACCAACCCGATCCCCATATTAAAAGTATTGAAAAGGTCCTGTTCCGCTATATTCCCTAAACGCTGTAAAATATGGAAAATCGGTTTTATCGGCCATGATCCAAGCCTTATTCTGGCTCTTAAGCCTGCCGGAATGATTCGTGGGATGTTTTCAATGAAGCCGCCTCCTGTAATATGGGCAATCCCTTTAATCCTATATTTCTCTAACAGGTCAAGAATCATTTTGACATATATATGGGTAGGTTTTAGAAGTTCTTCGCCGAGGGTACAAGCCAAATCTTCGTTATATTCCTCCAGTTTTCTGCGATCGACTGAGAGCAATTTCCTTACCAGTGAATAACCGTTGCTGTGAAGACCCGATGATTCCAATCCTATTAATACATCACCGGATTGGATGTTCTGGCCATTAATGATTTTATCTCGCTCAACGATTCCCACGGCGAAACCGGCCAAATCGTATTCATCATCAGGATAAAAACCCGGCATCTCTGCAGTTTCTCCTCCTACCAAGGCGCATCCTGCTTCTACACATCCATCAGCCAAGCCCTTGACAATCTGAGAAATTTTTTCCGGATGTACTTGCCCGGCAGCAATATAATCAAGAAAGAAGAGGGGTTTAGCCCCTTGACAGGCAATATCATTCACACACATTGCAACACAGTCTATCCCTATTGTATCATGCTTATCCAACAGGAAAGCAATTTTTAACTTAGTTCCAACACCGTCCGTACCCGATACGAGAACCGGCTGCTTCATTTCATCCTTGTTCAATGCATAAAAGCTACCGAAGCTCCCAAGCCCTCCAATCACATTTTGATTCCATGTCCTGCTAACATAGTCTTTCATCAATTCAACAGCCCTATAGCCTGCTTCCACGTCCACACCGGCATCCTTATAGCTAATCGCCATTCTTAACCCTCCATTAACTTTTTTTCGTTCTGTTAAGTTAAATGAAAATTGAAAGCCTCGGACTCCTTAAGGTATAATAGTTTCAGCGCAAAACCCTATTACTCCAAAAGGAGGCCGAGGCCTATGGCTATTATACCACAAATTAAGTGTCCGCGCTGCAATTCTTCTGAACTTTATAAATTTGGCAAAGATCCTCATGGCTATCAAAAATACCAATGTAAATTATGTAAGCGGCAATTCGCACCTTTCTCTCCTAAAAATCCTAAGAAGTCAAAGGGGTATCCTAAATGCCCAAAGTGCGGTAAAGCTACTTTTATTCACCATGACTATAAGTATTATACTCAGTATCGATGTGGCCATAAAAAGTGTAATCACGCCTTTTCTATTGTTAAAGCTAATGCTGTCAGCGATGCTTCCTGTCAATCCCTTTATGGTAAGATAAATTTCAAAAGAATGAGATTCCCTTTGCATGTTATTATTACTGCCCTTAACCTGTTTTACCTTTGTAATACTTCTACAAGAAAAATCTCGCAATTCCTGTTTATTAACAATGGTATTAGAGTTTCTCATGTTACCATTGCTTCCTGGGCTAAAAAGTTTGCTCCCCTGTTTCATAGCATTGCTGCTAAACTTCATTGTTCTATTAATCTTAACTCCGATGAATGGCATGCCGATGAAACCGTTGTTAAGATCAATGGTAAAAAGTATTACATCTGGTTCGTCATTGACTCTGAAACAAGGTTTATTATTAGCTTCCACCTATCTCCTTACAGAAGTTCCTCCCAAGCTTTCACGCTCTTTTGTAATGCCAGAAAGTACGGAACTCCTGCCTGTATTGTTACTGATAGATATTGGTCGTATAATGTGGCTGTTAAAGCTGTCTTCCCCAATCCCAAACACATCAAAGTACAGTCTTTTAAGGACGATATTTCCAATAATATTATTGAATCCTTCTATGATACTTTTAAAGCCTGGTACAAAGCAAAGCGTGGTTTTGGTTCGTTTACTAGTGCCAATAACCTTATTGCCACTTTTATTTTCTTCTACAACTTTATACGGCCCCATTCATCGCTCAACAATCTCACACCTGCCCAGGTAGCCGGTGCGAATTACAGTGATAGAGACAGATGTAATTGGCTTTTTACCGCTTAACATATTTACTTTTCAATGTTCATGCCCTGTTATGCATTTGGCAGGGCTTTTTGCCATGCATTTCTTTGCCTTGCAGCCCTTGGTTACCTTTTATCTACTTAAATTTTGACTGTCAAGGACGGGCTCTGCCCGTTCATTTTATCCTTGACTGGAAAAATTTAAGTAGATATTCTTCTCCTGGGGCTGCATTTGTTAGATTTCGTTAGATATTCTAAGCAAAACTAAGCTCTTTTTTCATTTTTACTTAACAGCTCCCTTTTTTGAAACAAAATTTTATCCTTATTCTTGTCCTCTATATCCAAAGGGTATTCCCCATTAAAACAACCCAAGCAGAAACCGCATCCACTTCCCTCAACAGTTTTTAGCAAACCTCCCAAGCTTAAGTAACTAAGGCTGTCAGCACCGATTAGCTGTCGAATTCGTTCAACTGAATGAGTTGCTCCAATGAGTTGATTTTTTGATGGTGTATCCATACCGAAGTAGCAAGGATATTTCACCGGAGGTGAACTAATCCTCATGTGAACTTCCTTTGCACCTGCCAACCTCAACATCTCTACAATTCTTTTGCTGGTTGTTCCGCGGACAATAGAATCGTCGATCATTACGATTCTTTTCCCATATACATTCCTCTTCAAAGCATTCAGTTTAATCTGGACTCCTAGCTCCCTCATACGCTCATCCGGCTGAATAAACGTCCTACCCACATACCTGTTTTTCAATAAGCCCTCGCCAAAAGGAATCCCTGATGCTTCTGCGTATCCAATAGCAGCAGTTGTACCAGAATCAGGAACACCGATCACCATATCAGCCTCTACAGGGTGTTCTGCTGCCAGATACCGTCCTGCATCCTTTCGTGCCTGAGACACCCCAATTCCTTCAATAATGCTATCGGTGCGCGCAAAGTAAACAAACTCAAATATACACAAACTGCTTTGAAGAGGCGCCGGAGTTTGTATGGACCTCAACCCATCCTTATCAATGACAATAATCTCTCCCGGTTTTACATCACGGATATATTCTGCACCGATCGCATCAAAAGCACAGGTCTCTGAAGCCAGTACATAGGAATCATTCAGCTTAGCCAGTGCCAATGGACGGATTCCCAAGGGATCCCTAATTCCAATTAACTTATCCTCTGTCATGAGTGTAATGGCATACGAACCCTTGATTCTGGTCATAGTATGTTGGATCGCATTCTCCAATTCCTCCGCACCTAAGCGTGCAATTAAGTTTGCAATGATTTCGCTGTCAATTGCAGTTTGGAAGATCGCACCTTTTTCCTCCAGTTCTTTTCTCAATTCCTGAGCATTAATAAGGCTGCCATTATGGGCCAGGGCTATCGTTCCTTTTTTATATTTGATGACCAAGGGTTGTGAGTTTGTATATTCGCTTGCTCCTGTTGTTGAATAACGTACATGTCCTATAGCGATATGACCTTCATTCAGACTTTCCAGTTTGTTGAGGTCGAAAACATCTGCGACCAAGCCTAAGTTCTTATGATACCGTGTCCGTGTACCATCGGACACGGATATTCCTGCACTTTCCTGGCCCCGATGTTGGAGAGCATACAGTCCAAAATAGCTTAACTCCCCAACTTCCAGCCCATCATTATTGTAAATCCCGAACACACCGCATTCTTCTTCCATATGATCTTTTAATAGCTTATAGCGATAATACATTGCTGCACTTTCTCCCATATCACGTAAATTTAATCCATACCCATAGACCAATCCGGAATTGCCTGGTATGCTTCTAGGATACTATCGTTTCTGAACCTCTTTCTGGATTCTTTCATCCTGCTCCTTTACATCCCTTACCATACGATCCTTATATGCTTTCAAAGAATCGCGCAACGATTTATCCTTTAATGCCAAGATTTGTACTGCCAGCAACGCAGCATTTGTGCTTCCGTTAATAGCCACTGTTGCCACGGGTACACCGGAAGGCATCTGTACCATTGACAGCAGGGAATCCAGCCCATCCATCGTTGAGGACTTGATGGGTAATCCAATAACCGGCAAAGTAGTATAAGCAGCCAGGACGCCCGGAAGATGGGCTGCCTTTCCAGCAGCAGCAATAATCACCTCAACGCCTCTTTCTAAAGCTTCCTTTGCATATTTTGCTGCCTCCTCGGGAGTTCTATGAGCTGAAATTACCCTGACATCTACTGAAATCTCAAAATCTTTCAGTAATTTGATTGCAGCTTCTACAACCGGAAAATCGGATTGACTTCCCATGATGATTCCGACAACATGCATTTGTTTTTCTCCTTTTCTTTGAAAATTGAAATCCGATTAGCTTACTAATCGGATTTCGTTTTTATTCATATTCTTTTCATTTGTTTTAACACGACTATCGCTATATCCTAGCCATAATGATGAAATTAATAATGAAAAGTATAGTAGCCACCCAAAGAACCGGATTAATGTCCTTCTCTTCGCGTTTGCACAGTTTTACGATGCAGTAGAAAATAAAACCTGTTGCTATTCCATCAGAGATGCTGTAGCACAGTGCCATGAAAATACCAGCAAAGAAAGCCGGAATTGCCTCTTCAAGGTTTTGCCATTCAATGTCTTTGAAGGCTGACAGCATCATAATACCGACTATAATCAGCGCAGAAGCTGTAGCAACTGAAGGAATGGCACTGATAACCGGTGCGAAGAATGCACTCAGTATAAATAGAATTGCTACAACGACACTTGTTAATCCAGTACGACCACCTACACCAATACCGGCAGCGCTCTCCACATAAGTTGTCGTATTAGACGTACCGAAGAGTGCACCGATTGAGGTAGCAGTAGCATCTGCAAACAGTGCTTTATCCATTTTGGATTTAAAACCAGAGCTCGATTCAAGGGCTTTTTCATCTTCTTCCGAAAAGATACCGGTTTTGCGACCTGTACCAATAAATGTACCGATTGTATCAAACGTGTCCGCCAAGCTGAAAGCAAAGATGGTCATCAATACCATAGGAAGCTTGCTAACATCACTAAACAGAGACATTAATCCGGGATTTCCAAAGGCAGCCCCGAAAGTCGTTGGAAGCTGAGAAAGGGCCTCTGACAAACTAATGGTCTCAGAAATCTGAGTGACTCCAAATGGAATACCAAGAATAGCTGTAGCAATGATTCCAATTAGAATTGCGCCCCTTACTTTGAGTATGAGTAAAACAATCGTCAGAATAAGTCCAAATAAGGCTAATAGTACTTCAGGAGAGTTCAACGCAACAATGCCCGGAACGGCAGCGGAGCTGGCAATGACTGTTCCACTCTCTAACTGGATGTAAGTCCCCGGATCAGAAGTAAAGCTCAACAAGCCGGCGTTTTTGATACCGATATATGCGATAAATATTCCAATGCCACCGCCGATGGCATTCTGCAAGCTTACAGGAATGGCTTTTATGATTAACTTGCGAATTTTAGTTGCAGTAATCAAAATATTAATAATACCACAGATAAAAACCATCGCAAGCGCTTCCTGCCATGTAAATCCTAAACCGAATACAACTGTAAATACGAAGAACGCATTCAATCCCATTCCGGGAGCCTGTGCATAAGGTACGTTAGCGAATAAACCCATGACCAATGTCCCCACAACGGATGCGATGATAGTTGCCAGGAAGACTGCGCCCCAAGGCATACCTGCCTGTGAAAGGATACTGGGATTAACCATGATGATGTAAGCCATTGCAAAGAAGGTGGTTATGCCCGCAAGGATTTCAGTACGAACATTGGTACCGTTTTCTTTTAGCTTGAAGAATTTTTCCATTATAAATACTCCCTCCTTAAAATATTGACGCGATTTGCTTTCTACCCTCCTTTTATAAATAAAAGACGCAAGTCCACTGACTTGAGTGGGACTTGCGCCTTTTCAAAACAAGGAAAAAGGATTATCTCCTGCTTCCCAGAACAGACTAATTTAACGGATGTTCATCCGGAATGAACATCCAAAAACCACTCATAGTCAGGCAATTTACGGTTGCCTGGTAGAAACTCTCGGACCATATTTCCGATATTATATGAGTTTATTCGATTTACAATAACATAGTATCAAAAGCCTGTACGATTGTCAATCACAAATTTGAACTATTTTTGTATATTAAGCTATAATGTTCGGGTTTTTATTCCCACTCAATTGTTAAAGTTTTATTCGTCGTTATTCCTATTGTTTTCTGCTATTTCTATTATTCATATTATCAAAATTATTGGCATTTTTATAGTTTATAATTCTTTTTGCTTCCATATTGCTACCATGATGATTTCCTGTTTTGCATAAAATAGTGAGCTTATTTTTCTTCTTTTTCATGCGAAAGCATCTTCATCGTTCTTTATTTTTATCCCCATGCTTTTTAATACAGCCAGTGCATCTTCATGCACCTTTTTTTGCTCCTCTTCAGATAACTTTTTATAGCCGACGACCTTCCCGCCGATCGGTTCATGCCAGCGTGGGTGCGAGAATGGCTTATTGTATCGCTTATCATCTTTCATGCCGTTGCCTCCTCCTTCATTTCAAATTTTGAATTCCATCCGGTACCATTGGTGGAGATCATCTGTGGTATTTCAGTCTTGTCCGCCAGCGTCTGTCCGCCTTCGACCAGCTTGTAATACTTGCGCTTGAACTCTTCGATTGTTAATACCTTGAACTGCCATTCCCCCGGCATGTATCCTTCAGATATGAAAGCAAATCCCTTCTCGGTCTCCTCTGCAATCTTTCCCGGGATCTCATGGCCTCTATTGGTATCAAAATAGCGGAGGTTGCCTTTGTACATGTGTACGTCCAGAACTATGCCGGTGAAACTTTCCTCATCCGGAAGCTTGTATATATAAACAGCTTGTCTGTCCATGTTCTTTGTTACCTCCTCTTTCCTGAAAATAAGCACTTTGCACCGTACTGGCACTGTGCTATTACTGTGCTTTTCCGGTGCATCTCTGGTGCTCTTTTAGTGGCCTGTATCCTACTATTATACTACATCAGATATCTGATTAAAATAACTATTGAAACTCTGGCGCTGGTATTTTACTGCACCTTCTGTAAAGCTGCGGATTCCTGTATTTACTAAAGTTGTTTATCTGAATGTAATTGCTTCCATTCGTACTGTATCGCACGATAAAGCGTCTATCGTGCAGGCTCTGCAGCATTTCATCAACCTGGCCGGCGCTCACGTCGTCAAATCCCATTATAACCTTCTTAATCTTCCTGGGATTGTCCTCCATGCGTCCCTTGTCATCTACCATGGTCCAGAGGCCTGCAAATAATAATCTGGTTAATGGCGGGAGCTCTCCCATGGCATCATTGTCAAAAATGAGGTTCTTTATATTGCGCATTTGCTCCATCTGCCTTTGAAAAACTGGTGTTATACATGCTTTACTCATACCGTTAGCCTCCTTCTCAAATTTTAAGCCGTTATTTTGATGGTGTCGGCGTCTCCAGTAATTAGTCTTATCAGCTGCGCGCCCGCTCTGATTCCATCGATATAGCCCTGGTCATACACAGAAGTTGTAAGATTGTTGAGTTTGTCTTCTGCCGCTATTTTGCCTACTTTTTCAGCCAGTAATGACAAGATTTCCTCTTTGGCTACCTCGATATCCTCCTGAAGATCAGCTGTAGATATGGCATTGGTATTCTCCTCGGTCTGCAAAAAACATGCTAATTGATAAATGTTCTTTTTCATCCTTCATTCCTCCTCATTTATTATTCGTTCCGGAACGGGCACCATGTCGGGCTGGTCCGTGCATACCTTCCTGGTATATGTTTGCCTACCTTCATGCAATCGTGCCGGCTCCCTCGCTTCCCTTCCGGGGTTATTTTGCAGTACTCACACTTCTTGCAGTGTGGGATTGGTTTCTCCTCCGGCAGTATTAGTTCTGCAGGGAACTCCTGTATTAAATCCCCGCCCCAGACTTTCTCCAGCTCTTTGCTGCTATTCATAAAGACCGGGATTTCGGCGGTTCTGGCTGTAGTGACGATTGTCTCTATCCATTTCCGCTTCGGCTTTACTTTGTCCCGCCTATTTCCGGTCTCGGCTCCGATGATGATCCAGTCCATGAAGTCTATGTCGCTTATGTCTATCTCCTCCAGGAGCGGTTCTATATTGATGAATTGGTTATGCTGCTTCCTGGGGAGGAATACTATCTGATCAAGGTCAGCGCTCCTGGTGACGGTCGTCCCGTACCAGAAATTCCTGGAGCGGGGGAGTAGCCCTATGGAGCTCATTTGTTCGTATCTTTGCGGGTACCTTGTCATGAAAAGGTAATTGTGCCATGGTGCTGCTTCACAGGCCCTGAATACTTCCTCTATCCAGGTATCCGGGATCCAAGGTCCGAACAGATCCCCCAAGCTGCAAACGAAAATGTTCGCTGGTTTCTTCTTTTGTGCCGGCATTGGCAGGCGGTACCTGTGCATTATAGGTTCAAATCCCACCGGGTCCGGTATAACCTTGCCTACCTGGTTTTTAAATGGGTTATCCAGGATATAAAGTCCGTTTTCATCCTTCCGGAGCTGGCTGGATCCTTTGTTGATCCTCACGTCTCCGGAGAAGCGCTTTGCTTGTTTCGCTGCGTAGCAGTATGGGCAGCCATGCCGGCAGCCGGTGACCGGGTTCCAGGTGAAGTTACACCACTCGATCTGTGATATGTTCATCATCTGTTTATTCCTCCCTTCCTGGTATTAGTCGGTGATAGGTAAAAGGTAATAGGTAATAGGTTAAAGGTAATAGGCCCGGCTTGTACTGTGCTTTTCTCATACTTGTATGAGACTAATCTGGTGCTTTTTGGAGGTCCTTGATTTTGTTTGGTTTTCAATAGGCGTCGGTATTCTGTCCTTATGTTGCTGCTTTGCGATAGCTGCAGCTTCTTTTCTTATTGTCTCAGCTTCCTCCGGTGTCCTGGCTGTGATCAGGATGGTGATTACTCCAGGCTTTAGTTCTCGTGCTACATGGATCGGCGTTTCGTCCTCGTCAATCGTGATTATGTACCTTACCTTTGGCTGCTTTGTGATAGCTGATTGAAAGCTTACTACTTTAGTCATGTCTTTTACCCCCTATATCAATTTATGTGGTTGGGTCGTCCTCTTAAGGTATGTTTGCCTGCTCCTGGTTGATTATCCACCCGCGCCGCGTGGAGGCGGCAGGCTCTGCGGGCATGGCACCGCCAGGTGCCATTTGTGGTTGGGTTGTCTGTTGATCCGGTTTTCTTTTGCCTGCTGGCTTCCGGTACTGACTTTAAGTTAGTTATAAATTGAACTATGGGAGCGGATCTGGTACAATGTTAGTACAAGACCGCTCCGGTTGGTCTGTGTGAAGCTCTTTACATCAAAGCTTTTAGTCGGGTGCTGATGTAAGGAGCTTTTCTTATGCCACTGTGAAGCGGCGGGATTCTATTTCCTTCAAGTATTGCTTATAAAGTTCTGCATGTGTCGTCTTAAACGCTGCTGTATCAAAGCGGCTGCTTTTTACAACCTTCCAACGGATCTTGAAAACATCAACCACCATTTCATCTACTCCTCTGGCGCTCATCTCAGCTTTAATCGCATCCTGAATACTATTTATCTCTGCCTGAAGCTCTTCTGCCATTGCCTGAAGTTCTTTAAGCTCTCTAACCTTGCTTACTAATTCGTTTGTACTCATGTAATCACTCCCTTTAATTGTTTCTGTTTATAATATAAACGATATTGTTTATTGTGTCAATGACTAATTTAACGTTTCTCAATAAAAGAGAAATAATATCGTTGATTTATTAAATAAATTCGTTTATAATGAGAATATCGAAAGGAGTGGTTATATGTCTGTTTCGGAACAGTTAAAAATTCTATGTGTTAAGCTTGGTATAAGTGTTTCTGAACTCGGAAGGTTATCCGGCAGAAGTCCACAGGCCTTTAATCAAAAGATGAAGCGTGAAACTTTTACTGTCGATGAACTAAAAAAGATAGCCGAAGCTGCCGGATGCAAATACGAGGGCTCTTTTATACTGCCATCTGGCGAGAAGGTCACATACTAAAAAAGGAGGTTGCCAAAATGTCCAATAATGAGATATACAAGTGCATAGCCTGTGGTAAACGCTTCTCCGTGACTATATCAAATGCAGGATATCCCGGCGGGAAAGAACGAGAAAGCATAAATTGTCCCTGGTGTGGTGCTGAAAACGGCAGCGAGGTAACAAGCGGCATTATTACCACCCAGAAAGTAATTTCGGAGGACGGTGATAATCAATGACTTTATATGAAAAAATCGACCGCTACAAACTGGCCATTGATGAAAAGCGTCCTTTTGAAGGTCATTTGCTTCATGAAATTAAAAACTACTACCGGATAGGCCTTACATGGTCCAGCAATGCCCTTGAAGGGAACACCCTCACTCTAAGTGAAACAAAGATCCTCCTGGAAGACGGACTGACTGTCGGAGGGAAGCCTCTTCGAGATACCTTCGAAGCTCTGGGGCATGCAAAGGCTTATGACTTCATGTTTACATTGCTTAATAGTTACCAAATAACCGAGGAAGACGCCCTTACAATGCACCGGATGTTCTATACAGGTATTGATGCCGAGGAAGCGGGAAAATACCGTAGTCGCCCAGTCTTTATAACCGGCTCAAAATATGAAGTATGTCCAGTAGAACGGATAGAAGAGGAAATGAAAAAGCTGTTCCATTGGGCATGCTCCGAGCGTGATAAATACCATCCGGTTCAATTTGCCGCCCAGCTTCATAAGCGGTTTGTATTTATTCATCCTTTCATAGATGGAAACGGGAGAGTTGCTCGGTTGCTGATGAATACGGCGCTTATTCAAGACGGTTATATGCTGGCCATAATTCCGCCGGTCTTGCGACATGAGTATATTAGCTTACTGGAGCGGGCTCATGAAGATGATCAACCTTTTATGGACTTTATTGCCGAACGCGTTCTTGAGTCTGAAAAGGAGATTATGAGGTTATTGAATATTCCTTTTCCTCAACTGTCCTAAAATAAAAATAAGAAAGTTATCTGTCCATTAAGATTCCGCTCAAAATATGCCCAGTGGTAATACTTAAGCCATTCAGCGTTTATATAAAAGAGAGAGCCTCTACCGGGATAAAGTCCTGGAGGCTCTCTTTGTGTTTCTGGTGTAGCTTTGATGTCATTGTCCTATTGTATGACATGGAAGAGCTATGGCCGCTAATATTCACTTGGGAAGAGGATTGTTGTCGTAGATCTATCCCATTCGGTAATAATCCAGATCTTTCCCTTCAAGAAAGCGTTAGAAGAACTGTTAAAGACTGGCGGCATAGCATATGACGCACTTTCCCATGTGGTACTTGTTAAAAACTACCTTAAACATAACCCGTTAGAAAATCCGAACCAGGTTAAGCATGCTATTGAAAAATTAAACGAATTGCCCGAAACACACTTATTTCGCTCACTTTTAACCGTTATTGAACAGTTTGATAAACCATTTATACAACCGTTAATTGAACGGTTACAAGAACGGTTAGGGCAACCAGTAACAGTAACAGTAACAGGATCAATAACAGTAACAGAAACAGAAGAAGAAGCAGAAAATATGCACGGAGCGGAAGCCGCTCCATGCCAGCCAACAGCGCTCCCTTGGTACCGATTGCGCAGGTTAAAGTGTCCAGGCTGCGGGAAACTGCATCTTGAGCTTCCGGATTTTATGGCTCCTAAAAAGCATTATGAAGCCAGACTTATAGAAGATGTTATGGCTGGCCGTTCAGATTCATGCCCGGCAGATGATTCGACGATCCGGAGTCTGGTTTACTTGAGCCCGGGCAGGTCCTTACCTCTATTGAAATCTCTCAGGAGCTAAAGCCCGGAGTATACGAAGGTGCCATCTTGAGTTATTCATGCTATGGCATGGAGGAAATCAAAGAACTGAACGGCGCGAAAACTATTTTTAAATTGGAGGTTGAGCCATGATAAAAAGAATATTCGCTATTCTGCTTGCAACTATAATGATCTGCAGTATATCACCGATGAATGCCTTTGCAAACCAGACATCCGGAAGTATAGCGGTATCGTACACTTATTCACCCGAGTACTCTATTAATATACCCGCCTCTATATCCATCAACGATGGTGACAAATTCATATTTTCAGCCAATACAATGGATATTGGCAGTAATAAAAATGTCAGAATAACTATCGATGGTGCAGCTACATATGAAAACGGCGGCAATTTTTATTTATGCAAAGACAAAGGAACCGAAAACGAGCAAAGAATATCTTGCAGAATTCTGCGTGGACTGCCTTCCAGTAGCTCTTTTGAGGATATCACTGGATTAAGTGAACTCGTTGCAACATTTACTGATGGTAACACAAGTCCGAAGGCATATGGAGCTCTAAAATTCAAGCCTCAAATTACCAGTTCTACACCGTATGGCACCTACACAGGTACGGTTTATTTCAAGATTGAGCTCATCGATGTATAAAAATACCTTTTTATCATTCACTTTAAAGCCCTGAAAAACAGGGCCTTTTTTATTGCTCTTCAACTACCATGAATAATCGAAAGCATTTTAGGCGCGTATTTCCCCTTTATTTTGAATTTTAACGCCAGCATGGGTATTTACCTTACCTGCTTTAAATTTGCTCCGCACAAGTCAAATCTGGCCGTTTCTCGCCTGCATTTTTGATATGGACATGTCCGTCCAAACAAGTAAAGCAAAAGAGCGGATTTTATTCCGCCCTTTTACTTTTTAAGGCTAAGCCTAATACGGCTCTTTGAAAATTTGACTAATACGAGGCATTGCTTTCTCGATGATAGGATCCTCAAATGGTCTTGGAGCCATTCTATCGGTTCCCTCTTCGAGATATGGAGCATACTTTACTTCAGTAGTAATTGCCGGTTTTATTGTTACGGTCTTGCCTATTCGCTCGGATGCAGATTGCGGTCTCCAACTCATACGCAGGTTTCCGGTTCGCATTGCAGGCGGCTCTCCTGGTGCTGAAGCAGTGTATTTGCTTTTTGAAAATGGCCGTTTATAAACACGGCCGGAGCGCTTTCCTCGAAGGACAGTTAAAGCTGAATTCCGGAGCTCGTTGGCTGCACGAAACGCTCTTGATTTGGCCTGATAAGTTATTTCCTCCACAATCTCATTAACAGCGCCCTCTAAATCAATCTTCAAGCTTCAGCCACTCCTTTCACCGGCATATTTGCAAAAATGCGGGCCAGTCTTTCTGCCAGCTCGTCTCCGATGTCGTCAGTCATTTCGCGGATATAAGCCTTCAGTATGGCCACCACTTTGTTTTCATCGGTGTTGTCTCCGCCGCCTTCAATCGTGAATTTAGGCTCTGCTTTGACTTCCACCTTGATGGTGATGTTCTGGCCGGCTCTTCCGGTTGCAGAGGCTACCGGGATCTCGTCGGGTTCCTCGCCTACTATTCCGCCGTCTTCATAGGCTCTGACTCCGAGGAGTTCACCGGTCCGCTGCCATAAGTCGAGGCCTCTTTGTCTCTTGCTTGGGCTTAACGGGATAATTCCTTCAGCTCCATCCTCGGCCACTATGCCCATGTGCGGTTTTGTTATAATGCCGCCGTATGCATGCTCAAGGATACTGCCTTTGCCTTTGCTGGTTGTCAGGCCGGTTTCCTTTGAGCCTTTCTGGCCCAGGCCTCCGAGCCAGTCTTTGAAGCTCTGCCACTTGTCGCCGATCCACTCGCCGATGCCGCCGAGTTTTTCGCCTACCCATTCCCAGGCCTTGGTTGCTCCGGTCTTGATGGGTTCCCAGACTTTCTGTTCAAACCATCCCGACACTCCGGACCAGGCTTCGCTTATGGCATTCTTTGCTGCTGTGAACTGATCTCCCAGCCATGCTCCTGCTGTCTGCGCTGCGCTTTTTACCGGCTGCCAAACCGTTTCATCAAACCATCCTGAAACAGCTCCCCATGTCTCGCTTACCCAGGTCTTGGCCTCGCTCCATCTTTCGCTCACCCACTGGCCTGCAGCCTGGGCTCCTGTTTTGACCGGGGTCCATATTGACGCTTCAAACCATGTTGAAAAGTCGGACCAGCGCTCGCCTATCCATGTTCTTGCATCGTTCCAGCGGTCGCTTACCCATTGGCCGGCTGCTTGGGCTGCATTGCTTACCGGGTTCCATATCGATTCGTCAAACCACCCGGAGAAATCACTCCATTTGTCTCCGATCCAATCTCTTGCCTCGCTCCATGCTCCTGCTGCGATGTTAATTGCTGAAATACCAACGTCCTTTGTCGGGGTCCATATCGAAGTTTCGAACCAGTCACTGAAGCCGCTCCACTTGTCACTGATCCAGGATACGGCATTTGAAGCTCCGGTCTTGATGGAGTCCCATGTGTTGCTTGCCCATGTCTTGGTATTTTCCCAGAACTTTGATAAAGCTCCGTCTTTGTCCGTTGCGTCAGATAGGGCTTTGCCGGCTTTATCTCCGGTTAAAAGCGCCGCTGCGCCGCCTATTCCTGCACCGATTAAAGTTCCAAGTCCAGGCATGATTGCAGTACCTATTAAAGCGCCTGTTCCGACCATACCTGCTTTGGTTCCTGCGGTTACATACTCATCTTTAGCAACTTTGTTATTGCCTGCTTTGCTTGCTTTTATTCCCTGATAAACATCAATTCCTGCGCTACCAAGTCCGAGGATCCCGCCTATAATTCCAGCTATCCCTGCGGCGCCTGCAGCTGCAGCTCCGCCGGCAGTTGTTGCTCCGCTTCCGAGTGCTACTCCTAACTTGGCCAGGCCTGTTGTTAATGCGCCTCCGGACGCTACGTATGTGCCATTAGCAAGCTTCACAGTATTTATAGCATTTCCTGACGCTCCCGCGGCGCCCGGTAAAGCAAGAGGCGATCCTCCTCCAGGAAGCTTCGGTATTGTCGCGGGTCCTCCTGGTAAATTTGGAATGTTGTTTATTATTTTGCCCCCGCTTCCGCCTCCTCCAATCGTTGGACCATTGATGTAAACTACGGAGGCCGTAACGGCCATAGTGGAAGTTATGAAGCTGTCAGGGACAAGAGATCCTGTTGCTGCAGGTACTCCATCTTTGCTCCCTTTTCCAAAAAGGTTAAATAAACCTTTCCCGGCCTTACTTCCCAGCTTAAAAACACCTGTTCCAAGTTTAAAGATACCTGTAAGTAGCGGCCATATTTTAGCAATTCCTAACCCTATTGCGCCGGCAGACAGCCAGGATGTACTGCTTGGCTTCTCTCCTCCTGGAAGCAGCGTTCCTGCGTCCTTAAATACGCCTTTGATAGCGTTCAGGATTGCCTCTCCTACCTTCTTGCCGTCAAATCCCCGTGTAAAACCTTCAGCGAATGAAACTCCTATGCTGGTTCCGTCCTCTACGGCGCCCCTGGCGTCAATTCCGAGTATGGCCAGCAATCCTGCAGAGAGTGCGGTTCCTATTCCTTCACCGATTTTGCTGGCCTTGTCTGCAAGCCAGGCCTTACCAGTTGAATTCCACCATTCGTTGAACGGCTGCGCTATGATCTGATCCCAGGCTATCTTCAGCTTTTCTCCGAAGTTCTTAGCGTCTTTCCATTCCTGGGAGTTGACCATGCGCTGTATGCTGTTTCTTAAGTCGTCCACTCTTGTCATTACCCACTTGGAGATATTTGCTCCGGCTTTCTTCCAGGCCTCTCCCCATTCGGCTATGATATCCTGGTTCTCGTCTATCCATGTTGTGAGTTTTTCGAGTCCTGGCTTTACGCCTTCCCACAGGCCTTGTCCCCATGGTCTCAAAAGTGAGTTTTGGAGAGTGTCTTTAAGGGTTGAGATCATACCTTTGGCCGTCCTGGATTGGTTGTCCATCATTCCGCCGAAGCGCTTATCCATGCCTCGTAACAATGCATCGATAACTTTTGCCGCTTCTATGCTCTCTTTACCGATGTTCGCTATCTGCTCTCCGGTGAGGCCGAGCTCTTCCTGCAGGATCTGGTTAGCCGGCACACCGAGTTCCTGGAGCTGCAAGAGCTCTTCTGTCTGCGCTCGCCCTTTGGCCTGCATCTGGCCGAGGGCCCTGGTGATTCTGTCTATTCCTTCGGAGCCGGCTCCCAGGCCGCTGGCCGTATCGCCTATGGTTTTCAGCATATCCAGCACCTTATCCGCTTCAAATCCGAAGGCCATTAGCAGCTTACTGCTGTTGATCAGTTCCGGAAATTCAAACGGCGTTTTGTTCGCAAACTCTGACGCTTCCTTCAGGAACTGCTGGGCCTTCTCGGCGCTTTTTAGCATGGTTTCAAATGCTATCTGTGTCTGCTCAAAATCCGCGGCTATATCCATCGGCTTGTAAATGCCGGCAAATGCACCGGTCGCGCCGAGTATGGCTCCCTGTATGGACGTCGCGAAAGTTCCATAAGCTTCTTAATGGTGCCGTGGCCAGGTCGATTACTTTCATCGTAAAGCTGAACGTCTTACCCGCTATGCTGCGCGCTTTTGATGAAACTTTACCGACAATGCTTGATGCTCTATCCATGGCATCAAGAACGATCTGGTATTTTGTTTTATTCATCTGCTCCAGCCGTTCCTGGGTCCTTTGACTTGCTTTATCAAAGGCATTCAGCTTATTTTTAGCCTGGGACACTCCGGGATCTGTGTTATCCTTGATGTTTATCGGTATCTCTATCCTATAAACCTCTGCCATTCTCTTATCCTCCTTTCTGTGGTATTTTTTTGTTGATTGCTCTTTAGGAGGGAGGAGCTCTGACACAGTAAAGGAAACTGCCGGCTAATGCACTTATACAGCCTTTTCCCTTTAACTTTCTGCTTTTCAAGTTATCCCTCCTTTCTGCTTATAGCTTCCCGGACTATTCCTCCGAGCTGTTTTCTGGCCTGATTTCAGTCAAGCAAAAGTCCAAAATGTCGCATATTCGCTTTAGTGCAGCGGTTATGTATTCTTCGTTCATAGGACTGCCTATCTGAATACTATTAACCAGCTTTTTGGTTTCTTTCAGCTTGTCCATGGCCGTCTCATGTGGTGCCTTTTCAGCTGCCTTTCTTGCTGCAGCTATCCTTTCCTCTTGCTGCCGCTGTAGCTCCTGGCGTTGTTTTTGCTTTTCGATGTACTTAGCTCTTTCCTCATTTCTAACTTCTGCAGTAGGGAAAAACATTGTCTTCACCTCCTTCCAAATTCTTCAGTTAGCTTTTTTGTTATTGCCTCCTGGAGTTTAGCTTTTATAAAAGCCGGGCTTTCCTCTTCAGGGAGCAACTCAATCCCGCCGATACCATATAAAATTACCGTCAGGTCCTTTACGCCTCTGTCTATGTCCTTATATACGGTCCTTCGGTCAATGTTAAGTAATTTCATCAATTGTTTATCCGTCAAAGGACTACTTGAAAAATAGTAATACAACAACACATTGTAAATTCTGGCCTTTTCTTCTCTTATAGCCAAGCTCTTATATTTCTGCATTGCCTCCACAAGGATTTCCCTCTCTTCGGGGCTTGATTTTTTATATTTAAATCGATTCAAAGCGCGCCTGACAGCTTTATAACGATTCTTTATAGCCAATATTGAGCAATCTTCAAGCTCAATGAATTCTTGGACATTAACCTCCATGATCCCCCTCCTTTTCTGATATGGGTTCAAGTCCGCTATCCCCCAATAGAACGATTAATTTTTCCGGATCAAGGTAGCTTGGCTGTTTATTGTTCCAGTTATAGGCCTTTCTTAATTCTCTTATAGCCTTTGAGCGTCGTAATTGGTTAAAAGCAGCATCTCTCGCTGAAATAACTGAACCGCGTTCACATCCCAACTCCTGGGCAAGAGCATCTATTGTCTTTTCATAATAGAAAATGCCATATATCACACACTGCTCACGAGAAGGGAGCCTTTCTATTTCTTGTCTGACTATAATTTGCATATCATTTAGTTCGCAATAGCTGTATGTATCTGCAGTAGGATCCTCTATCGTATCACCCAAAGTAAGCTTTTCATCATCTCCCACTGGTGTTTCAAGTGAAATAGTTTCTATCTGTTTTTTTCTGAACCCTAATTCCTCAAGACAAACATTTTGCACGCAATATCCCAAATAAGAGGTAAACTTTAAGCCTTTTTCAGGTGTAAAATATTTCACCGCTTCAATAACAACAAAATAGCCACACTGCAACAAATCTTCTGGTTCAACTAAACTTTTTTTGCAAAAGGGGAAATAGTGTTCTATCAGCTTGTAAAGTAGAGGTCTTACCGCAAAATATAATTTATTCAAGCTTTCAATATCTCCCTGGGCAGCCATGGTTGCCAACTCTTCATTTGTCACTTGAAACTTCCCCCTCTCCGTGATAAAATATTAAAAAAATATGCTAATATTTGGCTAAACGGAGCGGGAGCTGCTTATAATGCTCTCGTTTTTATTTTTGTTTGTTAGCAACCATAGTCTTATTTCTCCTTATCTATTGACCGTGAATAGAAATAATAATCTTCTGCTCGTTTGAAGCCTGCAAGCGTATCTCTCTTACTTTCTGCTCCCGGCGAGCTGGTCGCTGGTTGCTGGTGATACCCGTCAAAATGCTTGCTATTGATTCCATTCATCGGTTCCTCCTTGTATTCATCATCCCATCTTCCCTCGTTCAGCCAGGTTTTTGGGTTTGGTATATATCTGCCGTTTTCTCTCTGCCATTGCCACGTTGCTTTAGCTCTTCCTATGGCCGTCATGATCTTGTCAAACAGTTCTGTATCAGGCTTGACCTTTTTCCAGGCGTTCCATGCTGCCTTTTTGCCTACCTTCTTTGGGTAAGCAGCCCAGAATTCATCAAACCTTCTTTCAATCAGGGTCTTGGAGGGCTGTTCACAGGTTTCTTTTCCTGCTGCCGTTCCGGCCATTTTTATCTCTTCAACCGTTAGGCTCTCGCCTGGCTCTGTTTCGCATTGATTAGGTTCACAGTCACATTTATTTGTGTTATGTTCTCTATTATCCTGTATTGTATTATTGTGTACTGTATTGTATGGATTTCCGCTGTCGGAAACTTCATTATTAGATAGTTTTCGGTTCGAAAACTCATTAAATATTGGTTTTTCAGGTACAGAAACTGTTCTTTTGGAGTACATCGTTGAAAGATTATCAACGAGAGATTGGCACCAAATAATTCGATGCTGTTCCCAAAGTGGTCCATCAATCTTACCAAGATCAGCAAGAGTATTAAGTATTTCCATCGCTGTCTCTTCATTAACTTTCGTGACTGCAACAAGATACTTCATGTTCATTTTATCTGCACAGCTATAATTATGTCCGTCACTTTTGCAAAGCAGCTCAAGTAACTTGAACCAGAACGCATAGCCGTTATTTCCCCACTTATCTTCAAGGATGAATTTTGTCCGGCTATCCGCAACATAATGCGGAAACCAGTCCGCTGTTTGTTTCCGTGGACGCCCCATTTATTACACCCCCATTTGCTCATCTGCAGGCGTTAAAATGAAAAGATCGTCAAATGAGGCTTCCAACGCTTCACATATTTGTCTGGCTACCCTTGGGGTAACCCGTTTTTGAACTCCTTTTTCTGTTTTGGAAATTGTAGAAAAGTTTATTCCTGAAATTTTGGCCATTTCCCTTAAGCTATATCCTTTACGAAGCCTGGCAGACTGTAGGGCATTAGGCCGAGCAGTAATAATCAACATATTGATTACCTCCTTTTGATAAATATCACTTTCTGTTTACTCAATTATAGTATTCTATCTGTTGATTGTCAATATATTAATATAACATTCTGTTGACTTGTGTTTATTTGTGTGCTATTATTAAGCTGTCAAAAAGCTTTAAAGGAGTATCCTAAAATGAGCGATTTTTCTAATATATTAAGAAGCTTAAGAAATGAAAAAAAATATAGACAAGAAGATATTGCAGAGGTTCTTGGACTTAGTAAACAAGTCATTTCTAATTATGAAAATGGTTTGAGAGAACCTTCTTTTGATATTCTCATAAAACTATCCGAATTCTTTAATGTTTCAACTGATTACTTACTCGGCCGAACCCATTTTAAGAATTCTTCAGAGGAGAAAGCTCTGATTTCTGACTCAGACAGTTCAAATGAAGCTTCAGAATTTTCAATTAAAATTTATCGCAAATTAAAAGCATGTTTGGAAAAGGTACAGTATTTTTACAAAGAAAAAATGGGCCGATATGATGATGAAGGCTGCGGAGAGTTGTTTTTCTGTATATACGAAAAACTCAACAAGGATATAGAACTCTTTGATCATATTTTGGATATACTTTTAAGCTATAGAGATTATTCAGACCGCGATGAAGCGATAAGAGCATTTCTCTTAAGAAACAATAATTCAAAGCTTGATTCAAGAATTGTCGCAGAAATTCTTAGGATTGACCATGAAATTTAATGATATATGTAGTCTACAACATTTCGTTACTATAAATAAAAAAGTCCCGGCCTTAAGCGGCTGGGATTTTATGAAGGGAGGAGAAGTTATGGCTTCTATAAATGTTAACTGCGCATGTGGCAATCAGTTTGTTACAGAAGAACCTACAACGGATTCCGGGTTTACTGTCGAATGCCCTACTTGCGGTGCTCGGATCCGAATAAAGCCTCCGGGAATTTCCAGCAAACAGTTCAAAGCAGCTACAGCCCCATCTGCAGAGGAGCGAGTGGCCGACCGCATAAGAAAGTATGAAACTGTATCAGGTATCCTTTGGTTAATAATCGGGGCAGTACAGCTGGTCCTTGTGTGGACTGCAGCTGCCGGTGTATGGAATATCATCAATGCTATTATGAGGCTGCGATCTGTAAAGAGCATATACGCCGGCAATCCTGCGATCGTGCCCTGGTATGACAGCCGGCGCAATTGGTTAATTGCTTTCGCAATCGTTAACCTTGTACTGGGAGGTGTGATTGGTGTCTTCCTGGTCGCATTCGATTGGTGGATGAGAGACTATGTTTTGAGGAATAGGGCAGTATTTGAAGGGGCTCCCTCTCAATCGGCTTGATATGATTTGCCCTGATGATATGCTACTGACTTCTTACGAAAGGAGGCGGTTTGTTGCCGGTTTACAAAGATGAAGAGAGAAAAACGTGGTATGTCTGGTTCCGCTACAAAGACTGGGCCGGTGTCGTGCGTCAGCATAAAAAGCGAGGCTTTCAAAAGAAATCCGAAGCTGTCCAGTACGAGCGAGACTTTCTAAAAAAACAAAGCGGCAGCTGTGACATGAGCTTCGGCTCTATGGTGGAGCTATACATGGAAGATTGTAAGTCGCGGCTCCGCTCCACGACGTACGAAGGTAAGAAGTACCTCATTGAGTCGAAAATACTTCCAACTTTTAAAGATTTGCCTGTCAATGCTATAACAGCTGCAACAGTACGCAAATGGCAGAATGAGCTCCTGGATGATGATGCAGAGTATTCTCAAACATACCTAAAAACGATAAATAACCAGCTTTCGGCCATTTTCAATTTTGCCAAGCGCTATTATGGATTGAGTACCAATCCCGCAGCTGTCGCAGGATCCATCGGTAAAAAAAACGCCGAGGCTATGCAGTTCTGGACAAAAGATGAATTCCAGCTTTTCATTGAAGCTGTTTCAGATAAGCCTGCGTCATATGCTATTTTTAATACCTTATTCTGGACGGGTATGCGCTCCGGAGAGCTCCTGGCCCTTACTCTGAATGATATAAATTTCGAAGCTAAAACAATAAGCATAACAAAGAGCTACGCCAGGATCGGCGGAGAAGATGTGATCTCTCCTCCAAAAACTCCAAAGAGCCGCCGGGTAATAACTGTACCGGATTTTCTCCTGGATATCCTGAAGGATTACGCCGGCCGCCTGGTGGACTATGAGCCTTCGGACCGCCTTTTTGAATATACAAAACACTACCTTCAAAGCGAAATGGACCGTGGGTGCAAGAAGTCAGGGGTAAAAAAAATACGTGTTCATGACATCCGCCATTCCCACGCATCGTTATTGATTGAACTGGGTTTTTCTCCGTTGCTTATATTAGAGCGTCTTGGCCATGAGAATGTGGAGACCACTCTGGAAATATACGCCCATTTATACCCTAATAAACACGGGGAAGTTTCCAGTAAACTAAACGAACTATTTACCCCTAAAATTTTCCAAAAAACAGGCGAAAATCCGGGTATTTCAGAATAATGCTTCCAAATTGCTACCACGGACAAAAATTAAGCCTCTGAAATCCTTTATTTTACTGGGTTCAGAGGCGTTTTAACGTCTATTCCCACTCGATCGTAGCCGGTGGTTTGCTTGTAATATCATACACCAAGCGGTTCACATGCTTTACCTCATTCACAATCCGATTTGAGATTCGTTCCAAAACATCATAAGGGATTCTGGCCCAATCAGCGGTCATTCCATCAATACTGTTAACAGCCCGTAAAGCAATGGTATAATCATATGTCCTTTCATTCCCTGTGACACCAACACTTCGCATATCCGTCAACACAGCAAAGTACTGCCAGATTTCTTCATCCAGGCCTGCCCTGGAGATTTCCTCACGAAAAACTGCATCTGCGTCCCTAAGGATGTTCAGCTTTTCCTCCGTCACTTCCCCGATAATCCGAATGGCCAATCCCGGTCCCGGAAAGGGCTGCCTCCACACGATCTGGCGAGGTATGCCCAACTCTTCTCCTACCTTCCGTACTTCATCCTTAAATAGCTCCCTTAGGGGTTCAATAATTTCTTTAAACTCCACATGTTCGGGCAAGCCGCCTACATTGTGATGACTCTTAATGACCGCTGCATTGCCTACCCCACTTTCGATGACATCCGGATAGATCGTACCCTGTACTAAAAAATCCACATCACCTAGTTTCAGGGCTTCTTCCTCGAATACTCGGATGAATTCCTCTCCAATCATCTTGCGCTTTTTTTCCGGATCAACTATGCCCTTCAAACGGGAAAGAAAGCGTTTCTTGGCATTCACACGAAGGAGGTTCATGTTGAACTGCTCCCTGAAAACCTGTTCAACCTGATTTCCTTCATCCTTTCGTAGAAGACCATGATCTACAAAAATACATGTCAACTGCTTCCCTATGGCTCTATGGATTAGAACTGCCGCTACTGCAGAATCTACCCCGCCTGAAAGGGCACATAATGCTTTTTTATTCCCTATTTTATCACGGATCTCTTGCACGGAATCCCGAATGAAGGATGCCATATTCCAATCACCCGTGCATCGACAAATACGAAACAGGAAATTCTCTAAAATGTCATTTCCCTTGGAAGGATGAGCAAGTTCAAGGTGAAACTGAAGTCCGTACAGTTTTCTTTCCTGATTGGCTACCGCAGTGATTGGCAAATCTTCTGCAGATGCAGTAACGAAAAAGCCTTGAGGAGGACTTTCCACATAATCTGCGAGGTTCATCCAGCCGTTCATTTCGTCATCCATTCCATAAAAAAGCGAACATTTCCCATTTAAACGGATACGAATTTTTCCTTCTTCCTCTTGTGATGCCCTTGTAACCTTTCCGCGCAAAAGATAGTTCATCAATTGATGGCTATAGCCGATACCCAAGACGGGAATGCCCATTTCAAAGATTTCTCTCGCGCACATTGGCGCATTTGGGGCATAAACGCTGGCCGGTCCTCCTGTAAGAATGATGCCTTTGGGATCTTTCTCTTTTATCCGCTCCAAAGGAGTATTGTAAGGCAGGACTTCACAATAAACCTGGGCTTCCCTGACCTTTCTGGCGACCAATTGGCTATATTGACCGCCAAAATCCAATACGATTACAGTCTCTCTTGCCATATGATATCCACTCCATTGTAAATTTCATTCCATTTGATCTATTTGTTTCGTTCTTTTAATTGATGCTTCGCCAATGCTACTGCTTCTTGGTAAAGACTACGAAAGGGAATTCCCGATTGGTTTGCCAGCATCCTACAATCCTCATACTCCGGCGCAACCTTTTGCTGCTCCCCATACCCCGAAATTTTCACAGCAATCCGACCTGCCTGCGTTTCTACTTGGATCGTTTCCCTGGACAGAGTTTCCCTTTCCATTTTTGTTTTCCGGATTCCCAATGTTGTGGTTTCCCTAAATAGAATAGCTGTAATCAGTTCTTCATCTTTAGAATTGCATATCACGGTTGCCTTCACTGCCGGCCGGTTTTTTTTCATATAGATAGGCGTATAATAGACGTCCAAGGCACCTGCAGCCAATAGTTTTCCCATAAGGAAACCAAATATCTCGCCATTCATGTCATCAATATTCGTTTCAATGACACTTACAAGCTGAGGGGAGTCTTTTTTTTTTACTGCTTCACCATAGCAAACCCGAAGGCAATTTGGAACATCATAGGTCTTTTTGCCTAAACCATAGCCAATTCTCTCAACAACCATGGAAGGAAAATCCGAAAATTCCGATGCAAAAGTTGTGAGAATAACCGCTCCTGTTGGGGTAACCAGTTCTCCAGGGGTGCCTCGTGCATATATGGGGACCCCTTTCAGAAGTTCCAAGGTAGCAGGTGCCGGAACCGGAAATATTCCATGTTCAATCTTAATCATGCCTCCACCTACATTCACCGGAGAGGAAATAATCCGATCCGGTCTTAACATATCCATACAAATTGAGGCGCCTACAATATCTACAATTGCATCTACTGCTCCTACCTCATGGAAGTGAACATTCTCAATATCCGTATTATGTATTTGGGCTTCAGCTTCAGCAAGGCGCTGAAACATGAAAATGCTTTTTTCCTTCACTTCGTCCTTTAGTTCACTATTTTCGATGATTTCACGAATGTCTGAAAAATTCCGCCTTTTAGCGTGGGAATGATGGTAATGACCGTTATGGCTATGATGATCATGATGATGATCATGATGGTGATGGCCTTCCTCATGTTGATGGCTAACAGTCATTTCATGCATCGTTTGGTGAGCATCTTCATCATGGTTTTCTCTCAGTTTAACTTTGACATCCAAACCACTGATCCCATTCTTAACAGATTTTTGAAAGACGATTTCATACTCATCGTCCAGGTTCAACTTTTTTAACGCATTCAGAAATTCCTGTTGACTGATTCCAAGATCCAACAGAGCACCAAGAGTCATATCACCGCTTATACCGGAAAAACAATCAAAATATAGAACTTTCATCGATATCCTCCGTATTCATTCAAGTATATCCTTTTCTTTTATATCAATAATATACTGGTAAACGATTTGAATTTCAACAGAAAAATAACAACCGGACTTTGAGCCGGTTGTTATTTTCCCGGACAGGATAAACGATTAATCATGGCAGCAAGATAGCCTGCTCCAAACCCATTATCAATGTTAACCACCGCTATGCCACTTGCACAGCTATTCAACATGGTAAGAAGAGCTGATAAACCACCAAAATTTGCTCCATAGCCCACACTGGTAGGAACAGCGATTACGGGCTTATCTACTAAGCCGGCTACCACGCTGGCCAAGGCACCTTCCATTCCTGCTACAGTTATCAGTACATTCGCCCTCATAATCTGATCTGTGTAGGCCAGTAAGCGATGGATACCCGCCACTCCGACATCATAAAGCCTTTCTACTCGATTACCCATAACTTCTGCTGTAATAGCAGCCTCTTCGGCTACCGGCATATCGGATGTACCACCTGCAAGGACAAGGATGGTTTTTTCAAGATATGCTACTTGCTGCCTTCTTACTACAATGATGTGCCCCATTTCGTGGTACTCGACATTATCTGCTACATCCTTTATTGCCTCGTAAACATCACGATCAGCCCTTGTCGCTAAGATATTCCGATTACCCCTCTTTATCATGTTCTCCAAGATACCACGAATTTGCGAGGTGGTTTTCCCGGCACAATAAATGACTTCAGGGTAGCCATTCCGTAAGGCCCTATGATGGTCTACTTTCGCATAACCCAAATCCTCAAAAGGAAGCGTCTTTAATTTCTGAATCGCTTCCTCAATATCAACTGAACCCGTCCCCACATCTTCCAGCAGATGTCTTATAGCATCTGATTCCACGATCATGCTTCTCCCTTCTGTTTTAACGCATCATTCAAGCTTCCTGTACGATATCCGTCCAAATCCAGAGTAACATACAGAAAGCCCATTTCCTTCAACTTCTCACTGATCTTTTTTGCATCCTCATCGGACAGGAATCTTTCCTTTTCATCGGCTCCAAGCTCAATTCGCGCAATATCGCCATGATGCCGAACCCGAATCTGACGGTATCCTAAAGTTATTAAATATTCTTCAGCCTTCTCTACTGCCCTTAGTTTTTCAAGGGTAATTGATTGTCCATAGGGGATTCTGGATGCCAAACAGGCAAAAGACGGTTTATTCCAGGTCGGAAGCCCCAATTCCTTTGATAGAAGACGAATATCATCCTTGGATATACCGCATTCTTTTAATGGACTCAAAACCCCCAGCTCAGCGATTGCTTTCATCCCAGGACGAAAATCATTTATATCATCGGCATTTGTGCCGTCCAATACAGCCAAAGCCCCTCGTTCATCCGCAATTTCCTGGATACGCCGAAAAACTCTTTTCTTACAATGATAACACCTGTCAGATGGGTTGTCAGCAAATCCGGGGATCTGGAATACATCTACCCTTTCCTGAATATGCTCCGCACCGATCCCGGATACCAGTTCCTGAACCTCATTTATTTCCCATGTTGGTTGTAATGCCGAATGAATCGTCACGGCGATCGCTTTTGGCCCTAAAGTATCATAGGCCACCTTCAATAAGAAAGTACTGTCTACTCCTCCTGAAAATGCAATGACTACACTTTTCAACTCTGATAACCGATGCTTCAGCCGATCATATTTTTCTTGTAGCACCATGGATGAATGCCCCCTTATTTCCCATTGAATCTCTCATCTCGCAAGAAAATTATATTCAATGAAGACAGTTCGTGTCAATGGCTATCCAAATTCAGATGGCCAAACAGATAAAAGCGTATTCAAACTTTATCAACTATAATGAAAATCAATAAAAATAATGAAATAACTGTAATATCAAAAAGTAAAAAACAGGAATGAAAATGGAAGGCAGCAAATTGCCCACCTTAAATTTGCGGAGGCCTAACATCCCCAAACCAATTGCCAAGATCAAAACTCCTCCCACAGCCGACATTTCATTTATTATCGGCTGACTGAGATAGTCCTTCAGGAAAGAAGCTGTCAATACGATAAAACCCTGATAGATAAAAACGGAAAAAGCGGCGAAAGCAACCCCTATCCCCATCGTCGAAGAAAAAATGACTGCTGACACCCCATCAAGGGCCGATTTTGCAAACAATGTAGCATTTTCTCCTTTTAAGCCACTTTCCAAAGAACCAACTATCGCCATTGCCCCTACGCAGTATATTAAGCTTGCCGTTACAAATCCTTCAGAAAAGCTATCGCTGCCATTCTTGCCAAACTTATCCCGGACCCAGTTCCCTAATTTTTCTAAAGCTTTCTCGATTTGCCACCATTCCCCCAACGTACCTCCGATAATCAGGCTGATAATGACGATCAAAATATTTGAAGTCTTGATGGCGCCCTGTATACCGATGATACAAACCGACAAGCCCAAACCCTGCATGATTATATCCCGAAAACGATCGGAAATACCTCCTTTCAAAAGGATTCCAAAAGCACTCCCAACTAAAATAGCCAATGTATTGGCGATAATACCCCACATAAAGCCATTCCTCCAAAGCACGAAATAATCCCATGCAGCATTATGATATTCCAACCTTCATTGCTCGTCCATAGAAAAAAAGATATTGTTGAGCATATCCTGCAAAATTACCGTACCGACTCCGGACAAATTCCTGCATGGCTTTCACATCCCTACAATCGTCAGGGTAAAAATGCATCATGATCCTCTTTATCCATACATCGATCGGAAAGGCCTGTCCAAAGCCCATCGAAAACAGCAGAATACAGTCTGCTACTTTAGGCCCCACACCCGGTAGCTCCATTAGCCTATCTTTCGCCTGGAGGTAATCCATTGAGCTCAGTTCCTCCAAAGGAAACCCTTCAACAACCATACGGGCAGTTCTGATGATATAGCTAGCCCGATATCCGGCACCACATTCCATCAGTTGCTTTTCGCTAGCTTCGGCTAAACGGGCAGCATCCGGGAAAGAATAGTACGTCTTTCCCTCCCATTCGAATGGGCTTCCAAAGCGACAGCTGATATTTTCAATGATTCGCTTTATCCGTTTTATCCCATTGTTGGACGAAATGATAAACGATATCAGGGTTTCCCATTCGTCTTGCTGAAGTATACGCAGGCCCCATCCAAACTCAATTGCCGTTTGAAGAACAAGGTTTTGTGAAAGAACAGCCTTTAACTTCCTGTAATCCCTGGAGAGATCAAAATACGGGATCCAGATCTTCACAAAGTCCTCTCGGTTACAAGGAAATAAAACAACATCCCCATTCCTTCTTGCAACCTTTAATAGCTTATTCCCCACAACACCCGTATAAGCATCCCCATCCTGATGCCATCGAAAAGCTTGACCGCATTCAAAGATATGTTCAGGATGGAAATCCGTCAAATTATGTAGGATAACACTGTCTCCGGAAAATTCTGCATCAATGTTCTGACCGTTTAAGAACAACAATCCTTCCCCTTTCTCATCACCAGAAACCAGCCCTTGACAGCCCTTAATCATTAAAACAAAAGCTGCAGTAACAACTGCAGCTTTTCATCCTGTCACTCCTGTCACTGTACAGCAACATCTTCCTGGGGATACACACTCACCTGCTTTTTATCTCGACCTTTGCGTTCAAAACGAACAATTCCGTCTATCTTTGAAAACAAGGTGTCGTCCCTTCCAAGCCCTACATTCAATCCAGGATGAATTCTCGTTCCTCTTTGTCGTACAAGGATATTACCGGCCAGAACAAACTGTCCGTCTCCTCGCTTCACACCCAATCGTTTCGATTCACTGTCTCGACCGTTTCGTGAGCTACCTACACCTTTCTTTTTCGCCATTCAATCCACCTCCATCCATACGGCATTGGTATAATACACAAGCGTTAAAGATTTATCCGTTGATCTTCACAATTTCAACCTTGGAATAAGGCTGGCGATGACCTTGCTTACGACGATAGTTCTTCTTAGGTTTATATTTGAAAACGATGATTTTTTTACCCTTCCCATGGGCCAGAACCTTCGCTTCAACCTTTGCACCTTCAACCGTCGGAGTCCCAACCTTAATACCGTTCTCATCAGATACCATTAAAACATCATCAAATTCTACCGTATCTCCTTCGGCAGCACTCAACTTTTCGATGAATAAGATATCTCCTTCTTGAACACGATACTGTTTTCCTCCTGTTTGAATAACAGCGTACATGGAAAAATACACCTCCCCTAACCAGTCTCACCGGAATCAGGTACTCCCTGGGAGCTTTAAACCCATTCCGAGTGGCTCACTACAATGAAATATTGTAGCATACCACACAACATGTGTCAACTTATACAATTTCTTATGAAAATGTAGCGTTCTTAGTCAGCATTTCATCGATACTATCCTGACGCCCAACCGGTTTTATACGGAATTGTTCAATATGAAAATGCCCGCATTCACGAACGTATATCTTTCTTCCGAATTTATGCTCATAATCCCCCAGGCTGTTCTCGCTACAGCATCGAAGCTTTTCAGCCACACCAGGGTATACCTCTACCAATATACCGAAGGATTCTGTATGTACAAGAGTCTTTTCGAGCTCCCGTCTTACCTTTGCAGCAGTTGTTTCTTCTGAAAATACTCTCCCTGTCCCCTGGCAATAAGGACATGGTTTTTGCAGGATTGAGGAAATACGCTGCTTTACTTTTTTTCGAGTCATTTCTACCAAGCCCAGATTCGTCATACCTAAAACATTGGTTTTCGTGCGATCCTTCTTTAAGGCTTGCTTTAGACAATCCAAAACCATTTGTTTATGGGATTCCTCTTCCATATCAATAAAATCAATGATGATAATACCACCGATATCACGCAGACGAAGCTGACGGGCAATTTCTTTAGCCGCTTCCAGATTGGTATGAAGCACCGTATCCTGTAAACCGTTCCCTCCTACATATCTGCCGGTATTTACATCGATTGAAGTGAAGGCCTCTGTATGGTCAAAAACCAAATAGCCTCCACTTTTTAGCCATACCTTGCGGCATAAAGCCTTTTCAATCTTTGTTTCCAGCTGAAAATAGTCAGAGATATCCGTGTCTTTATCATACAACTGCACCCTCGACTTCAACTTAGGGGACAAAAGATCCAGCATCTCAATTACTTTATGGTATTGCTCCTTATCATTAATGATAAAACGATCAATATCTGTTGTAAACATATCCCGAACCGTTCGATAAATCAGGTTTTCATCCTTATAAATCAATCTGGGTGCTGATACAATCTTATCTTTTCTCTTAATTTTGTTCCACAAACGGATCAGAAAGTCTATCTCTTCAACGAAATCCTGATATTCTTTCCCTTCCGCCGCTGTTCTGATAATTAACCCCATATCCCTGGGCTTTACCTTTTCTGCAACAGCCCTCAATCTAGCCCTTTCTTTTTCCGTTTCAATTCTACGGGATACACCGATATAGTTTACAGTCGGCATCAGAACACAGATTCTTCCTGGTAGGGTGATATGGGTCGTTACTCTGGCTCCCTTTGTGCCGATCGGCTCCTTAACCACCTGAACGGTAATTTCTTGACCTTCTTGAAGAATGTCGCGGATCGTTATATTCCGCAAGCTATCATCAAAGTTGTACTTCAGCTCATCGAACTCGAAATCCGACTTATCCACCAGGATGTCGTTCACATAAAGGAAGGCATTTTTTTCAAGTCCAATATCAATAAAAGCAGCTTGCATACCCGGTACCACATTGGATACCTTTCCTTTATAGATATTTCCAACTGTTCGTTCCCTTCCCTTGCGCTCTACATAAAACTCTGCAAGCTCCTTATCCTCTAATAAAGCAATCCAGATTTCTTCAGAGCCCACATCAACAATTATCTGATTCATGCCAATCCTCATTTCTTATTACCCATCTATGGAATCATCTAACTCCAGTGGTGGAACAAGCTTATTTTTTTGCTTCGCATAAAGATCCATTCTATGAATCTGCAGTCCAATATCAGGAACCTTTATATTCTTCTCGTTAAATAAAGCTTCTACCACCTGTTCGGGCTTAATATTTGCCTTGCTGCCCGATGAGATCCTCATCCTTAAAGCGACCGTATTCCCTTCAAGGACAGTAGCCTTTAAATAATCGATATGGGGGCGAATATCAACCTGCCTTATTCCTCTCTTCCCTTTCTTCTCAACCGGAATGGATTCCTTTTCCATAAAAGCTTTCACCCATGCGTCAGTATCCCAGGTAAAATTATCTGTAATAGTAAATTTCACTATATAATCAGCTTTTTCAATAACGGACATAAGACTGGGCAAAGACGCTGACACTTTTTTTCCTTCTAAAATTCGGATGCCCTCAGGTAATGCTTGGTTCAGACTTTGAATCAGTTCTCCAATATCCATATCCTTCCCCAAAGTCATATCCATATATTCACCTTGGCTTGTCACTCCTACTGCTAGCGCAGATGCAAAAGATATTATCGGATGAGGATTGAAGCCTTGACTGAAGGAAACAGGAATCCCGGCACGCCTGATACTTCTTTGCATGGTTCGCACCAAATCCAAATGAGAAATATGTTTCACCTTTTCTTCTTTCTGAAATCTCAAAAAACACCTCACCCACATGCACCCTTTCCCAATGATGTGATACCACATCCTACACAGCCACTCCTACAGTCAAGTGTTACTTCACCTCGTAAAGCTTTCTCGTATTCGCGAAGAAGAAATCGCTTGGTAACCCCCACATCAATATGATCCCATGGAAAAATCTCATCTCTCTTTCTTTCACGCAGAGCATAGAAAGAGGGATCAATTTTACAAGCTTCAAAGGATTTCATCCATTCATCAAATCGAAACTGCTCTATCCAGCCATCAAACTTACAGCCTTTCTCCCATGCTTTCAGCAATACATTCCCAAGCTTCCGGTCTCCTCTGGAAAAAACAGCCTCTATAAAACTTAGTTCCGGCGTATGCCAATTGTAGCTAACGTTTTTTAGCTTGAGTAAATTCTTAAGGTAGGCCTGCTTTTCTCTCAATTCATCCATCGAAGCTTGAGAAACCCATTGAAACGGAGTAAAAGGCTTTGGTACAAATGAAGAAGTACTGACAGTCACCCGAAGCCCTTTTTGGCGTGCTTCTTTCGGAACACTCCGGTAATAGGCCTCCCTTACCTTTTTGGTCAATTCAGCAATACCGTCCAGATCTTCCTTTTCCTCTGTCGGCAAACCGATCATAAAGTACAATTTTACGCTTGTCCATCCCGAAGAGAAGGCATCCTCCACACTGGAAATCAAATCATCCTCCGTAACTCCTTTGTTGATTACATCCCGGAGGCGTTGAGTCCCAGCTTCAGGAGCAAATGTCAGACCTGTCTTTCTTACTTTTTGAACTTCTTCAATGAATTCCTTAGCAAATGAATCGATCCTTAATGAAGGTAAAGATACGGAGACACGCTTATCCTTCAGACGAGATATCAATTCTTTCACCAAAGTTTCAAGCTCTGCATAATCACCTGTACTTAAAGAAGAAAGAGAGATCTCTTCGTAACCCGTATTTTTAACCAATTTCTCTGCTAACTCCACAAGCTTTTCAACTGATTTCTCCCGTACAGGCCGATAAATCATACCTGCCTGACAGAATCGACATCCCCGAGTGCATCCCCTGAATACTTCCAACATAATTCGATCGTGAATGATATCCATAAAGGGCACGATGATTTTGTCAGGGAAATACACCCTTTCAATGTCCTTTACAATCCTCTTTACGATTTTATCTGGAACTTCTTTCCTTCGAGCTTCTACTTTTTTTACTGTTCCATCATCGTGGTAGGATACATGATAAAAAGCGGGTACGTATACCCCCGGAATAGAAGCTGCTTTAATCAAAAAGGATTCCCTGTCTCCACCAACCTTCTTCCACTCTTTGTACATGTCCAATATTTCATGGATGACCTCTTCGCCTTCTCCCAATACAAAGAAGTCGATAAACTGTGCAAGAGGCTCGGGATTAAATGCACAAGGCCCTCCGGCAATAACAAATGGATGCCTGTTATTCCGATCCTTGCCCAAAAGAGGAATTCCTGCCAAATCCATCATGTTCAGAACGTTGGTATAACTCATTTCATACTGAAGGGTGAACCCTAAGAAATCAAAATCCAGAATTGAGCTCTTCGTTTCCAGAGAAAACAATGGAATGTCATGCTTTCGCATATGTTCTTCCATATCTAACCAAGGCGCAAACACACGTTCACAATACGTATCTGAACGTTCATTCAATAAATGATAAAGAATCTTTAAGCCCAGATGGGACATGCCCACCTCATAAACATCCGGAAAGGCAAAAGCAAATCGTATATCTACTTGACGGGCTTCCTTCACAACCATATTATACTCGTTACCCATATAGCGCGTAGGTTTTGTTACTTTGCTCAAAATGTCATCTATCTTTTTTTCCAACAAATTATTCCGTCCTCCTTGTCATTTTGTAGACGGATGGCAGGTTCAATTGTTTATGCAGTCGCATCAGTTGGGCTATTATTCCACTATGAAATCCTGTACTCTATTCCCTATATTATAAACGAAAATCCGTCTTTTTCATACAGCAATCAAATACTAATGCTTCGTTATGATTTAAGCAATTTGGCAATTTTGCAATTCGGGCCATGTTCTATCAGGGCATCTAATATTTTACTTTCACTGACACTGCCAATTACCTCTAAATCTTCATTTAGAACAACAACCATATGATAGCGATTCGGGTAAAACTTCTTAATTACATCCTTGACAGCTACCGATTTCTGCACAACCATTTGTCGAACTGGGAGGCTTCCTTCTTTTTTGAGGCTATCCTTTTTATAGGTAATGTCCTTCAGGAAAATATAGGGAGCCATACGCCTCTCTTTTACTGCAGCATGCAATAGAAATATTGCCATGGCAAACACTGTAGGGTTAAAAGTACCTTGATAAATACCATAAACACCCCATCCTATAAACAGGACAGCGATGATTTTCCCCAGATTACTTGTAACCGCCGTGGCTTTCTTGTAGCCCACTGCACCTGTAAGAATCGCTCGGAACATACGACCTCCATCCAATGGAAGAGCCGGTACAAGATTTACCCCCGCCAGCATCAAATTCATTTCTATAAAACGCCTTCCATTGATCCACAGCACTCCATAATATGAATTTAAAAATACAATAACCATTGCCATAATGAGATTCGCTACGGGTCCTGCCGATGCGATGAATATCTCAATGCCAGGGTTTAGCTCTAAAATACTCTCTATCCTCGCAACTCCACCAAAAGGCATCAGCTCAACTTCTCTCACTTTAAGGCCGTATATGCGGGCAGCCAAGGTGTGACACAACTCATGGATAAAGATAATAAAAAAAAGAATGGTAAGATCTTCAAAGTATCCTGCAAAACTGGCTAAAACTACCATTCCAATTAAAAATTTATTAATTATAATATCTACTCCAAAAAGGGTGCCAATTTTCATATATGAATCGATCACTTCCTTTCCTATCGAGGAAGCTTGTTATTCTTGCGAATGACATCCAAAGGGTCTATGGATTTACCTTGCACTTTTACTTCGAAGTATAGCACAACATCTCCTTCTTTATCTCCTTCTCCCATCTTACCTATTACATCCTTTTGTAGAACCTTGTCACCTTTTTTTACCAGAACCTGCGTGCAGTTACCATATATGGATGTCATTTCATTCTCATGGCGGATTTCAATACATGTTCCTAGAGTTTTGTCCTCTTCTATAGTAATAACTTCTCCATCGCCAGCAGCGTATACAGGAGCTCCCTTCTTAGCTTGAATCATGATCCCTTCACTTTTTTTCTTTGTTTCCATTATTTGTCCGAACTTGACAATTACTTTTCCTTTTACAGGGGCTGATAACTCTATCTGATCTTCTGTAAGATTCTCCTGTTTCTTCTCCTCTTCCGAGAAAACAGATGACACATCAGGAAAGTACTCCTTCACAAATTTAAGCCTGCCTAATGTCTTATCCATATCAAATTGACCGGTAATAGCAATTCGAACCCCCTCAGTGATATTTCTGGTGATGGGTGTATCGATGCTCTTAAATGCAATAACGGCTAAACAGACAACAGCACTGATTCCAACTTTCTTCATCAACGATAATGTCTCTTGCTTATCTTGCTCATCTTCCTTTTGCGTTCGCCTTTCTCTCCGTAACACAGGTAGCTTGCTTCTATAAGCATTAAATCTGTCTCTGGTTCGCTGTTTACTTGATCGTCTTTGGAGACGGCGGACCGATACAATCGGATCGAGGTCAGAAATGACACGATTTTTCGTCGATTCCCTCAAAGGCTTTGCTTCCTCTGCTTCATAACTGCTTCTATTGGAACTACTGGGTTTATATATTAAGCGTGAATCTGAGGGAGTTGAAAACTCAGAGATCCTCATTCTAGGGATATCCCGTATGCTTTTCTTTGATCTCATTCTTTTGTCTCCTTCCTTGGAAATGATGGGGATTCTCAGTACATGTATATTTCCAAGGAAATCATAATATTAATATTTTTTTGTTTTCGAAGAGGTTTTTCTGTCAAAAAGACCTCTCTCCATCGCATGCTTCTTTTCCGGCCCATGAACAACTATTGTTTTTCACCATAAATAGCAGGGCTGTATTCTACTAGGAAAGCCGGTTCTGATGGAACATTATTCCCAAAGTCTACAGCCTCGGATTTTCAGAAAGGCAGGGCATTTCAGGCCTGGTCTCAAGAAATAAACCTAAACTCATACAACAAGCTAATACCGATCGTTTTCTTGATGGGGCGGGTTCACAACCAAACGCCAATCCAGGTCTCCACGTTCCAATGCTTTTACCATAACCTCTGCAGTAGCCATATTCGTTGCCAATGGAATATTATGTACATCACACAGGCGCAAAAGAGCTGATACATCGGGTTCATGGGGCTGTGCTGTCAATGGATCCCGCATAAAAATCACAAGATCAATACGATTATAAGCTACTCTGGACCCTATTTGCTGATCTCCTCCAAGGGGACCTGATAGAAAACGGTGAATTTTCAAGCCGGTAGCCTCGGTAACCAGTTGTCCGGTCGTACCGGTGGCGCAAAGATTATGCTTCTGTAGTATGCTTCGGTAGGCTACACAGAAGTTAACCATATCTTTCTTTTTCTTATCATGAGCGATCAAAGCAATATTCATCAGGTCATTCCCCCTAAAACTTGATTTTTTGTCTTCTCAATCCTACATTGAGAACCAGTCCAAATGAAATCATATTCGTAAACATGCTGCTTCCCCCATAGCTCATGAACGGCAAAGGAATACCTGTAACAGGCATCATCCCCATGGACATACCGATGTTTTCAAATATATGAAACATCACCATGGACAATACACCCATAATGATTAATGAGCCAAATTTATCCTTCGCCTTTCGTGCTAATGATAAGGTTCGGAAAATAAGCAGGGCATATAAGAGAATGAGCAAAGCGGCACCAACAAACCCTAAAGCTTCCGCAGTAACGGAAAATATGAAATCCGTATGTTTTTCGGGTATAAAATCCAACTGACTCATGGCTCCCTCTTTTAACAAACCTTTGCCATAAAGTTGCCCGGAACCAATTGCAATCATCGATTGCAAGACGTTATATCCAGCGCCCATAGGGTCCCGGCTAGGATCAAGGAAAGTCAATATTCTATTCTTCTGGAAATCTTCCAAGACAAAGAACCATAAAAGGGGCAAAGAAGCTAATCCGGCACCAATAAATCCAAAAAGCAACTTATAACTTATCCCCGCAACAAAAAGCATTCCAAAAAGGATAACAATGTATACTATAGCTGTCCCAAAATCAGGTTGAAGCAGGATCAAAACGAAGGGGATCGAGAAATGAAAAAAAACAGGCATCAATTCCCATAAATTAGTAATTGACCCTTCTTTCGATCCTAACAACTTAGCCAAAGTAATAATAATGGATATTTTAGCAATCTCGGAAGGTTGAAAACCGCGATTTCCCAACCGAAACCATGCCTGAGATCCTTTTGCTGTATGACCAAGAACCAAAACAATCAACAGTAAAGCAACATTCGCCCAATAAATATATTTAGTTAACTCCCCAATAGTACTGTAATCAATCCAGATGGTAATCCCCATCAGAACTAATCCCAAGATGAACCATAACAACTGTAGTTTTACATATTTTAAGTTCAAATTGCTAATGATCTGCATAATCCCCTGCTCTTCGCCGGTAAAAGGATCTGCTGTTGCATTTCCTATGGCTATCAAGCCATAGCCCACGATAATGAAAATGATAATAAGAATTGGAAAATCGAAATTACGAATTGTTTTTTTGCCAAACATGCTATACATCCTCATATTAAGATTGAACTGCTTATGTTATTTCATCTTCTTATTGCTCACAGCTGTTTCCTATAGCTATTATAGCACAGGCAGCACACTTATACTATAAGCAAAAACCTACCACTATAACATGTGGTAGGTTTTGTATCCTTGCTGCCAAATTTTCTAAATCCAAGATCTTACTTTAATAACGATTCCTCCCAATGTTCTTCATCTTCTTAATTGGTATGTTGGCAACCAAAGCTGAAGTATATCTTTCATTATCCATATCAATCCTGGATAGGCGTACATCCATGCGATCTTCATCTACTTCAATATAGTTCGAGATTACTTTTACTATATCGCCTTTTATCATCTCAAGAAACTTTGGGGAAACATTTGCTCGATCATGCACAAGAACCAATTTCAACCGTTCTCTGGCTATATCCTTACTGCTGCTCTCCTCTTTACTGAAAAACTTAAATAAATCTAACATCCTGCCTCCCCCCTTAATCCTGCTTCTTCATCCCAAAAAGCTTCATCAATTTATCAACAAAACTTTCCTCCATGTCCAGATTCATTATTGGAACATCATTTCCCAGTAGCCGCTGGGCTATGTTGCGAAATGCCTGTCCGGCGGCAGATTTCGGATCGGCTACAGTAGGTTCACCGATGTTTGTGGAACGTACAATGCTCTCATCATCTGGAACAACACCTAACAAGTCAATTCCGAGAATATCGATTGTATCGTCGATATTCATCATATCACCACGTCTGACCATGTCAGGTCGTAGCCTATTGATGATCAGCTTGGGATTAGGTAAATCATTGGAGGATAATAGCCCTATTATTCGATCTGCATCCCGAACGGACGATACTTCGGGTATTGTTACGACAATAGCACTGTCAGCACCTGCAATGGCATTCTTAAAGCCTTGCTCTATACCTGCTGGACAGTCAATCAGCACGAAATCAAACTGTTCCTTTAAATCTGAACATAATTTTTGCATTTGTGCAGGTGTAACTGCATTTTTGTCCTTTGTTTGTGCTGCAGGCATCAAAAAAAGTCCATCGAACCGTTTATCTTTGATAAGGGCTTGTTTTAAACGACATACACCCTCCACAACATCGACCAAGTCATAAACAATCCGATTCTCAAGTCCCATTACTACATCAAGATTACGTAAGCCAATGTCCGCATCTACCAGAACGACCCTTTTGCCCAATAAGGCCAATCCAGTACCAATGTTTGCTGTAGTTGTTGTCTTACCGACTCCTCCTTTTCCAGAAGTGATGACATATACCTCTCCCATACAATTTTCCTCCTATTTTTCATTAGTTCTTATGTTATCTTCCCCTTACTGACAGATAAGGCTCGATTATAATTGCATTATCTTTTATTCGGGCCAACTCTGGGTAGGATGGTTTAACGCAATCGTCCTCTGGAGGTCTGGTAATTATGCCGGCAATCCTCAATTGGGTAGGTTGCAGGTTAAAGGCTGCTACGACTGCCTCTTGATTCCCAGTCGCTCCCGCATGAGCCATTCCTCGAAGTGTGCCCATTACAGCGATATTGCCGCTTGCTATAATTTCCGCCCCGGGGTTCACATCTCCTAATATCACCACATTTCCATCATAGGAAACCCGCTGGCCGTTTCGAATTGTATTTCTGATAAAGATAGATTTTCCTTCATAGACCTCTTTAGGAAATTGATCTCCCTTTGGGGCTTCCTCATTCGTATCATCTACTTCCAGAATATGTGGAAGTTCTTCTACGATTTCCATTGATGTTAATTCATATTGATCATACAAAATGGACTTCAATTCATTTTTCTCCGATTCCTGCAAGGTCTTTCCCATAAAAACAATTTTAACTTTGCTGCCATCAAAAAAATGTCGATGAGCATCTAATTTCCTGATGAAGCATTCCTTTATCGTATTGAAACTTGCCTCTTCATTAAAAAGAACCTGCAGTCCCTCTTTGTATCCCTTGATTATAACAGCATCATCCTTCATACCTTCCAATTCCCTCCAAAATAAGCTGTCACCTGCCATACTAGTTTATAATTCAACAAAAATCGTTATTTTCCTGCTAAATATTTATTTTAATTCGAATCATTTCCGTAAGTTTCACTTCTAAAAGTAGAGTAACTTCATCACTGAATCATGGAATTGGCATCCAGAATGAAGTTTTCAGCTTTGCCTTTCTTCCTGTCCATATAAAATTGTACAATATCCCTTGCAGCAAAAGTAGCATAGGCCCCCTTCCTGCCATTTGGAATGAAAACAACTACAACGATCTCAGGTTCTTCATAAGGTGCAAAACAGACAAACCAGGCATTATTCTTTTCTTCATCCGTTTTTGATACCTCTGCAGTTCCTGTTTTGCCACCTATTTCATCTTTATACTCGAAATCATCAAAAAAAGCTCCGGCTGTACCCCCATCCTCCATGGATACAACCTCTCTCATTCCTTCTTTTATTTTCTCAAGATAGATGTCCGGAATATCCAGTTCATTTACAATCGTTGGCTTTTTTCCCTCTATTACTTTTCCGTTGGCATCAACGATCTTCTTTACGACGTGGGCTTCATAGACCTTTCCGCCATTCACCAAAGCTGCGATATAACGCGATACAGCCAGTGGTGTTACAACCGTTACTCCCTGACCTATCCCCGTTTGAATTGTGTGGTTAGGTGTCCATTGTATCTCCGTCAAAAGACTGGCAATCTTTATGCCGAGATTTACCCTTTTTTGCGCATCCTCTACATTCAACTTATCCTTCAAAATTTCTCGAATCTGAGCCCCGATCTCCTTGCCTTCCAGCTGAATAAAGGACTCGACGATCTCATCACTGCAATCAATCCCAGCGTCCCGCTTGATTATTCGTTTAATCTCCTGTTTAACCAGGCTTGGAATAAAGGTTTTATTACGGAGGACTTCCTGGTTGCCTACAAAACCTGCATACTCGTTGGGAAGCTCAATACCTGTCTTACTGGTTAAGCCAAGGTTGTCAGCCCATTTATTCAACAATTGGATACCAAGCCTTGAACTGATTTCAAAGAAATAGTAATTGCACGAGTTTTTTAATGCTTGCACAATATCCTGTTCCTTATGAAGCTGAAAATTCGGCCTTACCCAACAACTGGGGGCTTGTCCGGTTACGACGTATTTATCATATGGCCCCTGATCATCAATTTTTTCATCGATTTCTGTCTTTTTCTCCATCAGACCGGCCAAACCAGTTACCATTTTAAAAATCGATCCTGGCGTTCCACCCGGTGTCCTTGAACTGGCGCCTATGGCGTAATTTACCATAGGTCGCCTTGGATCATTGAACAGCATCTCCACTTCGTCTGCACTTAATCCATCCACAAACAGGTTTGGATCATATGACGGATTGCTTGCCATGGCCAGGACTTCACCGGTTTTTACATCCAGCACAACGGCTGCACCCTGGTTAGCCAGCGTTGCCGGGTCTTCCTCCAGATTCCTTATCAATTCAATATTGTTCCGAAGAGCTTCCTCCACTTTTTTTTGCAATTTTACATCGATCGTCAAAACGACATTATATCCTGAACTTGGTGGATCAATAGCCAATTCACGAGTAATCTTGCCACGATTATTCACCTCGACAATGCGCTGCCCCTGTCTTTCTTTGATATTGGCCGTCAAGTAGCTCTCCATTGAAGCCTCGATGCCTTCCCTGCCTATCATATCATCTCTGGAATAACCCTGCTTTTCATATTCCTTCATTTTTTCCTCATCAAAGTACATTTTGCCAATGTATCCAATAATATGAGCCGCCAATGTACCCTTTGGATAGACACGGGTGGTACTTTCTGCGATATTCATCCCAGCGAGCTCCATATTGTGGGTTTCGATCTCTGCTACCGTTGTCATATTGACATTTCGGGCAATTTTTACCGGCTCATATGCTCGATAGGATGAAAACTGAACATCCTGCCACACTGCCAGAATAGCTTGCTGATCCTCGAAGGGAATATCCTCAGGTACCTGGTATCTATCAATGAGCAAGTCAAACACTTCTTTTGGAGGTATTCCCTCCTTTATGTACATATCCTTTCTCCAGCGCGTTTCTCTCCTTTTTGCGTCCTGTTCGCTGATGTTCCCCCAATTGAAATAATAATCGCCTTTCTTATCTCTTTCAATGGGAAAGCTTGCTACGATCTTTCCACCATTTTTCTCGATAATTTTGATGGTTTGATAGATAATCTGAGAATACCTTCGCCGATCGGCCGATGTGTTCAGAGAAGGATCCTTGAAAAATTCAACGTCATAGCTCTTTTGATCAAATGCCAAGGGGACACCGTTCACATCAAGTATTTTTCCTCTCAATCCCTTAAGAGGCAGTGTTTTTCTTTTTCTCTCCTGGGACTGGGCTAAATAGTATGAACCCTTCCTGATCTGTATATCCAGAAGCTGAAACATCATGGATGAAAAAATGAAAGCAATAAGCAATCCGATTATAAAAAACCGGTCCGTTAATTTTTTCCACATTTTGTTCTACTCCTTAATTGTCCTATCCCTTAATTGCAAAGATTTTCCGTATTATTTATTATTGTACCATTGGTAAGAAAAAGAAAAAAGAGGTATTCCTACCTCATTCGTTGAATTCGTTATTTATTTCCATTTTTAAATCGCCGTTCTCTTTTTCTTAGCTTTGTTGCCGGTACCGGGATACATAAAGAGCAATTGCTGGATCAGCCCTTTATTCAGCTTATTCTTTATATATAAATACATCTCCGATTCTCCGAAGCATGGCAGCCTATCAAGATGAGCCTATTCTCCACTTCTTATTCATATATTTCCGTTTGTGGAGCTGAGACATCCCATAATGAACGATTGGCATGAGCAATCCAGTATACAGGGCTCCTGGAATAATTATACCTAAAAGCGTTGTCCGTACATTTATATCATATCCCATAAAAAAAACCAACATAAACATTAGGATTTCTTTTATAACATAACTCCCTATCGTAAACAAAAAAGGCAGGAACACCCTGTCAATGTATACTTTTTGATAGACCATCCCTACCATATATCCAACAAGCATATACTGAAGAGCATAAAGGCCGATATATTTACTGAAAAAAATATCCTGAAGCAGCCCACCAAATAAGCCTAGGATAGCTCCCCCGAGACTTCCGTTTATCAGTGCATAGGAAACAACGATAAGCAAAAGAGAGTCCGGCTTCACACCAAAGACTCGCAAATGAGGAAAAACAGCAGACTGCAGTACCAAATTAGCCATCAGTATACCTGCCAAGGTCAGAAACTTCATATGCGAAACCCCTTTAATCCACATTCATGTCATCGGTATACTCGAAATCCGCTTTTACTACCAAAACCTCCTCAAGACGGTAGAAATCAACGCTTGGCTTCACAACAGCGTATTTTTGCAGTTCATTTTTCTGACGACTTATTTCCTTAATTTCACCAATCAGAATACCTTTTGGAAAAACACCGCCCAAGCCTGAAGTTAATACCTTATCACCGGGGATCAGATCAGTTTCCAACGGCAAATAGAACATCCGACATAGCCCGTCTTCATTTCCAATGACATTATTGCCGCGTACAACACCATTGTCACGTGTCCGCTCAATAATTCCGCTTACTGAACTACGACTGTCGATGATAGAAAGGACCTTCGACCAGTTGGTACCTACCTCAATGATTCTGCCAACCAAACCTTCTTCTGCAACGACTGCCATATCTTTTTCAAGGCCATGCTTTTTACCTTTATTGATAACAAAGACATTGAACCAGTTCCCTGGATTCTTCCCAATTACCCGTGCACCGACAGGTTCAAATTCAGGATGTGCTTCTGCAAACTTTAGAAGCCCCTTTAATCTGATATTCTCTTTTTCAATCTCATTTAACCGTTGGTTTTCAGCCTCTGATTGGGCCACTCGTTCCTTTAGCTCAGAATACTCTTTTTCCAGATTCTTCTGATTGATAATCCCTTCAAAGAACTCTACGACTGAAGTTGACATTTTATAAATGGTACCCTGTATTGGTGAAATGATTCCCCCAATCAAATCCTCCACGCCCGATACGGTAACCCGCCCCCTTGACGTTACAATCATGATAACAACTAAAAATGCTGCCACTAAGACTGTAAAAATCAAGGGTTTGTTCTTAAAAAATGGGGGCATGTAAGACACCCCTTTCTCCTACAGTCTAACCGCTATTCCTATCTGAAATAGCAACCCGCCTCAAGGTTTCTATTTCCTCTACTATCTTTCCTGCGCCAATGGCAACACAATCAAGAGGATTTTCTGCTGAGTTAACGGGCATTCCTGTTTCCTGGTGAACCAATTTATCCAAACCATCCAACAAAGCCCCGCCGCCTGTCAGCATAATACCCTTATCCATAATATCAGCCGCAAGCTCAGGCGGAGTTTTCTCAAGGGTTAACTTAATGGCATCAATAATGGCCGTGACAGGCTCACGAAGGGCTTCCATGATTTCAGTGGAAGTAATGCGAAGTGTTTTAGGTAGTCCCGTTACAAGATCCCTTCCCCGAACATCAAGGCTCTCTTCCTGTTCTTTAGGATAGGCGGAACCAATAGCGATTTTTATTTCCTCCGCTGTTCTTTCACCTATCATTAAATTATACTCTTTCTTAATATAGCTAATAATTGATTCATCCAGCCTGTTGCCGCCGACCCTCAGAGATTTACTTGTTACAATACCACCCAGTGAGATGATGGCAACTTCACAAGTTCCACCTCCCACATCAACAACCATGCTGCCTGTAGGCTCTTGAACAGGTAAGCCAGCTCCGATAGCCGCAGCCATCGGTTCTTCTACCAGATATGCTTCCCGGGCGCCCGCTTGTCTAGTGGCTTCTTCCACCGCTCTCTTTTCAACCTCGGTAACCCCTGACGGTACACAAACAACTACTCGGGGATGTAGTCGGAAAGGGAAAACACGGGGTATGGCTTTCCGAATAAAATACTTCAACATTTCCTGGGTTATATCAAAATCAGCAATCACGCCATCCTTCATAGGACGTATTGCCACAATATTACCTGGGGTTCGCCCAATCATTCTCTTTGCCTCTTCACCAACGGCGAGCACTTGTCTACTGTTGTCATTACGAATCGCTACAACAGAAGGCTCTCGAATGACGACTCCCTTTCCCCGTACATGGACCAGGGTGTTAGCCGTACCCAAATCTATACCTAAATATTTAGAAAATATTGCCATAATATGTCTCCTTCCAAACTTGAAATGCTCAGATATCTTATTGTTTAAGGGGTTTGGCAATCAACTATTAAATGATGCCCTTTTCCTTGATGCATATAAAATGTCATCATTCCCAGTCATGAGATGGTCGAAAACATCAACCGTTAAAATTTTCCCGTTTGTGCTGCAATGAGTTGCCTGGACATCTTCTTTTATGAGCGAGGATCTCAACTCGGATGGTTGTGTAGCAAAATAACAGCAGCAACTCCGCGCTTTATGGGAGCTTTAAAATCTTCCACCCATGAAGAAGAGAAGACCTGATGCTATCCAAGGATGTGTCACCAATCAATATAAATGGGCACTCCTTGTATTTACAAAGCTCCCCCAGTTTTATTGCTGCTCTAAATAGCATACCTCCAATATACTGATTCCTGGAAATTATCTCATAAGGTTAATTAGCTGCTCTTATAATTATTACCAGAATTTTCGAATTTGATAACACTTATGCATCGATTTCCCAGGATGTTATTCCCCAAACGAGACACTGATCTTGCATACATACTATAACTTCTTCTAGTCAAAAGCCTCTGCTTAACACTGTATTCCAAGCTGTTTCAGCATAAAACGCAATTTTGCCAAGGGTAATCCTACTACGTTATAATAACAGCCTCGTATTTCTTCGATAAACATCCCGCCGCGGCCTTGAATTCCATATGCTCCCGCTTTATCCATAGGTTCACCTGTTGCAATATATCTTGCAATCTCATCATCATCTATTGTTGCCATTTTGACAATGGTTTTTTCATGATCCAAAAGGATTCTATGTGATGAGTTGTCGATAAGACAAAGCCCTGTAAATACCAGATGTTCTCTGCTTTGAAGGGCTTTGAGCATTTGAAATGCATGATTTTGATCCCTTGGCTTTCCAAGTATCTCTTCCTCAAAAACAACAATTGTATCTGCTCCGATCACAATGCTGTCTTTATTGGATATAGCTACAACGCTTTCTGCTTTTTGCTTTGCTAAAATCTTTACAGTTTCAGCAAATGAAAAACCATCTGGAATTGTTTCCTCCACACTGCTTGGTACTACATCAAAAGACAAGCCCATTTGCAAAAGTAGCTCTTTGCGCCTGGGAGAACCTGATGCCAACGTGATTTTCCTCATATTTTCTCTTTATCCTTGTCTTACTAATATATGCAACCCTCACAGGAAGACCATTAGTGCTACCATGCTCCGATCTACTCGGGTAAAGGAGCCAAACCAGTCAACTTCCATAGCGACAGAATACTCCGATGCGATGGATATGCTTTATAGCCCCTTCAACGGTAGTAGAAAAACAGCGCTATAATAAGACCAATAATACTACCCAAATTCATTTTCAGAACAAAGCCAAAGGTAAGCTTTAAAAAGCTGATATCCAGTACCCATGGATTGGCTGTTGTCCCAATGGGATAGTTTGCAGATAAAGCTTTGGGCAGATATGGTGCTAAAAGACTCCATATGGCACTACCAATTATAGACCCTGCCAGCAATAAAAGAGCAAGAATAAAAACGCTATGACTAGCTTTTCCCCTCATCAACTTTTCTCCCTTCTGACATATGGTAAAGGTCATTCTTCATTGGTTAGTATGCACCCAGATATTAGCTCTTATTACATTATTCTGAGTGTGGTCTTAGCACCTACAGCTTTCCATTTGGGCTACGACTGATACCATATATAGTATATCATCTTGTTTAAATATCGCAATAGTTCTCCGGTCTTTTTTCTAGAAAATATACGATTATTCTACATTGCTCGCAGCACAAAAAAAAGGCTTTGTAATAAGAACAAAACCTACAAAGCCTTTTCTTGCTCAATCCTGAATAACAGTAATTCTTTCAATATTGGGATCGGTAAAGACATCCGCTTCATCTATGCTCTTTGTAGAGAATTCCGATACAACAGCCCCCTGAGGTCCTGCCTGAAACCAATGAAGGGTATTCGGTTTGAGGGTATATTGCTGGCCGGGACGTAAAACGATTTCATTCCAGACTGTATAATATGCTTCCTTCCCTTTTGGTATCACTGCCTGCGGTTTATCCACTTTTTTTCCCGGAACATATAGATAAACTTCTCCCCAACGACATCGAAAGGTTTCTTCTTTCCCGGGATAGTTGCCAACAGGAGGATGACGATGTTCAGGACAGGTTTGTCCGGGAAATAAAACAAGTTCTTTAGCACAACAGCGTTCTGTGTTTACATAAGTCACCAGTTCCAAGCCTGTTGTCTCCAAATCCCCAAGGCCAAAGTCAGCAACCTCAATATTTTGTTTTTCATCCTCTGTTAATACAATGCCTGCCTTTCCAAAATACTCCAGTGCTTTTTTCTGGGCATCCTTCAGTTGAGATCTTGTGATCATAGTCAAACCTCCTTACTATCTTTTATGCTCTTGGATAAATTTCATGATTTCATCAAAGCTCTTAATACCTTTTGATGCTCCCATTTCCATCACACAATGGGCACCGACAGCATTGGCAAAAATCCCGCACTGTTCCAAGTCCCAACCTTTTAGCAGTCCTGTAATAAAGCCGGCAACAAAGGAGTCACCTGCACCCGTCGCATCGACAGCCTCCACCTCAAAAGCTGGAACTGTAATAGTTTCTTTGGCGTTTTTGATTAAGCAACCTTTCTTTCCAAGCTTAATCACTACCAATTTTGCACCCATGCTTAGAAAAACATCCGCCATCTCCTTTGGATCTTCTTTGTTGCTCAGCATCTTCGCTTCATCTTCACTGGGAATAAAAAGGTCCAGATAAGGCAGGCATGGTCCAATCGCTTTCATCCATCTCCCCGTTGAATCCCATGCAGTATCCAATACTGTATAAACTCCCATTTCCTGGGCCTTCTTCAACACCCTGGCGGTAGGTTCACCATCAAACTTAGGCATCAATAAGGAACCCGCGACAAAAAGAATCTTTGTTTTAGAAATGAAAGATAAGTCAATATCTTCCACCGTGAATACGGCATTTGATCCAAAGGAATGAAGAATTGTTCTTTCTCCGTCGCTGCCCACTAAAATAATAGAGGCAGATGTACGAATACCGTCTTCCATTTTCAATCCTGCTACATTAACACCCTCCGCTTTCAGACTGTTGAAGATGAAACTGCCAAAGCCGTCATTCCCTATCTTCCCGGCAATGGCTACCTTAACCCCTATTTTAGCCAAGTCAATAGCTGAGTTTGTCGCACATCCCCCTGTATGCAATTCCAATTGTTCAACCGGAGTTATCTTTCCCTTTTCCCCAATACGGTCAATCGGTCTCCCAATGGCATCAGCGCATATATTTCCCAGACACATCACATCATACATTTCAACCTTCCCCCTTCTATTCAGCATTATTGAATCATTTAGCTTTATTTTAACATATATTGCCGGTCTGACAACCATCAAACTGATCATCAAGTTTTTATCTTACCATGTCATCGTAAGCCTATGATAATTCCTGCAGTATCCGTAAAAAACAAGCTGCTGTTTCCAGCAGCTTCCCAAGCAATTTACCTTTTATTGGTAATATTGATATATTTATCGTTCATCTCCCAATAATACGAATCCTTTTTATAGGTCTGCAACAGCAGCCATGTTCTTATAGTGATCAACATAGATTGCTTTTGTTGGACATTTTTCTGCGCACATGCCGCAGTTTGTACATTTATCATAGTCAATTCTAGCTAAATTGTCCTCAAATATGATTGCATCAAATTGACATGCTCTCACACAGAGCCTGCAGCCAATACAACCTATGCTGCATTTTTCACGTACTGCCCTTGCCTTATCCTTGGATTTGCACATCACTTTTACTTCCTTTGATTCAGGAACCATTTCGATTAAATTTTTGGGGCATGCAGATACACACTTTTGGCATCCTGTGCATTTTGATGCATCCACGACAGCGATTTTTCCTTCCGTAATACGAATGGCATCGAAAGGACATGCATTCACGCAAGCACCCAAGCCTAAGCAGCCATACTGGCAGCTTTTACTGCCGCCATCAAGCATAGAAGCGGCAACACAATCCTGTATTCCCTGATATTCATATTTTTCACTGCAGTGTTCATTGTCGCCTTGGCATAACACTCTTGCTATCTTTCGCTCGGCTGTTTCTGCATCAATGCCCATAATATCAGCTATCTGTTGTGCCAGTTGATTCCCTCCTACAGGGCAAGCGTTCACAGCTGCACTTCCGGCAGCTACGCTGGCAGCATATCCATCGCAGCCGGGGAAGCCACAGCCGCCACAATTCGCTCCTGGCAGCACTTCACGAATCATCTCCACTTTGGGGTCTGTTTCAACAGCAAACTTCTTTGAAGCATATGCCAAACCTGCACCAAAGATCAACCCCATTCCACCCAGGCTGACGACAGGCCATATTATTTGATCCAACATTGAGCTCCCTCCTTCATATAAGCCCCTGGAATCCCAGAAAAGCAATTGACATTAAACTGGCTGTTATGAGAGCGATAGGGAATTCCTTCATTGCTTCAGGAATCGGGGAGAATTCCAGCCTTTCCCTTATGCCTGCAAAAAGCACAATAGCTAAGGTAAATCCAAGAGCACCTCCGATTCCATTCACTACCGTCTCGATCAGATTGTATTTTTCATTTATGTTGATGATTGCAACGCCAAGAACGGCACAATTCGTTGTGATCAAAGGAAGGTAGACACCCAAGGCCTGGTATAACGTGGGACTTGTCTTTTGAATCACCATCTCAACAAACTGAACCAAGGCTGCAATAACCAAAATAAAGGCAATTGTTTGCATATACTCAATTTCCAACGGCTCCAGGATAAGGTACTGAACAAAATAAGTGATCACAGAAGCCATTGCCATGACGAAGGTTACAGCTGCTCCCATTCCCAGAGCGGTTTCAACTCTTTTAGAAACACCCAGGAAGGGACAAATGCCTAAAAAGCGGGACAAAACAAAATTATTCACCAATATGGACCCAAACAGAATTGTAAAGAGTCTTACTGCCATATCCATTCCACTTCTCCACCTTTCATGAGGTCTTCTTCATTGACAATTTGTTGATTAAAGCCAATACAAGTCCTAGTGTCAGAAACCCTCCGGGAGCCAAAACCATTATCAGAGCAGGCTCATACCAAGCTCCCATTACAGGAAAACCGAATATGGAGCCATTACCCAGAAGCTCCCGAATAGCTCCGAGAAGTGTCAAGGCCAGTGTAAAACCTAACCCCATCCCCAGGCCATCTATCATTGAAGCAACAGGACCGTTCTTGAAGGCAAAAGCCTCTGCACGAGCTAAAATAATACAGTTTACTACAATAAGGGGTATAAAAATACCTAAAGCCCTATCCAATTCAGGGGCAAAAGCCTTCATAAACATCTGTACCATGGTAACAAAAGTGGCAATAATGACTACAAAAGCCGGAATACGTACTTTAGAAGGAACATAATCCTTTAAAAGAGATACAACCAGATTAGAACCTACCAGGACAAAGGTCGCTGCAAGTCCCATTCCTATTCCGTTGATGGCAGCTGTGCTTACTGCCAAAGTTGGACACATTCCAAGAACCAAACGAAAAATAGGATTTTCATTCAAGATACCATTCACAAATACCTTTGATAATTTCAAAATGACACCCCCTGCATTCCCTCTATCTTACCAGATCATTGCTCTACTATCTCCAAATATAACCGGCAAGCATTATTGACACCGTCTGTTATAGCCCTTGTCGTGATCGTAGCACCGGTTATAGCTTCCACTTCATTATTGCCGGAATTTGAAGCCTTGGTGACCGTCAATTCCCCTTCTGCGTTCTTTCCTTTGTACTGATCCTGGAAACTACTCTCAGCCGCTTTCGCTCCCAATCCGGGTGTTTCCTGGTGATTCCCTATCTTAAGGCCAGATATTTTTCCTTCCGTATCGATACCCAAAGTCATCTCAATCGATCCTCCATATCCTTTGACCGATATTTTGAATGTATAGCCGACTACACGATCACCGGATTTTCCTGTATATACTTCCTTTATATCCGGCCAATCTGCCAGATCAATGTCCTTCATGTCATCCATCAACTCAAATGTTTCTGCTTCAGGCAGAACAGCTTGCCGGGACATATCATTCTCATTCTGGATCTGAACTTCAATAGGCCCGGCAGTTACCATATTTGTTATGCTCAAAGCCAAAGCAGCTACAAAAGTGATGATCAACAAACGTGTACCTAAACGCACAATTTCAGACACGGCTTTTCACCCCCCCGAACACCCTTGGTATTGTTAACTTATCAATCAACGGTGCTGCAAGATTCATCAATAGAATGGAGTATGATACCCCTTCCGGATAGCCTCCGTAGATTCGAATCACTGAGGTCAAAACACCGCACCCAACCCCCATGATAATCAGACCTTTGGGAGTTACAGGGGAGGAAACATAATCCGTTGCCATAAAAAAAGCCCCTAAAATCAAGCCCCCTGCAAAAATGTGATATAGAGCATTACCGGCAAAAAATCCGTCACCGCCCAGCATCCAGGTCAAGAAAGCGACAGTACCGATGAAGGTGAATGGGATTCTCCAATTGATGACACCGCGATACAACAAATATGCTGCCCCTAAAAGGAGGGCCAAAGCCGACGTTTCCCCTATGGTACCTCCAATATTGCCGATAATCATATCCCACAGTTCTGGCAATTGTCCTGTTTCTGTCCCCTTCAGGATGGCTAAAGGAGTAACTGTGCTGACCGCATCTGCACCGGGAGCAGTCCAGGTAGTCATCCTGACCGGCCAGGATGCTAACAACACAGCCCTGGCAGCAAGGGCAGGGTTCATGAAATTATGCCCTAATCCACCAAATAACTGCTTGACAACGGCAATCGCAAATGCGGAACCTATAATAGGTATCCATAAAGGAACAGTGGGCGGCAGATTAAAGGCCAACAACATTCCCGTTATGACAGCACTCCAGTCTCCAATGGTAATTTCCCTTTTCATCAGCTTTTGGATAAGTGCTTCCGTAATAACTGCTGACAACACGGATGCAAGAATGATTAAAACGGCATTCCATCTAAAGAAGATTACCGCTGCGATTGCTGCCGGTATAAGGGCAATGACTACATCCAGCATAATTCGAGATACTGTATCCTCTGACCTCAGATGGGGTGAGGATGATACCAAAAGTTGATTCATTTTATTCCCCTCCCGTTTTTAGCTGCTTTTTTTCTGTCTTGCTGCGATCTCATTTTTCGCAACACGAATTGATTGAAGCAAGGGTCTCTTTGACGGACAGATATAGGAACAGCTTCCGCATTCAATGCAATCCAATGCATTGTATTTTTCTGCTTGTTCCATTTGCCCCTCCAATGCAAATGCACTGATATACAAAGGCAGGAGATGAATCGGGCAGGCCTCCACACACCTTCCGCAACGTATACAAGGCTTTGGATCAGGAAGCCGTGCATCTTCCGGTGACAGAACTAAAATCCCAGAAGTACCTTTAATGACAGGTACATCGATGCTATGCTGTGCCATTCCCATCATGGGACCACCCATAATGACCTTTTTGGGTTCTCCTTTAAAACCGCCGCACTGTTCAATCAGTTCCTTAAAACTGGTTCCAATTCGCACCAAAAGATTAGCAGGGTTCACAATACCTTCACCCGTTATCGTAACTATTCTTTCAAACAAGGGCTGTCCATACCGGACGGCCTTGTATACAGCCGCTGACGTGCCCACATTATTCACAACAGCCCCGACATCCATCGGTAGCCCCCCGGATGGCACCTGGCGTCCGATAACTGCATCGATTAATTGTTTCTCTGCTCCCTGAGGGTATTTGGTTTTTAAAGTGACCACTTTGATATTCTCATCCTTTGCAGCAGCCTGGGACATCGCTTCCACTGCATCAAGCTTATTATCTTCAATAGCGATAAATGCCTTCTCAACGCCCAAGGCCTTCATAATGGCCTTCAATCCATATATAATATCTTTGGGCTGCTCAAGCATCAATCGATGATCCGCAGTTAAATAAGGCTCGCACTCCGCCCCATTTAAAATGACAGTATCAATCTTCTTGCCGTCAGGAGGTGAAAGCTTTACATAGGTGGGAAAAGCTGCCCCTCCCAAACCTACAATGCCCGCCTCTGTAATAATATTCTTGATATCCTGAGGAGTTAATTGATCGATATCACCATGACCCGGAATTGGATCCATTCTCTCATCCAAACCATCATTCTCAATAACAACTGATAAAACCGTCTGGCCTAAGGGATGAATACGGGGTTCAATGGCAATAACCTTCCCTGATATGCTTGAGTGTATTGGTGCACTCACATATCCCTCCGGTTCTCCTATCTTTTGTCCAACCTTTACCGTATCGCCTACTTTTACAATGGGCCGGCAGGGTGCGCCGATATGCTGCGAAAGAGGTATCGTAACGGATGAAGGAACAACGGCTTTTCTAATTGGCTGTCCTTCAGAAAGATGTTTTCCATGATGCCTGTGCTGAAGTGGAAATATACCTCCTCTAAATGAAAGTAGTTTGAAACCCACAAAATACACCTTCCTTCTTTGTTCGTTTGTAAATTTCCCTCTTGCCCCTCCAAAATAATCAAAAATATAATAGCATCTGTTTGCTGCGATGATCGCATAGTAAACACCAATATTATAACAGCTTTTCCCCATATATTCGAGCTTATTTTTTTATATGTTTTTTAAATGATTAAGTCTATATAACGGTGTAAATAGAAGTTGAGCCAAGCTCATACCTCGGTTAGAATATAAGTACCACCAAATACCAAACCGAGGAGGATGAACCATGGCTCAGTTTAATATTACAATAACCGAAGAACTTTTGCACGGATTATTTTTATCAAATGGCAGGGATGAAGCATTTTCCAAATTACTGGAGGAAATCTTCAACCAGGTTCTCTTAGCCCAATCTACAGAGCAAATAGGAGTTCAGCCCTATGAGCGTACTGAAGAAAGAACCGCATACCGCAATGGATTTCGAGATAGACAATTAACTACCCGAATCGGTACGCTTACACTGCGGGTTCCCCGGCATCGCAATGGACAGTTCTCAACAGAACTATTTGCCCGATATCAGCGCAGTGAACAGGCACTGGTGCCGGCAATGATGGAGATGGTCGTCAATGGTGTTTCCACTCGGAAAGTAGAGTTAATTACCGAAGAACTATGTGGAAAGAAATTCTCCAAATCAACAGTCTCAGCTCTTTGTAAGAACTTGGATCCAATGGTAGAAGCATTCCGTACAAGGCCTCTGCAAAGCCATTATCCCTTTCTCATGGTGGATGCCATCTATGTAAAGGTTCGGGAAAATGGACGTGTACAGTCAAGAGGTATGCTGATCGCCATTGCCGTTAACGAAGATGGCTATCGTGAAATCATCGGGTTTCAATTAGCCAACAGCGAATCAGAAAGCAGCTGGGGCGGGTTCTTTTCTTCCCTTAAAGACCGGGGGTTAAAGGATGTACGCTTAGTTACCTCTGATGACCACAAAGGACTGGTTAATGCTGTTGGGAGGCATTTTCAAGGAGCCAGCTGGCAGCGCTGTCAAACCCACTTTTCCAGGAACATGCTGGATTATACACCGAAAGCATTACAGCCTGAAATTAAGGAAGAACTGCGCCAGCTTTACGAGGCTGTTGACCTTGAGAGCGCCCGTAAGATCAGAGATCAGATCATCGAAAAGTATGAAGCCAAAGCCTCAAAAGCCATCGATCTCCTAGATCAGGCATTTGATGACATTACTGCCGTTCTGGCGCTTCCCCTAAGGTATCGCAAACGGCTTCGTACCACTAACAGTGTGGAAAGACTTAACCAGGAAATTCGCCGTCGGGAACGGGTTATTCGAATCTTCCCTAATGCGGCATCCGTCATCCGGCTCATGGGGGCTCTATTGATAGAGCAGGATGAAAAGTGGCAGACAGGACGCAAATACTTTGATATGCAGCTGTACTACCAAATGCAGAATGAGAAGAATCCAAAGACCAGTACTGCTGCCTAGAACAAGCATTTATTCCACGTTCTGTTGACAACGAGCCTCCCATGGCATGTTTACCGGCATCAGGGCCATCACCCCTGCAGTATTGGGGTTAGGCCTTGATGAAGGGATGATGCCCGGCCAATAGCCTAACATGCCATGTACTCATCGTCAACAGCTTTCGCGGCATAAACGCTTTGATGCAGTTTTTTTAACCGAGTAAATTTACACACTAATATGGACTTGACTTGGAGTTATCTGCTAATTATCATCTCTTCAACAAAATATCAAAAAGGCCTACTATTTATACCTCTAATTGCTAGGCCTAAATAACTCATAAATGCTAATTACTAATAAAAAAACACCAAATAATCGTCTGAGGTGTCCAGATGATAAACAAATAGCCAGCCCCGACCCAATGACTGCTCCCAATATCCCCGATAACACCATGTAAGCAGCCAACCTATATCGTATACTTTTCTTTTTTGAATGAACCACGATCGCTATGATAGCCGTGGGTAGAAAAGCTGAAAGGTTCACACTTTGAGCACTTTGTTGAGAGATGTCCGTAAATAAAATCAACGCAGGAATCAGAATGGTCCCGCCTCCGATTCCCATTCCGCTGATAATCCCCGATAAGAATCCTATTACTGACAATATCATTATAAGATCATCCTGATTGCTGCAGCCATCATGAAGACAGCGAACATTCTCCCGAGTATACCGGTTGGCAGCCTTTTTAAAAGGCTAGCGCCTAAATAGCCTCCCAGCATTCCACCTGCCGCAACCTTGATAGTTAGATCATAATCAAATAAACCATTTCTTGAATAGATGACTGTACTGATTAATGTCAACGGCAGGATCACCGCAATGGCAGTTGCATGGGCATCATGGGCTTCAACTCCGAGCCATTTTTTCATAGCGGGCACTACTACGGTTCCCCCTCCAGACCCAAACAAGCCATTGCATAGGCCGGTAAAAAAACCGATCAACAATATCTTATATATAGAATGTTTTTTAGCCATGGCACCACCCTTACTATAATGTGGCCATGGGCAGCTGAAAATATTCCCTGCCTTCATGGAGCAAGAAATATGAAAGCCCCTGAAACACCAAAGAATCAAGGGCTGAGAAAAGGTATTTGGGAATGAAAAGGGGATTCTTATGGAAACTACGTTAATGGAGAACCTTTTTCCAATAATAAATTTTGTAGCATTTTCCCGTTTATGACCCCTTGCGCCCGAAAATGATTGTTGAAAGTTATGTAAAGTCTTTCCGCATACTTTTCCAACCTTTGAATCTTAGGAAGCCATTCCTCCAATTCATCCTCGGTATATAGATAATTATAGCGCTCATATGCTTGTTGATGGTTATACCAGTTCTTTTTATTCCTGCCGTGGAAGCGAATATATCCCTTTGAATTAGTGGACACCACAATTGGCTTGACAAGGCCCTTGATATCGGGTTCATCTACACAAACGAATCCAAACCGTAATTCTTTCATCAAATCAAAGACAACTTGACATACCCACCGGTTATTCCTGAATTCGATGAAAATATCGTCATCAGGAATATAATCACGTATTTGCCGCAGGTAATCCATTTCTTTCGTTCCAAAATGAAAGGAATATGGAAATTGAAAGAGAAAACCCGCCAATTTACCTTTATCCCGAAGGGGCCCCATTGCGTCACAAAATTTCTTGAATTCATCTCGTCCGGCATCCCGCGAATGGGTCATCGAACCATGGGCTTTTACTGAGAAAAGGAAAGAATCGGGGGTTTTTATATCCCACTGACGCACCGCGAAGAAGTTCGGCATTTGATAGTAAGTGGAATTAATCTCGACAAACGAGAACGTCTGGGAATAAAAAGGAAGCATGTCACCCTTCTCGATTCCATGAGGATAGAAGGGTCCTATCCAATCCTGATAACTATAACCCGATGTGCCTAAGTAAACCATAAGAGTACCCCCGATCTCTTCAGCGGCTGTATGAAAGAAGAAAACTCTTTTCCTTAGGGAAATATGCTCCTTAACCGTATGTTACACCAGTTCGACGTTTTGATACACGTTTGGGAACCATGTACCTTTTTGTCCCTAAAATCCGCAAAGGTGGTTATGTCCCTTTCTTCGTCACTGAAAAAAAGCGATCTGAAGTGGCATTGATGAATGTTATCCATGAAGCTTACATCAACGGTGTATCGACCCGTAAGATTGAAAAACTGGCAAAAAGTCTTGGTATTGATTCCATTTCCCGCGGCCAGGTCTCTCAGATCACCAAAGAGCTAAATGACCAGGTGGCTGCTTTTAGACAACGACCTCTGCAAGAAACTTACCCGGTATTATGGGTGGATTCTTTATACGAGAAAATCCGTGTAGGTCACCAGGTTAAAAACCTGGCAATAGCTGTAGTAGTAGGTATCGATGAAAACGGTAAACGAGATATCTTGGCAATAGAGCCTATGTACGAAGAGTCTGAAGCAACTTACCAAAGCTTGTTTGAGAATCTTAAAGAACGTGGACTCAAGAATACCTGGCTGGTAGTCTCTGATGCACACAAAGGGCTTGTTAAAGCCATCCAGAAATCTTTTATCGGTTGTAGCTGGCAACGCTGTAAAGTGCATTTTATGCGTAACATCCTGGCTCATGTGCCGGCGAAGTGTAAATCAGAATTTGCCAAGAAACTGAAGCAAATCTGGTTACAACCTGATATAGAAAGTGCCAAGGCCTATGCAAACTCGTTCATGGACACATACGAGAATCAATACCCTGGAGCCATAGAGGTATTAGAAGAAGGCCTTGAGGACTCGCTGCAGTTTTATGCCTTTAACCGAATAGACTACCGGAAGATTTCATCCATCAATATCCTGGAGCGGCTTAACCGGGAGATCCGGAGACGAACAGCAGTCGTGGGGGTGTTTCCCAACATGGATTCCTACATTCGACTAATAACTACATATCTTATTGAGTATGCATTATGATGAAAAATGTCTATCCCTTAAGAATACAAAAAAGGAAAGGTTAACAACCTTTCCTTTTTATTTGGTGCGAGAGACGGGACTTGAACCCGTACGCCATAAGACACACGCCCCTCAAACGTGCCTGTCTGCCAGTTCCAGCACTCTCGCATAGATATCATGAATCTCTTGTTGATATTCTTAAAAGTTACAGACTATATTATAACGACATTATGATGAAATGTCAACATGTTTTATCTCAGGAAAAGTTTCATGAAAGGCACTGCAAAGTATTCTTCAGTGCCTTTCTATAATTTTCATCTGATTATTTATTCTGAGATGAACCACTGTTCAATTCCGTGATAGGTATCCATTTCCCGAATTCCGTGAATGCCGTGGACTTTTTCCCTCGCAATCAAGGATCCTGTTCGAAAATACAAGCTGATATAAGGCAACTCGTCTGCCAATTTTTCCTGCAACTTCTGAATTTGTTCCCTGAAACCCTCTAAATCATTTTGGCCGGAACTCTCTTGTAAAATTTGATCAATTGCTTGATTAGAGAAAGCATTTATATTCGAACCGCTTTCAATATTGCCACTGTGAAACGCAAAGGATAAATCAGGCCAATGGTCTAAAAAATATCCTGATAATATCATATCAAAATCCTGGCTCTCAATAGCTTCCAACAATTCGTCCCATGTTAGCACTTTAATTTTCACATCAATCCCTACATCGAGGAGCTGATCCCGTATAAAAGTCGCTGCTTCCTTCCTTTCAGGATTTTCCGGGTTATCATTCGTATAGAGAGTGAAGGAAGCCTTTATTGTTTTCCCCTTTATCTTTTTTTCAAGGATCTTATCACCGTCTCTATCCTTCCAGCCCGCTTCCTCCAATAATCTCTGAGCTTCTTTAATATTATGATCGTATCTTCTCCACTTTGAATCATATAACCAGGAATCGGGCGGAATTGGTACATCGACAGCAACTGCATGATTCAAATAGACCTTGGATATGATCTCCTTTTTATCGATTGCATATGCGATTGCCTGTCTAACACGTTTGTCCTTCAAAAAAGGATGATCAAATTGAGGTGCTAAAAACTCATAATGTTGGGTTAAATATTGATGAACCTTTGTATCTCCTGCTTCTTCATATTTGCCGGCAGTTAAGATACCGGTAGGGACAATATCCAATTCTTTAGCTTCATATGCGGCTAATGCTGTTTCATTATCCGGCATAGCCTTCAAAATAATGGTAGGGATATAGGGCTGCTCCTTCCACCATTTTGTATTAGATGTTAAAGTCATCTGTCTCATTTTTTCGTACTTTTCTACCTGGTATGGACCTGTTCCAACAGGAAGAACATCAGCTTTGTCCAATTTATCGCGGTAATAATGAGCCGGCAAAACAGGGAAAGTCATAGAAGCCAAAATTCTGCAAGACGGTGTCTTCGTTTTTACCTCTACTGTATAATCATCCAAAGCTTTATAACTACTAATGTCACGAAGACTCTTTTTATAAATCGAATTCGTATCTTCAGATGTCAAAAAGTCTAGGGTAAAGATCACATCTTTAGCTGTAAACTCTTTATCCGTCTTATGCCAATAGATCCCCTTCCTCAGATGGAATATCCAGCTCTTTCCATCCGGGCTTGCTTCCCAAGCTTCCGCCAAATGAGGCTTCGGAACAAGATTCTCATCATATTGCATAAGACCTTCGAAAATAAGCGAAAAAATACTCACCATGTCCTTGGATTCAACCAGCAGGGGATTTGTCGATGACAGGTTCATCGGCATTAGAATCCGCAAGCTTCCTTCGCGAACCGGTGTAGGTTCTTTTATCTCGACCTTTTCTTCCAAGGGCGACGACTGCTCATTTTCTGGATCTTCCAAATATTGAAAATAAGAACACCCCATCATTGTCAAAATCAACATGAAGCCAATGATGATTACAAAAACATGAAAACCTCTTCTCATATTCTCCTAAATCCTTATATATTAACTGTTTCCATCAATATTGTCCAGGGCGTACAGTGATCTATACTTCTTATACGCCTTTTTTACCTTTTGCACATATTCCCTTGTTTCCTTAAAGGGAATGTATGATATCGTTTTGCCATCCGAACTATATTCTTTGTTTTTGAGCCACTTTCTTACATTCCCGCTGCCACCATTATATGCGGCTAAAACCAGATCGAGGTCACCGTTAAATTGGCTCTGTAAGTTATTCAGATACCAGCATCCAATTTTAATATTCATATTAGGATTATAAAGCTTCTCACTGGTAAAATCTTTGATTTTCAAGCGTTGAGCAGCCCATTCTCCTGTCTGGGGCATGATCTGCATCAGGCCTATGGCTCCTTTATATGAGCATGCATTTGCATCAAAGTTGCTTTCCACATAAATAACCGCCATCACTAAATAAGGATCTATTCCAAAATGGTCCGCATATGTCGTAATATCATTTACGAACTCTACAGGGTATATTCGTCTTTGAAACCAGAAAGATGTGAATATCAAGATGCTAATGATGATGAGAGACATCAGCAGCAGAGTAATCTTCCACTTTGTTCCCAAACTTCTCGCTGTCACCGGATTGCTCCTCCATTTTCTCTATTAGATCCATCCATATCAGATTAATCATTCGGAAGGTATCCTCCCTGCTACCCGTGTTATCAATAATACGATGAGCGTATTTAAGTTTCCTGTCCTGCGGCATTTGGCTCTTAATTCTATTTTTAGATGCCTCATATGTTAATTTGTTTCGATCCATTAAGCGGCGAACCTGCTCTGCTTCATCGATGGTAACTAACCACACTTCATCCACCATGTCATACCAGCCCGCTTCAATCAAAAGGGCTGCATCAATCACGGCTACCTTCACATTTCCTTCTTGCCCCAGTTTATCTAAAGTTTCCTCTACTACCCGCTTTATACCCGGATGGACGATACGATTGAGTTTCATCAATGCCTTGGAATCTGAAAAGACTAAGTTTCCAAGGGCTTTGCGATCCAAGCTCCCATTCGGTAAAAAGATGGCACTACCAAATACCTTTTTAATTGCGGCAAGCTCCTCTGTATCTTTTTCCAGAAGCATATGACCAATCTCGTCGGCATCTATTATGTAAGCGCCTAAGGTACGCAGATGATTCGATATGGTAGATTTTCCTGAAGCAATCCCTCCAGTTAATCCAATCACATACATGAAACCACACCTCTATTTTGCATCGTACCAATTTACTCCTACGCCTATATCTACGACAAGTGGAACCTTTAACTCTATAACAGATTCCATAAGGTCTTTAACCAAGGATTTTACTAGTTCTAGTTCATCCTTATAGGTATCAATGATTAATTCATCATGCACTTGAAGGATCAATCTTGAACGAAGCTTTCTTCTTTTTAGCTCGGTATGAACCTGTATCATTGCTTTCTTAATAATATCAGCTGCTGTTCCCTGTATAGGGGTATTCATGGCAATCCTCTCTCCAAAGGAACGGACATTTCGATTACGAGATGTAAGTTCAGGCAGGTTTCTCCTTCTGCCCATCAAGGTTGTAATAAAGCCCTGCTTTTTACCCAGTTCTACAACCTGTTCCATATAGCGTTTTACTCCCGGATAGCTTTCCAGGTAGCTTTTAATGTATTGTGCCGCTTCCTTTCTTGAAATTTTAAGCTGTTTGGCAAGACCAAAATCGCTGATCCCGTATACGATTCCGAAGTTCACCGCTTTTGCACTGTTTCGCATAGAAGGGGTTACTTCCTCCATGGGAACATTGAAAACCTGTGAAGCTGTTCTGCGATGTATATCCTGATTCTTTACAAATGCATCAATTAATCCGGGATCATCAGCAATATGTGCAAGCACCCTCAGTTCAATCTGTGAATAATCTGCATCAATCAACACATATTCAGGCCCCCTTGCCTTAAATACCCTCCTGATCTCCCTTCCCAGCTCCATCTTAACGGGAATATTCTGCAGATTTGGCTCCGTGCTGCTTATACGACCTGTGGCCGTAACGGTTTGATTGAAACTGGAATGAATCTTATGGGTCTCCTTATCAACAACATTCAGCAAACCGTCCACATATGTGCTTTTTAACTTTGTGAGTTGACGATATTCAATTATTTTTCCAATTACTTCATGATACGGTTCCAGCTGTTCCAGCACTTCAATATCCGTAGAATAACCGGTTTTCGTTCTCTTTATAATCTGCAAACCAAGATGCTCAAAGAGAACAACTCCAAGTTGCTTGGTTGAATTAATATTAAAAGTCTCACCGCATAATTCATAGATCTCTTCAGTGAGCTTCTCGATTTGTCTGCCGAATGTTTCACCTAATTCATGGAGTGCTTCAATATCAACGGTAAAACCATTTGTCTCCATATCAGCCAGTACAGATTCCAAAGGCATTTCTATCTCAGTGAAAAGCTTATGAAGTCCCATTTCCTGCATCTGCAGTTCCATTTTACTTTTTAATGGGAATAAATCCTGTACGCACAAATCCTTTCGATCAACATCTAGATATCTTTCACAGAGTTTTTGTATGTTATAATCGTTCTCCGTAGGATTGATTAGATATGCAGCGATCATTGTGTCAAAAGGTACACCCTTCAGCTCCACACCATAATTCCTGAGGGCGAGGATTGCTTTCTTTCCATCATGAAGCAGCTTTGAGATGCTCTCATCCTCAAAATAAGGTTTTAAATGTCTCAAAACCCTTTCAAGGTCAAGCCCCTCCTCAGCAGACTTAGAGGTTATGGTAAAATGATACTCTTCTCCTTCGTAAAAAGCAATAGCAAATTCAGGCTCCATACTGAAGGCAAAAGAGGTATGCTGTTCAATTTTATTACATACCTTCTCCATGTCCTCCTCAGAGGCTACCCTAACAATTTTACTTGAAGATTTTTCCCTTTCCTTTTCTACTGGCTTCCCATCGCTTATTTTGTTCAACAGACTCTTGAATTCCAGTTCAAGAAAAATATCCTCCACATCTTTCCTTTCAGCCTTCTGATATTGACACTGCAGGATGTCAATATCAAGGGGTACATCTCGAACAATTGTCGCCAGATGCTTACTGAGCAAAGCCGTTTCTTTATGCTTTTCTAGATTCTCCTTAAGCTTCTTACCGGATATTTCATCAATATGCCCGAGAACATTCTCTACGCTTCCGTATTTCTTGATCAGTTTCAGTGCAGTTTTTTCACCAACACCCGGAACTCCTGGTATGTTATCAGAGCTATCACCCATTAAGCCTTTTAGATCGATCATTTGTTGAGGGGTCAGCCCATATTCTTTCACAAAACCTTCACGATCGTATTCCTGTGTATCTGAAATCCCTTTTTTCGTAAGTACTACACGGGTATGTTCAGAAACTAACTGTAAAGCATCTCTATCGCCGGTAACCAACCATGTTCGAAGGCCGTTATCATCTCCAAATTTTGATAGGGTTCCAAGGATATCATCGGCTTCATAACCATCCTTTTCGTATATGCCTATCTTCATTTCCTTTAATACTCTTTTCAGGATATCAAACTGCGGAGCAAGCTCTACCGGTATCGCCTTTCGCCCTGCTTTATAGCCTTGATACTCCAAGTGCCGAAAAGTCGGACCTTTTTTGTCAAAGGCCACAATAACGTAATCTGGGCTGTAATTTTCCAAAACCTTCAGCAGCATATTTACAAAACCATACACAGCATTGGTATAAACACCTTTTGAATTTTTCAGCAAGGGCAATGCATAAAAGGCTCTATGCATTAAACTGTTTCCGTCTATAACCGCCAGCTTCCCCTTCATATATGCCGTCCTCCTTTGTACCTCTCTTAAGGCAGAGATTGCTCTGAATACCGGATATATTCCATATTCGATATGACTTTACCATATACCTTTTTAAAAATCAAACTGCTATTTCCAAATATTTGTCAATGACGAATTATACATTCTATGTTATTATAAAAAAAACATTTTGTCATACATTTTTAAAAATATCGTAACACTTACGTAATATTTTTAAAAATATATGACTTTCACAGCAAAAAAAAAACAAGGAGGCAATTCTATGAGAAAACGACTCATCATTGTACTATCTGTTCTGACATTGGTTGTTGCATTGTTTACTTACTACCATTTTGATGCTCCTCAATATGACAAAGCGATTTTAACAGCCTTTGAAACGACAAAAGTAAAACAAGTCTCTGTCACTGCCTATACCTTGAATGTACGAGCCGGCAAAGGCACACAATTTCCGGTAATCGCTCAGCTTCATAAAGGTCAAGTAGTCGACGTGATCGGAAAACTTGGAGACTGGTATGTCATTCATCTAAGCAATGATATGGTAGGTGCTATCTCAGGCCGTTATGCATCACCTGTTAACAATACAGGTTCCTCAACTGTTTCTTCCACTGGTGCCAACCTAAATCACGAGCAGAAAAAAATGTTGGAGCTTGTGAACAGTGAAAGAACGAAACGTGGATTAAAACCTCTTGTGTTTGACGCTGAATTGGCCAGGGTAGCAACAATAAAAGCCCAGGACATGGTAGATAACAATTACTTCTCCCATACCTCACCAACTTATGGGAGTCCTTTTACCATGATGAAGAATTTTGGGATTCGGTACACTTATGCCGGCGAAAACCTTGCAGGCCATAATTCCGTTGAAAACGCCCATACAGGCTTGATGAATTCTGATGGCCATCGCGCAAATATACTAAACTCCAATTTTACGCATATTGGAATAGGTGTAGCGAAAAGTCCAAGATATGGATATGTTTTTGTGCAAATGTTTATCGGAAAATAGCAAAACAATAAAGAAGAAAGGGCTGCTGTAGACAGCAGCCCTTTCTTCTTTATTTTATAGCATAGGAGACAGTAACCGATGCGCTCACTTCGAGCTCCCCAATTGAGATGGGAGTTGATCCATACTCCATATCCACTTTCAAAGCTGCATCCCGGCTATATCGGTTACCATTAATAAGATAATGTGCCGTGCCGCTTTCCGATATTGATACAGGCCCCATCAGTTGAATGTTAGAAGCTTTTGCTATGCTATCAGCCTTTGATTTGGCATCTGCAACTGCTTTTTCCAAGGCTTTCTTATAAACAGTATCCATATCCTTTAATGCGAAACGTATTTCAAATGCTTGATTCGCACCTGCTTTTGCGGCTTCGTCAAGAACATCCCCGGTCTTTTGAATATCCTGTATACGCACCTGTACAATATTCGTTACTTGATACCCTGTTAATACAGGTTTCCTATCCGGTGGGTAATCATACTGGGCATCCATGTTGTAGCGTATCGTCTGAATATCCTCTTCTTTAATCCCTAATGCTTTTATCTTTTTGACCACAGAATCCATAATTTTTGCGTTTTCGGCCTGAGCCTGTTTTGCATTGGCATTTTGAGTAGCAACACCAATATTTATATACGCTACATCAGGTTTTACATTCGTCTTTCCGTTTCCAATCACATTTACGACTCTTTCTTTCTCTTCATTACCGTATGCATACGCACTTCCTTGGGATCGAACAGCTTCCCCGTTATGAAAAATCAGAGCACCAATTCCTATGCAGGCAATCAATACAATCGCAATGGTTCCAATCAGCAAACGGTTATTCATTTCTTATCCTCCTTTCCTTTTCCACAACAGCCGAGTTCCATATAATAACCCCCCCGTGGCGATTAAGCAGATAACAGCCCATAATACCCCTATCGCCAAAGATTTTCCTGGGAAAGCTTTATGATTTTGACGGACAGTAGCATATCCTGTCTCTTCCGTTTCCGTCTCTTTTAAGCTGTCAGACGGAGCTGTTGTTGCCGCTTCATCTTGTAATGAGCTAAATGGACCGGCTGTTCCTGCCGCATCCTCTTCTTTCTGATCAATGCTTTCTTCTTCCTCCTCCGGTACTACGGCGAGACGATCGCTTTCTGCCCCACGAAATAAGTCAGAACTTTCCTGTACTTGATCTTCCTCCACATCTGCATAAATACTATATTCCGCCGGAGATGCTTCAAAGATTTCCGGTGAAGAGTGTATAGGGCTTTTTTCAGTCCTGCCGTCGACTAAAGAGGAAAACTGAAAGGCAAACAGCAGGACCAATATTGCTGCAGCCGAGCCGGCGATGCCTCTAATGGATCGCTTCCAAAAAAGACGATTATTCCTTTCCCTCACAAGGGATTCATGAAGCAGTGTTTGGAAGTTCGGCGGTAGATTCACAGGCTCAATTTTTCTGCATTCCTTTAAAATGTTTTTAAGTTTCTCATATTCATTCTTGCAGACAGAGCACTTCGATAAATGCTTATTTAGCATAGAAGCAATATCCTTCGGCAGAAGGCCATCAACGTAATCACTTAGAAGTTCCTGTATCTCAAGGCAATTCACCTTCATCGCTCCTCTCATCAAGTTTGACGTGTTAAATGATTATATGTTCCCGAATTCCGATAATTTTTTTCTCAGCTCAGTCCTTGCACGATTAATTCGTGATTTCACCGTTCCCAGGGGGCAATGTAAAATTTCTGCTATTTCTTCATAGGAAAATCCTTGTATGTCTCGCAATATAATCACACTTTTATAATCAGGAATGAGTTCTTGAATAGCCTTTTGCAGACTTTTCAAGCGTTCTTTTCTTTCATAGGATTCTTCAGGAAGTGAATCACCGGAAGAATCCACAATGTCTTCTCCATATCCCTCCGCATCGTTCATAAAAAGGAGAAATCCCCTTTTTTTCTTACGCAGTTCATCCAGACAAGTATTCATCACTATGCGATAGATCCATGTAGAAAAGCTGGATTGATTCTTAAATTTCTTAAGGCTTCTATAAATTTTCAGCAATGCTTCCTGAACAACATCCATTGCATCCTCAGGATTGCCCATCATTCTGTAAGCAATGTTATAAATTCGGTGTTCATAAGCGCTAATTAATTCTTCAAATGCCTCAATATCACCTTTTAGTGCCTTATGAACCAATAAATCATCCTGCTGCATCATTGTCTGACTCCTTCTGGCCAATAGCCGCTGTATACGATTAGACGTAAAGAACAGAAATAAGTTCCCATTGCAAACTTCGTTTGCATGATGAAGGAACTATATTACACTGCACCTAGCATATATTCTTGATAAAATATGGAAATCCTTCCTGCTATAACTCGAAAAAAACTCTCTGCATGCGTTTTTGTCATACACTGTCATGGGTCAATTCCAAAAAAATTAGTTGCATTTCTATTGCCATTATGTTATCATACTTTATGTCCTCGAAAAAACGATAAATAAAATCTACTGTGCCGAAGTGGTGGAACTGGCAGACGCGCTGGACTCAAAATCCAGTGGAGCTCAAACTCCGTGTGGGTTCGAGTCCCACCTTCGGCACCAAAGCAAAGATCTTTCTTGAGCCAATCAAGAAAGATCTTTTTATATATACTCAGTTTGATGAATTCTTCAGAATTGAATATTTCATATGAACATTATTCATCCCAGACTATTATAATATTAAAGAGGGGATATAAAATATAGGAGGCCTTTTCATGGAAAAAACCTTTAAAAAGCTGGATCAAGATGAAATCACGACGATTACCCGAAGGAATTTGGAGCACTATCAAGCGCTAAAAAAGCGCAGGTGGAGTTCTGACACCATTATAAACTACGAAAGGGATGAGGACAAATTCAATCGCCTGGTGAAACAGCTTTGTAGAGCCTGTTATTACCTCGAAAAAGACCGCTGCTTCGCTCAAATCATTACACGTGCCTACTGCTCTTTCTGTGGTGAAAAAATGACATTCCCCACCAGCGACACAGATAGAATTTGCACGGACTGCAGCAAAAAAAACCATCTATGCAAACACTGCGGAGGAAAAATGGATTAATCTCAAATACCGCTTCCACGCTTCATACTCGAGCCCAGGCTCGATTCAAGGTACGCTTCGCATTTGCAATAACGATCTCCGTATCTTCATCCTGGAAGGGCTTCACCTCAAAGCTCACAATGGGAGGATTTTGTTCATTCAGGAATCCAATGTCCCGCAATACTCTGAGGAATTCCACCAATTCCTCCACATCATTTTCACCGTTTGGAAAACCGAATCTCGGATGCATATCCCCATAAGCAGGAAGATCCGCTCCCTTCACTACACAATTGCCGATATGAGCATGGACAATATAGTCCTTAACGGGAAGGATGGCTTCCCTTGCTGACTCAGCTAATAAAGGCAAGTGGCTTAAATCAACCATTAGACCGAAGTTTTCATATTCCTTCCGCATCTCACGGGCAAACCTGGCTGCCAGATGAGCAGGCCCTATGAGGCTTTTCTTATCGATTCGGTGATCAAACACCTCTAGAACGATCTTCATATCCCCTCTTTCCCGACTAAAACGACATAACTCCTTTGTAGAAGTTAGCAAAGCCTGAAAAGCCTCTTCTATTTTGTTTTCTTCGTAACGACCGCTCAGAAAGGCAAAGGAGGATGCTCCCATCTCATATGCTTCCAGAATACCTTCCTTTAGGGATGCAACAGCCGCAAGCCTTTTCTCTTCATCCAGGTCATTGATATTCATTCCCGTTAGCAGTAATCTTGGTTGCGCCCCATAAGCAACCGTGATATGGGAGCTTCTTAACATTTCGATAACCATATTTTTCTCCTGGGGATCCTTAATCCATGATAGCTCAATGGCATCAAAATAATCATCGATCAGAATCCTTCGTACCGTTTCGGCTATAGCGCCTTCGCCTTGCATAGTGAAGGGGTAAGCCATAAAGTGTACGATACTTACCTGCATAAAATTATGAATGGATCCTTTCATAATATCATACTCCTCCCTTTCATACATCGTTATTCATTCGCTCTTTGGCGTATTAGCTTCTTTGCAAATCGGAATGCTTCCACCAAACTTCTGGTGCTCGCTATTCCCTTGTAAGCAATATCATATGCTGTACCATGGTCAACGGAGGTCCGGATGATTTTCAAACCTAAAGTCACATTGACACCGCCTTCAAAATCCAAGAGCTTCATGGGTATATGACCTTGGTCGTGATACATACACACCACGGCATCATATTCCCCCATATAGGCCTTCAAGAAAACGGTATCGGGTGGTAAAGGACCTTCCACCCGAATCCCCTCTTTTGCAGCCTTCTCAACAGCCGGTTTGATCTCCTCCAAATCCTCTCTGCCGAAAGATCCGTTTTCACCTGCATGAGGGTTCAATCCCGCCACAGCAATTTTGGGAAAATCCCTGAATCTGTTCAGGGCCTCATGGGTAAGCCGGATAACATTGTAAATCCTATCCTTCTTTACCCGGCCAATAGCTTCCTTCATGGATACATGGGTGCTCACATGGGTAACAATCAACTTGTCAGAGGCAAGCATCATCGTATAATTGGTCTCATTGCAGAGCTTTGCAATCAACTCCGTATGGCCTGTAAATTCCTCATCGTTCAACCTTGATGCTTCTTTATTAATGGGCAAAGTAACAATGGCATCAATCTTTCCTTCAAGGGCAAGACGGGTGGCATACTCCACATATCTTACCGCTGCTTCACCTGCCTCCATGGAACTTCTTCCTATGGTTATTTGATCCCTCCGCAGCAGACCCAGATCCAGAATGTTTACATATCCATCCACTAGATCGTCCACATCCGATATCCGCCGTAGCGGTAACTCATATCTCAAAATGCTCCCGCAGTAATCCAGCACCTCATAATCGCCGATTACAAAAAAATCTTTTTCTATCAATTGATCCTTATAAGCTCGCAAGATTAATTCCGGTCCTACGCCGCAGGCATCTCCCATTGTTATGGCAATCCGCATGTTATCCTCCTATCCTACTACATGTTTCATGATAATCCTCATTAAAAGGCAGAAAAATTGTTGTCATCTGTGATGAGTTTTACCACATTCTTTGTAACGATAATATTCTCCTTGTGTTGTATTTCATCCAGAACGGAATCCGACACATAAAACTCCTTCAGCTGCAGGGTGTTTTTAATGCGGATTACCCTGGCATCTTCCCATCTTCCAATTCCGGCACCCCTGAGGGCATAGTACAAAGCCTGTCGATCTGATTCTGCAATGATGGGGATTTTACCCCTTTCCAGGAAAGAACTGGTTACTACATTTTCATAGGTTGCCTTAAAATCTATTTTTTGAAACAGGTTTCTGGTTATGACATCCGCCAGACCTACCCCTATCGCATTCCCATGGGAGCCTTCCGTAAGGTCAGTCACGATAATGCTTGAGATATCAGGCGTCTTGGGCTCTTCCTCCGAGCGGATCTTCATTCTGCCAATAATATTGGTATCAATTCCGACGCCACTGATGTCTTTTCCCATCTCATCTATGATTAAAACATCCGATTGAGAGACCGGCAGGCTTGGCATCAATTTCCGGCTGTACTCCAACAATTCCATCTCCATCTTTTCAAACATGGATGGAATGACCCCCTTGATGAGCTGGGTTTCATCATATGCATTTTCCACAATACCGATGCCCAGGATGATATTGCCGTGCTTCAATACTTGTCTAGCAGTAGGCAGGATTAAATTCTTCAAGCCATATACACCATATTTGTGGATTTCCAATGCCTGCTTGTGCTTTCCCAAACCGATCACACACATTTTCATCAAACCGCTTTCCACAGGACCATGGAAATCTGTATGCACTTTAATTCGATTTATGACAATTGTGCCGTCCGCTTCGTAGGCATACTTATCCATGAATACCCTGTTTTTCAGACCCTCATCAGGCAATTCCACTACTTCCATGGAGGATTTGATGGGAGCTTTGATGTATGCCTCCGTTATACCATAGCCCTCCAGTACCTCCTGCTGGCCTCGGGCGGTCGCTCCTCCGTGGCTTCCCATGGCCGGAACCACAAAAGGGTGGGCACCTGCATCCTTGACCCATTCAACTGTCGCCTTTACAATTCGATGAATATTGGCAATTCCACGACTGCCAACAGCAATGGCTATCCTGGACCCTCTTGCCAAGGAAACGCCCGTTTCTTCAAGCTGCTCCTTCGTTACGCCTTCAATATCGGAAATCGGATGATGCTCAAATAGCTGCTGTACTTTTGTCATGATTATATTTTCCATGATCCTCTCCCTTTCCCAATAGCCCTTCGATATAATATACACTGTTTACCTTTTTATTCTAGCAGAGTATGTACTCATTGTCCAAAGCATTTCCATATTCCGTCCGTCCTGTCAAAATGAAAAGGAGCCCTGCAACAGGGCTCGTGAGTTTTCCCAAGTTTGAGTGTGGCTAGTAGATATTCTTCTTTAGCATCTCTTCAAATTCTTTGGGGTCCGTTATCGGCTTTTCACAGGCATAGTTACGGCATATATATGCGGTAGCCCTTCCATCTTGCTTTTTCTGATTCTTTACAAAAGGTGCCAGTTTCTCCAGAATAGGGTCATCACCTGCATAAAGAAGAGTAATGGCCATTGGGAGGTAGACCTGGGACAGGATCGAAAGGAGTTTCTGAGTATCTTCCTTTTCTCGATCTCCCACCACGACAATCTCATATGTTGGTTGACTGGCACACAAAAAAGCCATCATGAAAAAGGTATGACTTATGGGACTTTGATTGATCTCAGATCCAAAATATTCAAATTGCCGCTGTGCTAGTTCTTCAAGCTCTGTATCCCCTGTCAAACGTGCCAACCTGATGAAATTAAAGGCAGAAACAGAGTTGCCGGATGGCAGGGCTCCGTCATAGCTTTCCTTGGGCCTTACGATCATCTCTTCTCCATCCTTCCCATAGAGAAACAAGCCTGCCGAATCATAGTCCCAAAAAAGGTCTAATAGATCCTTGTTTAGTGCATAAGCCTTTTCCAGGAAGCTAGAATCATAAGATGCTTCATAAAGCTCAAGCAATCCCCAGATGAGAAATGTGTAATCATCCACGTATCCTTTAATGCCAGCCTCACCGTCCCTATAGCGAGCCAAGAGACGGCCTTCCTGGTTGACCATTCTGTCGAGTATAAAACCAGCAGCCTTTTCTGCAGCATGCTTGTATTGGTATTTTTGTAGGATCCTTGCTCCTTTGGAAAGGGCAGCGATCATCAAGCCATTCCACGAAGTCAGTATTTTGTCATCCTTATGGGGGTGAACTCTTTTTTCCCTTGCTTCATATAATTTGCTTCTGGAACTCTCCATTTCGAAGGCTCTATCCAATTCTTCCTTATCGGCATCGATGAGGTTGAGAATATTCTTTCCTTCAAAGTTCCCCTGTTCAGTGACCCGGAATAATTTGCATATATCCTTCCCCTCTTCCTGCCCAAGAATCTTTTTTATCTCATCAGGTGTCCAGACATAGAATTTCCCTTCGACTCCCTCTGAATCCGCATCTTCAGCGGAAAAAAAGCCTCCTTCCGGAGAGGTCATGTCTCTCAGAATGTAGTTAAAAATTTGCTCTGCTATCAGGCGAAATTCTCTTTTTTTGGTTGCCTGAAAAGCTTCCAGATAGGCCATTGCCAGAAAAGCGTTATCATAGAGCATCTTCTCAAAATGGGGGATAAGCCACTTACGATCTGTAGAATATCGGGAGAATCCAAACCCAATATGATCATATATCCCTCCCTGATACATGGATTGGAGAGTGTGCTCAACCATCTCCAACGCTCTGTCATTCTTAAACTGTCGCCAATATCTAAGAAGATATAAAAGATGGTGCGGGGTGGGGAATTTGGGTGCTCTCCCAAAGCCTCCATACTTTGGATCATAGGACTGTTTTAGAGCCTCATATGTCCTATCAATGGTCTCGATGGAGATTTCTTCCCATCCTCCACCTCCTTCCATCGATTTCTTTATCGCATTGATTATCTCATTGCCAGAAGATTGCAGATCCTGTCTATTCGTCTTCCATAGATATGCGATGCGTTTTAAAATATCTATCAATCCTGGGATACCGAAACGGCCGTTTTTAGGAAAATAAGTTCCGGCGTAAAAGGACTTTTTATCTGGTGTCATAAGAATTGTTAAAGGCCATCCTCCACGACCCGTCAAAGCCTGACATACTGTCATATAGATTGTATCTATATCAGGTCTCTCTTCTCTATCAACTTTAATAGAGACAAATTCTTTATTGAGGAGCTCGGCTACCTCTTCGTCCTCAAATGATTCCCGTTCCATGACATGACACCAATGACAGGTGGAATAGCCTATGGATAGAAAGATTGGCTTGTCTTCGGCTTTCGCTTTTGCAAAGGCTTCATTATCCCATGGATACCAGTCTATAGGGTTATATGCGTGTTGTAGTAGGTATGGAGACTTTTCATGGATCAATCTATTTTGAGATTTATCTGTAATCTTCAATAAACTCTATCCCTTCATAATGCTTTTCTAGTATTATACCCTGAAAAGCCGACTTTCTATCCAGATACCATTATTCCAAATTGTATAGAAAAATAAGTTGAAATAATTTCTTTTACAATATCCAGGTTGATATCTTCAAGTTTGTTAATATACAAACATGAACCTGAACTGACTTTGTGTTTCCATGTTTTTTCTACGAAATGATTGTATTGGTTTACCCCTGCATAATATATATCATTATATACTGTTTTCGTGGTGAAAATGCTATTAATAGCCAATCCCCTTCTTGTTTGCTTCGTTCAGACTTGTAATGGTAAGTACCATATCCTATCATATTATTCCATAGGGCAGGTTCTTCATCCACTACATGATCAAACACTTTTTAGAGTTCTATACAATCTCATTTTCTCCGGCTCAATATTTACTTAAATTCATGGATATCCTGATCGGTAGGTTTTGTTTTTATGTCGCTCATAACCGTTCACTTCATATCAGTGCTTTTAGTTTATACAGCTATTGTATCAAAATTTACCCTATTTTCACTCGACTATTAGCTAATTTACTATTTATTATTGACTTCTCGTCCTCTTCCGCCTATACTAGACTAGAGGAATTGTATACAATCATAATAAAATCGATAGAGGCGCGGTCTGTACGAGTAGCCTGTTATAAATGGCTTGGCACAGTATCAGGTGAAAAGACATACTGCCGAAGCGACAGAGCCTGCCAGGGGGTACTGCCGCTGGGCTGCTGCAGAATATGTAGCAGACTGTCACTGCTTGGTGGAGAGCTATCGTATGTTTAATATAACATAAGGCTTCTCTATGCCTTATGTTTTTTTTACTATTGGGGAGCCATAGATATAGACGAACGACCCGAATGCATCATTTTTGTATCTATTTAAAATTTAAATAGATTAACATTATTATAATGGGGGTGTTGATGTGAGTCGGAAAAAATTATTCATTCTGCTAGCGCTCATAGCAATCATGGTACTGGTGTTCGCAACACCGGCATTTGCTGAGGGCACAGCAGGCGAAGAGTACCAAAGCAACGTCCACGCTACATTTTGGTCTCTGTTTCCACCGATTATTGCCATTGTACTGGCTCTGATCACCAAAGAAGTATACAGTTCACTCTTTATAGGTATCGTTAGCGGAGCTTTGCTATACGCAAACTTCAATCCGCTAAATGCATTTACCGCAATGTTCACTGAAGGTTTTATTGCTTCCCTTTCGGACAGCTGGAATGTAGGAATCCTGATCTTTCTGGTGGTACTAGGAGCGATTGTATGCCTTATGAACAAAGCAGGTGGTTCCGCTGCTTACGGGGAATGGGCGGCTCGGAGAATTCGAACCAGAAAAGGGGCTATGCTATCCACTTTCGGCCTTGGTGTGTTGATATTTGTAGATGACTACTTTAACTGCTTGACCGTAGGTAATGTTATGAGACCTATCACGGACAAACATAAAATTTCTCGTGCAAAACTGGCATATCTTGTAGACTCTACCGCTGCGCCCATCTGTATGATTGCTCCCATATCTTCCTGGGCAGCCGCTGTAACAGGCGTAGTGGAAGGCTATGAAGGCCTTGATCTTTTTATCCGCGCAATACCTTACAATCTATACTCTCTTCTGACTCTTGCAATGATAATCATTATAACCTTATTAGGTATTGAGTATGGTCCGATGAGAAAACATGAGGAAAATGCCATCTTGTATGGAGATCTCTACACGACACCCGATCGGCCTTTTGAAGGACAGGATGTTGAAGTACATAAAGGAAAAGGAAAAGTTATTGATCTTGTTATACCCGTAATTATGTTGATCGTTCTTTGCATATTGGGGATGGTCTACACCGGCGGCATTCTGGAAGGTGCAAACATTATCGATGCCTTCGCTAACAGTGATGCTTCCCTTGGATTATCATTAGGCTCTTGCCTTGCGCTTATTCTCATTATAATATATTTACTGGCACGAAAGGTCCTTACCTTTAATGAATGCATGGAATGCTTCCCCGAAGGATTCAAAGCTATGGTTCCTGCAATCCTCATTCTTACATTTGCATGGACATTAAGTGGGCTTACAGGTCTTCTTGGTTCCAAGGAGTATGTCAGTAGCATCTTTGAAAACGCGACAGGGCTAAAGATTATGCTGCCGGCTATCGTATTTGCAGTGGCTGTTGGAATGTCTTTCGCAACCGGTACATCCTGGGGAACTTTTGGCATCCTCCTGCCCATTGTCGTAGCTGTTGGACTGGATCCTAAACTGATGGTCGTAGCTGTTTCAGCCTGTCTTGCAGGAGCTGTCTGCGGTGACCATTGCTCCCCGATTTCGGATACTACCATCATGTCCTCCACCGGAGCAATGTGTAATCACATAAACCATGTAACCACTCAGCTTCCCTATGCTATAACTGTGGCAGCTGTATCCTTTGTAGGATATATCATTGCCGGGCTGGTACCATCTGCCTGGATTGTGCTTCCCCTGTCCATTATCATGTTGTTGGGCGTGCTGTTTATTATAAAACTTGCAACATCGGATAGAAAAAATGTAGCTCCCAAAGCGAAGATTGAATAGCTTCAGATGTAATGAAAAATATCCACCGGTTTTCCGGTGGATATTTTTTGGACTTAATATTACAACTCTTATGGTTTTAAAATGACATTCTGCAATTCTGGCTAGGGATGGGTAATGATACTATGGATGAATTCCTCCTATTGGAACCTTTGGTATACAAAGATGAAAGCAAAGCATAGGAGCCTTTTCGGTCCCTATGCTTTGCTTTCACGTTTTACTTGCTAGTACAGATTATCCCAAACACCTTCGTGCCAGTAAAAGACTTTAGAGTATCACAACAGCTCGACTCCTCTACACCCTACACCTCTCCGGAACCAATTTTTACCGGCAACCCAGTATCCATGGAACGGTTGCACGCCAAGGTAAATTCCAAAGAACGTACAGCATCCTCATAAGGTGAACGTATTTTTGAGGCGTCTCCCGTGAGCACCGCATCAATGAATGTACGATCACAGAGGATACCGGCATCCCCTTCCTCTTTGTATACGATAGCATCCGTTTGGGATGTACTCAGGGCACCGTCACCCTTAATGACAAAACCTTGAGATTCGTCATCTGCACTTTCACTGGATTCATTATCATAACCGAAGATTTTCAGATCAGTCAAAATTCGCAGTTCCGCTCTGGCATCCCGCGTGCTGAAGACAATTTTGCTATCCGCAGCATCGCCGCTTGTAGCATAGCAGCCGGTAGAAATTGTAGCCAGGGCACCATTTTTAAACCGTACAACGGTCGTCGATAAATCTTCCGTGTCATAGCCCTCAATATCCGTAACAAAACCCTTGGTTCCCATCGTAAATACCATATCCGGCTCGCCAAATACATACCTTATCATATCAAACTGGTGAATCGTCTGCTCCACAATCTGGCCGCCGGATGTCGAACGTTTTTTCCACCAGGGAGCGCTCGGGACACCACCGATACGTATACAGTCGATAAAAATAACTTCCTTCTCCTTAATAAATTTAATATTGGGTTCAACCAGGCTGCTGTAACGGCATTGAAATCCAACAGCTGTAATCAGGCCGGCTTTTTTCACTTGCTCGTTTATTTGATTGGCCAGTTCCATGGATAATGCGACAGGCTTCTCAACAAAGAAAGGTATACCTTGCTTAATGGTTTCAAATTCTATTTCTCCATGTTCCATAGGGGGAACACAGATGAAAACCATATCAGGATTTACTTCGTCATACATCTGTTTGAAATTCGTAAAAGCCTTTCCGCTTCCTGCTTTTTTGACACAAGCCTCTGCCCTTTCAGGGATTAAGTCACAGAAACCTGCCAATTCGATATCGTGAAAGGTCAAAAAGTGATTGAGATGATAATTCCCGATTTCCCCACAACCTATCATTGCAAGTTTTTTCATAAATCATTCCCTCCCATTCATTATGATGATATCCAGGGCTTCTGAAGTTATCTTGTATAGATAATCGGGAGGTCCGCCCATTATTTCAAGTTCAGCAGTAAGGTAATCATCATAGCCGGCTTTATTCAGAGCGGCCATCACCTTATGCCAATCGACATCCCCTTCCAAAAGATTAACAAAGCAGCCTCCCCTGTTTATCCCGTTATTGCGTTTAAAGTCCTTTACATGTATTTTCCGGATACGGTTATCGAGAATTTCTATCCAATACTCTGCATTGGAAAAGGCCATGACATTACCGACATCGAAATATGCTCCAATATAGCGACAATTTAAATCGTCAATAAAGTTTTTCATATCAAACGGTGAAAGAAAGAAACCGTTCCAGACATTCTCAACACCGACATGAATTTTCGCAGATTCGATTTCCGGTTTGAGCTCATCTATGGCTAACAGTGAATTTTCATACGCCTGCAGCAATGAAATATCCTCCGTCATGCCACCGGGGACTATGAGAATGCCGTCTGCGCCTAAAGCTGCTGCACATTCCAACTGCTTTCGAATGATATCCTTGCCTGATTCACGGACTCTTTTATCATTTGAACCTAATTTACCGCCAAAAAGCGAGGTAGAAATACTGGCGACAGGGAGTTTATATTCTTCTATCAGATCGTTTATTACAGAAAATGTATCCTTTCCGGTGCTCATTGCGAGAGAATGATTGGAATAGCCTTCTGCATCTACATTTAGCTCTATCCCGTCAAATCCCGCCCTCGAAATATCCCTGAACATTTCCCCGAAGGTAACGTGCCTGGGCACCGACCAGGCATTGATAGCTTTTTTCATGCCACTTCCCCCTTCCCTTACTCATCTTTACTCCTGTTCCCTTGCTGATAATTTCATTATTGAGCCGGAATAAGTATATAGCCTCAATATGTAAAATTAACTCCCTGAGCTTGATTATACTATAATATCCAGGGCTTGGGATGTTCTTTTTCCGAATTTTTCAATATTTCATAAGCTTTCTGTTTTATTCGGTCTGTAGCTTTATTAGAGTCCAGGTTTTCTTAAATAACGGATCAAAGTATGGTAAAATACTAAAGGCAGTGCTACTACGTCAGGATATGAAAGGGATGGATATGCTGCTTAAATATCATGTGGACAGTAAAAACAGCGGAAGAAAAGTCAGAAGCATATTAAAGAACGAATTCAAGTTTTCCTCAAGTTTAATCAAAAAGCTGAAATACAATAGAAAAATATTCTACAACGGTGTTCCAGTCTATGTGAATCATGTTGTCAAAGCCGGTGATATAATAGAAGCCCATATCCATTTTGAAGAAAGATCTGATAACGTGAAGCCGGTAAAGATGGATTTACATATATTGTATGAAGATGATTGTGTTATTGCGTTGGATAAACCCGATGGATTAATCGTCCATCCAAGTCCCACAGATCCCGAAAATACCATAGCGAATGGACTGAAGTACTACTTTGAAAGCAAAGGAGAGAGAATAAAAGTCCGGCCTGTCAGCAGACTCGACAGAGGTACAACAGGGGTAATCGTGTTCGCGAAAAATCAATTCATTCAAGAAAGACTGAAGCATCAAATGAAGACAAAGCAATACCATAAAGAATATATCGGAATCGTACATGGCTGTCCTCCGAAAGCATCAGGGACGATTGATCTGCCCATAGCCCGTGCCCCCGATTCCATCATCCTCAGAGAGGTATCCGAATCCGGAGCACCGTCCGTAACGCATTATTCTGTTTTGTCGTATCTTGACAATGCTGCTGTCATGCGCTTCATCCTTGAAACAGGGAGGACCCATCAAATCAGAGTTCATTGCCAAGCTATCTGTCACCCTTTAATCGGAGATACCCTGTATTCCGATATATCCGCCGACCTGATTTCCCGACAGGCACTGCACTCTCATTATGTCAGTTTTACTCATCCCGTGACAGGAGAGAGGACTGAAATTGTCTCTCCCCTGCCCCAGGACATGCGAAAATTGTTGGAATCCGTCAAGAAGGGAAAACTGTAATCTTTGTATCTATTTTTCATCGATCACAACGCCGCCGGCAAAGCCCTGATATTCATCCAGGAACCATTCAGCTACCTTTGTCATGAAAATGGATATCTGATCTCCTCTGAACGAAAGAGTAATCTTCAGGGTTCCTAAATAGATGTCCGTGATATATATGAGCATATTCAGCTTATGCTCCTCAACCCATGCAGCGGATGCAAGGCAATCATAGCATTCCCCTGATGCCGTACCAATTCTTTCTCCAAAGTAATGGGTCTCCGGAAAAGGCCCCCTTACTTTCTTTCCGATACCAAACCTGATCTGATGATCACCCGAGGCATTTTTATATTCCCATATACCCTCATCTCCTTTAAAGATCAGGCGCATCCTTGTTATTCCCATTGGATTTTCGTTCATACTGTACCATTTTCCGTTGACCTTTGCTTCAAATGATGATGTCATCTTCCCCCTCTGAGGCAAAACCTTAAGGTCCTTCATTCGATTCTTTAACAGCTCATTTGTGTCCGGGTCATCGGGCAAAGCTACATTCGAGATTTTTCTCAGTATTTCTTCACGGAAACAATCTTCAATGCCGGTACCTGTAGGGCCTGCCCCCTGTGTATCCGCAATACAGGCAAACAGGAAATCCTTGTCAGGAAAACAAAATGCAAATTGGGAACCCATCCCTCTGAAAGCAAAGCCGCTATCTTCATTCATCCAAATTTGATATCCATAACCATGACTGCCTTGAATAGAATTATCAATCTGCTTCGAGGTCGCCGCACGGATGTACTCTTCCGATATTAGCTGTTTATCCTCCCAACGGCCCTTATTCATACATACATAAGCCAATTTGGCCATATCCCTTAATCTGCAGATTACACCGGACCCCCCCCAGGATGTTCCCTCCGGGGTTTTTATGCACCAAGCATCCCTTGAAAACCCGATAGGATCAAGAAGCTTATCCCGCATGTACTCCAAAAAAGGTACACCGCTAATCCTTTCTACAATCGTATTAAGAATGACTGTGGCTGCTGTATCATAGGAGAAGATTGTGCCCGGAGGATGGGAAGGAGTTTTACTGAAAAAAGTTGCAGCCCAGTCCTTATCATAACGTGTATAGGAATTTTCCGAATGAGGAGTTGCCATCATTAAGAGGTCTCGAATGGTTGTTTGAGACAAATAGGGATGTATATCTTCAGGTGCTTTATCTTTGAAGAACTTAACTACCTGATCATCCAGGCTTATTTTTCCTTCATCCACCATCAGACCGACTGCTAAAGCTACAAAACTCTTACTTACTGAATACATACGATGCATACTGTTCTCCGTATATGGAGCCCAGTAAGCTTCCGCAGCAATTTTCCCTTTTCGTAGCAGTAAAAAACCATGCATGCATGTTTGTTCCCTGTCGATTCTCTCAATGAAACTGATAATCGCTGATGAGGGAATCCCCAGGCTTTCAGGTGAAGATACCGATGTAAACAACTCATCACGACTCATAACTGATCCCTCTCCCTTCATCTTCAAGAATTAGTTGCTAAGTATTTTCACATGCTGTATCTTCCCACATTATACCATACGACCACACAGAAGAACACCGCTTTGCTTTGTTCTGTTTTTCGCCTTCTGTTTCATCTTATCTGCAAATTCACTCAGCCGTTCTTTTTTGTTTTATCATTACAAGTGTAACCGCAAGTACGAATACTGCGAATCCAAGCATGACGAGCATATTTCTAAAAATCAACCATATATTTTCCGCTTTCAGATTTAGGATACTTGCGATCTCATTATTGGATTTTACATACCAATAGGTTGGGGTAAAACTTGCGAATTTCAATACCGTCCTCCCAAGGAAAGCCTGTGGTACAAATACGCCGCTTATGAAGCAGGTCCCCAAGGAAACAACATTGGCCACCGCAGCCATTGCTTCCTTACTCTTTACGATGTTTCCGGTGCAATAACTGATACTCAATGCGGTCAAAGTGAATACAAATGAATTTAGTATGAACAATAAGCCTTTAATAGTGAACATAAAACTTCCATACATAATAAAGCTTGTCAATATCATAACAAACCAGGTCATTATAGCAAAGCTGATGTTTCCAAGTACCATTTGGAAATTTATATAGCCAATCTTCAACGGTGAACAAAGATTTCGTTTCTTTACATCCGGATGATTATAGACCATCATAACCACAGAAACACCTTGAATCAATATGGCCAACAAAGAATAGGACAGATAATTAAAATAGTATGCACGCCTTTCACTTTTTGTTTTTTCCAGGTTCGGGTTTACTAGCTTGACTTCTGTTCCTCCGGACAAATCCCTATCAATGAAGCGTACGATTTGTTCCTGACTAAGATCCTCCGCATACTTGAAATAGCTTGCAGCAGTACTGATGTATTTATTGACGAGGGCATCCATATATATGCTAGTCATCGAATTTGGTACTGTTGTTTTTTCGAGCTGAACGTTTTCTCCACGCAAAAGCCCTTCTGTAAAACCGTCAGGTATCCTAATAATATATTCCACATGCCGAAAGAAGAGGGCATCCTGCAGCTTTTGAAGCTCATCCGGAACATCTATCAGATTAGCATTCTGTTTCAAGTAGTTTTTCAGCCCTTCTACCAACTTTGAACCGGTATCCTGATTAATGAATGCAATGTTTACTTTGGTTTGAGTAAAATCAGTGCTCATGGGACTTGTATATGTATTGGCAAGAAAAACGGCAAAGAACAGAAATACTACAAGATAAATGATCAGCTGGGGCAGGTTTTTTTGAATGATTTTAAAGAACGCTTTATAGACTTGCATGTTTCTGCCTCCTCAGTATAAAGTAGGTGCCTGTGCTAAATAAAAGGATGAAACCACAAAGAATAGCTATATTCGTATAAAACTGGGAATAGGTATGGTAGAAATAAAGGGAGTAAAAACAGTCTGTTATCAAATTAGCCGGGTTAAGATATCCTAAGATGGGAATATTTGTGCTGATGATGTATTTCATTTTGTCATACATCATGCCCGATAAGAAAGACATTGTCATGGAAGCTCCTATAAGGATACCTATCTTTATTCCTTCCCCTCCTTTTACGATCGAGGCAATAAAAGCCCCAAAGGTTACCCCTGTGAGGGTCCCCACTGTGCAAGCTATAATGATATAGCCAAGCTGTCCTCCAAAATTCACCTTCAATACCAGCATCAAATATGCAAGCAACACGAAAATCACGAATAATTGAATCACAGTCGCTGCAAGCATGGCGACAATGAAAATCTTCAATTTATGGGTTGGAGCATTATTCACCCTTAATCCTTGAGGAGATAAATCAGCTTGTATAGCGGTCACTTCCTTCAAGCCTAAAAAGCCACCATATAGACAGGCCATTGCAATCAGTGTGTAGAAATAGTTCACAGTGATATCCGGGTCAGATCTGCCGGACTGTATTTCTTTAAGATAACTTCTTCTATTGACCAGATCATCCAGCAGCCCTTCCTGAATCGCATCGTCATTCCTGCTCACAATCCGTTCAATTGTGGCGGATGATTGCTTAAAATCATCAATAAAGCCCTTAATAATCGTTTCTTCTAAACCTGATTCCTTGACGACAAGTTGAATATCGTCTTCAAGAAGGATATAGCCTTCAATCTCACCTTCGTCAAGGAGTTGAGCCCCTTCTTCCTCAGATGTATAGATCACATCGAATAGTTTGTTTCTGTCTTCACCTATCTGTGAATTTGAAACAGCTGCAATGGCTTCCTTAAAAGCTGTGTTTTCATCATACTCAGGTGTAGTCACAACGGCTATTTTTATTTTTGAAAACAATTCACTCTTTGACAGATTTGAAAAAGCCATATTGAATAAGGTAGCCAAAATGATCGGGAAAAGCAGAGTCCAAAACATCATTTGCCTATCCCGCAGAATACATCTCAGTCTGTATTTAAAAATATGCGAAAACATAAAAAGCCTCCTTAATCCCTAAGCCCTTTACCGGTTATCTCCAGGAATACGTCGTTCAGTGTGGGTGGCTCGGAATAAATCCTTCCAAAAGGAATATCATTTGATTTCAAATAGTCCAGTATATCCACCAGGCTGTTTCTGCCTCTGGTTGATTTTGCAATAAGAAAATTATCATTCCATTCTACCGAAGCAACGTGAGGTAAATTACGCACCTCCTCGAGAATACGCTGGTCTGCCTGCAGCATTTCTACCGTAATTTTTTCACCGGAGTTGATCAAAGCTTTCAATTCCTCATTTGTACCTGTTGCGATTACTTTCCCCTTGTCCATAATAGCTATCCTTGTACAAATCCGCTCAACCTCCTCCATATAATGGGAAGTATATACAATGGTTGCTCCGGCCTTGTTAAGCTTTTGTATACCTTCTAAGATGTTGTTACGGCTTTGTGGATCGACTGCAACGGTTGGCTCATCCAGAATAATCAGCTTTGGCTTATGGGCGATACCGCAGGCAATATTCAATCTGCGTAGCAATCCTCCACTCAGTTTTTGAGGGTAAAATTTTCGAAACTCACCGAGACCAACGAACTCTATCGCTTCCTCCACAAGAGACCTTCTTTTCTTTTTATCCGTTATATAGAGGCCACAGAAATAATCGATATTTTCATAAACCGTTAATTCATTGAATACTGCAACATTTTGCATGACGATCCCTATGTTTCTTTTAATATCATAAGCATCGGGAGACATGGGCTTACCGTAGATTTCTATAGTGCCCTTCTCATATTTCAGCAGCGATAAAATACAGTTGATAGCTGTCGTTTTTCCAGAACCATTTGGTCCTAATAAGCCAAATATTTCACGGTCATTCACCTCTAAATTGAAATGATCCAGAGCGACCAGTTCACCATATCTTTTCGTAAGATTTTCGACCTTGATTACCATATGATTACCTCCAAAAATTGTTATTACAGGATAAATTAAAATGTCCCTATAAGTCTCCCTTTTCTCACCTTTTCATTTTGTTCTCTCCTTCGCATTTGTAGGTGAAGTGCCTCTCAATCAAATATGACAGATCTAATGATGCTTCTTGTGAACTGTAGCAATGTATACTGGAGTAAAGAAGGAATTGATAGCTCTGAATAATGAAGGATTGATGGGTGAAGTGGGTTTTCGTCATATGACATTACGAAAAAGGAAGGGGGGAAGGATTTTACGATGCTAATCACGGTATATAAACTCTATCCTGGCTTGATATAGCCTTCGATACAGCTTGTATTGGATGCGCAGTTCCGTTAGGGCAATAAACAGATTCGTAAAAAATTCCCATAAAAACACCCACCCGCCTACAAAGATCCCTTCATGAATGACCTGTATCAGCACACTTTGGCCTCCTTTGAAGAAATAACCTATACTTAAGAATAAAAGAGAAGCAACCAAATAATATATATTCTTTTTATGCAAGCTTATGATTTCCCTCCTCTGCTTTTCCACAGCATAGTTATAGAAATTCCGGTAAGCAGAGACTATAGCCGCCTCCTTTGCTGAATCCTTTTTATTTACCAGGAGAAAAAGCACAATGGTAACATTGTGCTTCAGTGGTATATCCTTCGAAGATTCCTCAATAAAGTCATTGAACTCCTTTTCAATATCTCGCTTTTTAAAGGGTGAAGGATCCCAATCGTTATACACATCATTATAATCATCAAGGGATACCTGAATCAGATAGCTTTCACTTTTATCATCATAAACATATAGCTTTTGAAAATATCTCTTTTTCATCCTGACACCCGTTTTATTTTTCAAACTTAACTATTAAACTGCAAATAAATCTTACTACAGATAGAGGGATATGTATAGGACATATCCCTCTATTCTGGTCCATATTTATTCAACCATTTATCCTAATTGAGCCGGTCTGGACTTTATACCTCTACTACTGAATTCTATTAATGAAGATTCATAGGACGGGATGGCGATGAAATTTGGCTTAATGCCTCTCCCGCCTGATCATTCGCAGCGAAATTGGTAGCCAGATCACCCAAAGCAACCAGTCCAATCAACTTATTGCTTTCCATAACCGGCAAACGTCTGATTTTGTGCTGAGCCATCAACTGGATCGCTTGATTCACGTCCATGTCCGGATTCCCGGTAATGACTTGTTTTGTCATCACTTCTTCCACCTTTGTTGTGTTCGGATCACCGTTGTTTGCAACATTCCGAACCACAATATCACGATCCGTAACAATACCCACCAGTTGCCCTTCTTGGGTACAAACGGGAACGGAACCAACATTATGAGCCTGCATCACTATCGCAGCATCCATAACTGTGGACTGAGGTTGAATTGTGACAATATCATCCGTCATTATATCTCGAAGTTTCATAGGACCACTCCTCTTTATATTATTAGTTCTATGTTCTCCGAAACCTTTTTCTTTTATTCAATTCTTGCTCCCTCCGTGCAAATATCCACAATTCGAATGTCCCATTTTTCATCAAAACTGGAGCACAGATAGGACATCTCATGTTGAAATAACTGATAATCCCTATCCAAAATGGCGATCATTGTAGGGCCTGCTCCACTCAAAAAAACACCCTTCGCGCCCAAGTTTCTGGCGCCATCCACGATATCGTCCCAATGGGGTATGAGCTTCTTTCGGGAAGGCTGATGCAATCTGTCATCCGAAGCCGTCCACAGATTCTCAACTTGTCCGCTTATCAACGAAGCAAACATCAAAGAAGCCCTTCCAATGTTATAAACTGCATCTTCCAATGACACCTGACGGGGTAGTATTTTGCGAGCCAATGAGGTCGGCAACGGAAAATCCGGAATCATTACAGCAAATTTCAAGCCGGATGCAGGCTCGCTCCTTACATACCGAACATTTTTCCCATCTGTACAAGCTACCGTTAAGCCTCCTACAAAGGCCGGCAGAACGTTGTCAGGGTGTCCATCCATCTCCGTAGCCAAAGAAATCATATCCTTCAAAGAAAGCATATTACCGCTAAGCCGATTCGCAGCCAAAATACCCCCCACAATACATGCCGCCGAGCTTCCCAAGCCTCTGGTGATAGGTATGTCATTTACCTGTTTTATGCGCAAACCCTTCATGGGATAACCAATACGTTCCATCACTTTCCGCATTGTAGTATAGACCAGATTGCTATCGTCGATGTCAACCAATAGCCTGTCCGCTTCCGGAACAATGATTTCTACTCCTCTCTCTGTTTCCTCCACTTCTATCCAATTATACATACTTAAAGCTAATCCCAGACAGTCAAAACCTGCGCCTAAGTTTGCACTGGTTGCGGGAACTCTTACTCGAATCATTGCATCAACCCACCTTTTTACACTTAAAAAACACAATTATTTTTAAAGGATAACTGATTATGTCTGTCAGGTATTATACAATCCTTTGGATAACAACTCTATCCAACAACGCCTCAAAATCACTGAAACGTATCAGCTGAGTTCCTTCTGTCATAACACTGGCTGTTGCCCCTGCAACGCCATAACGAAACATCTCTTTCAGGGGAAGCCCCATCTCGATCGCTCTACAGAATCCTGCAACCATTGAGTCTCCCGCTCCTACAGTGCTTCTTACTTCAACAGGTATGATCGGCGCATAATAAGCTTTTTCACCATCCGTAATCACAGCACCCTCGCTTCCCATTGAAACAGCTACAATGCTGATACCTTTGTCAATGAAAGCCAGGGCCGCATTGTACACTTCCATTGGGCTCTGCAAACGCAATCCAATTGCTTGTTCGAGCTCTACTATATTAGGCTTTATCAGATAAGGTATAGCATCTGTTCCTTTTAGTAAGGCCTCACCTTCAGCGTCCAGAATGCATTTCGTGCCTTCCAACTTTGCAATTTCTATCAGTACCTTATAAAAGTCTTTAGGACAACCTTGAGGTAAACTTCCGGTAAAGACCATAATGCTGCTCTTTGATGCAAATTCCTTTACTTTACTTTTTATAAACTCTATTTGATCTTCCGTGATAGCCATTCCCTTTTCATTAATCTCCGTATAGGTCCCGTTCTTGATATCAGCTACCTTTAAATTCGTCCGGACTTCTCCCATCTTCCATAAAAAATCCGTTATGACTTGATAGCTTTCCAGTCGTTTCTGTATGATTTGTCCGTTTGCATCATAGAGAAAACCAATGCATGCCGATTCACAGCCAATCTGTTGGCAAGCTATGGCTACGTTAACACCCTTGCCGCTTCCGTCTATAGTCGACTCAAGGATTCGATTCAACCCTCCGACAATAAAGGAATCTACCTTTACCATCTTATCGATACACGGGTTCAAGCATACTGCAGTTATCATATTATGAATGCCCCTTTCTAAAACAGAGAAATCATCCTTCTCCCCATCCAATCTCATGCGTTCATCATCAGAAAAGGCTGCAGGATAAACCTGCAGCCATCATCACCAATGGAATGATTATTCTGCTTCTTCCATTTCCCTCTTCGCTTGTTCAATAATCTTGGCAGCATTTTGAGCAGGTACTTCCTCATATCGTTCAAAGGTCATGGTGAAAGATCCTCTTGCCTGAGTCATGGATCTCAAATCTGTTGCGTACTTAAACATCTCTGCTAAAGGTACCTCGGCTATTACCTGCTGCAGACCATCTATAGGATTCATTCCAAGGATCCTGCCCCTTCTCCGATTGAGGTCACCGATTATTTCTCCCATGTATTCGTCCGGAATAGTAACCTCAACCCGATAGATGGGCTCCAGCAGAACAGGATCGGCCTCTGCACATCCCTTCTTAAAAGCAAGCGAAGCTGCAATTTTGAAAGCCAACTCCGATGAGTCTACACTATGGTAAGAGCCGTCATACAAGGTACAACGAATCCCTACAACGGGATAACCTGCTAATACACCGTGCTCCATGCTTTCGCGTAATCCCTTTTCCACTGCAGGTATATATTGCTTGGGCACTACTCCACCTACAATCTTGTCTACAAATTCAAAATCTGCCGATCCATCGGTAATCGGTTCAAATTCAATCCAGCAATGACCATATTGCCCATGACCGCCACTTTGCTTTTTATGTTTCCCTTCCGCTTTAACTGATTTGCGGATGGTTTCCCGATATGGAATTTTGGGATCTGTGAGGACAACCTCCACACCGAATTTGTTTTGCAGTTTCTTTGTAATGACCTCAATGTGAAGCTCTCCAAGACCGGAAATCAAAGTATCACCAGTTTCTGTATTCTTTTCCAGTCTAAAACTGGGATCCTCTTCTTCCAAACGATATAATCCGGTAAACACCTTTTCCTCTTCGCCCTGATTCTTGGCATTTACTGCAAGGGAAATAGAGGGCTCCGGAAATGTAATCTGATCAAAGACAATGGGCGCAGCGGAATCACATATGGTATCACCCGTCATTGTTACCTGTAATTTCGCAATAGCACCGATATCGCCGGCAACCAATTTATCTACAGCTGTCTGCTTTTTGCCGCGCATTACAAATATGTTATTGATTTTTTCCGTCTTTTCCTTGTTGGAATTATACAAGGACATATCGGTTGTCAAAGTGCCTGAAAATACTCGAAATAGGGAGAGCTTTCCAACAAAGGGGTCAGCTACTGTTTTAAAAACCTGAGCTGAAAAAGGCGCTTTTTCATCTGCAATCCGCTCTTCCATGTCCTTCGATTTGGGATTGGTTCCAACCATAGCAGGCCGATCCTCAGGCGAAGGCATAAATTCCAGGATGTTGTCCATCAGCGCCTGAATTCCCGCATTGTCAAGGGCGGAACCGCATAAAACGGGAACCACATCAGCTGAAACGATCCCCTTTCGTAAAGCGAGACGGATCTCTTCATTTGATAACTCTTCACCGGAAAAATACTTCTCTAATAAGTCATCATCATTTTCTGCGGCTGCTTCTACAATCATTTCCCTTATAGATTCTACTCTATCCATTAAATCATCAGGAATGGAAGTCTCCTTCGGCTGTTTTCCTGCGAATTCCCAAGCGGTCATATTCAAGATGTCTACATAGCCTTTAAAAGCGCCTCCAGCCATGATGGGAACCTGTAGAGGAGCTATAGCGGTTCCATACTTATCCTTTAATTCGTCCAGGACCTTAAAGTAATCGGCGTTCTCGCGGTCCATCTGGTTAACAAAAAACATTCTTGGGATCTCTTTCTCTTTGCAGTAGTCCCAGGCCTTTTCTGTCCCTACCGCTACTCCTGAAACTGCACCAATGACAATAATTGCTCCGTCTGCAGCTGTTAAAGCTCCATACATTTCACCAATAAAATCAAAATATCCCGGCACATCAATAATGTTGATCTTATGATTCTTCCATTCAATCGGTGCCACTGCAGCACTTATCGATATCTGTCGTTTAATCTCTTCGGAATCATAATCGGTGGTGGTTGTCCCATCCTCAACCCGTCCAAAACGATCAATGGCTCCAGCACTGTACAGTATCGCTTCAGTCAAGGTTGTCTTTCCTTCCCCACCATGACCGATTATGCCAATGTTTCTGATTTGTTTGGTTTGGTAAGCTTTCATTAAAATTCCCCCTTGCGTTTAGTATTACTAAGGTAAATATTGTATTGATCAGGTAGAAACTTCTGTAGACACATAAAGTTTATACCAAGTCCCCAATGAAAAGCTTTACAGGCTATGAAATTTCAAATGAAAATGGAGTAATTATCCTTATTGTTTCTTTTGCCTATATTTTCTATTCCTATAATTTACCGTGATCTCATATCCTGTTTGTAGGGGTAGAGCCATATTCAATATTGTATCAGAATTAAAAAGAAAATTAAACATTTTCTACAGTACTATTGACTTTTTTTCATAAAAAGCATAAAATCTATGAAATTCAGCTGATGGAAACGGCTTCGAAGGCCTTTTTTATGGTTATAGTAATAAGAGGGAGGAAAAAGAAAAACATGTATATGTATCAGGTCAGTCTTGACGAAAGGTCTTATCCTATCTATATTTCCACAGACGGATTTAACCCTTTGGGCTCTGTACTCAAAGCTTCAAAGCAGGATTATACCCATATACTTATTGTTTCGGATGAAAATGTTGCATCCTTATACTTACAAGCTGTGGCAAGCTCCTTGTCTTCAGCAGGTTTTTCCATTGATACCTTTATCATACCTCCGGGTGAGCAAAGTAAAAGCCTTGAGATGGCTGACAAAATATATGAAAAAGCCCTTGAGATTCCTCTTGACCGAAAATCTGCCGTCCTCGCTCTAGGGGGAGGTGTTGTAGGCGATCTGGCCGGTTTCATAGCAGCAACATATATGAGAGGGATATCCTTTCTTCAGGCTCCAGCCAGTCTTCTGGCTCAGGTGGACAGCAGTGTGGGAGGTAAGGTAGCCGTAAATCACCCCTTGGGGAAAAACACAATTGGAGCCTTCCATCAACCTAATATGGTGTATATTGCAGCAGACTGCCTTCTCAGCTTGCCCCATCGTGAATTTATAAGTGGCATTGCTGAGGTTGTCAAATACGGAATTATCCTCGATCGAACTTTTTTTGAATGGCTGGAGGAATATATAGATAGTGGCCATCACCTGCACTTGGACTCTCTGGTTCATATAATTAAAACTTCCTGCCAAATTAAAGCTCAAATTATCAGCCAGGATGAAAAGGAAGAGAATCTGCGTGCTATTTTAAATTATGGGCATACAGTTGGCCATGCTATTGAAACAGTAACCGACTTTTCCAGGTATACTCATGGTGAGGGTATCGCTATTGGGATGGTATATGAAGCAAAAATATCATCCGCTTTGGGACTAATGCCCTCCTCATCTGTTTCACGCATTGCCCGATTACTTCAGAAAATTGGACTGCCCATAAAAATAGAGGGACTTGATCCGGAATTGCTGCTGCAATACATGATGCGGGACAAGAAAAACATTGGGGGCAAGCTGGTTTTCGTGCTTCCGGACAGAATAGGCCATGTTCGTATCTTTAAGGATGTAGACATCAATCTGGTACGGGAAGTCTTGAATGAATAAGCTTATTGTTGGATTGAAACAGAGCAATGTTATTTTATTTTAACATTGAAGAATGGTAGAATGGTAGCCCGTTTATGAGTTCCTTTTGAAAGAGTTTTACAGGAGTATACTAACAGCTGAGTATGTGAAGTATGATTAGCAGACATAAAATCAATTCGGAAAGGGAGGATGGACAGTATGGTTATTGTCATGAAACCGTCTGCTTCTCAATCAGAAATTAAAGAGATTGAAAAGGTGTTAGAAAAATCAGGTCTTGGCGTTCATATTTCCACTGGCCAGGAGAGAACGATTATTGGTGTGATTGGCGATAAAAGGATTATTGCCGATATGCCTATTGAAATGATGCCAGGTGTCGATCGTGTTATACCCATTGTAGAATCCTTCAAACTGGCCAGCAAAACCTTTAAGCCGGAACCTACAACGATCCGCATAAAGGATATAGAAATCGGTGGAAAGAGTATTGTCATCATTGCCGGTCCATGTGCTGTGGAGAATCACCGGCAATTAATGGATACCGCCAGAGGTGTAAAGGCTGCCGGCGCACGATTTCTAAGAGGAGGAGCTTATAAGCCCCGCACATCCCCCTATTCCTTCCAAGGTTTAGAGGAAGAGGGTCTTAAAATGCTGGCAGAAGCCCGTGAGGAAACAGAACTGCTGATTGTCTCGGAAGTCGTCAGTGTTTCTTCTATCGATACCGCATTAAAATATGTTGACGTGATACAGATTGGGGCCAGAAACATGCAGAACTTTCAACTTCTAAGAGAACTAGGAAGGGCAGGGGTGCCTGTATTGTTAAAAAGAGGTATAGCAGCCACGGTAGAAGAATGGCTTAATGCAGCAGAATACATTATGAGTGAAGGCAATTACCGTATCATTCTCTGTGAACGCGGGATTCGGACGTTTGAAACATCAACCCGAAATACTCTCGATATCAGTGCTATTCCGGTCGTTAAACATTTAAGCCATCTTCCCATTATAGTCGATCCCAGTCATGGAACGGGCAAGTGGCAACTGGTAGAACCAATGTCCCGGGCAGCCATCGCAGCCGGTGCCGATGGATTAATGATTGAAGTCCACCCCACTCCTCAATGTGCCCTGTCAGACGGACCTCAATCCCTAAATATCGAGAGGTTCTCCGCTCTGACCCGACAAATCCAGGAGATTGCCCGGGTTATTGGTAGAACATTCCCATGAATGGTAGGTGAAAAAATCGTGCTTGATACTGTAAAAAATCAAAAGATTTGTATATTGGGAATGGGGCTCATTGGAGGATCTCTTGCAAAAGCGATTCATAGAAGCTTCCCTGATTGGAAAATCGTTGGGGTGGATACCAATGAACAGGATCTGTTACGGGCAAAGACAGACGGTGTGATATCTGATGGAACAACATCGGCAGCGCTGGGCGTTGAGAATGCGGACATTGTATTTATCTGCACTCCTCTTTCCGATATCGTCCGGACAGTCAAAAAGATTATTCCTGTTTTAAAGCCGGGAAGCATCCTGACAGACGTGGGCAGTACAAAAAGCGAAATCCTAGTTCAAATATCAAGCATTCTGCCTCAGCATGTTACCTATATTGGCGGCCATCCCATGGCAGGAAGTGAAAAGTCCGGGTATCTGAACAGTACTGCACATCTGTTCGAAAATGCATATTATATCCTGACCCCTTTTGCTGATACTTCCGATACGGCAGTTCAAATCCTTTCATATATATTGGAAAACATCGGCAGTATTCCCATCACTTTATCGCCTCTTGATCATGATAAAATAACCGGGCTAATCAGCCATCTTCCGCACATCATCGCTTCCGGATTGGTGAACCTCGCCCGGAGCGAGGAGGATCAGAATTCCTATGTCCGTAAGCTGGCTGCAGGCGGGTTCAAGGATATTACACGTATTGCTTCCTCCAATCCCCATATGTGGACGGATATATGCATGGCAAACCGAGGAGAGCTCAAAAGCCTCATCGACTCTTTTATAAATATTTTGGATTCATTCCGAAATTTATTGGATACAAAGGATAAGGACCGAATGCTTCATTACTTCGAAAAAGCGAAAATATACAGGGACAACATACCTAATCGTCCCCATCCCTCAATAATAAGCTATTTCGACATCGATATTGATGTAGAAGATAAGCCAGGGATTATCGGTGAGGTCACATCAGTACTGGGAAAACATTCATTAAACATTAAAAATATCGCCATCTTAAACAATCGCGAAGAGGATCATGGTGTTCTTCGGCTCTCATTTCCTGACGCCAAATCCCAGACCTTGTCATATGAAATTCTTTCCTCTTTGGGATATATTGTACATGTACGATAGAAATGAGGTGTGCATATGAAACATACTATCCGACAGGCACGTCGGTTATCTGGGCATATTAAAGTTCCTGGTGATAAGTCCATTTCCCACAGAGCCATCATGATGGGAGCGCTGGCGAAGGGTGTAACAGAAATTACAGGCTTTCTCATGGGCGAAGACTGTCTGAATACCATATCATGTTTTCAGCAACTCGGTATCAATATTGACATATGTGGGGATTCTTGTGTTCGAGTATATGGAAAAGGATTGCACGGTCTGGAAAAACCAATAAGAAGATTGGATGCCGGTAACTCAGGTACCACCTGTCGCATTCTTCTGGGTATTCTGGCCGGACAGACTTTTGACAGTGAATTAACAGGGGATGATTCCCTTAGGAGACGTCCAATGTCCAGGGTAGTAACCCCCCTTAACATGATGGGTGCAGTTATTGAAGGCGCAGACGGTGGAAATCATCTCCCCTTAAAGATTAAAGGGCGTCCCTTGCATGGCATCAGATACCAACTCCCGGTTGCAAGTGCTCAGTTAAAATCCAGCCTGATTATGGCAGGACTGTTTACAGATAGCCCTACCCATATCCACGAACCTGTTCCCTCCAGGGATCACACTGAACTCATGCTCAGCTCTTTTGGAGGCAATCTGAAAAAACAGGGGGACATTATTACCGTTGAGCCGGTCAAGGAGCTATATGGTCAATCCATTTCTATCCCCGGGGATATCTCCTCTGCCGCCTTCTTCATCACAGCAGCCCTGATCATACCCGATTCCCAGGTACGAATATCAAATGTCGGGGTCAACCCTACCAGAACCGGGATATTGGATGTGCTACGCGATATGGGAGCCTCCATCATTCTGGAAAATCATCGAACATATGGAGGGGAACCGGTAGCAGATCTTCTTGTAAGATATACTCCATTAAAGGGGACTACCATACAGGGGAGTATCATTCCACGCCTCATAGATGAAATACCCATTCTCGCCGTTGCTGCCGCTTTTGCGGAAGGCACTACTGTGATCAAAGATGCAGAAGAGTTGCGGTTCAAAGAATCAAACCGCATCGATGCGGTTGTTCAGGAGCTTTCCAAAATGGGAGTTGATATTGCAGGTACACCTGACGGAATGATTATCCATGGAGGACGCCCTTTAAGGGGTAGTGTTGTGGCCGATTATATGGATCACCGTATTTCCATGGCTATGGCCGTAGCTGCTTTAGCTACGACCGGTGAAACCGTCATTCAGGGCAGTGAATATATCAATATATCATATCCCGGATTTTTCGAAACCTTAGATGGAATCATCTCACAATGAACAGGGTAAGCCCCAGCTTTCGCCGGGGTTTACCCTGTCCTGCAAAAAGCCTATCGGATCATGTTGTCTAACTGCTTTCTAAATCTTGTAATTTCATCCCTTCCATCCAGGATGCCCACTTGCAGATCAATCCTATGCGTCTCCCCCGGCCGCAGGAAAGCCAGCCTGCCTTTTGAATGGGCCGAACTTCTTCCTTCCGGCACGCAGTTTCCGGGTTCCAAACCAACAACATAATCCTGCTGTCCCATCATCTTCCACTGGGTAAAGCAAGGCAATTGTTTTTTGTTAAATCCGATATATACACCGAACTGCATACGCTCGTTAACGATCCCAACATACGTATTTCCTTCCTGATCAGCTGCCAGCTGATGAAAGAAAACCTGCTCTTTGTATCCACAAGTGGGTTTTTGGAATATCGCATATTCCTTTATACCTTTTATAGCTTCTTCATCCCGTGGTTCAGTATGTAAAATCGGTGCAAGGAGACGGCTGTGCTCGCTGACTACAGAAAATCCCACATTCATATGATATAAAATCATAAAGGGAGCATCATGGTAACCTTCGTTTACAACCATGTCATGTATAAAAAAACGATTTTCGCCTAAGCTCGTCCGGATTTTTCTGGTTAATGTCAGGTTTTCACCAAAAATAACCGCCTCACGAATCTTCCCCCTTACCTCCATGACCAATTCATCGTCTCTCCATTGGGTTGTTGATGAAACTTCTTCGGCAGGAATGTTGGCAATTCTCCCGTGAAGGCCTAACTCTCCCTCATCCGATGTCTCAGGAGGCCCAACATGGGTTAATCCACAGGTAGTCAGCATGCCGCCAAAAAAATTCCTCAGCCATTCCGTCCCTAGGGGAGTATAATACTGCCCATGTACGATTCCACTTTTCGAAATAAAAGCAACGGGTTTTCCTTGGTACTCCATCCAGGCGATATCCATCGCTCGATCTGGCAGAATAGTAAAATAAAGACCGCTGCCGGTTTTCACATCAATGGCCTCAACACCCTCTCCTTGCCCCTCCTTCAATACATATCTTTTTGTACCAGCAATCTGACTGATATGACCAATCCTTTTCCGTAATTCATCTTTAGAAAATTCCTGATTAAAAATATTCAACATCGAACATCCCTTCCTTCAATCATATTCAATTCTTTTCCTTGAACATCAAATGGCGAATTTTCACTTGCGAAGCTGTCCGAAATGTCTAAAATCTGATATTATAAAATAAATATGATGAAACAAGTCTTAACAAGGGGGAATCAGACATGCTGCCAGTTTTGTGTGTACGGGGTTTAGGTTTGGCCGAGGCTTATGAAAAGGCATTGCTCACCCTATATGAGCAGGGAACAGACCTACCTACTGACTATGATAAAGAAGGTGATCCCAAGAGCAAGGATTGTACAATGATTATTGCTGTGGAAAAACCTTTGTCCGAACCGATGATCCATAGATGCTTCCCAGGAGGTCTATATGATTTGGAGGAGTACCGCCAAGAAGTGTTGGACGGTATTAAGGATGAATTTGTCAGGAACCCTGATGATCCAAAGGACCATCGCTGGTTATATACATATCATCAACGCTTGGAAAAACAAATCCCCTTAGTGCTGAATGAGCTTGCACGAAACTCTTTTACCCGTAGAGCGAATATGACAACCTGGCAGGCTGAAAACGATATTCTGTCCGAAGACCCGCCATGCCTTCAACGTCTGTGGTATCGATGTACGGAGGAAAAAGGCAGAAAATATCTAAACTGCAATGTAAGCATGCGATCAAACGATGCTTTCAAAGCCAGCTTCATGAATATGTTTGCTTTTATCATGCTTCAGAAAAGAATTGCCGAAGAACTCTCCCGGCGCTTAAACGAAGAGATCAGCGTTGGCCAGTACACCCATATGGCGGACAGCTTTCATATTTATGGAAGCGATTTGCCCCAATTTGAGAAGCTATTTCTGAATTCCATAAAAAACAGGAGCTTCGAAGATAGAACATATACCTTGGAATTTTGTCAGCCCTTTTTCGAAGAAGCAAAGGTGCATATCCGGCAAAAGCTTGAACAAATGCGGACCAACGCAAAGACGGATATTCCGTGAATGATCCCTGTTTTATTCCCCATGCCCAGTCCAAATTCTCCGACCCCAAAAGCCCTGCTGTATTGAACATCAGGGCTTCTTTTTATTCTTCTAGTCTTTGAGTAATCTCTGCAATACATTGGTTGCAAACCAACTTCCCGCGAAAATCCTTTACCCCGTTCATCTGACCACAAAAAATACAACCAGGAGCATATTTTTTCAGAATAATGGACTTCTCATCAACAAAGATCTCCAATGCATCCTTTTCCTCCACACTAAGCTGTTCCCTTGTCTCCTTTGGAATGACAACCCTGCCTAATTCATCTACTTTGCGAACGATCCCCGTCGATTTCATAATATTTCCCTCCTATCCAAAAAATAAACAGCTAAGTTTATTATATCATAATCTGGTATACAGCACATTTATATTTTCTTTAAGGTTTGTGTCAAGTACAAGTAGGCAATTTTTTTGTCTTTCCTGAATCCATCTTAATCTGTAGGAAAGTTTTCGTTTCTTTAGACGCTCAGCCTAGCTGTGGCTGCGCCCCAAAAAAGGCTAACAGCTTGCCTCCTCCACGTCAAGGCCAAGCCCCATGGGGTGGCCTTACGGCCAGCCTTGACATGGAGCCTCGGGCAAGCCGTTTCGACTGGCCAGGGGCAGCCACCTTACGGCTTCGCTTTGTCTGTTATTGTTCATAGGGATAGTGTTTTTAGGTACCGTTAAATTAGCCTACCTGCTATACCTCCTTTAACGGTAGGTTATTTCTCCAAAATCTTGCATGTTAAATAGATTGCGGATAACTCGCCTCCCATTGGTCATCTTACAATTGGAATAAGGGATTTTTCCCCTGTGTAAAGGATAAATATTCTTTTTGACGGTTTTATCTATGGTCTTTCGAGTGTTTGTGATGGCTTCTTCAACACATTCTGTTAATTTCTCGGATACTTGCCCTGATATGAGACCGCCTAGTTTTTCTTTAAAGTTCTCTCCCGTTTTCAGAGATATGATTTTTGCCAGGTTAGTGGCTCCTTCTTCGCTCCAGCTCTTGGCTCCTTTCATGCGTCTGGCAAATAAATCCACGTTCTTTTCCATGGTGCCAAGGGTCCGATATGCTATTTCTTCAGGCGGAGAGGGGATTTCTACTTCTTTTCTATCCTTGTAGCTGATTATGCCTTCTTCATTGTTTCTGATGTAGGTCTCCAGGTCGTTAAGTTTTTCTATTTCATCGACAAGGCCCTCACATTGATATCTCAACTCTTCCAGCTTGGCATAGACTTTGTCAAATTGACCGGCTTTAAGCCATCTATGGATATGGTATCTTGCTTTCTTGTCTTTTACGTTTTTGATTATGCTCTTTGATAGGTGATAGGGATCCAATTGAAATATGCCTGTTTCCGGCTCATGGTCGTATTTAATCCAGCTTGCTCCGTCGCCGTTTAGTATCCTGTATTTAACCTTATCCATGTTGTATTTGCCGGCTAGGATGGCTTCTCTCAGGTCTTGAAAGTGCTGGGCTTGATGATAACCGGCAAAGACTGTTTTACCTACTGTTCTGTATTCCTCAGAGGACGGGTATCGGGGCTCCCAACCTTCATAAGCTATCCCTATTTTCATTTCTTTACGGCCATTGCCTCTCTTGGCCCTGCTTTTGCCTTGCATGGATAGCCAGAGCCCGTCTGCTTCTTCGAATAGTACCGGAACTTCCCGGTTGCCACACAATTCGTGGTTTTGATGGGCTTTAATTAGTTTTTCTTTGTCTTTCGCCTACGGTTTGAATGATGTCCCAAACCGCTTGGTGGCTTATGGTTTGGTTTGTTAGTTCGCTGATTGTTTGGGCTACTTGACGATAGGCTTTATGACAGCTGAGTCCTACGATTTTTTCCGCAAGGTTAGGGGATATGGTGCCAATTTTTTCAAAGCCAAGGGCTTCGTCAAGTAAGTAAATGTGCTGAACCTGCCCGTCATCGCTAATCTTTCTATAGATGTTTCTACTGAATACTACTTCTCCCATCAGGGTTTTAATGGTAGTTGTTTTCTTGCCTTTATGTCTTAATTGGGCTTTGTTCCTGTTTCTCCCCAGGTCTTCGTCTGCTTGTTCCAGGAAATGCTGCATGAGATTTCTGGCGATTTCGCAGCCCAATTCGAAAAAATTTCGTTCTAGGTCCTTGAATGTTAAGTCTTTTATGGGTAAACTGATCATGTCACGTCTCACCTCGTTTGTTGTTGTAGCCAACTACAAACATACAGGAAAGACGTGATTATGGGAAGGGCTTTTTAGCTCTTCCCATATTTTTTTGGAGAATTTGCCTACGATAATTTTACTCTAAGTTCTTTAATGGCTTCTTTCCATCGTGTATAGATACGTGCATCATCCCCTTAGGAATCCCATACATAAATCAGCTTGTATTCAGCAAAATATAATTATAAATTATGAGAGAGGAGGGGCAACATGGGAAAACCTGGGGTCCAAGTGCCCATCTCTGCAAAGTATGATGAAAACATTAACTACCTTCTGGAAGAACTTCAGGTAGAAAAAAATTTTGATGTGATACACCGGAAACTGGAATACGCAAATCGAAAATTCGGTCTTTTTTTCATAGATGGATTTATGAATGCCGAAGTGATGCTTCATGTGATGCGGAACTTGGAAGAGGTGTCCTCCCTTCAGATTACTAAGAATACTATTGAAAAGCTGGTAAAGAAGTTTATGCCGTATGTAGAGGTTGACACTTCCGAAGACCTGGAAGAAGTCATCAACCAGATTCTCGCAGGGCAAGCTGCATTGGTCGTAGAAGATTGTAAAGAAGTTATTTTAGTCGATACCCGGGAATACCCAACCAGATCCCCACAAGAACCGGATATCGAAAGAGTCGTTCGTGGGCCAAGAGACGGATTCGTTGAAACAATAATCTTCAATGCAGCGCTGATACGAAGAAGGGTGCGCGATCGCTCCCTTATCATGGAGTACTTACAAGTGGGAGCCAGGTCTAAAACAGATATTGTTCTATGTTATATTGACAATATAGCAGATCCGAAGACCGTAAAGCTCATTAAAGATAGGATAAATGCGATTACCGTGGATGGACTGGCCATGGGTGAAAAAACCTTGGAAGAATACATATTCGGCCATCATTTAAACCCATATCCATTGGTACGTTACACCGAAAGAGCGGATACATGTGCTGTTCATCTCACAGAAGGCCACATCCTGATTATTGTAGACGGCTCACCAAGTGTAATGATTTGCCCTGCGACATTTTGGCATCATCTGCAACACGCAGAAGAATACCGTCAGAAACCCATCGTTGGTATTTTTCTACGTTTAGTGCGTTTTCTCGCCGTTTGGGCATCATTATTTTCAATTCCTGTCTGGTATATCTTGGCGTCTAATCCAGCCTTCGTTCCGGAAAGCTTGAAATTCATCGGTGTGAGGAAGGCGAGTAAAGTACCTCTCATCTGGCAATTACTTATCGGAGAAATAGGCCTTGAAGTGCTTAGAATGGCCGCCATCCACACACCCAATGCCCTGGCAACCGCCCTCGGCTTGGTTGCTGCCATTCTTATCGGACAAATCGCTATTGATGTTGGCTTATTTACGCCGGAGGTAATCCTTTATTTGGCTATTGCAGCCATAAGCACTTTTGCGACACCCAGTTATGAGTTTAGCCTGGCCAACCGAATATTTCGCATCATATTTCTTATAGCCGGTGCGTTATTCGGCATATATGGGTTGTTGGCTTCAATTGCCATATGGTTTTTGATTCTTGTCTTTACCAGAAGTCTGACTACACCTTATTTCTGGCCCTTCATACCCTTTAACGGGAAGGCTCTTCTGAATGTGTTCTTCCGTGTCCCTATCCCTCTTAAAAAAGAAAGGCCAAGTATCCTCCATCCGAAAGACAATACTCGTAAATAAGATGAAAAAGCGAGGCGAGCATATTGGCTCATCTCGCTTTTATACCTAAGGAAAGCTTCGCTCAGCCACACTTTGAATAGCCACATGAACGACATACTACACAACCGCCTTCATGTTCCATCATCTTAGAACCGCAATCTGGGCAAGTGGTCGTGTCCTTCTTATCACGGGCGCTATTTACAGGTAAAAAAACCCCACCGTTTTCTTTGGATGGATTCTGGCAGATTTCTTTTAAGGAGCAAAGGGAACAATTCGATAAACAGCTATGCCGTTTTATCATATTCGTACTGCCAATGTCCATATCGATATCACTTGCTTCCAGCCGGTCGTCCAGTTTTAATTTCATGACCTTTTCAATTACTCGTCCGATGGCATCCGGGCAGGACAAAACCTTCAATCCATTCTGGCGAAGTGTGGAATGGCATCGAATACCCTTCAATTGATCGATCAATGTTTCTACATCCATGCCCGACCGAAGCGCCATGGATACAAGGCGACTGGTAGCCTCCGATTGGGATGGACAACCCCCTGCGCGACCCAGATTGGTGAAAACTTCGCATATTCCATGTTCATCATAGTTTACAGTTATGTATAAGTTTCCGCAGCCGATTCTTACTTTCTCAGTTATCCCCATGGTTACATCAGGACGGGGTCTGGGCGTAATTTTTTTATCGGCGCCCTTATCTACAAGACGTTCCTCAATTTTCTCGGTGAGGGATTGATCTTTTCCTTTACCCTTGCCCTCACCAATATTCAAAACCTGTGTATCCCTACTCCCATCCCTATAAATGGTGACACCCTTACATCCCAGTTGATAAGCCAGCAAATACACATTTCTTACATCCTCACGGGTAGCAGAGTTGGGAAAATTCACTGTCTTGGATACCGCATTATCCGTATTCTGTTGAAAGGCAGCCTGCATCCGAATATGATATTCCGGAGTCACATCATGGGCAGTTACAAAGATCTTTCGAATATGTTCCGGAATTCCTTCCATGCCCTGCAATGTACCTTTGTGGGCAATCTCTTTCATTAATTCCTCGGAATAGAACCCCTCTCGTACAGCTACCTCCCTAAAATAGGGATGAACTTCTGGCAGCTCGTCGTTATCCATCACATTCCGAACAAAAGAAAGGGCAAATAAAGGCTCGATGCCACTGGACGCATCGCAAATAATCGAAATGGTTCCGGTGGGAGCAATGGTTGTCGTGGTAGCATTCCGAATCTTTATCCCCTGCTTCTTATATATGCTCTTATCGTAGTAAGGAAATACACCCCGACTCTTAGCCAGATCCATAGAGGCTTTTTTGGATCTTTCCTGTATAAACTGCATTATTTTTTCGGCTAACTGAACACCTTCATCGGAATTATAAGAAATGCCCAGTTTAAAAAGCATGTCTGCAAAACCCATAACCCCTAAACCGATTTTCCGAGTACCCTTTGTCATCTGTTCAATTTCAGGCAATGGGTAGCGGTTTACATCAATAACATTATCAAGAAAATGTACTGCAGAATCAACAATCCTGGCAAGTTTTGCATAATTCACCGTGTATTTTCCTTCATGTAATTCTACGACCTTCGTAAGATTTATGGAACCAAGATTACAACTCTCATACGGTAGGAGGGGCTGCTCTCCACATGGATTGGTACTCTCGATTTCACCTAGTTCTGTCACCACATTATCTCTGTTTAAGCGGTCTAAGAAAATGATACCGGGCTCTCCATTATGCCAAGCCATATCCACAATCAGATCAAAAACTTCCCGGGCTCTCAGTTTAGCCACAGACTTCTTGTTACGGGGATCCAACAGATCGTATTCCCTGTCTTCTTGTACGGCCTTCATAAACTCTTCTGTTATACCGACGCTTATATTGAAATTGGTAATATCTGTGTTATCTTTTTTGCATTGGATAAATTCCATGATATCAGGGTGATCCACCCTTAATATTCCCATGTTTGCACCCCTACGGGTACCTCCCTGTTTTACAGCTTCGGTAGCAGCATTAAAGACTTTCATGAAGCTTACCGGTCCACTGGCTACTCCACCTGTAGATCGTACTGCTGAGCCTTTTGGTCTTAAACGCGAAAAACTGAACCCTGTTCCGCCACCGCTCTTATGTATTAGCGCTGCATGTTTAACGGCATCAAATATAGCTTCCATCGAATCATCGACAGGCAAAACAAAACATGCAGAAAGCTGCCCAAGGGGTTTGCCTGCATTCATTAACGTAGGAGAATTTGGCATAAACTCTAAATTCGTCATTAGTTGATAGAACTCTTCTTCTACTGCCTCAATATCAGCATCGGGATCATATATTTTATCGGCCTGACTTACATGACGGGCGACTCTGCGAAACATATCCTCGACAGATTCAGTTATATTTCCACTTTCATCCTTCGACAGATATCTTCTCTCCAGTACTTTCAGGGCATTACTAGATAACTGCAAGAACACCGCCTCCTCAATATATGTAGTGTTTTTAACGGACAAATACACTACATATTGTAGCACCTTCTTCCTTTCCAGTCAAAAAAACAATAGGCCAATTTCTACAGAAATTGGCGCATTTCCGGTACTATCTTTCTTCATTCCATTGTTTTCATAAAAAATATCCGAATTGTTCCAAAGCACGTGCGACTCTCTTAATCATTCCTTCATGACCTGGTAATTCAATAAAGTATGGAACAACGGTAAGACTTTTTCAGGATTTCCTGATGTATAAAAGGACACCTTCCCTGAACTTCTATTCTCTTCTTCAATAAGGAGGTTATTGCCATTCAATACATGAAAAAGCTGCCTGACGGTACCAAGGTTCCCGTCAATTACATACGCTTTTCCCATAAAAAACGCCTTTATATGCTTCCTGATAAAAACATAATGGGTACATCCAAGAACTACCACGTCAACTTCCATATTCCGAAATGGACCTATGGTTTCTTCAAGATAGCGGTTTAACTCAGGACTATCGAACTTGCCCGCTTCAATCAGTTCAACTAAGCCTGGACAAGGAAGAGAAATCACCTCATTATCCTTTCCATATTTCCTTAATAGATTTTGAAATTTCTCTTGCTTTATTGTCGCTGGAGTAGCCATGACAATAATCTTTCCATTATTACGTATATGTACGGCCGGTTTCAAAGCCGGTTCCATTCCGATTATGGGAAAAGAAAAGCTGTCTCTCAGATCTCTTATAGCTGCACTGGTAGCTGTATTGCAAGCAACGACAAGCGCTTTTATACCCTTTTCAGAAAGGAAAGTAGCAGCATTCATAGAGAGGCGGCGGATCTGTTCCAAAGGCTTGGTTCCATAAGGAGCATTCCCATTGTCCCCAAAATAAATAAAAGATTCATTTGGGAGCAGTCTTATTGCTTCCTTTAGAACGCTGACCCCTCCCACACCTGAATCAAAGAAACCAATTGGCATTTCCCTTCTGTCAATCATATTAACCTTCCATTCTATTTTCTCTTATACTCTTTTTGTAAGCAGTTGTTAAGGGAATAAAGATATTCATTCAGCTGGAATTGTCCTCGAAGAATTCTTTCATATTATCGAATAAAATTTGTTCTATTGTTATATTCATTGTTTGGAACGCTCAGTTCATTTTCTTTTCCACAAGCAATACACTTAAGCAGCCAGGCCATATTCCTCGCTAAATTACGCATAGTCTGCATCCCTTCAGAATCCCTTCTTACTTCTTCAGGGGTATTACCATGAACCATGTTCCAATAAGATGATGAAACGATAGGCATTTGTGCGATGGTAAAATATTTATTTAATTCGTCGATCGAAGCAGTCGTTCCTGCACGTCTTGCCGAAACGACTGCGGCTGCCGGTTTATGAGCAAAGCAATTACCGGCATAGAACATCCTATCCAAAAGGCAGATTAAGCTGCCATTTGCAGAAGCATAATAAACAGGACTGCCAATAATTAAACCATCGGAGTCCTCCATTTTATCAAGCATTACATTGACAATATCGTCTTTGAATACACAACGATTTTCTTCCGCACAATTGCCACATCCTATACAACCACGGATCGGCTTCGTCCCTATATGCACAATCTCCGCATTCACTTTTTCCTCAATCAAAGTCTTTTCTATTTCTGACAATGCTGTATACGTACAGCCGTGCTCATTTGGACTCCCGTTAATCAGTAATACTTTCATGAACTGCCTCCCATTTTAGTCGCTATCACTCAGTATTTTATATTCTGTCCATATTTTAACACGTTCATTTCTCTTTTTCAATTACTGCAAGAATGAAGGAAAAAACATAAAGGGAAAACTCGGGAATGGCGTCCCGAAAATGGAAATGCCGATACAAGATGTATCGGCATTTATATGGCTCTCAAAATTGAATCCGAACCTACGACCCTCCGTTTAACAACCGGATGTTCTGCCACTGAACCGGCCTGGCACACATTCTCTTCCCAAAAGCGGTTGAAGATTATTTGCTGCTTTTTTCAGGTTTCACTACCAGTATTCCCAGATTGGTGTCAGGGTTTTTATCCTTTCTACTTAGCTTTTTCGCAGTATCCGGATCCACCATCACCCATATTACTCCGTCTTCTTTTTGGCTGGCTTTGACCTCTGCACCTTTTATTTTTGCTGAGTAGATATCGGGATCCAGAGTGTTTCCACCATTTGATATCTCTTTTTCTTCTTTTGTATCTTCTGCCTGGTCCTGGGAAAAATCGTCTCCTACTTCCTCCTTCGTGCTTTTGCTCTCATCTTGCACGATTTCCACAACTTCTCCTTCATCGTCATTCCCTGCGGCAACCATCACTTTCGGAAAAATAAACAGGTTCAATGCCATTATTCCGGCAATAGCCAAGACTAGAATGACTTTGATCATCCATGACTTTTTCTTGCTCATCAAGATACCTCCTTTCATTTATTTTTTCGGATCCGATGTCAATTATATTCTAGTCGGAATTTTTTATAAGGTTATCAGGTTGATGTAAAGGAGTTGTAAAAATGACTTTTACACTTGTACCCTTCCCAGGTTGAGAGTCGATGGATAACTCTGCATGATGCAATGCTGCAATTTGGGCACAAAGAGTTAAGCCCAGTCCTACACCCCCATTCTTCCGGGAACGAGATTTATCCGTACGGTAAAAAGGCTCCAAAACCCGCTGTATTTCCTGGCTATCCATCCCCCTGCCCTGATCTGATACCTCCAATATAGGATTCGGTGCAGAATAGGCCTTAATGGTGATTTGGCCTCCCGTCGCTGTAGCCTGAATAGCATTGTCAAGCAAATTTGACAAAAGAGAAAGGAGCAAAGTCTCATCTCCCCACAGATGCTCTAAATCTTCTTCAATCTTGAGGATGATACCCTTTTCCTTCAGAAAGGGTTCCATAATGGATGATAATTCCTTAAACAGTCCGGATACATTCAATTGTTCCGGCTGGAGATTCCGAGTACGCAGATATGTCAGATCCAAAAGCTTGAAAGATAAGTTCTGCAAGCGTGCCGCAGCCTTTGACAGGTGCCCTGCTGCCCTGATCCTCTCTTCTTCCGTGCAATGGGCATTTTCGAGATATTCAGAGTATCCCTGGATAGCTGTCAAAGGTGTGCGAAGTTCATGGGCGAGATTGTCAACGAAGCGCTGCTTTTCTTCCGCCGCTCTGGTCAAAGCTTGGGTATGATCCTGGATAGCTTGGGCCATGATGTTGAAATTCTGGGCCAGCTCTCCCAATTCATCCTGTCGACGCAGCGAAACCCGTTCGTTATAATCACCTCGACTGATTCTGGCTGTGGCCTTATTCAGAGCACTGATAGGGCGGGTCAGGCCTTTCACTAAAAGAAAAATTGCCAAGGCTAATATAAGGCTTACTCCAGTATTCACCCATAAAAAACACGATTTAAATTTTCTTTAAAAGCTTCCAGTCCATCCATATCTCGAATATGTACGAATGTCAAATTCAGATAGCCGGACACCGGACCAGCGGTATACAAATACTTCCGCCCTTCTATCCGGCGGGTTACGGAGCTAATTCCGGCAGTCGTTAACTCCGGCCTCTGATCGTTTATAACCGGCCCATTGGAAAATATAGGCTTTCCATTCATATATAGCTCCATAAGTATATCATGGCTGCGATAATAATCAGCATTAGGCTTGATAGCATCAAGATAAAGCTCTTCGTTCTTTGCGATGTCCCTGATTTCTTCTTTACGAAGTGTAATGGACGCTGATAATCCGGAGGCAATTACATATCGTTCAGATAATGATCGGTTCCTTTCCCGTTGCAGGTTAAAATCATAAGCATACTTAACCAGTACATATACTCCTCCATCAAAAGCAATGATAAAAATAATCAGTGTCCCTAAAAATATTTTTTGCCATAACTTCATCTTGGAGCCTCCAGTCTGTAGCCCAGCTTATATACTGTTTTTATAAAATTCTCCCAACTAAGTTTTTTCCGTAGTTTCTGAACATGAACATCTACAGTGCGGGTGTCGCCAAGATAATCATAGCCCCAGGCCAGCTCCAACAGTTTTTCCCGTGACAGTGCCAGGTTCCGGTTTTGAATGAAAACTTCTAATAGGGCGAATTCACGGGCAGTAAGCTCAACCGGTTGACCGTCCACAATTGCAATGCGCTCGTCAAGCTTTATTTCTGCCCTGCCCAATTTAAAGACTCGACTGCCCTTTTGGGTTCGACGCAGTACGGCTTCTATCCTGGTTAAGAGTTCAACGGCAGCAAAAGGCTTTACCAAATAATCATCGGCGCCCAGTCGAAGACCCTTCACTCTGTCAGCAATGCTGTCTTTTGCAGTAAGGAAAATTACCGGAATCCCTTTCTGCTTATGTTTTCCATCAAACTAAAGCCATCCTTACCGGGCAACATAACATCTAAAAGGATCATATCGGGATTGTTCTGTTCTGATGAAGACAAAAGCTCATCTCCACCATAAATTTGGCGGTAACGATGTCCGGCCAATGACAGGTTCATTGCAATAAGATCGCTTATTGCATCATCATCTTCTACAATAAATATATATGCCAATGAGAATCCCCTCCAAAGGATTTCTAACTATGAAATATTCTAACATGGATATGTTACAAACTTGTAAAAAGCAACAAGAAACAGAAAAAAGCATAGCGTACAGCTCCGAAAAACCCCCAAAAAAATATAATGCCGATACATGACGTATCGGCATTTTTATGGCTCCTCAGGTAGGATTCGAACCTACGACCCTCCGGTTAACAGCCGGATGCTCCACCGCTGAGCTACTGAGGAATATTCAATTCCGGCAACGACCTACTCTCCCGGGCGGTCTCCCGCCAAGTACCATCGGCGCTGAAGGGCTTAACTTCTGTGTTCGGTATGGGTACAGGTGGAGCCCCTTCGCTATTGTCACCGGAAATATGAACTTTTTCAGCATCCCTTTAGGGTCCGCCGGCCGCCTATCGCCAGCCGTTTTCTTTAGGAATCGTTCCTGTGGCTTTTAACCACTTTCCCCGTTCCTTCAAAACTGCACAATGCTCTGATCAAGCCCTCGACCGATTAGTATCAGTCAGCTTCATGCATTACTGCACTTCCACCTCTGACCTATCTACCTTGTCGTCTTCAAGGGGTCTTACTTCCTTTCGAAATGGGAAATCTTATCTTGAGGGGGGCTTCACGCTTAGATGCCTTCAGCGTTTATCCCGTCCATACTTAGCTACTCAGCTGTGCCACTGGCGTGACAACTGATTCACCAGAGGTATGTCCATCCCGGTCCTCTCGTACTAAGGACAGCTCCTCTCAAATTTCCTGCGCCCACGACGGATAGGGACCGAACTGTCTCACGACGTTCTGAACCCAGCTCGCGTGCCGCTTTAATTGGCGAACAGCCAAACCCTTGGGACCTACTCCAGCCCCAGGATGCGACGAGCCGACATCGAGGTGCCAAACCTCCCCGTCGATGTGGACTCTTGGGGGAGATAAGCCTGTTATCCCCGAGGTAGCTTTTATCCGTTGAGCGACGGCATTTCCACTCACAACCGCCGGATCACTAAACCCGACTTTCGTCCCTGCTCGAGATGTCTCTCTCGCAGTCAGGCTCCCTTCTGCCTTTACACTCTCCGAATGATTTCCAACCATTCTGAGGGAACCTTTGGGCACCTCCGTTACCTTTTAGGAGGCGACCGCCCCAGTCAAACTGCCCACCTGACACTGTCCATCCCCTGGTTCACAGCAGAACGTTAGAATTTCAGCAACACAAGAGTGGTATCCCAAGGGCGACTCCCCACATACTGGCGTACATGCTTCCCAGTCTCCCACCTATCCTGTACATGCATTGCCAAAATCCAATATCAGGCTACAGTAAAGCTCTACGGGGTCTTTCCGTCCTGTCGCGGGTAATGGGCATCTTCACCCATACTACAATTTCGCCGGGTCCCTTGTTGAGACAGCGCCCAAGTCGTTACGCCATTCGTGCGGGTCGGAACTTACCCGACAAGGAATTTCGCTACCTTAGGACCGTTATAGTTACGGCCGCCGTTTACTGGGGCTTAAGTTCAGAGCTTCGAGTTTCCTCTAACCCTTCCCCTTAACCTTCCAGCACCGGGCAGGCGTCAGCCCCTATACTTCGTCTTTCGACTTAGCAGAGACCTGTGTTTTTGATAAACAGTCGCTTGGGCCTCTTCTCTGCGGCCTGGTCTCCCAGGCACCCCTTCTCCCGAAGTTACGGGGTCAGTTTGCCGAGTTCCTTAACAAGGGTTCTCCCGTTCGTCTTAGGATCCTCTCCTCGCCTACCTGTGTCGGTTTGCGGTACGGGCACCTCAACACTCCCTAGCAGCTTTTCTCGCCAGTGTGAAATCGACAGCTTCCATACTCTAATTTCTGTCCCCATTAAGACTCAGCCTTTCCAGCAAGCGTACTTCACTACTTGCCAGCATCGTCTCTTGGACGGGGTTGACCAGCACCCCGCTCTGTCTATCCTCCTGTGTCACTGCTTCGGTCAAACGCGCCTCGGTGGTATCGGAATATCAACCGATTGTCCATCGCCTACGACTTTTGTCCTCGGCTTAGGTCCCGACTAACCCTGAGCGGACGAGCCTTCCTCAGGAAACCTTAGGCTTTCGACGACGAAGATTCTCACTTCGTTCTCGCTACTCATACCGGCATTCTCTCTCGTATCCAATCCACTGCTCCTTCCGGTACAGCTTCAGCTCGAATACGATGCTCCTCTACCGCTCTAGAAGTTGGATGTTAGAAGTTAGAAATTAGAACTCTTAACCATGATTGGTTGGCTTCCCTTGCCACTTCTCTATCATGACATTCAATCTTCTCCCTAGAATATCATACTTCTTTGTTAGTTGTTCATGCTGCTGTTCTTCTATATACTTTAAGTCTTTACTCATATCCAGTAATACTTGAACTTCATTGCATGAACCCAGTGCCATCAATAGAAATCTTTTAAATTCCTTCACAGATCTTTTCTTCCCATACCCTTCAGCAATATTCATAGGAATCGACATTGCTGAACGTCTTAATTGACTCCCCATTTCATATCGCTCGTAATTAGGAAACTTCTGTGTGATCTGATGTACTTCGATGGCCAGTTGGTAGCTACTCTGATAAACTTCCAAATCTTTATAACTTCTTATCATCGTTTTCTCCTACCTCTAACCTCTAACATCCAACCTCTAGAACCCATAGCTTCGGTGACAGGTTTGAGCCCCGGACATTTTCGGCGCAGAATCACTAGACCAGTGAGCTATTACGCACTCTTTGAATGAATGGCTGCTTCTAAGCCAACATCCTGGTTGTCTGTGCAATCCCACATCCTTTTCCACTTAACCTGTACTTTGGGACCTTAGCTGATGGTCTGGGCTGTTTCCCTTTCGACAATGAAACTTATCTCCCACTGTCTGACTCCCAACCATCAAGATCTGGGCATTCGGAGTTTGATAAGGTTTGGTAAGCTGTGAGGCCCCCTAGCCCAGTCAGTGCTCTACCTCCCAGTCTCTCGGTTGAGGCTAGCCCTAAAGCTATTTCGAGGAGAACCAGCTATCTCCAGGTTCGATTGGCATTTCACCCCTATCCACAGATCATCCCCGCCTTTTTCAACAGACGTCTGGTTCGGGCCTCCACGGGATTTTACTCCCGCTTCACCCTGTCCATGGATAGATCACCTGGTTTCGGGTCTACAGCATAGAACTTATCCGCCCTCTTCAGACTCGGTTTCCCTGCGGCTCCAGACCTTCAGTCCTTAACCTTGCTCTATACTGTAACTCGCCGGTCCGTTCTACAAAAAGTACGAGGTCGCACCTTTATTGTGCTCCCTCTGCTTGTAAACATAGGGTTTCAGGTTCTCTTTCACTCCCCTCCCGGGGTGCTTTTCACCTTTCCCTCACGGTACTCTTCGCTATCGGTCACCAAGTAGTATTTAGCCTTGGGGGGTGGTCCCCCCTGCTTCCCACAGGATTCCCCGTGTCCCGTGGTACTCTGGATTCCGGCCCGCTCGATTGCCTTTTCGTCTACAGGACTGTTACCTTCTTCGGTCCACCTTTCCAGATGGTTCGACTAAAGCTCTCTCGCCTTACGCCGGTCCGCAACCCCAGTCCGGAAGTTAGAAATTAGATGTTGGTTGTTGGAATCAGGTCAGGCTTCGCAGCCTCCCTTTCCTCTAACTTCAAACCTCTAACCTCTAACCTCCAGACTGGTTTGGGCTCTTTCCCGTTCGCTCGCCACTACTAAGGAAATCGATCTTTCTTTCTTTTCCTCCGGCTACTTAGATGTTTCAGTTCGCCGGGTTCCCTCCGCATCACCTATGGATTCAGTGATGGGTACCTGGGCATTACCCCAGGTGGGTTTCCCCATTCGGACATCTACGGATCAACGCCTGCTTGCGGCTCCCCGTAGCTTTTCGCAGCTTGCCACGTCCTTCATCGGCTCTTGGTGCCAAGGCATCCACCCTATGCTCTTTCTAGCTTGATCTGCCTTGTTACTCTCTCGAAATTGTAGGTCTTCATCCTTTCGGATGATTTTACCCTTTTCGCAGTACTTTACTTCGCATTGTGCAGTTTTCAAGGAACAATGGTGGGCTCAAGTGGACTCGAACCACCGACCTCACGCTTATCAGGCGTGCGCTCTAACCTGCTGAGCTATGAGCCCAAATATTGCTTTTATGTCGGAAGTCGGAAGGAAGCCAGGCTCCAAAGCCTTACTCAAGTCTAACCTCGAACTTCTAATCCCCAACTTCCAGTATGGTGGAGATGAGGAGATTCGAACTCCTGACCCCCTGCTTGCAAGGCAGGTGCTCTCCCAACTGAGCTACACCCCCACACGAATCTCTTTCGAGATCCTTCAAAACTAAACAGTGTAGACAAGAAACGAAGTCTTCTAACATCCGTCTACAGTCTTATGTCTCCATAACTTGTAGACTGGATATCGACCTCGGATACTCCCAAACTCTTGGCTTGAGCAGTTCTCCTTAGAAAGGAGGTGATCCAGCCGCACCTTCCGATACGGCTACCTTGTTACGACTTCACCCCAGTCATTGGTCTCACCTTCGACAGCTCTCTCCCTTTCGGGTTGAGTCACTGGCTTCGGGTGCTCCCAACTCCCATGGTGTGACGGGCGGTGTGTACAAGGCCCGGGAACGTATTCACCGCGACATGCTGATTCGCGATTACTAGCAACTCCGACTTCATGTGGGCGAGTTGCAGCCCACAATCCGAACTGAGACCACCTTTTTGAGATTCGCTCCGCCTTACGACTTCGCGGCTCTTTGTGATGGCCATTGTAGCACGTGTGTAGCCCAGGACATAAGGGGCATGATGATTTGACGTCGTCCCCACCTTCCTCCGAGTTGTCCCCGGCAGTCTCTCTAGAGTCCCCAACTCAATGATGGCAACTAGAGATAGGGGTTGCGCTCGTTGCGGGACTTAACCCAACATCTCACGACACGAGCTGACGACAACCATGCACCACCTGTCTGCCTGTCCCGTAGGAACATTGGTATTTCTACCAACTTCAGGCGATGTCAAGCCCTGGTAAGGTTCTTCGCGTTGCTTCGAATTAAACCACATGCTCCGCTGCTTGTGCGGGCCCCCGTCAATTCCTTTGAGTTTCAGCCTTGCGGCCGTACTCCCCAGGCGGGATACTTATTGCGTTTACTCCGGCACAGAAGGGGTCGATACCTCCTACACCTAGTATCCATCGTTTACGGCGTGGACTACCAGGGTATCTAATCCTGTTCGCTCCCCACGCTTTCGCGCCTCAGCGTCAGTTGCAGGCCAGAAAGCCGCCTTCGCCACTGGTGTTCCTCCTAATCTCTACGCATTTCACCGCTACACTAGGAATTCCGCTTTCCTCTCCTGCACTCAAGTTAACCAGTTTCAAATGCCCGTCCTCGGTTAAGCCGAGGGGTTTCACATCTGACTTAATTAACCGCCTACGCGCCCTTTACGCCCAGTAATTCCGGACAACGCTCGCCCCCTACGTATTACCGCGGCTGCTGGCACGTAGTTAGCCGGGGCTTCCTCATTAGGTACCGTCACTTCCTTCTTCCCTAATGACAGAGCTTTACGATCCGAAGACCTTCTTCACTCACGCGGCGTTGCTGGGTCAGGGTTCCCCCCATTGCCCAATATTCCCCACTGCTGCCTCCCGTAGGAGTCTGGGCCGTGTCTCAGTCCCAGTGTGGCCGGTCACCCTCTCAGGTCGGCTACCCATCGTCGCCTTGGTGAGCTTTTACCTCACCAACTAGCTAATGGGACGCGAGCTCATCTCGTACCGGTTTCCTCCTTTGACCTCTGTGTCATGCGGTCCTGTGGTCTTATGCGGTATTAGCAGATGTTTCCATCTGTTATCCCCCTGTACGAGGCAGATTGCTCACGCGTTACTCACCCGTCCGCCGCTAGGTTGGATCCAGTACAAGTACCGAATCCAACCCCGCTCGACTTGCATGTGTTAGGCACGCCGCCAGCGTTCGTCCTGAGCCAGGATCAAACTCTTCAGTTTAATCTTGTTCTCTTAAAACGCTTCGCTTTTGCTTCCGCGTTGCTTTCACTCTCGGAATTAACTTCGTTTCTTCTTCCTCTACACTGTTCAGTTTTCAAGGATCTCTGCCGCCCCCCAATGGAGCGACCTTTATATATTAGCAAATTTATTTGCTTTTGTCAACACATTTTCAGTTATTTGATGCTTTTTGATTTATCCTTCAAGAGAAAAACCTGAAGGCAGCTTATGATAGCTAAGATATGCTAGCACATTTCATTGTGAAAGTCAAGCAGAAATCCTTTAGCAAATGTATCCATTGTTGTGAGACTTTGCTTTATCGTTTTTTATCCGGCTTCGCAAAAATCAGCCTACATCATCCCTAACTGCCTTCGGGTACCTTGAAGTGTTCTTCTATGATCCCACCGCCCAAACATATCTCGCCATCGTAAAAAACAACAGCTTGGCCTGGAGTAATTGCCCTTTGGGGTGTGTCAAAAATTACTTCCCAGCAATTATCGGATTTGGGGTAAACGGTTACTCCCTGATCCGACTGCCTGTAACGAAATTTAGCCGTACATGTGAAGGGATCGGTCGGTTTTCTGGGGCTTACCCAACTAATTTGGCTTGCCAAAAGGCCGTCTGAATACAAAACAGGATGATCGTCACCCTGCACTACGTACAGTACATTCTCTTTTAAATCCTTTTTCGCAACAAACCATGGCTTTCCTGACCCTGATCCACCGATTCCGAGGCCTTTTCGCTGCCCAATGGTATAGTACATCAAACCATCATGTCTACCCTTCAGCTCTCCTGTAAGAGTCCTGATCTCGCCCGGTTGAGCCGGCAGATATTTGCTGAGGAATTCTTTGAAATTGCGCTCTCCAATGAAGCAAATTCCGGTACTGTCTTTCTTATGTGCAGTGCTTAAGCCCTCTTCAAGGGCAATTCTACGTACCTCTTCCTTCTTTAAATGTCCTATCGGAAACATAACCTTCGATAATTCATATTGACCCAAGGTGTTTAAAAAGTACGTTTGATCCTTGTTGGGATCAACACCACGAAGGAGCTGATATTCACCTTCGACCTTGCGAACCTGGGCATAATGGCCTGTAGCAAGGTATTGGGCATCCAGTTTCAGAGCAAACTCCAAAAATGCTTTGAATTTGATTTCCTTATTGCACATGACGTCCGGATTGGGTGTTCGCCCATTCTTATACTCATTTAGGAAGTAAACAAAAACCTTGTCCCAATATTCTTTTACGAAGTTGACAGTATAATAAGGAATACCAATATGATCGCACACTTTTCGTACGTCATCGTAATCTTCTTCTGCCGTACACTCTCCCATTTCGTCCGTCTCATCCCAATTTTTCATAAATACTCCGACAACATCATAACCCTGCTTTTTTAATAAGAGAGCTGCTACGGAAGAATCCACTCCACCTGACATACCGATAACAACACGAATTTTTCGGCTTGACATTATGCTTTTTAAATCCCCTTTCAAAATAAAGAGTATGATAATCCAAATTACCTTATAAGTTATGCATACGCCAATCTTTGTCCCTACCCTTATCATATCAAAGATCGCAGTTTTTTAATATCAATTTCACCAAATTGCATAAAGAACAATGGATTTATATCATTACCATTCTCTCGCATCATACATGGCTAAGAAAAAAGCCTCTTTCAGCAAGAGGCTTCTTGTTTTGGATACTGAAAAATTTCATAAGCACCAGGGCGATATATCGTACAAAACCATAAATGGCCACTGCCTTATAAGGGAAATTTCTTATCCATTCTCTTATGGGTAAAACTTTTGGTATGTTTGGCATAGTCCTCTACGATATGACCGCTGCCAATTAACTTATATTTATAAATTACCAATCCTTCCAAGCCCACAGGACCCCTCGCGTGGATTTTATTAGTGCTTATTCCTACCTCAGCTCCAAGACCATAACGATAACCGTCACTGAAACGGGTCGAGCAGTTCCAGAATACATTTCCGGAATCAACATAATCCATAAATGTCATTGCTCTGGCTTTATCTGATGTGATAATAACATCTGTATGACCCGAGCCATATCGATTAATATGATCGATTGCTTCATCCATATGATCAACAATCTTTATAGAAAGCTTATAATCAAGATACTCCTTTTCCCAATCCTGTTCCGAGGCTGCATGGATAGGAAGGATCTGCAACGTTTTCGGACAACCTACCAATTCAACCTCTTTTGCCTCCATTGCTTTTTTCAATACCGGCAGGTATTCAACGGCAATCTCTTTATGCACCAATAGGGTTTCTACTGCATTACATACAGAAACATACTGGGTTTTTGAATCCACAACAATCTTGGTTGCCATCCCGATATCAGCAGTTTTATCTACATAACAATGGCATACGCCATCCGCATGACCCAACACTGGTATTCTTGTATTATCCATGATATAACGGACAAATTCATTGGAGCCTCTTGGAATAATCAGATCAATATACTGATCCATCTTCAGCAGCTCATATACATCCGTCCTTGTTTCCAAAAGCTTTATCCAATTTGGAACAATACCGGCTCTATTTGCAGCCGTTGAGATGATATCAGTAAGAACACGATTTGTTTCCAGTGCCTCCGCACCGCCCTTTAGTAAAACGCCATTCCCACTTTTCAAACATAGGGTAGAAATCTGCACAAGCGCATCTGGTCGGGATTCAAAAATGACTCCGATGACTCCTATTGGACAAGTCACCTGATACAATTCCAAACCACTATCCATTTGTGTGGAGAGAAGCGTTTTCCCTACCGGATCCTCTAAGGCTATCAAGCTCCGGATTCCCTCGATTGCGTCCGTGATTTTGGCATCATCAAACGACAGTCGCCTTAGAAGAGGAGAGGAAAGACCTTGCCCTTCGCTACGCTGAATATCTCTTCGATTCGCTTCAATAATTTCATCACGTCTATCCTCTAAAGATTGGGCGATGATCCGTAAAGCATTGTTTTTTAGATCGGTTCGGGTAGCCATCAACTTGATGGATGCTTCCTTCACCTGACGTGCCAGTTCATTCATACCCATGTTCATCATACCTTTACATGCGCTTTTTATGCATCATAATACAAATCATACAATCATGTCAAGTTAACTTATCGGAAATCATACGCCTGTTGGACTTTTCCGCGAGAGCTTCATTCACCAGCGTCTCTAGGAAATCCTTTCTGACTCCGAGTAATTACGTAAAAAAGCCCTCGTCCTCTCATTCGTTGGATTATTAAATATAGTTTCAGGATTGCCTTCTTCAACGATCTGACCATTATCCATAAATATGACACGCTCTGCCACATCCCTGGCAAAACCCATCTCATGGGTTACCACTAGCATGGTCATACGCTCCGCTGCAAGCATTCTCATTACTTTCAGCACTTCACCGGTCAGCTCCGGATCAAGGGCTGAGGTTGGCTCATCAAAGCAAAGGATGTCAGGTTTCATAGCTAGGGCCCGGGCAATTGCCACCCGCTGACTTTGTCCGCCTGATAGCTGATATGGATACGCCAGGGCTTTTTCCTGCAATCCCATTTTTTCCAATAACTCCATGGCAATTTCTTTCGCTTTATCGTAAGGAACCCCTCCAACACGAACCGGAGCTTCCGTTATATTTTGCAAGACATTGAAGTGAGGAAAGAGATTGAAATTTTGGAAAACCATCCCTAAACTCATGCGGATTTTCCTGAGTGTGGCCTCCGGCGCATAACGTGCTCTCCCGTCTGTGTCGGTACTCACCATTAGATTGCCCTCCACTTCAATGACCCCCTGGTCAACCTTTTCTAATAGATTCAGACATCGTAACATGGTACTTTTTCCGGATCCGGAAGGACCAATGACAGCAACTACTTCTCCCTTCTTGACGTCAAAAGAAATGCCGGATAACACTCTCTTGCCGTCAAAACTCTTGTATAGATTCTCAACCTTTAGCATTTGCATTCGGATCCCTCCTCTCTATTCTATCTATAGTAATCTAATTTCTTTTCAATGAAATGAAGAACCTTCGTAACCACCCAGTTCATGACAAGATAAAACAAGCCTGCTACGAATAAAGGGGTAGTCGAAAAAGCTGCATTTGCTTGATTTTTTGCCACACGGAACAGCTCGGAGATACCCAGAACCGTGACTAAAGCTGTATCTTTCACCAAGGTGATAATTTCGTTGCTGATGGGTGGAAGTACCCTCTTTACGACCTGAGGCAAAATGATACGAAAAAAAAGTCTGTGACCTGGTAAATCCTAAAACTGCTGCTGCTTCATACTGGCCTTGGGATATCGACTCGATGCCTCCTCTGTATATCTCTGCAAAATAAGCTGCATAATTAAGAGAGAATCCAATAATAGCCGCCAGAAAGCGTTCTAAATTTAAGCGGAACATATAATACGGAGCATAATTAATGATAAATATCTGCAATATTAATGGCGTACCTCTCATAACAAGGATATACCACTTAATTGGTTCACTAATCCATCTGCTTTTTGATTTCCTCCCCAGGGCTACCAATAATCCCAGTGGCAAGGAAAATATCAGCGTCAGAAAAAAAATCTCTAATGAAACCAATGCTCCCTCAAAAAGCAGAGGAAGAAGCTTCGGTATTTTAACCCATTCTCCACTGCTAAACATCGCACTATCTCCTTTACCGGAAAGAATAAACATGAAAATGCATAAGGCTGGCGCATTCAAACACCAGCCCTGCATAAGGCCTTCTTACAAACTCATAATCGAATATCGCTATCCAATTCATTTCGATACGGTGGTAATATCTTCGCCAAACCAGCTGTTTGAAATCTCAGCAAGGGTTCCATCTTCAGCCATCTCTTCAAGGGTCTTCTGAATCTGCTGCATGAGCTCCGTATCCTCCTTGCGGAAACCAATACCATATTCTTCCCTTGCCAATTCTTCATCCATAACGACATAACCCTTATCCTTTTTCTGAATGTAGTATCGGGCTACAATCTCATCCATGAGAACAACATCGACACCGCCCTTCTCTAAATCCATAAGGGCCATCATATTATCATCGAATTCTACCACTTCACCAAGCTTCTCCTTAAAGTCCGGCGAAGCATTTAGTGCATCTGCGGCACTCGAGCCAGCCTGCAGCCCAAGTTTCTTTCCTTCAAGATCAGCGGGAGAGCTCAAGCCGGAATCGGCCATTACAACGAGAACCTGCCTATTATTCATGTAAGGTTCAGAGAATAGCACCTCTTTTTTCCGTTCTTCCGTGATCGTAAATCCATTCCAAATGGCGTCAATCTTTTTGGTATTCAGCTCCTGTTCCTTGGCATCCCAATTGATGGGCTGGAGTTTTAACTCAATACCCAGGCGGGCACAGACCTCCTTGGCAACATCCACATCAAAGCCAACAATTTCCCCATTCTCATCTTCAAAGCCCATTGGCGGGAAGTTGGCATCCAGACCCATGACGAATTCTCCTTTTTCCTTAACTATCTCCCATGAATCTTCTGCACCCGAAGTCTGGGAGGCTCCGCCACATCCCGTTAGAAACAAAGTAGCAGATATGAGCAACACACATGCGAGTACAATCGTTTTCTTCATTCCTTCATCGTCCTCTCCAATTAATCTTAACGATATATATTTTACTTTAAAACTTTAATTTAGTAAAGCATAAAATTAAATTTTTATATTTTTTTATTCAAAAGCGAATTTACCGTCCCTGAATATTCCAATCTCTTTACCTTCCCTTGTTATTCCCGTGATTTCCAGATCTTTCGTGCCGATCATAAAATCTTCGTGTATCAGGGAATCATTGACTCCTTTTTCCTCCAATTCCCGCTTATTAAGCTCTTTTCCATTCTTAATACATACCGAGTATGCCTTCCCTATTGCAAGATGGCAGGAAGCATTTTCATCGAAAAGAGTGTTGTAAAACAGGATGTTGGACTTGGCAATGGGTGAATTAAAGGGAACGAGGGCTACCTCACCGAGATAGCGAGAACCTTCATCCGTCTCGATTAAATTCTTCAGCATATCATAGCCTTTTTCAGCTCTATAGCAGACAATCCTACCGTTTTGAAAAGTCAATGAAAATCTATTAATTAAATTTCCATTGTAATTCAATGGCATTGAACTTACCGCCACACCGTTGACTTCATCCTTCTTGAGAACGGTGAATACTTCCTCCGTCGGTATATTCGCGATAAACTCCAAGCCTTCGGGGGTAAAATCCGAACCCCCAAGCTATAAATGATCTTCCGGAAGTTCAATTGTTAAGTCAGTCCCTAATGAGTTTTTATAATGAAGACTCTTAAAAGAATGGTGATTTAAGAAATCCATTCTTTTCTTAAGATTTTTCTCATGGCTTTCCCATGCAGCTACCGGATCCTCCGCATCCGCACTTACTGCCATGATGATTACTTCCCATAGTTTCTCTACGGCTTCGCTTTCGGTTAATACAGGGAAGACCTTTTTTGACCAACTACGGGTTGGGACGGACGCTATACACCATACATTCTTATTACTCATAAGCTTCTCCCTATATTCCGCCAAAGCGATGTTGCTTGTTTTCGCCGCCCTCATTAATCCTTCGGGATTCACATCCTTCATCAATTCCGGGTCAGAGGCCGAAATGGTTAAAAAGGCTGCTCCCTGACGGGCATAAGATATGTAGAAATCCTTCTGCCATTGAGGAAACTCATCAAATATCTCTTCGGGACCGTATAAAAATCTGATTCTTGAGGATAATTCATCCCTCCAATTCATAACCACATCCCTTGCCCCTTCATGATAGGCAATTTCAGCGACCATTCTTGCAAAATCAGCACATTCAATCGGGCATGTTATCACAAGCGTTTGATTCTTCTGCAGATTAATGCCCGTCCTCACCAGCAAATAGGCGTACTTTTAATTAAACTGTTATCCATTATAAAAACTCCCTTCGCGCTTATTTCTGTCACAAGGATTCTCCCCTTGTATTATCCCTTCGACGGAAGTGTATTAACCATGGGGCTACAAAGAATTATAATTCATATCCATTCCCGAACGAAGGATAGCTATACTTCTTGCCAGCCCTTGCACACGTCAACCCATCTTTTACAAGATGAGTACTCCTCAAGCTCGGCACAACTAAGCTCAATGGCAGAATTACTGCTACCACATGCAGGAAAAACAGTATCAAATCTCCTTAGGGATATATCCAGATATACGGGTAAGCTCATCTTCAAACCAAAGGGACATACTCCTCCAACCGGATGACCCGTATATTCCAAAGCCTCTTCGGGCATCAGCATCCTGGCCTTAAAGCCAAATTCTGCCTTAAACTTCCGATTGTCTATTTTGGCATCTCCGGCTGCAACAATCAATATAGGGCTTTCAGTACCTCTGAAGGCAATTGTCTTTGCTATCCTGGACGGTTCAACATCCAATGCCTGTGCTGCCATGTCCACCGTAGCACTGGATGTATCAAACTCTAAAATATCATTTTCCCTCCCCCATTTCTTTAAATATTCGCGCACTTCATCAATTGCCATTCTTAATCTTCCTTTCATGGACAGTTCTTTTTTCATCAGATTACTTTTTCAGTGTTCTTTTTTCTTTTTGATTTGTGATCTTTCCTTTTTACAGCCTTATTTTAGTATAAGAAAGCTTACTATGAATGTAAAGGCAGCTCTGAAAATATCTTTCCCATAGCAATATCTGCCTAACGCTCCGATCCTGTTTGTAGCATCGCTGAGGTATAAAGAAGGGTAAAAATGTACAAATTAGACATGAATAAACAGAAGCATTCCAAGGAGTGATATGATGAGAAACAGAAAAATGTCAGCAGGAGAGTTAAAAGAACATATAAAGGTATTTCTCAAGGAACATAAGGAAGGATCCCTCGCTACTTGCCTGAACGGTATGCCCCGAAGCAGCCCGGTGCAGTATTTCGCTGATGACAATTTGAATATCTACATTCTTTCAGCAGGCGGTGAAAAATTCAATGCCATTCATCAAAATCCAAATGTCTGTCTGCTGGTAAATACGAATTACATTACATATAAACGAATAAAGGGAGTACAAATCTTCGGAAAAGTGACAAGCAGCATAGAGAATCTAGGGCTTTTTGATGAAGCAAAGAGGCAATACCCGGAATCATATATGATGGATCATGAACGCCATCAGCTCAAGGTAATCAAAATCGTTCCCGATGAAATCGTATATTTGGATTCCACAGAAGACGGCGACAGAACGAAACAAATTTTGAAGAACAATGAAGTGATCATAAAAGAAGATCCAATGCTTTTGCCCCGCTAGTAGACAGCTTATCCGGTGGGAAATAGGAGATTTCACCCTATTTCCCGTTCTTTTTTTGGCACTAAAGATCTTTTTACAGTTCTCTAAAAAACGTTTCCGGTATCCCAGTAGATAACCAAAATTAGATACAAAAATGTACAAGGCTCCATCCATCTGTTATAATAAACTTGTTCATTGCATGGAAAGGACTGGTTATATGTCAAAAAAGCGTCTCATCGTCATCTCACAAGATGCCCTCGTTTTTGAGGATTTGGAACAGCTCCGGAAACTTCCCCATTTCAAGATTCTAATGGAAAACGGTTCCATGGTTGAAACACTGAGATCGATTTATCCTACAGTTACATATCCTGCCCATGTCAGTATGATCACAGGCATGTATCCTAACCGACATGGAGTCATCAATAACGAAGAACTGGTTATTGGTGAGCTGGCTTCCGATTGGCATTGGTTCCGTTCTTCCAATAAAGCTGAGACCTTGTTTGATGCAGCCAAAAAGGCCGGCATGTCAACAGCAGCTGTCTTCTGGCCGGTAACCGGAAATGACCCCAACATCGATTACCTGATTGCAGAATATTGGTCCCAAGGTAAGGATGACACGCCCCGTGAAGCCTTCCGGCGCTCCGGTACAAATGAGGAACTCTTGGAAACCGTTGTGGACAAGCATCTGCCTGGCTTGGTCGAACGTAAGCATCCTCAAGCGGATGTATTTATCTTGAAATGTGCTTGTGATATCATCGAAAAATACCAGCCTCAGCTGCTCTGTATTCATCCAGCGGTAATAGATGATTATCGTCACAAAACCGGTTTGTTCAATGATAAGGTTTCTGAAGGACTACAACTGGTAGATGAATGGCTGGGATGGATTATGGAAGCCACCCGCAGAGCAGGGGTATATGATGAAACCAATTTTGTCATTATGAGCGATCATGGACAGTTAGAGATAAAACGTATCATGAATCCAAATGTCATCCTACGGGATCATGGGTTAATCACCGTTGATGACCGGGAAGAGCTCGCTGACTGGCAAGCCTACTGCAAATCTGCTGCCTTATCCGCACAGGTGTATTTGAAAAACCCCGATGATCGTACCGTCTATGAAAAGACCTATCGTCTGCTTTGTGAAATGCGTGATGAAGGCATCTATGGCATCAGTCAAGTATTTACCCGCGAGGAGATCAATGAGCTTGAGCATCTTGACGGCGACTTCTCCTTTGTCATTGAAACAGATGGCTTTACGACTTTTGGTAACGATTGGCGCCGTCCCCTGGTGCGATCATTTGACACATCAGACTATCGCTTTGGACGTGCAACCCATGGACATTTGCCTGATAAGGGACCGCAGCCAACCATGGTGGTTATGGGCCCGGATTTCGCCAAGAGCGTAGTGATCAAGCGACGTCCCATTGTGGATTGTGCATCCACCTTTGCCAAATTGCTTGGGCTTGAACTGCCCAACGCTGACGGTACCTGCATTCAGGATATCCTGGCGATATAAATTTCATTGACCCTGTCCGGTGCGGACAGGGTCAGTGAAATTTCGCGTCTTGCCTTTGGATCACGGATTACTCTATAAAGAATAGCCCTTATCGGAATAAAGACCCAACAAACGTGCAGCATTCTTTCCCAGAATTGCTTTCACATGCTCATCGCCAAGGCCCAAGGATCTTATATGGGAAACCTCAACCGTCTGCTTCCCCCAGGGGGAATCCGAGCCAAATAGAATTTTCTCCACTCCATGCTGTTTAATCAGTTCACTCATTAGCGCTGCTCCCATATCCTTAAAAGAGAAGGATGTATCCAGATAAATCTCTCTGCCTGCTAAATATCGCTTGACATCCTCCGTGTACCGATAGCCACCCATATGGGCTGCAATCATCACACCCCCGGGAAAGGTATCCAGAACCTTCGCCAGCCTTTCGGGTGTACAGTGATATGGTGGTGGAAAACCAATATCCAATCCAGCATGGAAAAGCAAAATCATCCCTTCAGCAAACAGTTTCTCATAGAGGGGATAAACCCTTTTATCATCTACATAGAATTGCTGATAATCTGGATGAAACTTTACTCCTTTTATCCCCTGTTTCTTCAGCCACTTTATTTCTTCTTCCCATCGCGGATGCTCGGGATGTATTGTTCCAAAGGTAAAAATCCTTTCATTTTGTACACTTACTGCCCATCGATTGATGCCAACTGTCTGCTGCGGTTTTGTGGCAATAGGCTGCAGAACACTTACATGAACCCCTGCACGATCCATAGAGTTTTTTAGAGCAGTAACCGTACCGTCCGTATAAGACTCTATTTCTCCCTTCTCAGCCAATGTAGCTATTGCTTTGGACGCCAGCATATCGGGAAAACAATGGACATGGATATCGATGATCATATGCCTCACCTGTTGTTCATGCTTCTGAAATCCTTGTTCTTCAAACGCTTATTCCCTCACCGTTATTAATAATCTTCATAGTTTTTTGTACAATAATATAAAAGCCTTTTATTCACTGCGTCGATCCAAACTTAATCGTTTTCTGTCTTTGAAAAGATTGCGAATCAATCCCCTTCTCTGGTCGGGTTTTCCCATAACTACTCCCTGATCCCCTGTAAGCTGCCAATGCTTTAAGGCATTCTCGCCTCCAACTCTGCAAGTATTCCCATAGATATGGTGCCTTTCATTCGATTTTGCTAATCTAATGCTACAACCACGGCTACATTTTTCACATCGAAACTTATCAACGATCATTCTTATTCCTCCATCCCTTGCTTCACAATGCTTCTTCGAAATCCTTCTATGTCCTTATTCACATAAGAAACTGCCCATCAAGATGAGCGTTGCATCTTAACCGGCGGCATAAATGTACGACTGAACATAGCTTGCCATTGCAGCAGCTTTTCAAATGTCTTCGTTCTACAATCAGGATACCAAATGCATAGTAAACTAACATTATCACAATCACAATGGGATTGTCAACAAGCATCGAAAAGAAAGCTAAAAACTCATTTTATCTTTAAATTCCTGAACCGATTTAATACGCCGGCAATTTCATGTTTACGGGGAAGAGCCAGGTTGCCCGGATGACCCCTGAAAGGAGTGATCGCATCCAGTCCATGGGTAACAGCATCTATGTACACCCTTTCGACCAGCTCTGACAAGGTCTTCTTGTCATCCACTAGCTTTTCCATTATGTATTGTAACATAAAACAGATGGCATTGGTTTGGTTCGGATCTATCAGTTTGTGTCAAGTACAAGTAGGCAATTTTTTTGTCTTTCCTGAATCCATCTTAATCTGTAGGAAAGTTTTCGTTTCTTTAGACGCTCAGCCTAGTTGTGGCTGCGCCCCAAAAAAGGCTAACAGCTTGCCTCCTCCACGTCAAGGCCAAGCCCCATGGGGTGGCCTTACGGCCAGCCTTGACATGGAGCCTCGGGCAAGCCGTTTCGACTGGCCAGGGGCAGCCACCTTACGGCTTCGCTTTGTCTGTTACTGTTCATAGGGATAGTGTTTTTAGGTACCGTTAAATTAGCCTACCTGCTATACCTCCTTTAACGGTAGGTTATTTCTCCAAAATCTTGCATGTTAAATAGATTGCGGATAACTCGCCTCCCATTGGTCATCTTACAATTGGAATAAGGGATTTTTCCCCTGTGTAAAGGATAAATATTCTTTTTGACGGTTTTATCTATGGTCTTTCGAGTGTTTGTGATGGCTTCTTCAACACGTTCTGTTAATTTCTCGGATACTTGCCCTGATATGAGACCGCCTAGTTTTTCTTTAAAGTTCTCTCCCGTTTTCAGAGATATGATTTTTGCCAGGTTAGTGGCTCCTTCTTCGCTCCAGCTCTTGGCTCCTTTCATGCGTCTGGCAAATAAATCCACGTTCTTTTCCATGGTGCCAAGGGTCCGATATGCTATTTCTTCAGGCGGAGAGGGGATTTCTACTTCTTTTCTATCCTTGTAGCTGATTATGCCTTCTTCATTGTTTCTGATGTAGGTCTCCAGGTCGTTAAGTTTTTCTATTTCATCGACAAGGCCCTCACATTGATATCTCAACTCTTCCAGCTTGGCATAGACTTTGTCAAATTGACCGGCTTTAAGCCATCTATGGATATAGTATCTTGCTTTCTTGTCTTTTACGTTTTTGATTATGCCCTTTGATAGGTGATAGGGATCCAATTGAAATATGCCTGTTTCCGGCTCACGGTCGTATTTAATCCAGCTTGCTCCGTCGCCATTTAGTATCCTGTATTTAACCTTATCCATGTTGTATTTGCCGGCTAGGATGGCTTCTCTCAGGTCTTGAAAGTGCTGGGCTTGATGATAACCGGCAAAGACTGTTTTACCTACTGTTCTGTATTCCTCAGAGGACGGGTATCGGGGCTCCCAACCTTCATAAGCTATCCCTATTTTCATTTCTTTACGGCCATTGCCTCTCTTGGCCCTGCTTTTGCCTTGCATGGATAGCCAGAGCCCGTCTGCTTCTTCGAATAGTACCGGAACTTCCCGGTTGCCACACAATTCGTGGTTTTGATGGGCTTTAATTAGTTTTTCTTTGTCTTTCGCCTACGGTTTGAATGATGTCCCAAACCGCTTGGTGGCTTATGGTTTGGTTTGTTAGTTCGCTGATTGTTTGGGCTACTTGACGATAGGCTTTATGACAGCTGAGTCCTACGATTTTTTCCGCAAGGTTAGGGGATATGGTGCCAATTTTTTCAAAGCCAAGGGCTTCGTCAAGTAAGTAAATGTGCTGAACCTGCCCGTCATCGCTAATCTTTCTATAGATGTTTCTACTGAATACTACTTCTCCCATCAGGGTTTTAATGGTAGTTGTTTTCTTGCCTTTATGTCTTAATTGGGCTTTGTTCCTGTTTCTCCCCAGGTCTTCGTCTGCTTGTTCCAGGAAATGCTGCATGAGATTTCTGGCGATTTCGCAGCCCAATTCGAAAAAATTTCGTTCTAGGTCCTTGAATGTTAAGTCTTTTATGGGTAAACTGATCATGTCACGTCTCACCTCGTTTGTTGTTGTAGCCAACTACAAACATACAGGAAAGACGTGATTATGGGAAGGGTTTTTTAGCTCTTCCCATATTTTTTTGGAGAATTTGCCTACGATAATTTTACTCTAAGATCCCACTGCATCTTAGCAGGTATTTCCCCAGACACAGGTTTGATGCCCCTCCTACTGATATCAGCTTTATGATGGAAGCCAGAGAAATTGCACAAAAGCACCTTTCCAATGTAGTCTTAGGGAACCTTTAGAGACGAAACGGTTTTTATCCTTTTATCTATGAAGAAATGGTTATGATCATTATCACCATTTCTTTTTCATGCCTTCCTCATGGTTCTATATTCCATTTCCTGTACGATACATCCCTCTATTAAAAACTGGTCTTGCTATATTGGGACTGGTCTCCTTATTCTCTTTCCTGTAAAATAAGAGTGGATCCAATGTGAAAAAACAATTGACGATGTCTTAACCATCCTCCAAATAAAGATATTTGATTGAGATACTTATGAAACTTCTCAGATATTTCTCTTAAAATATTGGTTAATTTGGAACAGATCAATTAATAAATGAAAAGACATTACAGAATATGGAGATGATATAACTGAAGCCTAAGATGGCATTTTCAAGAAGTCAAAAAAGCTGAGGGATTTGCTTCAAAGAATGGCCTAGCTTGATAAATAGAGTGGATTCCATGCATACAGTACCAGGTTATTTAGATGTTCTTATAGAAGGAGAATGATTTATGAAAATACAAAACGACTCTAATAAACCCTTTATTTATTATTTCATTGTCGCCATCAGTATTGTAATACTATTGAACACCTTTATATTTCCGGCCTTTTTGAGAAGACAAATTACTCAGGTGGATTATGGGACTTTTTTAAGACAGATTGAGAGTGGAAAAGTCAAGGCGGCAGAGGTCCGGGATGATCAAATTAGGTTTATCGCCATTGATGAGAAAGGACAGGAACGTTCTTATGTAACCGGACGTATGGACGATCCAAAGCTGGCTGATCGACTCCATGAGGCGAATGTGGAGAGTTTTTATAAAGTTATTCCCAGGGAAAACTCCCCCCTCTTAAACTTCTTTTTGACCTGGTTGCTTCCATTGGCCATTTTTGTAGGAATCAGTAGAATGCTAGTGAATAAGATGCAAAGCAAATTTGGGGGGCTGGGAAATGCAATGACTTTTGGCAAGAGCAATGCCAAAATATACGTAGAAGCCCAGACAGGCATGTCCTTTGATGATGTAGCCGGCCAGGATGAAGCCAAAGAAGCTTTACAGGAAATTGTTGACTTCCTCCATAATCCTCAGAAATACAAGGAAATAGGAGCTAAAATTCCTAAAGGAGCATTGCTCGTCGGCCCTCCGGGTACGGGAAAAACCCTTCTTGCCAAAGCAGTGGCAGGGGAATCGAAAGTCCCTTTTTTCTCTATTTCAGGTTCTGAATTCGTTGAAATGTTTGTAGGAATGGGCGCAGCAAGGGTCAGGGATCTGTTTAAACAAGCCCAGGAAAAGGCCCCTTGCATTGTATTCATTGATGAAATAGATACGATTGGAAAAAGCCGAAATGCAGCCGGTTTGGCCGGGAACGATGAGCGAGAGCAAACATTGAACCAGCTTTTGACTGAAATGGACGGTTTTGATGCAGACAAGGGGGTCGTCATTCTGGCTGCCACAAATAGACCTGAGACCCTGGATAAGGCTCTTCTGCGACCCGGAAGATTTGACAGGAGAATTCCGGTAGAGCTGCCGGATCTGGCAGGACGCGAAGCTATTCTAAAGGTTCATGCCAAAAAGGTTAAACTAGCCGGTGATGTAGATTTTCGTGCTATCGCAAGGGCTACCTCAGGAGCATCAGGGGCGGATTTGGCAAATATCATCAATGAAGCGGCTCTTCGAGCCGTAAGATTGGGGCGCAATTATGTAACCCAAAGCGATTTAGAGGAATCGGTTGAAGTTGTCATTGCCGGCCATCAACGAAAAAATGCCGTCATTCCCATGAAGGATAAATTGACCATTGCCTGCCACGAAATCGGTCATGCTTTAGTTGCTACAAAACTGAATCATTCAGCCCCTGTCCATAAAATCACAATAGTGCCCAGAACATCAGGTGCTTTGGGTTATACCATGCAGGTAGATGAACATGAGAAGGTACTTATCTCAAAGGAAGAAGCCCTTGACAAAATCACTACCTATATGGGAGGACGGGTAGCAGAAGAAATCGTATTTGGCACCATCACTTCCGGTGCTGCCAATGATATCGAACAGGCAACAAAGATTGCCAGATCAATGGTTACCAGATTCGGTATGAGTGACAAGTTTGGTATGATGGCTTTAGAAACCGTAACCAACCAGTATTTGGGAGGCGATACTTCCCTGCTGGTGTCTGCAGAAACTGCTACAAAAATCGATGAGGAAGCCCTACGAATCATCAAATCCTGTCATAATCGGGCTATTCAGATATTGGAGGAGAATAAGGAAAAGCTTCATGAACTGGCTAAGTATCTGTTAGAAAATGAAACGATCACGGGAGAAGAATTCATGTCAGTTCTGGCTGAAAAGGGGAGATGAAAATGAACATACTTGTTACTTTGGATTCCAACTACATCGTACCTTTGAAGGTTATGCTCAAATCGCTTTTCCTGAATAATCCGGACGAGAAGTTTGCAATCTATCTTATGCATTCGAACCTGAACCATGATGAATTGAATGATTTGAACGACTATATTGCCGGCCACGGCAGTCAATTGAATATCGTACAAGTAGATGAGGATTGTTTTACCAATGCCCCTGTTCATCTTCATTATACAAAGGAAATGTATTACCGTTTGCTGGCTTTTAAATTCTTGCCCCAAGACCTTGACCGAATACTATATTTGGATCCGGATATCCTGGTGATCAACCCAATTCATGAATTATACAACACGAATATTAAAGGATATCTTTACGCTGCCGCATACCATGATTTTATCTCAATTAACAGAATAAACAAGATACGGTTAAATCCTTATGAAATTAAAGCATACTATAATTCAGGAGTACTACTGATGAACCTGGAGCTTCAACGGCAAACCATTGATGAGAATGAGGTTTTCCAATTCGTAGAAAGGAACCGCTCCAAACTCATTATGCCAGACCAGGATGTTTTGAATGCTCTATATTCCAGAAAAATCAAGACCTTGGATGAAAAGCTTTACAATTATGATGCGAGATACTACCGTTACTATAAGTTTATTAGCAACCGCATATGGGATATGGAACATGTTATATGTAACACCGTGATCCTCCATTTTTGCGGAAAGAAAAAGCCTTGGAGAAAGGATTATAGTGGCAAATTTCATGCATTGTATAAACATTACCAGAAATTGGCATTTAACTGGTAAAATAATACTAACAAAAGAAATTGTCACTTTTAAACGAGTGAAATGAAGATCATCATTCAGTATTTATTCCATCGAGTTACTCTGGCGGTCATTGCAATCGTTATCCAACTATTGATATTGATAGGTATTATCTTGAAGTTCAATGAATATTTTGTTTTTTTCTATGCTGGAACGATCCTTGTCAGTGCCGCTACAGTTTTATGGATTGTGAATGAAAAAGGCAACTCAGCATACAAGATTCCATGGATCATTCTTATCCTGCTCTTCCCCATTTTTGGAGGGCTATTTTACGTGATTTTTGGGGGAAATAAGCCCAGCAGGCGAGAAAAGCAGCGGATGAAATATATTGAATATAAGATGAGGGAATCATTACCTCCCCAATATGCTATTTTAGATGAAATAGGATCCCATAGCAGAATCGCTGAGAATCAGTCCAGGTATATCCATGATTACGCCTATAGTCCACCGTATAAAAAAACAATGACGGAATATCTGCCTATTGGTGAGAAGAAATTTGAACGTTTAAAGGAAGAGTTGAAAAAGGCGGAGCATTTTATTTTTCTGGAATATTTCATTATTGAAGAAGGTGTAATGTGGAACAGTATCCTTGATATTCTAAAGGAGAAGGCATCCAAGGGAGTGGATGTTCGCGTAATCTATGATGATATGGGTTGTCTCCTCACCCTACCTTACAGATATGACAAAAAGCTTGAAAGTTTGGGGATCAAATGCTGTATTTTCAACCCCTTCCTCCCCATTTTAACCTCCAGAATCAATAATCGGGACCACCGAAAAATCGCGGTCATCGACGGCCATACGGCTTTTACGGGTGGAATCAATTTAGCTGATGAATACATAAATGAAATTGAAAAGCACGGCCATTGGAAGGATACAGCGATTATGCTTAAAGGAGGCGCTGTATGGAGCTTAACGGTCATGTTCCTGTCCATGTGGGATTACCTCAGGGGAATTGATGAGGATTTCCAAAAATTCAGATACCATGCTTCTCCATCAAATTACAAGGAAGGAGATGGATACATACAACCCTTCGCAGACAATCCTTTGGATGATGAGTCAGTTAGTGAAACAGTTTATCTTAACCTAATTAACAAAGCCAACAGATATGTCTATATCACGACCCCCTACTTGATTATTGACAATGAGATGATCACAGCCTTGTCATCTGCTGCTAAAGGAGGAGTTGATGTTCGCATCATCACACCTTACTGCGGAGATAAATGGTTTGTCCATGAAGTCACCCGATCCTACTATAATGTTCTCATTGAAAGCGGAGTGAAAATATATGAGTATCTTCCAGGTTTTATACACTCTAAGACTTATGTGGTGGATGATGAATATGGCATCGTCGGCAGCATAAATATGGACTATAGAAGCCTATACCTCCATTTCGAATGTGGTGTTTGGATGTATCGGGCCTCCAGTATCGTCGATATGAAACAAGATTTTCTGGATACATTGAAAATGTGCAAGCAGATTACTATAGAAGACGTTAAAACCATTAAGTGGTATATAGTTTTAACGCGTTTGGTGTTGAGGATATTTGCCCCCTTAATGTAAAAGCTTATGGTTTATTGGCTTAAAAACCTTTTCAGATAAGCAAAGCTTGGTTTCCGGTCGAAACAACCCGCTGGTGCTCTAAAACAGGAGTACAGCAGGTTGTTTCATTTTGCCGCGTTGAATATAATGAATCGTATAATCGAATGAAAAAGATGCTTCCATTGTTTGAATTGCTCTATCGCCGTACTGCTGTAAATTATGCCTATAGACACGGCGATACAAGTTTTCTATATATCCTTTTTGGAATAAAACTCCATCCCTTCTCTCTAGTTTTTCCTCCCACAGTATTTTCAACAAGGTCAGCTCGTCATTATAATCTGTTTTGGATTCATCCTTATCATATGAAAGCTTCTCTAATATCTCAATCACGAAATTCTCTTCGCCATGTTTTTTCCAGTCATTCTGAAGCCCTTTATTAGGATGTCCACCATACTGAAGTATAAATCCGGTCCTGTTTATTGCACTTCTTAAATCTTTCGTCTCCTCTATATAACACTTATTGCTGAAGATAGATCGTACGATAAATACCCCCATATCGGGTTTCATATTCTTGTATTGTTCTTGAAGTTCCTTTCTTCTGTTCATGGTCAATACCGCATTTCCCTTAAAATTCTTGACAAGGTACGGAGACGTTCTCCAATAAGCTCTCCATCATTGCTGAGGGCTTGACTGAATAATTGGATATCCTCATCAATTTTTTCATTATCAGTGCATACGGCAACTGTCATCGCATCGCCTTGCAATCCTATTCGATCGATCACTGGATTCTCTGAATCGTATAACTTCTCATATCGATAAGCTTCCTGAAAATATTGTTGTACCCTACAAACAAGTATTGCAAGATCCAAAACCCGGTGAAGAGGCAGTTCTTCAGATTGTCTGGACCACTTTGCGCCAGTATATCTCCATACTTTGGCTGATATATCAACCTTACCGCGATCATTCCATTGGGCTAATCCCAATGAAAGGCCTTTTGCATCCGTCTGATAGGCATATCTTCCATCAACGTTTTCATAGTTTTCCGATACGATCACAGGTTTATGCTTCAATGTGGTAGGGATCTTCATATGACTTCCATCCTCTCTTTCTATTACTAGATTACTAATTTACTAGTTTTCTAGTTAATAGTAATTCATCCATCCCCTTTTGTCAATTTGTATTTATTCTATTGTATCTCATTTGGGAATAGTTGGGAATTCCGGTGCAGAGGAGGCTGTAAATTTCAAGACATCATATAGTGAATTTGATCGGAAAAGCTGATGTTTTCTGTGTTCCACTTTCTAGGTCGACATGCGATTGTTTTATAAGGAATACCTAATCCATTCACAAAGTCTGTAAAGTTTTTATCAAACCACGGTGGAGTCCAGGCACCCGATCTAGAGACATGAATGACTGATACCTTTATCCCTTGATCCAGCTCCTGTGATGCCGGATAAAAAACCTGATAGCATCTATTTATCCAGCGAAAGTATTCCGGTTTTTCATCTGTAAATGGACTATAAATGATATGGGCTTTATCGATATGTCTTTCCTTGAAGAGCTTACCCAGCCAGTTGGCACAGTTGACTTCAAAATCAAGGGATAAAGGGTCTCCATAACCCAAGTCGGCATGGGCATCGAAAAGATAAACTTCTCTACAGCCGCTTTTCTTAGCTATATGATAGGATAATACATGAGAATCTGATACATATACATTTACATCTTGATCAAAATTGAAATGCCTCCGGATGTTTTCCCAGAAACGATCCAGATCCGAAGACAAACTATAGAGCTTCTGTATACTTCTCCCGTATCTTTTTGACTCAATATATCGCTTATACCATAAGTCTATCACGTTTCTGTCGTTTTCAATACATGATAAGCCTTTCTGACTCCTTGAAAAAATAAAATAATCCCAATCAATAGATAATAGTGTCTTCCCCATTATATCTCCATCCCTTATGAATATGGAAAATCTGAGCTACATATATCTACTGTAAGTGTTTTTAGATTAAGCCCTTATAATTGTGTAAAAAGAAAATGAGCCACAAACTCATATCCTCGGTTAGAATATAAGTGATAAGCAAATACCAAACCGAGGAGGATGAAATCCATGGCTCAGTTTAATATTACCCTAACCGAAGAAGAATTGCACGGACTTTTTATAAGCAACGGACGAGATGTAGCCGTAGCAAAATTGCTAGAAAAGATCTTTAATGAGATCCTTCGAGGCCAGTCCACTGAACAGCTATGTGCTGAACCGTATGAGAGAACCGATCAGCGAAGAGCATACCGTAATGGCAGCTATAAGCGTGAACTGGTGACCCGGGTTGGAACACTGACCTTACGCATTCCTCGCCACCGAAACGGCGAATTCAGCACCGAACTTTTTGAACGTTACCAGCGGAGCGAACAGGCACTGGTGCTGGCCATGATGGAAATGGTGGTTAATGGCGTCTCTACTCGGAAAGTAGAAACCATCACCGAAGAACTCTGTGGCAAGAAGTTTTCTAAATCAACAGTTTCAGCTCTTTGTCAGAGACTGGATCCCTTGGTTCATGACTTTCGAACAAGACCGCTGGAAAGCCACTATCCGTTTTTGATAGTCGATGCCCTTTATCTCAAAGCGTGCATTAATAACAGGGTACAATCCAGAGGCTTACTTGTCGCTATCGGTGTCAACGAAAAAGGAAATCGGGAAGTTATCGGCTTTCAAGTGGCCAATAGCGAATCGGAAAGCAGCTGGAGCGATTTTTTTGAATCATTAAAAGAGCGAGGGCTGAAGGATGTGCACCTGGTGACTTCCGACAACCATAAAGGCCTGGTGAATGCCATTCAGAAACAATTTCAGGGAACCACTTGGCAAAGGTGTCAAACCCACTTTTCAAGGAAGATGCTGGATCAGACACCCAAAGCGCTGCAGGTCGAAATGAAGGAAGACCTGCGCCAACTTTACGAAGCCGTAGACCTGGAAAGCGCCAAAGGTGTCCGGGATCAGATTATTGCCACATATGAATCCAAAGCGCCTAGAACAACATCCTTACTGGATGAAGCCTTTGACGATATAACCGCCGTTTTAATCATGCCACTCAAATACCGCAAAAGACTGCGTACAACCAATGGGGTAGAACGGCTTAACCAGGAAATCCGGCGTCGTGGACGGGTTATACGTATTGTCCCTAACGAGGCATCAGTGATCCGGCTCATGGGTGCCCTGCTGATGGAACAAAGCGAAAAATGGCAGACAGGGCGTAAATACTTTGAGATGGATCTGTATTACCAGGCTATGAAAAAAGATTCAAAAGATACGTTTGCTGTTTAGAGTCGCATTTATTCCACGGTCCTGGTTGACAGTGAGCCTCTAGCCGCATGGCTTCTGGCACCACAGGCAGCCCCTGTTCACAACTGCCTACCTGGTCCTAATGGGTGATTTAAAGCTGCCGAGTATTGCCATAAAGGTTGTCCCGTGTTTGGGTGCTACCAGGCTTTTAGCCTACCATGCGGCCTCTCACTGTTCAACCAGGCTTTCGCGGCATAAAAGCTCACGGTTTGTGATACTGAAAAAGTGAGCAGCCCTTAACAACAAACTGATTAAAGTGTTACCGAGTAAATTTTCACACTAATATGGACTTGACTTATACAGTCAAATTTATAACGACTTTATAACGACCACTAATAGACGCTGGCAACCATTCTTTAACTGCTGTCTAGCAGCCAAACACATCGTAGGCGACATCCCCAAGTCAGATCAGAATGAAGAATCTACTTGTTATTGTAAAGCCTATATGGTAATATTGGCTAAAGGTTTTAATGAGGTGAGTGCACGATGAGTTCTTTCATTCCTACCGAGAGTATCAGTTTCTTTTTCGTACTGTCGGAAGGACTTCTCTCCTTTTTTTCACCCTGCGTCATTCCTCTAATCCCTGTGTATATGGGATACTTGGCAGGTAATACGGATGATATCGGTAAGGATGGCAAGATCATCTACAATAAACGCAAGGTCTTTTTGCATACCATATGCTTTGTACTGGGCATTTCCTTTGCATTCTTCATTTTAGGGTTATCCTTCACTGCTATCGGGAAGTTTTTTCACAGTAATCAAGTATTATTTAGCCGAATAGCCGGCATCCTTATTATACTCTTAGGATTGTTTCAGCTCGGTATTTTCGACCTGAAGTTTCTTAATCATGAACGAAAGATCTATTATAATATCATGGAAAAACAGGCAAATCCAATGGTGGCCTTTGTTATGGGCTTTACCTTCAGCTTTGCCTGGACACCCTGTGTCGGGCCGGCCCTTTCATCTGTATTAATCCTTGCCTCCAGTGCCAGGACCTCCCTGATAGGAAATGGGTTGGTATTGGTATATGCCATCGGCTTTGTTATCCCTTTTCTTTTGCTGGGCTTGTTTACAACTCAAGTACTGAACTTTTTAGACAAGCATCGGAAGCTTATGAAATATACCGTTAAAGCGGGAGGTATTATCCTGATCCTCATGGGAATTATGACCTTTACAGGATGGATAAATGGAATATCGGCATACTTAAATAGCACCGTTCAATAGTGTTTAATAAAGGGAAGATTCAGCAATGAATCTTCCTTTGGTTTGAGCGACTTCTATTAGTTTCTGGATAAGTCTAGAACAACACTTGATTGGGGTACAGGGGCAGGCTCTCCTACAAAGTTGCCTTGGGCATGGTTTATTTTGTCCCCCTCCAGAATGCGCAGAATTGATTCGTTCTCAACGAACTCAGCGATAACTTCCTTACCAAGGGATCGAGCTACCGTGTTCATTGCTTGCACCAATGCTCTGTTTTTGTAGTTTCTATCCAGATCATGGACATAGCTCCCATCAATTTTTACATAATCTACTGAAAGGTATTGCAAATATGAGAAGGATGAAAAGCCTATCCCAAAATCATCCAGCGCAAACCTGCATCCTTTCTTTCTGAGTTGTCTTATCCAACGATCAGCTCGGACAAAATCCTTCACTGCAATGGTTTCTGTAATTTCGAAGCCAAGGCGTGAGGCTTCAACACCCCTTATGAGTATGTTTTCTTCAATAAAGGAAAGCAGCTCGTCATTTCCTATGCTTGCTCCGGATAAGTTTACAAACAACTTTAAGTCTGGGTATTTTCCCAAGGCTTCAAAGGATAATTCCATAACCCTTCTATCGATTTGAGTCATGAGTCCAAACCGCTCAGCGATAGGGATTATTTTCCTTGGGTAAACCAGTTCACCGTTTTGGGTCACGATTCTCATTAATGCTTCGTAATGAATGATTTCACCGGTTGTAATGTTCATAATTGGCTGATAATGCAGAACAATCCCTTCTGACTCTAAGGCATGCTGAATCAAATGCGTCAAGTTGTTGGTCTCAACCAGCAGATTCGCGTCCACCTGTTCGTTGGATATGGAGCATACACGATTACGTCACCGCTCTTTTGCTTGATATAATGCATAGTCTGCACGTGAAATAAGCTGACGAAATTCGAGAGCACCATGATGTATGGGTGCCACCCCTATACTAATGGTGTATTTTATAGGGATTTTGTATTCATCAGGAAAAAATTCTGCCTCTTCAACAGCACGCCTTAGTTTTTCAGCGACTCCGTTTGCTTCATTGGCTGTCACTTCATCAAGCAGAACACAAAATTCGTCTCCGCCCAATCGTGCCAAGAGGTCTTCTTCCCTCAAATTTTCTTTCAGGATTGAAACCAGCTCTACTAATACCATATCCCCTGTGCTGTGACCAAAAGTGTCATTGATGAACTTAAAATTGTCCACATCAATCAAAAGCAATGCACCCATCCTGTTTTGACCGACCGGTACAAATCTTTCCATATAGGCCTCTTCAAGGACACGCCTATTGGGTATCTTGGTCAAAGCATCATGGGAAGCAAGATAATGCAGATTTTCTTCGATACGCTTTCGATCGCTTATATCCCTTATGACCTGTCCAAAAATAAGCTGATCACCGACCACAACGCTTTGGGAACTCACCTCTACAGGGAATGAGCTGCCGTCTTTCCGAATATTTGTTGTCTCGAAGGTAATTCCGCCGCCTAATCTTGCTTCCATCATATATTGTTCAATGAGCAGCCTGTCATTTTCATTATGGAGATCATAAATGCTTAAACTGAGCAGCTCCTCTCGACTATAACCATAGGCATCCTCAGCAGCTTTATTCGCTTCAATAATTCCCCCGTCTAGATTGGCAAATAAAATGATATCCCGGGCGTTTTCCAATAAAACCTTGTATTTCGCTCCAATTTCCTGGGCTTTGTTGCGTTCAGTCACATCCTGAACACTGACAATGACCACATTGTTTTGACCGCTTATGGACCAGCATGAATGGATATCTACTTCAATGTATTCACCGTTTTTTAAGCGATATTGTCGATTACTGATGCTGTGCAGACTTTTTCTCAAGATATTTTCAAGGTCTTCTTGGGCGATTGACGGGTCTTCATAGAAATCATACACAGTCAGCTCCGTCATTTCCTCTTTACAATAACCCATCATGGCATTAAATTGTTGGTTCGATTCTATAACTCCCATGGTAAGGGGGTCAAAAATGTATATCCCCTCAGGTGAGTTCTTAACCGCAGAAGCATAACAGGCTTCACTTTCCCTGAGTCTTTTGGCTTCGTTTTCCAGATATCGGATGTTCTCCTTGACCAGCTGTTCCTTTTCCTCTAAAGCCTCCACCATGCTGTTAAAGGCACTGGAAAATTCGCCCATAAATACGACCCGTTGTTTATAATCACCTTTTGCTACCTGTTAAACCTGCCACACCAAATTTCTAAGCTGCGAGTGCAGTTCTTTGAAAGGAGATGCGAGGACATTGCTTGCTTTGGGTGGCTCGATGTTCAACACACCTTTGGACAGTGGCAGTATGAAATCCCATATTTCAGATATGGAATACATCATTTCATTAACTATTTTGACCAAACGCTCCATGGATTCCGGATATTTATCATACTGTATTGGCTCAGCCTTTTCCCCCGGAGCATATGGAGCAGAACTGTTGATACATGATCAATAAGCTGCTTTTCATTTTTGTCCACCGATGTCACACCCGTTTCTATCAGAGTTTTTGCATTCATTTCGGATTATTGACAAGGAAACGACAAACCCTGTCCCCGGTTCCCCAACAATCAATTTCCTTTACACTAAATTCTTTTCCCGTATATACCTTCATAATGCCGGCTATAAAACCTTCATCAAAATTGCATACAACTTCCTCTGCCAAAGGCAATCCGGAACAATCCAAATCTTCCGCAACTGTAAGCAAAAATTCCATCTCATCCAAATCCATTTTCTCTATTCTCAAAATGCCTATTTTTTGATCCGGCAAGGCTTCTTTCAATTCTGAAAAAAACCGGCTGGGTCTAATTCCACATTCAGCATTTCCCTGCAAAATTTCCCGCCAACCAGTTTGCCTGCCTGATAAAGAATTCGATCAGCAAAATCCCTGTCAAATTCCATAGACAGAACATGGCGTATCGCATATTGTAGCAGCCTATACTGAGAAACAGGAACCGTTAGCCCCAAGTTCGGCCTGCCTACCTCAATATCCCCCAACTCATCCCATGAAAACAAATTTTCCTTCTCTTCCAGACGGAACATGCATATCCCTCCATAATACTCATAATGTTATATATTTCTCCAGGCTGTCTTCAAAATGGAAGTCTTTATAGATATGCCTGGTAATTTATGCGAAAATTACATTCCATATACAGACCCCGTATACAGAACTATCCTACTTCGACATGTTCGCCCTATATACTTAATTAACCCATATCAAATGAAAAGAAACCAAAAATAATGATTAAGTAGTTCTTTTTTATGTTAATATAAAATAACCAGCCTTTGATGAAGGAAGATCAATGTGAATATAGATTTGAACAAAAAAGTAAAAAAACTCACCCCGTCCCCCGGAATTTATCTCATGAAGGATTCCTATAATAATATTATTTATGTAGGAAAAGCCAAAAACCTTAAGAAAAGGGTTCAATCCTATTTTCAAGATTCAAGGAACCATTCGCATAAGGTTCAAAAATTAATAGAGCATATTGCGGATTTTGGATGTATTGAAACAGATACAGAATTCGAAGCTTTCATGCTTGAATGTAAAATGATTAAGGATATAAAACCAATCTACAACAGAAAAATGAAAAGCCCTCTATCCTACTCATATATCAGGTTAACAAAGGATCCGATCTACCCCCATATCGATCTTGTCAATACCCCGGATGATCGTGATGGAAACCGATACTGGGGACCATATAGTAATAAAAATACCGTTGAAAAGGCCCTTCAAGGCATAAAAGAATACTATAGAATTCCCTGCAGCTATATCGTGAAAAGAAAAACTCCTTGCCTGAACTATTCTCTGGGGACATGTATTGGTATGTGTCTTGGAGGACCTGCAGCTGCATCCTACAGAAGTATAATGGAGGAAATCGCGGCTTTGCTCGATCATACTGACTCCACAATGCTTGAAGAAATGAGAAGGACAATGATACATGCATCCGAGGCGCTGGATTTTGAGACTGCAGCCAGGTATAGAGATTATATTCATGCCATTCATTCCCTTTTAAATAGAGAAAAGGTGATCCGTTTTACCCGGAATAGCCATAACATTGTCCTGATGGACCGTGTTGGCCCAGGTACGGTGAAGCTGTTTCTCATTAGAAGATGCAAAATCCTCTTTAAGGAAAAGTATATCCTTGATGAGATGGACATCAATAAACTGGGTTCAAGGATCCGTGCGCATGTTATGGATTGTTTTAGGGATAACATGGATCCTTCGCCTTTGACAATGAAAAAAGATGAGATCGATGAGGCCCAGATCATCTACGGCTATTTGACACTTCACCCCGACCACCATATTCTGATTCCCCAGCAATGGCTTGCATGTCAGGAGACTGCTAAAATTGATAGAGTATTGAAGGCATTATTGCAAGACATGAACCGGGCTTTTGCCCACAATTAGAAAGAAATGGCAAGCAGCTATTATTTCTCAATATGAACTGCTTGCCATTATTCATTACATCGGATTTTTATTTGTATAGATACTTTTTAAGATATTTCCCGGTATAAGAATTTGGATTTGCAGCGATTTCCTCCGGTGTTCCCTGGGCAACTATTGTCCCTCCTGCATCTCCACCTTCCGGCCCCATATCGATAATATAATCAGCACTCTTGACCACATCCAGATTATGTTCTATCACAATAACCGTGTTGCCGTCTTCTACCAGTATTTCTAAAATATCGATCAGCTTGTGAACATCCGCGAAATGTAGCCCCGTCGTTGGTTCATCCAGAAGGTATATGGTTTTACCAGTACTCCTTCTGCTTAGTTCCGCTGCAAGCTTTACCCGCTGGGCTTCTCCACCCGACAAGGTAGTGGCAGGCTGTCCCAATTGAATATATGACAGTCCGACATCATAAAGGGTTTTGATTTTTCTATGAATCGCTGGAAAATTTTCAAAGAAGTCTAAGGCTTCCTCTACAGTCATCTTCAATATATCATAGATATTTTTACCCTTATATCGCACTTCCAGTGTCTCACGGTTATAGCGTTTTCCATGGCAGACATCGCAGGGAACATACACATCCGGAAGAAACTGCATCTCTACCTTGATGATACCGCCCCCTTTGCATGCTTCACAGCGGCCTCCCCGAACATTAAAACTGAACCTTCCCTTTTTATATCCCCTTGCCTTGGCAGCCGGGGTAGAAGCAAACAAGTCGCGAATCAAATCAAATAAGCCTATATAGGTAGCCGGGTTGGAACGTGGAGTTCTTCCGATGGGGCTCTGGTCTATATTGATAATCTTATCCAGCTGTTCCATCCCTTCTATTCTTTCATATTTTCCTGGAAAAGTTCTGGCACGATTCAATTCTTTTGCCAGCGCCTTGTATAAAATCTCATTTACCAGGGAGCTTTTACCGGAGCCTGATACGCCCGTTACACAGGTGAACACACCTAAGGGAAAAAGCACATCTATATTCTTCAAATTGTTCTCTTTTGCACCAAAAACCTTTAAGTATCCGGTCGGAGACCTCCTTTTATCAGGAACTGGGATGGATAATCTGCCACTTAGATAAGCCCCGGTAATGGATTTACGGTTTTTTTTTGAGATCCTCCGCACTACCACATACAACCACTTCACCGCCATGCACCCCGGCCTCCGGGCCAATATCAATGATGTAGTCTGCAGCAAGCATGGTTTCCTCATCATGCTCCACTACCAAGACAGTATTGCCCAGGTCTCTCAGCTGCCTCAAAGCATTCAACAGTTTCTCGTTATCCCTTTGATGGAGTCCAATACTGGGTTCGTCCAAAATATAGTCTACCCCTACTAATCCTGAACCAATCTGCGTAGCAAGGCGGATACGCTGAAGCTCTCCTCCTGATAACGTACCAGCTGCCCTTGACAGTTTTAGATAATCTAAACCGACATCTATCAAAAATCCTACTCTTGACCGGATCTCCCTCAAAATCTGTTTAGCAATTTTCGTTTGGAATTCGCTGAACTTTATCTCATTCAAAAATGCATGCATGTCCCCTATAGAAAGATCAGTGATTTCGTAAATATTTTTGCCTGCAACCGTTACAGCCAATGATTCTTTCTTTAGTCTCTGTCCTTTACAAACCTTACAGGGAATCGTCCGCATGAATGTTTCATACTCTGCTTTCTTAATGGGGTTGGAAGTTTCTCTATAACGTCGCTCAACGCTATTGATGATCCCTTTAAAAACGACGTCATATACTCCTTCTCCTCGCTCGCCCTTGTAATGTACCTTAACAGATTTGTCTGTGCCAAAAAGTAAAAGATCACGGATTTCCTTCGGATAGGATTCAAAAGGAACACTCAAAGAAAAACGAAATTCCTTTGCAAGGGCTTCAAGTACGGCTCTGGTATAGCTTCCCTTATCTTCGCTGGACCGCCAGCCACGAACCGCAATGGCACCTTCATCAATACTCAGACTTTTGTCCGGTATCATCAGATCCTCATCAAATTCCATCTTATGGCCAAGGCCATAACATTCGGGACATGCTCCGAACGGACTGTTGAAGGAAAAACTCCTAGGCTCAATTTCTCCGATACTGATGCCACAATCCGGGCAAGCTAAGTTTTGGCTGAACATCAGCCTTTCTCCTCCAATTACTTCCACAAAAATGAACCCATCTGACAGTTTAAAGGCACTCTCCAATGAGTCCGTAAGTCGAGCCTCTATCCCGGTCCTTATCACCAACCGATCCACAACAATCTCTATATTGTGTTTCTGATTCTTATCCAGAACGATCTCTTCAGCTAAATCATACAGGGTTCCATCCACATAGGCTCGTACATAACCGCTCCTTTTCATTTGCTTCAGTATGTTCTGATGGCTACCCTTCCTTCCCCTGACCACCGGTGCAAGTAGCATGATTCTTGTACCTTCAGACAATGTCATAATTTGATCAACGATTTGGTCCAACGATTGTTTGCTGATCTCTCTGCCACATTCCGTGCAATGGGGAATACCAATTCTCGCATATAAAAGACGTAGGTAATCGTAAATCTCCGTAACCGTTCCTACTGTCGACCGTGGATTATGACTTGTTGATTTCTGGGATATCGAAATGGCCGGAGAAAGCCCCTCAATGCTGGTCACATCAGGTTTCTTCATTTGTCCTATAAACTGCCTTGCATAAGAAGACAGAGACTCCAAATATCGTCTCTGTCCATCAGCATAGATCGTATCAAAGGCAAGGGAGGATTTCCCTGATCCACTCAGTCCGGTCAGTACGACCATTTTATTCTTGGGAATATCTATGTCAATATTCTTCAGGTTATGCTCACGCGCTCCCCTGATGCGTAAATAAGGTACGTCAACCATTGGAATCAGTCCTTTCCGTGTCAATTCGTCGCAATCAGGAAATTCACTTATATCCGGCAAGTATAGGCTTCGCTATATCCTTCCCCTTTCTTAAGTTTACTCATTTGCTTTGATCAAATCAAGTACTCTTTTATGCACTGCTTCAAAGCTTGTATTCAATGATATGGCTATCTCTGAAAATAGAATATTCTGAATAAAATCTAAAAGCTCTCTGTCCTTTTCGGGGAACTTCTTATCACTTTTTCTGCCTTTATTTTTTCCCTCATTAAAGTATTTGCTACCTGAGAAATTTCTCTACGATCTCCTTTCTTGATTATTCCGTCATAGACTTGAATTCGCTGACTGCTTTTCTCTATCCATCTTACACCCGGGCCTTTAAAGGATTCTATGATTTCCTCCGCTTCTTTCTTATCAACAAGTTTGTTCATGATGTCATTGTCTACCGGAATACTGATCTTCAAACTTGGGTTATCCAGTGGATGCAACACATAATAATCCCTTGTAACACCCAAAACGGTTTTTTCACATATTTCATCAATCTGGCAAATACCTTGTGAGGCATAGATGATTCGATCTCCAACATTAAACATTTAATTTACTCCTTACTCAAAATTGTCAACCTTGTTCTTATTTATATTTTACAGCATTATACATAAATCGTCAACCTGGTTGACAACTCCAGGCGATTTCAGTATACTGTTAGAAAAAACGATTGGAGTGGAAACTCGTGCATTCTAAGTTCGATAATTTGGATTTATTCGACTTAATTAGTGAGCGTCATATCCAGTTGTGCAAAATCGCTGAGCAAGCCTGGAATAACAGCAGTGAAATACCCATATCGAATTCCGAATGGTCAGTTATATCCAAAATATACAACAAACTTCCGACTGTATCCCATATCGCTAAACATGGAAATATCTCAAGACAGGCAGTTCATAAAATTATAAAAAGCTTGAAAGAAAAAAGCTTGGTTGAAGTGAATAAATCTATCAACAATAAAAAAGAAAAATGCCTGCAATTAACTGCATTAGGAGAAAGATGCTATATAAAAAACATCTCTCTAAAGGCAGCCATGGAAGAAAAAATAGAGGATAAAATCGGCAAGACACAATTCGAGATGCTTAAAAAAATCCTGAAGTCTGATTGGGGATTAGACGGATGAGTCTCTCATACCAAAGTATTTCAAAATAGAGGAAACTATTCTCTGGGATGCTTTTCCATCCCCATATGGATTCACAGCATTGGCCATTATTCTGTATTCAAGATGATTCTGAAGCAACAGGTTCGCTTCCTTTACGATCCGTTCGCAATTACATCCGACCAGTCTCACCGTACCGGCATCAACAGCCTCCGGTCTCTCCGTGGTATCCCGTAAAAGCAGAACCGGTTTTCCTAAACTGGGAGCCTCCTCTTGAATTCCGCCCGAGTCAGTCATGACAAAATAGCATTTATGCAATAGATTGACGAAGGGTTTATAATCCAGGGGTTCAATCAAATGTACCCTTGGTGCATTCCCCAGTATTTCGTACGCCATTCTCCTCACCTTCGGGTTCTTATGCATCGAAAAAATAAACTCAATATCAGCGTTCAATTCAGCGAGTTTCTTTACAGCGGTGAAAATATTCCTCATCGGTTCTCCCCAATTTTCCCTGCGGTGAGCCGTAACCAGAATCACCCTTTTCCTCCCGAAATCAACGCTATCCAACTCATCCTGGAATTGATAGCTATCCTCCAGGACATATCTGATCGAATCAATGACAGTATTGCCCGTTACAAAAATCTGACTACCTGGAATACCTTCATTTATAAGATTCTGCTTGGCTCTCATAGTGGGAGCGAAATGCAGATCAGTTAAACTGCCGGTAAGTTTGCGATTCATTTCTTCAGGGTACGGCGAGAATTTATTATAGCTGCGTAGTCCAGCTTCCACATGGCCTATAGGAATTTGATAAAAGAAGGCCGCCAGGCTGCCTGCAAAAGTTGTCACGATATCACCGTGAACCAAGACCATATCGTGCTTTTCCTTTTCAAGGATTTCTTTCATTCCATGTAGAATCTTGTAAGTAGCATCGATCAGGGTCTGGCCATCCTCCATTATATCAAGGTCATATGCCGGCTGGATATGAAACAAGTCTAATACTTGATCCAGCATCTCCCGATGCTGAGCTGTTACAACAACTCTTGTATCCAAAAACTCATTGCTTTCCAGCTCCTTTATCAAAGGTGCCATTTTGATGGCTTCCGGTCTTGTACCGAATATCGGCATGACCTTCAACATTTTATCCTCTCCTTTCTCCTACCATCCTCCTAATAAAAATCATTTATAACCTTATTTCCTCCTGAAGGTCGAGGAATTGCCGGAATTTTTGGCTCGTTGCTCTCTTGATCATGGATTTTAGAAGCTCATATTTTCCGTGAAGCGGCAGGGAATAAAATTGTATGATCCTCTTCACTACGCAGGATACAAAACGGTCCGGGGGATTAAAGGGATATTTCAGCAACTCCGGAGCTAAAAGATTTATGATATCAGTGTGATGGCTGAAAACAAATCTTTTGTCTGCCGGGATACTTAATAGAATCGAAATTGTATCCCGTGCGTTGGCAGGATAGAATCTTTCACAAGCTGTTAAATCGAGAGACTGCTCTATGGCACTCAACCATCCGGCGGCAATCTGTTCGATAAAGAACCGATCCCGCCAGTCCAGCCAATGATCGGCGGTCTGACTCATCCATTGAATCCACTGGCTTAATGCCATCACATGGGGATATTTTTTCCTTTATACAATCCATAGAGACCATCCAGTATTTCATTCGGGGTGGCAATCGGATATGCATGAAAGCGATCCCAATAGCAGCATCTTCCCACTTCAAAAATCCCACCCCGTAAAATTAAATCATCCTTCCGAAATCCATCCCACTGCTTATGGGAAAACAGGTAACGGTCTCTATCCATTGCATGCTTTCCCGTATGCTCGTCATAGGTTTTTAAATATCTCCTCGAAAAACCTTTTTCAGCAATCCAGAAATGCTTGATTCCAACTTCTTTAGCAAGGCAGGGAGGAAGCTCCTTATCAGCACCCGATATCCGTATATGCTTCTGAGTAAAAGCTTTGGCTTCCACACCTGATTCCTTGACAATGGCAAGGAACAACCTTGAGTCATATCCAGCAGTCAAAGGCAACCATATTGTCTTATAGAGGCGTGCGGCTTGTTGAACTGCAGCAACCAACCTATTCTCCAACATTTTTGGTTTCTGCTCGCAAGTTAAATCGCTTAATTCTTTTATTCCCGGTACTAAAGGGCGGGGAATAATCATCTTTTTGGGATCCGCACACCTTATTATTTGGCTTGGAAGCAGCTTTTGAATTCCTTCAAATCGGGACAATGGAAGGGGATACCAGTTAAGCCCAGCATAAAAAATAGCCCCCCACGTTTTCATATCATTACGATACGTGGATATATTCCGCAACAACATCGGGCTACTGGATATCCAGATCACCGGGGTTGATTTCGTATTCTTTTCTAATAGATAGTAACAACCAAGAAGGTCGGTAGCATCCATGTGTATTTCACCATTGCCGATCAATATCCATCTTCCGGCCCAGCCCCCGTACAAATTGCAGACCTTTTTTGTGAGAGAACGAGATATCTCTGTAACAGGGTCCGGTCTTCCCGGGGCTGTCTGCACTGCCAAGCCAAGGATGTACCAGGACTCTCCCTCCATATCTTTTGTACATGACATAGGCAGGTTTTTACAGCAAGACAGGTAAATATTACGTTCCAATTTCATCACAGACCAACTTTCATCCACTTCCACAGGTTTCGGTCCGATGATAAACTGTCTAGAATGTATCCTCAAAGTTTCATCCTCCAATTACACGTGAACTGCATGAGAACTTGTTTTATTTGTCACGGCCACCTCATTGACAGGATCATCTAATGTATGTCCGGCATCTCCCAACAAATAATAGTTCAGACCGTTTTTGACAATTTCCCTTTTGTTTAGATAATTACGTGTATCCAAAATATTGTTGCCCCGCATAACCCTGGAAAGAATCTGAAAATCGATCTTTCTAAATTGTGCATGGTTTACTCCCGGAATAAGCAAATCACTGTTCAGGGCAGCTTCATATATATCATTGTTAAACTGTTTTATATATGGATCGATGATCCCGACTATATATCTGGCATCCTTTTTTAGAATATCCGCCAATTCCATAATGGGACTCTCCCGAACATCACTTACATCTGCTTTGTAGGTACAGCCCAATATCACAATCTTTCCACCACCGGGCAGTATAGCTTTGACTTTTTCATATATACATGGGCATTGAATCGTTTATCCTTCTGGCCAATTCAATGATTCGGGATGTATCCGGCGCTGCCTCGACAATAAACCATGGATCTACAGCCAAACAATGCCCCTCTACTCCGGGACCCGGATAGCGGAGGTGAACCCTGGGGTGCCGGTTGGCATATTAAATGACATTCCAGACATTGACACCAAGCTGTTCACAAATCCTGGCCAATTCATTGGCCAATGCAATGTTCACATCCCGATAGGTATTTTCCATCAGTTTACATAATTCAGCTGTCTTGGCATCTGTTAAGATCATGTCACCTTTCACAAAGGCAGCATATAAATCACGGGCTTTTTCTGCTGATTCCGGGCTGATCCCTCCAATGATCCTGTTGTTGTATTGAAGCTCATGTATAATCTTCCCGGGAAGAACCCTTTCGGGGCAATGGGCTACATAAAAGTCTTTTCCCTCCCTCAGTCCACTTTTTTCGAGAATGGGAACCAGGACACCTTCTGTACATCCCGGAGTAACAGTGGATTCGAGAATCACCAGATTGCCCTTTTCCAAAACAACTGCAATCTGCTCTCCGGCTGCTTTCACGTAGCTAAGATCCGCCTTCTTTTCTTTTGTGATGGGAGTAGGAACGGCAATGATAAAGGAACTGCATTTGGGTATTTCTGCAGCCACGGATAACATCCCCATGCTCACTGCTTCCTGAACAAGGCTGTCTAAATACGGCGCTTCTATGGGAGTTTTTCCCCGGTTGATTGTTTCACGCACCTTCTCATTTACATCAACGCCCTTTACTTTTATTCCATTGGAGGCAAACATCGCTGCCGTGGGCAAACCTATATAACCCATCCCAAGAATACATACTTCTTTCATGTTTTTACTCCCCCTCCGATGATATCCCTTTATACGCTTCATGCTATCGATGCTTTCATACTTCATGGAATATAGTATTTAGCTGCCTCATATAAATTGGCGGCTATGTAATCGATATACGTTTGAGAACAATCGGCAAAGCTTCTGCCATATCCTGTCAGCGTCAATATGGTTGTGCATCCCAATTGCTTTCCGGGGATCAAGTCTGATAATTTATCGCCTACGACATAAGATTTAGAACAATCGATATTAAAGTCATGGATGGCTTGCCTGTATAATCCTGGCGAGGGCTTTCTACAATCACACCTGCGTTTATAACCCTTGATCCCTTCTGTAGGGTGATGAGGGCAATAATAGAATCCATCAATCCTGGCTCCGATCTGAGTCAAAGTGTCGTTGATCCATTGATGCAGTTTCTTTACATCCCATTCCTGATAATATCCCCTTGCAATACCCGCCTGATTGGTCACCATAATTACTTTATATCCTTTGTTATCTAATAGCAGAATGGCTTCTTTCGCCTTATATGTGAACTCAAAGTCCTGGACACGATACAGGTTTTTTTTTCAATATTGATGGTTCCATCCCTATCCAAGAAAACAGCTTTCTTTTTCATTTCAGTTCATCAATCCTTTAAGCTGTAATCTTTCTTGTATTTCTTTTCTGATAGGGCCTGTCGTTCTTCTCCCTTCTGTTCCGAACACACCAACTTTGCACACCGTTAAACTCAAAAGCCCAGTTTATGACCTGACCCCCCATTTTTTCCAACCTTTCTGCTACGATGTGCTTTTGCGTATAGGGGCAATGGATTAACAGGTACCCTCCTCCGCCTGCTCCTAACAGCTTGCCACCAAGAGTACCATATTTTAGAGCTTCTGTATACATCTCGTCGATATGTGGATTGCTAATTCGGCTGCTCAACTTTTTTTTATTCTCCCAGCCTTCGTGTAAAAGGCTACCAAAATCATTTAAATTGCCCCTTAAAAGCTCACGTTTCATAGCTATTGTGATCTCTTTGATCTCATCCATAGCAGAGACCACATCCATGTTCTGGCTCTGATAATTACTTACCTGATCCTCGATAATATTGGCTGATAGCCGTATACCACCCGTATAGCATATCAGCAGATTATACTCCAATTCATTGGGGATATCCTGGTCTATCTTCAGAGGATTGACAATCGTTCCATCCTTGTAAAATTCGATAAAATTGAAACCTCCAAAGGTAGCGGCATATTGGTCCTGAAGCCCTCCGGCAATGCCCAGATCATTTCGTTCAATATGTATAGCCATCTCCGCTACGAAATAATTGTCCATGACTTTCCTTTGCCAATGCTTGATTGCCCCAATCATTGACACAACGATGGTAGACGAAGAACCTAAACCGGAGCCCGGGGGTGCATCACTGTGAATATAGAATTCTCCACCCTGATTAATCTGCATGTTTTTCAACACTGCTTTCACCAAATCCAGCTTTCCGTCATATGTCAACTCCTCTTGTGCATTGTATTTCGCTACAATATCGTAGTCCAGGGAGTATACCGTGATATCCATTGTATCCCGGGGAATGATACTGACATATCCATATTTATTAATGGTTGAGCTTAACACCATCCCTCCTTTTTCCTTATAATAAGGCGATACGTCCGTTCCCCCTCCTCCGAAGCTGACTCTCAGGGGCGCTTTCGCCTGTATGATCAACGCTAACACCTCCCCAACATATCCCTTTGAAACTGAATATAGGTTTCAGGAAGCCCAATATCTATAAAATGCCCTCTGACTTTATAGCCAAAGATGAGAATTTGCTCCTCCAACATACTTGGGATTATATCCAACTCCAGGGAAAGCTTTTTGCCGGCAGTGATACGATTGAGTAAGTGTTTTTCCAGTATGTACACCCCACCGTTAATATAATCTGTGAGGTCTCCCCCGTCCTTTTCTTTAAATTCCACCACTCGATTCTGCCTGTCTATCCTGATAGAGCCATATCTGCTCGCTTCTGTCTTCTTGACAGGGGCAATGGTTAAATCGACTTTCCTTTTCGGATGCTCCCGGTACATATGGAAATAGCCCAGCTCCAGAAAGGTGTCGCCGTTTAAGAGCAGAAATGAATCTTCCTCTATGAAAGGTTCCGCTAATTTCAAAGCGCCGCTGGTTCCTAACGAAACTCTTTCCCGAGAATAAGAAATCCGGCAATTGAATCGGCTTCCGTCCTGGAAGTACTCTTCTATCTGTTCTCCCAGATATCCAGTACACAAAACAATATGCCGGATATCCTGTTGCACCAGCTTCTCAATCAGATACTGTAAAAACGGTTTTCCATTTACTAAGGCCATAGGCTTTGGGCAGTCATTGACTACCCTTCTTAATCGTGTTCCCAAACCTCCGGCCAGTATCAATGCCTGCATTCCTTTCGCCTCCCATCGGGCTTGCTCCCCCATAGCATTCCACAGACAAATCCCTAGCAATTTTATCCCAGCTGTACTCACGGTCGATGTACTGAAAATTCGCTTCTCCCATTTTTTGCAGCTCTTCCCTGCTTACAGTGTAGATCAGCTCGGATAATGCATTCTTAAGACTCTCATCTGCATTTCTCACAACGAACCCTGTTTCCCCGTTCACAACATATTCGGATAAAGCGCCGACATCAGTACACAATATTGTTTTCCTAAACTGGGCTGCAGAGAAGATAACCCCGCTCATGCTGGCATGCCTGTAGGGCAACAAGACACAATCCACTGACGACAGAAAAAAGTTCAGCAAGTTGTCTTCAATGAAATAATCAATGTACAGGATATTGTCCGTTCTTCTTATAAGAGCTTCCAAGCCTTCCAGTTCCCTGTAGCGCCCTACTTTTTGTCCTGCGATTATTAGTAAACAGCTCGCATCTCCGATCTCCGCCCATACTTTTATCAACCGGTCTATTCCCTTGTTATAATGCATGTCCCCAATGAATAGGAATCTCTTATCATAGCTTCTTATTTTGTTTTTTATATCATACGTGATCAGCCGGATATCATAATCTACCTTATTTCCGTTTTCCGGATCCTTGGCACCATGTTTTTGAATAATCACCTTATATGGAGGGATTTGAAAAATGTGCTCCAATTCGTTCCTTATATTGCTTCCATGAATGATTATCCTGTCCGGCAAGGAGTAGATCCTCTGTAGAGCCTTAACCTGTTTCATCCCATCTACATGGGGGACAATGTTATGGGCTGTATACACCAACAAGCTGCAGTGTCTTTTCAGATGCTTTAATACGAAGATGTCGAATGGGTAAAGTTGCAACTATTGGATATGGATCACATCGAATGGATTGTCCTTAAGCAGAAATAGAATGCGTATGTATGCTATGATGTATTCTATTCCCCTTACGATATTTCTGTACAAGCTTCTTTTTCGATTTTCAGACCTTCTATAAAAGATATTTTGGACAGGATAGATTGTACGATTTAAAAACGGATAATAATAATAGTTGGTGAAAAGAGTCACTTGGTATCCATCAAGCTTGGATAATCCGGAACATAAGCCATGGGTGTATTGAGCCGGGCTGTGAGTTCCAACCGGATCGATCATTAAAACTCTCATCTTGCTATTACCTCCACCCATCATTTGCATTACACTCCCATGACACTTAGTTGCCCAACTCATAGCCTTGATTGCTGGTTTTCTTCCGAATGAAATTCCTTATCTCATCCAGCAGCCATTTTAATTCCTTTGCCTTCAGTAGACACATGAAGTATATGTAGCTCGCCAAGCCGGCAAAGACACATAGACTGAAATGAGTCAGTACATCTGTTGAGCGGATCCAAGCGTGAATTAAGCCGGTCACGCATGTCATGCCTGCTATCGATCCGAATATCTTCATTAGTTCGACGCTTGTGACCTTCAAGGAAAAGGATTTTAATTTTTTCTTCAGCCTCATGAAAAGCAGGATATCACCAACAATCGTCGAAACGGATGTTGCTAATCCCAACCCTCCCACTCCAAGGGGCCTTACAAGGAGGAAGTTGAGTCCAATATTCATTCCCGTAACCAGGATGCCGTTTAACACCGGTGTCCTTGTATCCTTCATGGAATAAAATACCCGGTACAAGACTTCTCGGATCCCATAAGCTGCCATACCCAATGAATAGAAACTCAATGCATAGGATGTCAGGCTAGTAGCATGGACATCAAAGGCGCCCCTTTGAAAGACCAATGTTACGACCTCTTCCTTCAATACAATCATCATCACTGTTAAAGGAAGGACCAAGATTAAAATCACCCTAACAGTCCGTAGAAGCACGGCAATCAGCTTATCTTAGTACTTTTTTACGATTAGCTGAGAAAACATAGGATAGACAACATTGGAAATCGCTACAATAAAAATGCCGAATACGAATTCTATTAATATATTTGAATAGTTAATGGCAGATATACTTCCCATGCCTAAGTTCGATGCCAGTGCCCTATCAACCAGGGTGTTTAGCTGCCTCACTGCTGTTCCGATGAGGACAGGAAGTACGACGACACTCAGTCTTTGCAGCCCTTTATCGCAGATATGTAAGCTGAAAGAATATTTGTATTTTCCTTTTAATGCCGGCAGTTGGATGAGTAGCTGGGATATCTCCCCCAGAACCGTAGACACCACAAGGGCATAGATACCATACTGCGAAGAGAAGTAAGTACATCCCAGGATAATGATGATACTGAAGGGATAACCCGTGGAAGCAGGCACCAGAAAAGACTGTCTGGCTTGTAAGATCCCTTTGAACAGATTAAATAAACAAGTCACCGCAAGCATAGGGAACATAACTTTGATTATTTTAATGGTTAAGCTGAGGGAATCTGCTTGAAAACCGGGTGCGAAGAAAAGGACAATCTGCCTGGCAAATAAGGTCACCAATCCCGAGATCAGTATGGAAAACAGTAACAATGTATGGATTACATTATTTGTAAATCGGTTTGCGCCATGTTCACCCTCGGTCAACAGTCTCTCTGTATAGATGGGGATAAACACGATGGCTATACTGGCGAACATGCTATAGAACAGGGTGTAATGAATGGTTTGAGCAATAAAATATGCGTCTGATTCTATGCCGGTCCCATAATTCGCCGCAATTACCGCCTCCCTTAAAAAGCCCAACATCTTGCTTCCCAGTGTCACCAGCATAATCATTGCTGCAGATTTTGCCGGATTGATTTGGCGTTTCATATATCCTCCCATCGTATCCGTCCGGTGTATCCAATCCCCTTGTCCATTGAAGTTCACACCACCTTGTTTTTCCTGTCAAGAATTTTTTCTTCATGCAGCAAAGCATCTATGAAAAATTTCACTGCCCAATTAGGATATCTGAATATCATATACCTTCCCCATATGGGGAAGGAGCCCTTCACTGCGCCATGGATGTTTCGATCCTCTGTTTCTATATTTTGCAGGGATTTTAGGTGATTATTGATCTTGTATACAGATTGGACATAGGATTTCTCCCCGGTTAACTGGTACAACCTGCTCCAAATGATGGATATTTGGGCATTACCCGTCAGGCAGCTGTAATTCGTGCCGTTCCACTCCGAATCATATGCACCGGCCAGATATTCATTATTGTCGTACAATTCCTTCAAGACATCTGCTGTCAGCTTAGCCCGTTCAATATATAGATCATTCTTCAGGATAACTCCGGATTCCAGGAGCCCTTCCAAGGTATATGCAATGGTATGGGTATATGGAAGCATTTTCTTTTTAAAACCGGCATTCTCAAACCATCCATTTGCCCTTTGTCTTTTGAGCAGCCAGCTGAAAAAACACTCCGCACTTCTTAGATATTTGAATTCTTTCTCGAGTTTAAAGGCCTCGAGTAAAGCCCAGGCAACCCTTGCATTGTAAGCATGAATCCCTTTCTTATAGCAATAAAGGCTCCAATATCCATCTGCATCCTGAACAGAAATCAACCAATCAGCAGCCTTCAAGTAGGCAAAACGATAGGCTTCCTTTTTTGTTTCCCGGTAGCTTCTGATCAGGCCGAACAATATCTGGCCTGTATTGAATACGCTGGGGGTCATTTTCTTGTTCTTGTTATACACACCCCCCGGAAAGGAACCGTTATCAAATTGTATATTTGTAAGCCAATCGGCCGCTTTTTCTGCTCTAATTGAATACTCCTGCCTTTTAAAGTATTCTGCACAATCATAAAAAGTTGGAATAATATATCCCGTCGTTTCGGGGTATGAATGGCTCCATCCATTAATCAGAGAGTATCTGGCAGATATGCCATCGTCTTCACCTATATCTTGGGCCAGGCACAACCAATCCAACGCAGCCTTTATATGCTGATGGACCGGATAGATGCCATATCCCTTTTCCAGCATATCGTTAAAAATCTCATTGAGCAGTCTCATCGATTGTTGCCTCCTTATTTTTCATATCTTATTTCGTAAGATTCATTCTCCCTATCGCCATCACGTTTCCTTTTATCCACCTCCTCGCGCTAATTTGCTCAATCAGATTAAGATATTTTTTAGCCTGATTTTCTCGGTTATACCTTGTCAGCACGATATGATAGGCTTTTTCACGTAATCTATACTTATCATTTGTACTGATGTTTAAAAGGCCGGTATGATCCTGTCGATTCCATCGTTAAAACATAAACGTGGATCGATCTGCTTTACTATGTTCCATGCATCACCCCTGGGGCCGATGAAAACAGGCAGACATTTTTCTCTCATGATATGAAATATTTTAGAGAGAATAAAGCTTCCGAATTCCTCACTGTTCAGTAATTTTACAAAAGAGAAATCAGATAAGCGCAGGAGAGAGACTATATGCGACTCAGGAACATTGAGATGATAATATACCGTATGAGATAGTTTGTACCTATCAATCTCTTCTATTAACTTGTTCCTGCAGGCTCCATCCCCTATGATGAGGAAAATGACCTGATCTTTATATTTCTCAACATACTTTATCATTTCATGGATATTCTGTGAGATGCCCAAAGTACCACAGTAGCTAAGAATCATCCGTCCCTTGGTTTTAGCTGAACGAATGGTCTTCAGGAGTAAGCAGAAATCCTTGTCTTGCATATCAAGGATTTCTGCTTTCCGATGAAAGGACGCCCCATTCTTTACGACGCTTACTTTTTCACCGGGTATACCTCTTCTTATGATTTCATTACGGAATCCATCTGTCACGGTAACAATGTGCTGACTGGTTTTCATCATGAGATTCTCCAATATTTCCACTAGCTTCATAATTATCCTGTTAGAATAACCGGTTGCTTTTATTTGCAAACTGATAATGTCGCGAACCTCTAATATGAAAGGGACTTTTAATATTTTTCCTGCAATAAGTCCTACTATGCCGGTAAACAGTGAACCGATTGTCCCGATCACAACATCATGTCTGGGTAACCTTCTGATATAATATAGAGCCTTCATCATGAACCCTATATAGTTTTTAAGTCTGGCCACCTTCCCATCAATCCGTGCTTCAATAGGTTTTACCCTATATATAACTACGCCTTCCATACTCTCTTTGAGAAAACTATCCTTCTTCTCCCTATAACCATCATAAATTCTTCCAATAGGATAGTTGGGAAAGGATGTTAATACTGAAACCTGATGGCCACTAAGGACCCACAGTTTTGTAAATTCCGTTATTCTATTCGAACAAGCACCTGTTTCCGGATAAAAGTATTGGCTGATAATGAGAATTTTCATAAGCACACCCCGTATTTTATTGGTTTATATTCAGTAACTTTCAGATAGCTGCGTTTTCTTTACAGGCGTACGGCATCCATGGGGATAACCAATTTGATGGGATGTCTTAACTGAATAAAGGATTCCGGTAATTTCACAATTCATGAATATTAAGAAGGGCCAATACATCGTACTCAAGAACATCTCACTGTTAAACAATTGGATAAAGATAAATACAACGAGGATTCTATAGTATTTATTACGGAAACTGACAGGATTAATGCTGCTTATGAGAAATGCCGTAAATAACACAATCCCAACTATGCCTATTTCAATCCCTATCCTTGGAAGGGTTAAATCAATCGTTTGCAGTACATTGATTAACCCCCCATAATTCATTTTGAACCACTCTCTGCTACCCAAGCCGAAACCGGTTAAAGGCTTCAAATGCATTGCAACCTTTAATAAACGAAAAGGACCGCTAAACCTCAAACCACCCGACATTCTATTTTTGGTTACCTCTGTCAATCTTTCAGAGAAAAATGAAAAGATTGGACCCATATCTACAACACATATCACAATCATCATTGCGGCCAATCCTAGGGCAATCATGCTCATTTTCGTCTTTGCATTTACTTCCTTTGTAAACAGGTACATTAGTAAGAAAAAAAACATGAGCAGGATACCCGTACCCGAAAAGGTTAATAAAAGGCTGATGCCTTTAACCATCAGTGGTATCATGGCCTTCATTGTCATCTGCTTTATGTCAAAAAGAGTGAATGCGATCGGCAAAGCTATAAATTGAGATAAGAAAGAAGGTTCGAGAAAAATACCATTGCTTCTCCAGAAATACTGACCGCCAATCACAATCTCATTCGTCCAATTATATCCTGGCACCATATGAGCCGGAATGATGATATCCCCAAAGGGTAATTGATAAATACGGGCTATGAATTGATAAATTGCATAAACTGACATGGTCAGCATGAATTTATTAAATACTTCGATAAAACGGTTAAACACACACTCCTCTACTCTTCGATATGAAAGAATGTATGCAGTAGTAAAGAACAGAAAGAGTAGAAAGCTCTTGATATCGCTATTCTGTGCAATAATAAAATTGATGCACACATAAATGATAAAAATGAATAATATAACATTCGTCTTGCTCATAGATATCCATAGACTGTCCAATGTCATCAGAGTAAGGGGAAATATCAATGCAATGATGATGATTACTGGGGTAACAGCGAATCCACTTATCTTCACAAAGAAGTACGCTTCAAAGCACATGGCAACTAACAATATATTCACCAAACCGTTTCGTAAGCTTTCCAAGCGTATCACACCTTTTCACGGGAATCCCTAATAAGCGCCGTCTGATTTCAATACGACCGGTATCGTCTTTACCATGATTTTAATATCAAGCCAAAGGCTTCTTTCTTGGATGGATTTCAGATCAAGTTCCATCCACTTTTTAAAACTTAGATTGCTTCTTCCGCTAATCTGCCATAAACAGGTAATGCCTGGTTTAACAAGCAATCTCTGCATTTGGTAAGGCGTGTACTCTGCCACTTCATGGGGAATAGGAGGCCTCGGACCTACGATACTCATATCTCCTACCAGGACATTAAACAATTGGGGCAATTCTTCTATACTGGTTCTCCGGATAAACTCACCTACCCTCGTAACTCGGGGATCATCTTTGATCTTAAAGGCAGGGCCGTCAAGCTCATTCAGGGTTTTAAGCTTTGTAAGAAGTTCTTCTGCATTCATTACCATTGAGCGAAATTTTAACATCACAAACTCTTTTCCGTTTTTACCTGTACGAACTTGCCTGAATAATACCGGTCCCTTTGACTCCACCTTAATGGCAAGGGCAGTAAGCATGAAAACAGGAGATAAAACGATCATACCTATAATCGAAATAAAAATATCCATTAACCGTTTAACAACTAAATACACGCACGAATCCTTCACTGCTATGGATTGGTAATCATATGGCTGATTGGTTCGATATTTCTGCGGCTTTATAAATTGAATCTCCATATATCCTCCCCCCACTAAATATCTCTGATCAATCGTTGAGGATATCTGTAGAAGAGTTGTATATCATCTCATAGCAAAGAGGTCCTTTCCCTACCAATTATGACGACATATACCGGCCGTTGCTTGGTAACATCATCAGAGGTTTTTTCTTGCCAGGCTTATCCAGTGATTTTTTTATGTGACGGTAGTATTTTAAATTGCTATATAACTTTATGGGCACATAATTGATAATTGCTCCAAGAATAATCGCATCCGCTGCTTGCAAGCGCCCAACAGTCTTCTTCAGTAGCTCGATGCCGGTAGAACCATATTTTGTTACAATTAGCACTCCATCAGCAAAACCTGAAAGTACCAATGGATCCGGTACCAGTAAGACAGGAGGAGAATCGATAATAATCCTGTCATAATCCTTTGATAACTCTTTGATTAATGATTCCATTTCTCCTGATTCGAATGTCCATAAAGGATTTAAACCTTTATATTGACCGGTCATAACTGCTAAGTTCGGCACATCAACAACACTTCGAATCGTATATTGCTGTCCATTCCTAGTGGAAAATGTCTTAAGAATTTTGTCTGTCTTCTCCAGAAAAATTTCATTCAGGGATGGTTTTCTCAAATCGCCATCCAGCAGTAAAACATCTTGATTGAAATTAGCCAGAGAGATTGCCAAATTTACTGCCGTACAAGTCTTCCCTTCCGAAAATTCCTCACTCGTTACCAGAATAGTCTTGATTTCTTTACCTGGATTAAAAACATCCGCATTCGCTCCCAAGAGGATGTATGATTCCATAAGGAGCTCATTTATGCGTTTCCTTTTACCTTTCCAAGAGGCCTTGGGGATAGTCCCCAGAACCGGTATATCCATATGTTCTTGTATATCCTCCTGGGACTTAATCGTACTATCAAAGTAGTTCTGAAGTGATACAATCAAAATACCTGCAAATAACCCTGCAAACAGTGACATAACCGTATTTAGAACAAGATTGGGCCTGATGGGTTTTATGGGCAATGTTGCATAATCAACAACCTGGACATTATCCATGTTCAATATTTCCTTCACTTCATTAGGAAATATGTGAACCAGAGTGTTGGCTATCTTCTGAGCTCGTTCAGGACTTTTGTCCTCAACGGCAATCTGAATAATTTCTGTATCAGCCTCCAAATGAACGGATACCTTTGGCTGTAATTCTTTGGTCGTAAAATTAAGACCTAGCTCGGAGATAACCCGGCTGAGTACGCGTTCACTTTTGGCGATCAGACTATAGGATTTCACCAACCGTTGATTCGCTATAATTTCATCGATAATGATCTGTTCGCTGGGTTTGCTTACGATAAGGGTGGCTGATGCTTCGTAAACCTTCGGCAGCACAAACAGGCTTGTCCCACACCCAGCAAATATGAAAATAAGGGCGGTGATGAAAAGGGCTTTTATCCTTTTCCGAAGCACCTCTAAGAATTCTTTGAATTCCATATCTACCTCCGTGTCGATGGATAGGATGCAGTTCATGTTGAAGAGCGAAATCATTGGAAGCTTCTTGTCGTTTATAATTATATCCAAATAATGGTTGTGTCCATATTCACAGACAAATGGATATGCATCATCCTTCGGTATGAAATGCAATACAAAAAAAGATAGTTGAGTATCATACCAAAGGATGATATTCAACTATCTGAATAGCCGCCATATTGAAAAAACAAAGCGGACAGGGATAATTTCCCTGTCCGTCTCTGAACACCATATTCTTATCTGGATGTTATTCTGCTGCCACAGCATCCACTGCTTCTGCTTCTACTTGCAGGTTGAAGCCTTTTTTCCCATTTGCTAAGGACTGTTGCATAGAATCTATTTTGGAGTCAATCCACTTATATTCACCAGGTTCTAATGTAAATGTAATCTTATTCCCATACACATTAGTATGGCGCGATGCAACTATAACCCATTTATCACTGTCTGCAGTGATATGTCAACACTTTTTTGGACATATTTAAACCGAACAATTTATTTAATGGTGTATGAATTTATTGGTAATAATAAGATTGCCTTTTTTGGCTTTGTCAAGGGTAAAATGAACTCGCTGCAAGTCAAGTCCAAATTAGTGTGTAAATTACCTCGCTGATGGTGATATAAGGTACCTAATCAGCTAATAGCCATAAGCGTTTATGCCGCGAAAGCTGTTGATAATGAGTGCATGGCATGTTAGGCTGATAGCCGGGCATCATCCCTTCATCGAAGCCTAGCCCTTCTATAGCGAGGGTGATGGCTCCGATGCCGGAGAACATACCATGAGAGGCTCGTTGTCAACAGACCGTGGAATAAATACGTGTTCTAAGCAGCAGTACTGGGCTTTGACTCCTTATTCTGCGTTTGGTAGTACAGCTGCATATCAAAGTATTTGCGCCCTGTCTGCCACTTTTCATCCTGATCCATCAATAGGGCACCCATGAGCCGGATGACGGATGCCGCATTGGGAAAGATTCGAAGCACCCGTTCTCGACGGCGAATTTCCTGGTTTAGTCTTTCCACACCGTTGGTTGTACGAAGCCGTTTTCGATACTTTAGGGGCAGTGCAAGAACAGCTGTTATATCATCAAATGCTTCGTCTGGAAGAGCTGTAGCTTTCGATGCTTCATTTTCGTACCTTTGAATAATCTGGTCTCTGATCTTACGAGCACTTTCTAGATCAACAGCCTCATAAAGCTGGCGAAGGTCTTCATTAATCTCAGACTGTAGTGCTTTCGGTGTACGATCCAGCATGTTCCTGGAAAAGTGGGTTTGACAGCGCTGCCAACTGGCTCCTTGAAAATGTTTTCTAACAGCGTTAACTAGCCCTTTGTGGTCATCAAAGGTAACCAGGTGAACATTCTTTAGTCCTCGGTCTTTAAGGGAAGAGAAGAATTCACCCCAACTGCTTTCTGATTCGCTGTTGGCTAATTGAAACCCGGTGATTTCACGATGGCCTTCCTCGTTAATGGCAATGGCAATCAACAAACCTCTTGACTGTATACGTCCATTTTCCCGTACCTTTACATAGATGGCATCCACTATGAGAAAGGGATAATGGCACTTGAGAGGGCGTGTTCTAAAGGCTTCTACCATAGGATCCAAGTTTTTGCAAAGAGCTGAGACGGTTGATTTGGAGAATTTCTTTCCACATAGCTCTTCGGTAATTAATTCTACCTTTCGAGTGGAAACACCATTGATGACCATCTCCATCATTGCCAGCACCAGCGCCTGTTCACTACGCTGATATCGGGCAAATAGCTCTGTAGAGAACTGCCCATTGCGATGCCGGGGAACCCGCAGTGTAAGTGTGCCCACTCGAGTAGTCATCTCCCTATCTCGGAATCCATTGCGATATGCGGTTCTTTCTTCAGTGCGCTCATAGGGCTGGGCTCCTATTTGCTCTGTAGATTGGGCTAAAAGAACCTGATTGAAGATTTCTTCCATTAATTTGGAGAATGCTTCATCCCTACCATTCGATAAAAAAAGTCCGTGCAAAAGTTCTTCGGTTATAGTAATATTAAACTGAGCCATGGTTCATCCTCCTCGGTTTGGTATTTGTTTAGGCAACTATATTTTAACCGAGGTATGAGCTTTGGCTCAACTTCTTTTTACACCATTATATAGACTTAATCAGAAATACCATTAAAATATGCATATGAAATTACTCTTCTTATTTATAATTATATTATATAAAACCTGCTAAATCTGTTAAAGGACAACCTATATGGGTTGCCCACCATATACTTATATAACAATCTTGAGGGTGATAGTACCATCCCTCAATTTAAAATCTTCATCTGACCTAACCGTAAAAAGTATTCCTTCATATGCTGGAGTTTTCGTCTTGTCCAGGATAGAAACTTCAAATAAATTAAAATCTTTTTACACCTCGTGTTGGCCTTCCTTTTTCCAATGTATTGCAAACTTCACAAATCTTGAAATTCAAAGCTCCACCAAACTAATAATCACCGTACCTCCTACAGCATAATTTTCGGAGAGGATGCCTTAAAACGCATCGTTAAAAGGATGAATCTACAGAAAAAGCCCTTATACTTTAGTATGAGAGACCTGTTAAACCAAGTATTTATGCGATTCTATGCATCATCCACCGGTTTGGTTTTTCAGCAAGATACCGATGCGCTTCGTACAGCTTGAAACATCGTATTTTGAAAAATACTTCTTTCGTATGTTTTAACAGTATTTTCACTGATGAACAAAACTCAGGCAAACTCCTGGTTGGATTTGCCAGTGAGGATCATTTGTAACACATCCTGTTCCCAGACAGTCAGCTGATCAAGAGTTTTTCTGATGGTTATATCTATTTGTTGTGACTGGCTAATATAGTAATACGCTCCTAGAGGGGATGGTCACTCCGGAGCGATATATCTTCTAAATGGATAAGAAGGTTTTCGATTCTATAATCACAGATAACATCCGGATGAATGGCCTGCAATAATCAGTACGACCGTCCATAACATAGATGGCGGATTTTTCTCCTTTTCCAAGTTCATCACCGACAGAAGAAATATGCCGATTGCAATAAACAGCGGCTGTCCGATGTTCGGCTTATCTTCGCTTTCCAAGTCATTGATAAATGGAGCAAAGGAAAAGTAATAAGCCCGGCTGTCCATTCGCAGGGGAAGATCACCGCCACGTTGGATGGTATGTCCGCTGTGTAACACATCGGTTTTATCTGTAAATGAAACATCACCCGTTTGGGTGATGTTTCAACCTTTTGCATTTTATTACTTTTCAAGCTTGTAGTCTCCTTTTTCTGTATAAAACCATGCATAATATTCCTACTCCTGATAGTAGTATTAATACAAACGCAAATATAATGTTACTGTTATCACCGGTCTCAGGTATATCATCTTTTTTCTCCTCTGGAATATCATCTGTTTTCTCTTCTGATGTATTATCTGTTTTATCCTCTGGAATATTATCTGTTTTGCCCTCTGGAGTATTATCCGTTTGCCCTCTAGAGTATTATCTGTTTTGTCTTCTGATGTATTATCTGTTTTCTCCTCTGGTGTATCGTTTGGATTATCGGAAGAAGAGGATGTACTCATGACGAATGTCGATTCGGTAAAGGCACCGCCCTCATAATCCGAAGCCTTGACAGTGTATGTGCCGGAACGTGTGAGCATTATTTCCATTGTTCCGGAAAACGCGCCATCGCCCGTCACTTCGCATGTATCCATCATTATCAGATTTCCGTCAAAGTCAAAAAGCAGTACTGCCGCCGCTTTCACTGCCGATGCTACGGTTCCGCTGTAGGACACATGTCCGTCCGCATAAGAGGCGTTCAGCGATGTGACGGAGAGAATTTCAGTCGCCGCCGAAACAGGGTTCACGCTTACTGTAAATATAATAATCAGGATTATAATCATCAACATTTTTTTCATCGTTATGCATCCTCCCTTATGGTTTTGTCCACTTGACGCCGGTTCCCGAGCCATAATTTATACCGCCGAAAGTGTTTCCTGCCGCCGGTGCATTTTTAAGCACAAGCACCGATATCTCGACGGGTGCGGACGCGGCATTCGGCCCCTCATAGATAAGGTAGTCGGCAATGTTAGCCCATCCGGACGCGCCGTCGTTGTATATATACATCTTTTTGGCATGATTGAACATATCTGCCTGCCACGGATAAGGATCGGTCATAGGTTGTGTGATGATCTGGGTTTCAATCCTGCCGTCTGCATATTTTCTGGTGACAAACAAGCCGTACGGCAGTTCATCCCCAAAATCAGGAATATAATACGACGCAGTGACTTTAAATTTATTGCTCGCCCGTCAAGTCCACCGTATTTCCTGTTTGGGTTCCGTGCCATACATTCCGAATCAGAGACGGATTGCCGTCATTCCCGTCATGCGCCTGTATATCCACGCCGACCCGCAGGATTGTCAGATTTCTTTGCACCGTTTCACCGCTTTTAAGAGTAATTGTAAGCGGCACCGTGACGTTATCGTAAAAATCGGAATGAAAAACAACCGTAACGCTGCCGTCGGGATTATTCTCAAACGAATAACCCGGGCTGTCTGACTCGCCAGCGCTTATGCTTGCAATATTGCCGATATTGTCCTGCGGCAGTTCGAGTGTAATCCGGTCGTTTCCGAAAAACACCGCATGAGTGACATTGCCTTTTGTTACATCAGCGAAGGTATCAATATCCCAAGCCATTGCTTGCTGTATATTTGTTTCCGAGTCGGCCTGCACGTTCATGCAAAGGGTGTCTGCCGTAATCAAGGTCAACTGGAAGACGTTCAGACCCTTGTTTGATTGATCGCCCTTATTCACAACATGCAGCTGGAATATGTTGAAACCGTCGAGAACCTCAAACACATTGCCGTAGTCCCCGTCTCCAAAATAATTATCAAACGTCCCCATCACTTTCCCGCCATATGGGCTGAACACGCCGATAAGCGTCGGGTCGGCAGGAATCTCGAACTTGGATAACATTTGTAAATTCCATCTCGTTGTCAACAATATATACTTCACCTAACGGGACCTCCGTCCTGATAGGTGGTTTCCACCACCATATAGGTGTGCTTCTCTACCGTATAAACCAAATAATCGGTTTCATCGATTGACACTTCTATTACTTCATAATCAATTCCGTTGACCGATACGAAAGAATCCCTGTCCACAATAGTTATATCATTGTTTTCAACAATCAACCCGTATGAGCCCAGCTCTCTTCTGACTGCCTCTTTTATGGAATCCTCTGATTCCGCCTCGCTGTCTAATATCGACAAGCGGTACTGTTTAATCTCATCTGTAAACTCTACAATAAAGGTGTAGTCGAACTCGGTTTCAACATCAACGCGGATTTGCTTTGCCGTTTCGTCATAGTAATAAGCATAGGATATATCATCTTCTCCATCTTCGGTCTGCAAAATAATGCGGAAATACTGTAATTCTTATCGGGGGTAATAAAGTAGGACACCGTTTCCCTTCGTGTAGCGCGTGATGACGCTGCCGCCATGCGGAACCGGATCGCTTTCGCCCTCAATCCGGATACTGCCGTTTTCAGGCTCCAAAACGGTGATGGTATGCTCAACGGCCTGGATAAAATCAACTTCCAGCGTCATATCGCGCTGCACATTAAATATCGTAAACTGCCCCGATTCATCTGCCATTTCCGGTCTGCCATCCACATACAGCGTGTCTATGATATACCCCGGATCCGGCGTGATGGTAAACTTGACGTCGCTGCCGGCCGTAACCTCGGGATTCTCCGGCGTGACCGAACCGTTCGGACCGGCAACGGTTGTAATTTTATAGGTGTCGACTTTCGAAAATGATACCGATATAGTCATATCGGACTCGACATGCGAAGCTCGATTTGGTTATTATGATCCACACCGCGGGGCTCACCATTTACATACACTGAATCAATTGTATATCCCACATTCGGAGTGATGGTAAACGTGATATCGCTTCCGTGATCGACCTCAGGGTTCATCGGGCTGATAGTCCCGGCGTTTTCAGGATTCACAGTCGTTTCTATGATGTATTTAAGCGGTTTTATAATTGCCGAAATTTCAATATCCTCATTGATTTCAACGTTTTCTAAGCTGAAATACTGTCTGTCACTGATTTCTTCATCCGTGCTGTAAGTCATGCTACCTATCGTGACACTCTCAATCTCATATCCATGATCTGGAGTGACCTCAATTTTTGCTATATGCCCGTCCGGAACGGTTACAACTCGACCGTTTTCGTTCATGCCGTCTATGAATATCTCTCCAAATTCAGGATTAACAACTGTGATTGTCCAGGTTTCTCCGCCCGATGCGTATGTAGGAAATGATACAAAACATATTAGCAAAACACATTAGAATAGCCAGCAGTTTTTTCATAGATTTCCTCCCTCTTTCTTACAATTTCGCTCGATTTGGTGTGCCCGTTGTATCGTTGCTGATAGTTCGTCTAAAATTATGGGGCTCCAGGCATCGACCATGTTCACATCGGAATTGTCAGGAATGATTTCAACCTGTGTATGGCCTTTGCTTCCGTCGGCACTCAACGTGATCCGCAAATTTCCCATATGCTGAGCATCGGAAACAGTCAGCGTGCCGTGTACACTATCAGAGCTGTACAAGGCAAAGCCCCAGAGCTTCAATAGTATCGTACAGCGCATTGATTACGATGCTTTTCTCATAGGGAAAGCACCGGGCATGTACACTCATGTCGGTCACCCCCAATATCGTTATCGTCAGTTTAACCGATAAATACGTATACGGGCAGTCCGGAAAAGGTGTAGACATATAAAAAAGCAGTATAATTGCAGTATAGTTTTGGTATAGGTAGCCTAAACCGGGCAATCTGAACTGCTATTTTTTTCTGGAACAATCCTTTTTTACATGGTAGAATAATAATAAATAAAATCGGTACAAATCGAGGCGAATTATGGAGAAAAATTGTTTTGACAAATCAGTTAACCGGCAATATGTGTTTATTACGGCATTGATAGGCATAGGCTTCTTATGGAGCGGCACGGCATATATGATGCAGACTTACCGTCTGCTGAGTCTTCCTTGACGGAGGAACAGTAAACCTGCTGGTATGCGGGCTTTACTATGTTTTCCAGGCAGCCGGCGTCGGCGTCGTTGCACTTTTATTTGCAAAATATCCCACAGTTGCCGGGAAGACGCGCGCTGCCCTTCTTCACAAGCACCGCCATGGTTGCCTTCATCGGTATAGCATTGTTTGCTCCCCATGCAGGCGTTGTTATCGCGGCCGGCGCACTGTTGAATCTGTTAATTGGCGGGCTGTCCGCCTGCTACCTCACAAGACTTTCCACCGATATTCCGCAGCATCGGCGTGGGTTGGTTTTCGGTATCGCCTATGCCTTCGGCAGTCTTGGCACATGGCTTTTGTCTTTACCTATGAACGGCAAATTTCTCTGGAACCGCGAGAGTTTTTTTGCCATCGTCATACTCGCCGCCGTTTCACTTCTATTTGTACGGCATCTGCCTCCGCTACCCGAACAAGTACACGAAAACAGGCCGTCTAACGCTATGTTCAATAAAAATATAATGTGGCTTGTCGCAGCGGTGATTTTCCTGATATGTCTGAAAAACACACTCGGCTTTTCTCTTTCCGTTAAAAAGCGCGGCGGGCAGCGTACAAATAGAATTCACGCGTGCGTTCTATGCCGTCGGCCTTATCATAGCGGGGCTGGTCAGCGACAAAAACCGGCGTTGGGGTGCTGTATGCTGTTTAGCGGCATTGGCCTTTCCTTTTGCAGCCTTAGCGCTTGGCGACAGCATTGCCGGAGAGACTACGATGTGGATGCTTGCATATCTGTTTTTGGGATTTCTGACGACATACCGCACACTTGTTTTTGCGGATATATCGGCAAAGATGGCGTTTCCGGCGTTGGCTACATTAGGTCTCATGACAGGTCGTCTCGGGGAAGCGGCGGGTACGCTTGGTGCAGGTTTTCTTACCGGCACTCCGCTTATTGTGGTTGCCGCCGTTGTTTTTGCTTTTGTAATATTACTTTTTCTCCCACTTTACCATAAGCTGTACGCATCTGTCGTATCTCCCGAAGAGATGGAGCAGATACGGTTTGCGGAATATGTTAATCGATCTGGTCTCTCGACACGGGAGCAGGAGATATTTGCTCTTGTTATACAGGGCATGTCAAACGCGGAAATAGCCGGTGCCTTATACATAACTGAGAGCACGGTAAAGTTTCATATAGGTCGTATTTTCAAAAAGACCGGTATCACCAACCGTTCGGGGTTGATTGCCGATTACAAGCTTGGAAACAAATTTACCATGGATAACTGGTGATGTTTATTTTTGCGTTGGACACGCGGACAAAATCTTACTCTCATTTATAAGAGAAGAGCATGAAAGAGCAATTAATCACTACACAAAGTACGGCAAATGGGGTGAATCTCAATACAGACCATTCAACTAATCCATCTTCCCGCATCATTTCAATTAGAAAAAATCGAGTCTCAGATATATCTGAAAAAATGGGTGTTACAAAAGCCAGTGTTAACAGTGCCATGTCAACCCTTGCCAGCAAGGGACTTATCATCAATGAGAAATATAAAGCGGTCTTTTTAACACCTAGCGGTCTTGAGCAAGCGAAAATGACCTCCAAGAAACACCGAATTATATTTGAATTTTCACAAAAGTTTTAAAAATAGATGTGGAAACCGCCGACAAGGATGCTTGCAGCATTGAGCACGTTATCAGTAACGATTCCATCCGCGCTATGCTTGAGTTCATGCAGGCTAATATAACGCCCAATCATACTGTCAATGACTAGGCGATATCAAATATTATTTTACGGTTTGATCACCTTAAATTGATGGATGGGTAAAATATGAAATGCCTTTCGTGTTGTTTTTCTGGCATACAAACCCTCAACGTTTAATATACGCTACACCTGTAAATCTACTATGGAGCTAGCTAATAGATATTTAGATTGAAAAGAAAACCGGTCGAAGTATATGCGTGAAACAACGCAAATACTTGGGACCGGTCATACAAAAAAATAACATCTCCGCCTCCACTTCTCCCAAGGACATACATCCTGCTTGATCATTTAAAGGTTACAGATCGATTTCAAGTAATATTGGGGTATGATCTTGCCTTGGACCCGAATCAATCATTTCAGATTTCATTACTTTATCTGCGATACGGTCACTCACTAAGAAATAATCAATTCTCCAGCCAGAATTATTCATTTTACTTGTTCTGATTCGTTGCGACCACCATGTATAAACACCTGTCACATCGCCGTGAATATATCGAAATGTATCGGTAAAGCCTTTTGCTAACAAATTCGTGAAACCTTGACGTTCTTCATCGGTAAAACCGGCGGAACCACGGTTGCTGTCAGGATGGGCCAAATCGATTTCCTTGTGGGCTACGTTAAAATCCCCTGTTGCAATGACAGGCTTCTCATTATCCAGACTTGCCAGATAATCGGCATATTTCATGTCCCAAATTTGACGCTCATCCAGACGATTCAGCCCTTCCCCTGCATTTGGAGTATAAACCTGTGTTACGAAGAAATGATTAAATTCCAATGTAATGATGCGTCCTTCTGCATCCATAGTACCTGGTGCTCCAATTGCCGGAAATATAGCGGACGGTGTTAAATCATCCTTATATAAAAACATGGTACCTGCATAACCCTTGCGCGCTGGTTCTACCGAACTATTCCAAACGATTTCGCAATTCGGAAATTTGTCCTTCAAAATTTCCAAATGCTTCTTAGTAGGACCTTTACCAGACAGTTTTGTTTCCTGCAAAGCAATGATTTCCGGGTTGTGTTCTGCAATTGTATTGAGTACTTCTTTAGATAAGCCAGCACGTTCTGAAGTACCAAGCAATGCTGCATTTAAAGAATCAATATTCCATGAAATAAGCTTCAATGTTCTTCCTCCAATACTTGATATTCCTATCTTCTTGAGTGGTTTGTAAAGTATATAATATTATACATGCCGTTAAAAAGCAATTTGCAAATATAAAAGAAAGCCGTCCATTCGACTGAAACCGATACATATTGGATAGGCCACACTAAATAGGACAATTTAATTCCGAACAATGATATAATAAGAATATATATCATGGGAGGAATTAAGATGGCAAGAGGCAAACGATACGAGGAAGCATTCAAGAAACAAATAGTAGCATTATATAACGGTGGTAAATCATTAGCGGATATCAATAAGGAATATGGGATTGCGAAATCCACTGTCAAAACATGGGTTGAGAGGCTTAATAATTCAGGTTCACTTGACATTAATGATAATCGCACTGAAGAGGAAAAAGAATTGATTGCCTTAAGAAAAAGAGTAAAGCAGCTTGAAATGGAAAATGATATTTTAAAGCAAGCAGCGCTAATACTAGGCAAAAAGTAGACCTAATTATCTCCAACAGGGATAAATATAGTATTAGCGCAATGTGTAAGTTTCTTAAGGTACCAAGAAGTCTTGTGTATTACCATATTAATAATAGGCAAAAAGCTAACAAGACTTCTAAAGAAGAAGTAAAACTTGAAAATGCAGTTATTAGAATATTTAGGGAAAGCAGAAACAATTATGGAACCAGAAAGATTAAGAAACAGCTAGAGCGAGAGGGAATAAGGGTATCTAGGCGTAAAATAGGTCACATCATGAAGAAGTATGCACTGGTATCTAATTATACTGTAGCCCAGTACAAGGTGAGTAGACAGGATTGTAATGAGGAGAGAATAGCAAATACAGTTAATAGGGAGTTTAAAAATAGGGATAAGCTAGAGGTAGTTGTTAGCGACCTTACCTATGTAAGAGTGAATGGCCAATGGTCGTATATATGTGTTTTGTTAGATTTGCATAATAAAGGGATCATAGGTTATTCCGTTGGCAAAAATAAAACCGCAGAACTTAAGGCATTTCTTAATTGTAGATATCCCTTGACAGAGATCAAGATATTCCATACAGATAGAGGCAATGAGTTTAAAAATAAATTAATCGATGAAGTGATAGATGTCTTTGGAATAGAGCGGTCCTTGAGTAATAAGGGTTGCCCTTATGATAATGCGGTTGCTGAAAGCCTATACAACATATTAAAAACAGAGTTTATAAAGGGTAATGAATTTGATAATCTAGAGCATCTGTATATAGAGCTAGCTGATTATATAAATTGGTACAACAATCACAGACTGCACGGTTCACTAAATTATCTAACTCCAATGGAATATAAGGAAAAAGCAAGTGAGTCTAATAGGTTTTAAGATAAATATGTTATGAATTTGTAATTATATGGCAAGGTTTCCTTTGACTTTGTCAAGGGCGAGTGCAGCGAGTTCATTTTACCCTTGACAAAGCCAAAAAAGGCAATCTTATTATTACCAATAAATTCATACACCATTAAATAAATTGTTCGGTTTAAATATGTCCAAAAAAGTGTTGACATATCATAGCTTTTGCTACGTCCTTTTATAACTTAGTATGATAGTCAAATAATGATTGTTGACCCAAATCAGTTTCATCTATTCGTTTTTGGGCAGTTTTACAATATTCCTCTGAAATATCGATGCCAAGGTATCGGCGTCCTGTCTTCTTGGCGACAACTGTTGTTGTGCCGGCGCCGTTGAACGGATCCAAAACAACATCGTTTTTGTAGCTAAATAGCTTCAATACACGTTCAACAAGATTTTCTGGAAACATTGCAGGATGTCCGAATTCTTTCATATTACGTTCAGGAGCAATACTCCATTTCGCCACAACCCACGATTTGAATTCCTCAGCTGTAATATCAATGTTTTCTTTTTTGCCTGGTTTTTTTAAGTCGCCTTTGCAGTACACCTCGACAAATTCCCAGGTATATTTCAAATACGGACTTGAAGGGCTTTTCCAGCTACCCCAAGAGCTATACTTACAATTATAATTATTCTTTTCCCAAAGAATTTCGCCCTTCCATATCATTTTGTTTTGGATAAAGAAATTGCCTATAATATGGTGAATAGGAATATAATCAGAATAAAGAGGCTGAACATTCACAACGAAACGCCCGCCATATTTTAACACGCGTATACATTCCTTAAAAATGGCAAATAACATATTGAAGTAGTCATTCCACATAGCTGTATCATTGTGCGTATCGTAATCAAGACCAAAGTTATAAGGAGGCGAAGTAACAATAATATCAATACAGTTATCAGGCAATTTCTTCGAAAATTGGAGGCTGTCTGCACAGATGATCTTGTTTTCATATTCAGATGGTAATTCATTATTTACTTTTGAGAAATCATTGTCATTTGCGTAGTAATGCTTGCTGCGACTTTGTTCCTTTGCTTTTCTGTTTACTACCTTACGCTCAGCATTATATCCGGAAAGGAGTCTTTTGCTTCCATTTAAGCCATAACTGCCAATAGAATTTATAATGTCAAAAGCCTTGTTAATGAGGTCCTTCGAAACACTTAATCCGTTTAGAAACTCTCGATATTTTACTATATCGAGCTGAATAAGCATGATATGTAGTGATGATCCGTCAAGATACATATAAGCATCTTTTTTCGGGAATTTATTGTTAAATGCACTAACAAGCCCTAAACACTCTTCAATTGGAAAAGATGATACGTCTAAAATTTCTTCACGATATTTAGCCATTTACATTACCCTCACAATCATTCGTGTTTGAATGCCAATTATGTCCCTTTTCAGAATGACATACCCGCATAATTATAGCATTATTCACGTTATCATAATAGAATGAAAAACGTGTTTTCCCTGGCACAGCGTTTAAATTTGCTATAGCCGACTTAGGAATTCGAATTCGTAAGTCAGACTGAAGGGTGTACGAATCTAAATAAACGGGTGTATTATTCATATAATACTCCTTTCAGGATTATTTCAGGATTATTTCAGGATTATTTCAGGACTTTTTCGGGACCTTTATAAAGAAATAATAGCGTAAAATTACCCAATTAGCAAGGTGTCTATTATAGATCTAATTTGCTTTGTACAAAATCATCTTTTGTATCTCCAAAGTAGGATGTAACGATTCTGTTTAACTGATCAGCTATATTTGAAAAAGATATATTCAAATCGAGGGTCTTTGCACTGAACATATTGCCGTCTATCCGAAAATCATAATTCAGCTCAATGCCCTCCTCTGTTTTTGCATACAAAAGCATGCCTGCGACATTACCGGTATTCTTTACGTTCCGATTTTTTACATAGGCAAAAATCTGATACAAATTGTTGGAGTGAAGCGTTCGACTATCATACTGAGTCTGAACTTGCATAGTACGAGTGTAATATTTTGTATCGATAATTAGAATTTTTTCACCATATCGCAGTGTAATATCAGTCTGCATGATAGGCAGGACATCCTGAACGCCAACAATATGGACAAAGTGGTTGTTTTTTGCAAGCAAAAAAACAAATCCCGCTTTTTTCAAAGCGGGTTATGTCCCCTTGTTTTCCTTGTGTCTATTCATACGAAATCTTATAGCTATTCCTATTTCAAGCTCTCCATCAGGAATTTCATTCTTAAAATCGATCCCGCCTGTGGCAAACTGAATATAAATATTTCTGCAGACACATATGGAGAATCAAGAAGTTTATCTTTCAATTGGGATGTCCATCAAATTCTCTTATATTGAATCCTTTATTTATAGCCGCATTAGTGATTTCGCTAAGCGTTTTTTTCTTCACTGCATACTACCCATCCATCACTAAGCAACAACATAGATAAAGGCTGCCAATTGCTCAACGCAAGATGCCACTCTGTTTGAAAGATAATACTAACCCAAGACAAACATTACTACCGATAGCGATATATCTTTATATCAGGATCAGAAAAGACATACACCGCTTGTTTGGGAGGCGACACCTGATCAAGCCGTTCTAGCTCTTCAGATGTGAGAGTTAACTTGAGCGCACCTAAACTTTCCTCAAGATTCTCAACCGACTTAGGTCCTATTATCGGTGATGTGATTCCTTCTTGCGCAGCCACCCATGCTGTAGCCACTTGAGATGGCGTAAAACCACGTTCCTTAGCTATATCTAAGACTATATCCAGTACATCATAAGCTCTTGAACGTTCTAAAAGATCACTGAAGCGGGAGGGGGTACTGAATCTTGCTCCACTTGGTGGTTTTTGCCCTCGCTTATACTTGCCTGTTAGGAATCCTCCGGCCAATGGTGAGAAAGGTATGATGCCTATTCCGTAAGTTTTAGCCATTGGTATCACTTCATCTTCAATCCGCCTATCAAGAAGGTTATACGGAGGTTGCTCACATACGAACCGATTTAGACCAAGTTCCTTAGATGCCCACAATGATTCCATCAATTCCCACGCTTTAAACTTGGAGGTCCCTATGTAACGTACTTTCCCAGCCCGTATAAGATCGTCTAAAGCTCTTAACGTTTCGTCTATGGGGATATCTTCGCTAGGCACATGTATTTGGGTAAAGATCAATATAATCGGTCTGAAGTCTTCGCAGCGATTCTTCACATTGATGAATTATGTGACGGCGCGAACTACCGCTGGCATTAGGGTCCCCATCAGCCATCATGCCAAAGACCTTTGTAGCTAAAACTACTCTTTCGCGCCTGCCATTTCTTTTTAGAGCTTCTCCTACTACCCTCTCGCTATTACCTCGGGCATAAACATTTGCAGTATCCAGAAAGTTGATACCTTCATCAAGAGCTTTGTCTATTATCCTCATTGATTCCTCTTTCGAAACAAGGGTACCCGGGTTCATACAGCCCAAACATAACTTACTCACCTTTACCCCAGTTCTACCCAGACTCCTATATTCCATATCTGGCATTCGCTTCCTCCTCTCATGTAATACGACTTATACTGCGTGTACATTTTTAATAGCATACAGAACACTATTTCACGTAGAACATAGCCTGTTACTTGAACATCTTACCATGTAAGTCAATCCTGTTCAATTGTAAAGTACTAAAACAATCTCGTTTTCACCTTCATCTATACTTTTCGGTATCTTATTCTCTCTCCATTACCTTCTCCCTCATCTTTTCTATAAGCTTCAATACTCCGGCTTCTATCTTATTAAGGTCTTCATTCTTTGGCGCCCCCTCAAATTCCACGGATTCAATGAAATCCCATTTCATCTTATTTCTTTCAATTATTTCCTTCAGCTCCTCCTCTGCACCGCCGGACCATCCGTATGACCCAAATCGAAATGCCAGCTTACCAGTAACCCTTTTTCTTCCAAGCTCATTTAGGGCTGCTGCAACAGGTGGAAAAAGCTTGTACTCATAAGTAGGTGCTGCAATAATTATCGCTGCAGATTTGAAAACCGTTGCGACCATTTCACTGTCGCTTTCCAGCGGCATTTCCAGCTTGTTGTATCTGACACCTTCCCTTTGAAGTATGCCTTCGACGTATTCAACCGCTTTGGCAGTCATTCCATACATGGATCCCCAAAGTATAGTGACTTCGTTCTTGCCTGCCCCTTCAGCATATAGGGAAAACCTGGTATAATCATCTATGATTTTTTGAGGATTTTTTCTATAAACCGGGCCATGACCGGGTGCTATCGTATTTATATCCAGCATTTTAGCTTTCTCAATTGCCCTTCTCAAACTGGTTGTAAAAGTTGTCATGACATTGGAATAATACCTTATTCCTTCAAATTCGAAGAAGTCTGTCTCTTCCGCCGTCAGCTCATCATCAAAGCAATGGTCCTCCATCCTGCCAAATGCTCCAAACATATCGCATGAGAAGAGAGTTTTTGTATCCCTTTCATAGGTATACATAGTGTCCGGCCAGTGAACGTTTGGCACCGGGTGGAAACTCAAAACCTTACCTTTTCCAAGGTCTAAAGTATCACCTTCCTTCGCAATCCTTATTTTGTCTTCACCGTAAAAAGAAGTTACCATCTTTGCAGCTTCATCCGTACATATGACTGCAAAATCATCCTTAATTTTCCCAAAGCTTGAAATCCAACCGGAGTGATCCGGTTCCCCGTCTGCGATTTTCACCTTTTTCATACCGCATCCTCCTTGAATTTGCATCATCTGTCAAATCACATGAACTGTTAAAAATTCTAACACTATGCTAAAATATACCATATTTCGGTAAACGAACGGGCCGTCATAATCAAATTTTTGTATGATCTTAGTAGAACAGACAGTATCGAACAGAAAAAGAATATTATAAGACGGTATAACCGGAGGTTATCAGAAAAAGACATGACAAAAAGCGAGGACTTTGTATCTGCTTCCAAAGTCCTTCCTTTCGAGCATCTTTTAAAACGCCTATAACACCTGGCTTATCATGATTTCTACAACGATACCATTTTCTACAGTTACAAAGAACATGTCATATCCCCTGGAAGAATAAATCCATTTTCCGTCTTCTACAGCGGATGGTTCTCCGTACAGCTTTCGGAGGGTTTCTTCTGTATCTCCCGTCTTCAGGCCTCGGGGAGTTGCATAATTCGGTGATTTCACGCTTACCGAATAAACTTTGCCGTCCAATAGATTGATCACAGTACCATCTTTATAGGTTAGTATCACTGTTTCCATACCATACTCTTCCTTAATCGTCGAATCCACCAACTCTGATTTCATAGCTTTTTCTACTTCAGCCTTCGGCATGTCGGCTTTCAACGCTCCCAGTTGCAGGTTTGTAGAGGCATCGATTTCTTTTACTTCATTTTCGACATCAGTAGATGCAGACTCGTCTTCCCCATTTAAAACAGCAGTAGCCGTCTCTTCTTTCCCTTGGTCATCAGCGAGTTGACTCGTGGTAACTTCTGTAGGATCGATTATCGGCTCCTGGCTCTCACCAGGACGTTTGGCAGCAGAACAGGAACTGATCAGCAAGGCTGAAACGAACACCATTGCCACTATGAAGATACTGATATGCTTCATTCTATTTTGTGATCGATGTTTACGCATCTCTTAACCTCCTCGTCTTTTCGTTTCTATATTTATATACCCTTCAAATGCTCAACAAGTTTTTATCCGATACGATTTTTTCCCAGATTAGCTAGAATAAGTAGCACACCGGCTTAAGTTAAGAAATACTCATGAATGTCCCTTATATTACAAATGAAAGGCAGAGGAAGAAAACAATTCCCAACAATCCTTGTACAAGATAGATACTCGTTATTCCGTATCTATTCCCCAACGGCAGAGTTAAGCGTCAATAAAATTAAAAATCTTATGACGATACCAGATAATAAGACAGACAAAGCGGCTAAATTGAGATAGAATGGATCTATGAAAATGAAAAGAACTTATATACAGATATATTTTTCTCAACGTTTCATCCATTTCGATCGTATTATAAGTGAAAAGGAGGAAACAAATTGAAGAGCTCTTTATTGCGTACGAATGAAGAACTGTTACAGATCTATAACCGCCATGTAAACACCGTCTACCGTGTCTGCTTCATGTATATGAAAAATCGACATGATACCGAGGACATGGTCCAGAATACCTTTATAAAGCTTATGAGAAACAAAACAGTTTTTGAAAGCGAAGAACACGAAAAGGCGTGACTCATAAGGACGGCTATAAACCTGTGCAAGGATCATTTCAGGCATTGGTGGTCGAAAACCGCCGGTATAGACAAGGCTGCTGTAAAAGCGGTTGAACAGCCTTATGATACGGACGAAACTTATGAGATGATCATGGCGCTTCCCCCAAAATATAAAACAGCGATATACCTTTACTATTATGAAGGTTATTCGACGGTAGATATAGCAAAAATGCTGGGTAAAAAGCCATCTACTATCAGAAGTCAGCTGCATACTGCCCGAAAGCTATTACAAATGGAGATGGAAGGTGATTTAAAGTGAAACGGGTGGACATTAAAACCGTATTCGATCGTATTAAGCCGGATATATCAGCAAAAGAGAGAATGCTTGAAAATATTTTGAACCACTCCGAAAAAAGAAAGGAAAATACCATGCTATCCTTTCATTTTAAGAAAGCAATACCTGCCCTTGCATTAGTTGTCGTATTCACAGGGGGAATACTGATCTATGGTCTCAAAGGCATTCTTTTTAACCATGGCTCGCAGGGTAATGGAAACCCAGAGATAGCGCAGCATGATATGATTGACAAGGATATTAACTCAGGCAGGGAGGATATGGCTGCACAGTTGTTGAATCAATTTCAAATCGGCGACAGACATTATATCCTGATGTCCGATTACGTGGAAGAGTTTGGCTTTCCCGCTATAATTAACAAAGAAGACATTGGCCCAAAAATCATGACGATTGAGAAAAGCCCTGATGAGAGCCTGATTGGATGCGAGATCTTTCAGTTTATACCGGCCGACTGTGAAGCTATCGTTGCAGTAAAAAGAGACAATGCGTATGAGTTGTTTCGGTTTTATACCTTTGAAAGCTACATCAACAATCAGGATGAAGACGCCATTGAGTATTTGAAGCTTTACGGTATAGAAGGACCAGAGGATATCGACAGAATCCAGTTCATCGTCCATACGGAGGAAAGCAGACTGGAAGGATTCATGAACATAAAAAGTGAAATTACCGCCAGAAATGAAATAGCTAAATTTTACAGCTTTTATTCGGTGTTAAAGAACTCCAGCGATAAGTATTTTGAAAAATTGTTTGCTTATAATAGGGATGAGCAGGAAATCGAGGATTCCCCTGAAAAAAGAGCTGTGGACCCAATACCGCCCGACCATGCTTCGGCACATGATTCTAACGGAGCTACAGACGAAACCAGCTTTTCGAATCCCGATTACAGGGACATTGCTGAAGATCTGCCGCTGAACGCAAATGATGAAGTGAATCAGAGCGAAAGAAATAAAAACTCAAATGGAAGATCCCGGGATATGACAGACACGGGTGAAGGAGCTTCAGTGGCATCTTCAGAAGGTTCTACAGGCAACGCCCTGGCCGACCCGGTTACGATAAGGATTTACAATCAAAAGGGTGTGTACTTTGAAACCATGTACTATAAGGACATCGGCTTCATCTCCAGGTATGAAATCACCGCTGAATTTGCTGCCTTTATCGAAAACTATATCAAATAAAGGATAAATCATATGAATCAGCAGATAAAATCAGCCGTAGGGCAAGTGATATCGCATTTGTTCTTTAATTTGCCTTGTAGTAAACCTCACCCCCAGCATTTGCTTGGGAACGAAGATTTGCTTTAAACGTCAATGAGCGTTTGGAAGGGTGGTGGAAAGAACAAAAATACCATTCCAGCAACATAAAACTTCAACTCATCTTCATTTAAGGGTAAGATATAGATAGCTACTTGCGCATTGAACTCTTGAAACAGGAGGAGAAATATTGTGCATAAAATTCTGTTGGTTGATGATGAGCAAGCCATATTAGATCTGTTGGAAATGATATTGAAAAGGGAACAATTTCAAGTCGCCACAGCGTCTGATGGAAAGTCAGCCATGGCTTTATTCGATTCCTTTAACCCCGACCTTGTACTATTGGATCTTATGCTGCCTGATACAAATGGGCATGATCTATGCAGAGAAATGACAAATAAACGAAGGGTTCCCATCATCATGCTTACAGCAAAAAATGATATCGTCGACAAGGTCCTCGGGCTGGAACTCGGGGCAGACGACTATATTACCAAGCCCTTTGATTCCAGGGAGTTAATAGCCCGCATAAAAGCTGTACTCCGACGTCTGGAGAAGGGTGAAGAGGCCGACAGAAAGGTCTTGAGGCATCTTGATCTGGAAGTCGATCTGGAGAATCGTACTGTGACAAAAGACAGTAAACCGCTTGAGCTTACCTTGAAGGAATATGAGCTTCTGGAGGTGTTCATCAAGAACCCCCGAAAGGTGTTCAGCCGGGAGGAGCTTCTCCGGCGGGCCTGGGGCTATGACTTCATGGGGGATACCAGAGCCGTAGATATTTGTGTTACCCGATTAAGAAAGAAGATTGAGGATAATAGCAGTCATCCAAAGCACATTATAACCGTATATGGCTTCGGTTACCGGTTTGGGGGTGCGTAAGATGAAGCTTAAAGCAAAGCTGAGCATATACTATCTATTGGCAACATTCGTGATTTTGTTCTTTGTCGGTTTGGCTGCACTGAATGCAATCAAAAACCTGAGTATAAATACGATTGAACAGCATCTGATCGGCCAAAGCAGCCTGGCAGAGCTATACATTTCTCAACTCCACGCTCTCCAAAACGAAGGCTCCGGCAAACTGAGTAATGAAACGGCTCAATATGTGATCGGTAAGTTAGGTCTTGTATTCGGGAACATCCGGATTTATGATAAAAATTTGCATCTTCTGGCCAGCTCCAAAGACAATCCCGAAATCGGCATCACCGATACAGAGAACACCAAAATTCTAAGGGCCGCAGCTAAAGGGAACTATGCTTATCTGGTGAGAAACAGCACTGCCTATTTCGCATCACCCATCACCTTTGAAGGCAATACGATCAGTATTCTGGAGTTCATATACCCGATGAGCTTACTTGAAAGCCTGATAAGCGGCGTTGCAAATATTCTGTTCATTGGTGCTTTCATATTTGCAGTCCTTATGACCCTTATCAGCATCTATATCGCCTCAAGACTGACAAAACCGATCAATAAACTGGCTGCGGCCGCCAATAACTACGCCAACAGGATTTTCATGCCGGTTGAAATAAAGGGTTCTGATGAAATATCCCAGCTTTCCCACAGTTTCAATGCAATGGGTATCCAGCTCCAGGATTACATACAAAGGCAAAAGCAATTCGTATCGAATGTATCCCACGAGCTCAGAACCCCCCTTACAGCCATAAAGGGCTATTCGGAATTGCTTGCCGATGAAGTCAGGGACAAACCTGATATGAGGAAAGCCGTCTTTCACCTCAAGAATGAATCGAATCGGTTGGCCAAGCTTGTGGACGAAGTATTGACGCTGTCCAGGTTAGAACAGGGCCGGGAGGAGTTTCATTCTGACAGGCTTAATCTTTCAGAACTTATTAAGGATACGACCGAAAGAATGCTGCTCCGGGCGCAAAAATATGAAATCAGAATCATTTCAAACATAACGCCTGAAGTTTATGTGCGAGGAGACAGAGAAAAGCTGGTTCAGGTAATCGTGAATCTGCTCGATAATGCTTTTAAGTATTCACCTCCCCATTCTACTGTGAGGGTAAGTTTGTATAAAGAAGCAGCTGAAGCAATCCTTATGATCGTTGACCAAGGAATCGGCATCCCTGATCAAGACAGGTCAAAAGTATTCGACCGCTTTTATCGGGCTGAAAACGCCTACAGTATTTCCGGAACAGGTTTGGGGCTTTCTATCGTAAAGCATATTGTCGATGCGCACAGCGGGTCCATCAAGCTTGCCGCGGGCGCCGAAGGCGGTACGACCGTGATACTGAGGCTTCCTGCAGAAGCCTGATTGTTACAAGATTGAAACAAGATCGATGTAAGTATGAAATACGATGCTGCTATACTATAAACAGAATAAAACATGTTAAAGCACAATTTAAAGGAGATGTTTTCATGAAAAGAAAATCAATTGTTATGCTATTCGTTTTTGCATTGATACTTGCATCGACGGCTTGCACAGCCCTGGAGCTGAATACAGATGAGGTCAAGGTGATTGATAAACAGGCTTCCGACAGCACAACCGCTCCGGATGCAGGCAAGGATGCGGACGGGAATACAGCAGAGATTGAAGGGATTGATGAACAGGAGTCCGACAACACAGGCGCTCCGGATACCGCTGAGGTCACAGATGAGAATACAGAAGAGGAAAAAGTGATTGACAAAGGGGATCCCAACAGCACTACTCCTCCGGATGCAAGTAAGATTATTGATAAAAAAAATACAGATTCAAGCACGAAGAAAAGTGAACTCGATGATAAAGCCGATGTGCTCCAGGCAGACACCGAAGAGTATATCAAGAGCATCATCGAAAGAAGATCCCTAGATGTGCTGACCGCCATAAAAAACTATGACATCGGAAAGCTTGCCGATGCAGTCCATCCTGATAAGGGAGTCCGCTTCTCACCATATGGATATGTTGATGTGAAGAATGATCTTGTATTTACTGCAGAAGAATTGAAGAAACTGGCCGGCGACCCCAAGCCATACCTTTGGGGATATTACGACGGTTCAGGTGAACCGATCAACCTCAGCTTCCAAGATTATCACAAGCGGTTTATCTATGATGTAGACTTTGTAAATGCCGAACAAGTAGGCTACAATAAAATCCTGGGTCATGGAAATTCACTGAACAACAGCTTCGAGGTTTACAAAAATTCCATCATTGTCGAATATTACTTTTCCGGCTTTGATCCCCAGTACGAAGGGATGGACTGGCGAAGCCTCAGACTCGTATTCGAAAAGAAGAATGACATCTGGTATATTATCGGAATCATTCATAATCAGTGGACCATTTAATTCTACTCCCCTCTTGGTTTTGAAGGACTTTGGAACTACTTCCAAAGTCCTTCCTTAAGTTTTCCAATAAATTCGTATTTTTACACTAAGCATCTGTCCCTTTGGAAAAAGTCTGCCTCTAATATGGCGCTTTTCAATGAAGTCATCATTCCAATTGCAGGCTGTAAACCGCCTCTCCGCTGTTGACAAACACCTCAAGCAGCGTATCGTCATGAAGGATTTTGACATCCTCTACGTCACCGTGAAACTCCACCGGATGAGGCCAATGGGTGTCTATACGAACACAATCCTTAGAAACATGAACCAGCGGATGGGTATCTGTCAACAGAAACCTGGCTTCCCTAACAGGTAAGGAATAGATCTTTCCGTCCTTCACGGTAATTTCTCTCGGAATAGTCAGGCAACCGTTCCACTGAGCATTAGGATCTCTGGGTTTGTCCCAGCGGGAAAACCAGCCGATGAGGATAATGCGTCCGTCAGGAGCTTTGAAAAACTGGGGAGCATATAAATACGGCCCTTTCTCAGGACGGGATTCAATCTTCGGCGTAAAAGTCTTGCCGTCGAAATCGCCATAAATAAATCTTGTCGATCCCAGCCCATTTTCATCTCCGGCTCCGGAACACATGAATAAATATCCATCACCGCAAGCGGTAAAAGACGGGCATTCGATAACCGGACCAAAGTCGGCGCTTTCAATCAAAACTCCCATGTAATCCCAGCTCAGCAAGTCTTCAGAACAATACAGCTGCGCCTTTCCTACGCCATCCTTTCCTGAAGCCACCACCATATAATATACGTCTTCGATTTTCGTAACCGCCGGATCCCTGAAGTCCGGGGTATCCTCAGGAGGTTCACTCACGATGGGGTTTCCCTCATATTTTTCGAAGTGAATGCCGTCCTCGGATATGGCCACCGCCTGCCTCTGACGCCGATCCCCGGCACCTATACACGTATAGAAAATATACAGCAAATCATCTTTTATGATTGCAGTGCCGGACCAACAGCCGCCTCCATCATATTCATGTTCGGGAGAAATTGCAATCGGCATCTCTTCCCAGTGGACAAGATCTTCTGATACTGCATGCCCCCAGGACATGATAAACTCGCCGGGTTCTGCCGCATGGGGATTATGCTGGTAAAACGCATGGTACTTGCCCTTAAACCAGACAAGTCCGTTAGGATCGTTTATCCACCCCTTAGCGGGGTGATAATGATACTTAATCGCCATACTTATCATCCTCACAAACGTATTTTTTTATATTCCATCAACAAAATCGTCAATAAAATTATACATTGGATAGGGAAAGAGCTCAAACAGCGTGGCTCAGAGCAGCTTCAGCATGCATAATCCAATGCCTTGAAAATGGTGATCAATAGCTACAAGCCAATGCAAACCGATTAACAGCGCACTTGACATGCAACGGAAGTTACCATAAACGCTTGCCCAAGTAAATATCCGGTTTTCCTATTCCGTTTGCATCAGGCATAACCCCGATAATCTTATATCCAAGCTTTAAATAAAAACCGGTTTGATGGGTGCCGGGAGAAAAGTTGATCATTTTTCCTGGCAAATCATCATATAGGTTAACATTTGCGAAAGATGTTTCGCCATCGCCTTTTTCATCATCGGCACCCACATATATTGTCAAGCCGCCTTGTTTTCTTGCTTCATCCTCTAGCGCTGTAACAAGTTCTTTGCCAATGCCTTGTCTTCGCTTATCATTGCGAACAGCCAGCGGATGTATTTCGAAGACATTTCCATTATACACCGGAGCAAGTAAACCGCCCCAACCAATTACAATATCGTTTTCGATAACGGCAAGCAAAGTATTTTCCGGAGTCAAAAGCTCATGTATTTCATCTAAAGCATGTTGAAGTGTTGGCCAACCAATTGGAATACTATCAGTCAATATTTGAGCTGCTTGGATTATCTGTGTTTTATTTAGTTGAGTCATGTTTATAATTTTCACTTAAAAACCTCCGCTTCCTTATCATTTCTTTTGCCTGTTCATCCGTCAGACGAATGTATTAGTCTGGACTGTCTTCGCCAATCGTTAATCCTCTACTCTTAAAAAACCATGTTTTCCGGCCGGTTTTTCATTAGACGTTTTGGCATCTGCATAGTGCTGAACATACCGCCATCTATTCTTTGCCAAACGTCACTTGACTCGTACATATTTGTCACGATCTGAGGTTTTAACAACAAGTGAATCTGCAGCCTTTGAAAGCATAATGAAAGGTAATGCCAGAACAGGTTGTACAAATTCATATTTATTAAAAATGATGCATACGATTTCTCCTTTAGAATGGCTTATATGAAGGCCGCTACTGATATTATAGTACAACCTCTAATAATCTTGCCAGACTTAGTTTATTACTTATCTTTTCAATCGAGAACTGCTGTTAGGTATTTATGATTTGTTTCATGTCCTTCTGGTGGTATTTTATGGGTTGGGTTGGCAGTATGTTGACAATGGGATCCAAATTATGCTATCATTAGACCGGATGGTTTAGACCGTATGGTCTAATTCATGGAAACAACCCATGCAACGTTGAAAAGCTTTGCAAACTGGATGAATATAATACTTCCACCGAACTTCAATCTACGAGGTGTTTTGATTGAAAAAACGCAGTTTCAACTACCGTTCCCTTATAGGCGAAGGCAATCCATTGTTACGTTATCCTAAGCTAAAAGAAACGGCTATTGACGAGTTCGCCATGAAAAGATACGAGGACACATCCCTCAATGATATCCTCAAAAAGGCCGGCATGAGCAAAGGGAGCTTCTATCACCACTTCGGTGACAAATTCGGGCTTTATCTGGCCATGATGGACATCATTGCCCAAAAGAAGCTCTCCTTCTTTTATCCACTTATGCAAGAAAACCTTGACACCGGTGATTTTTTCGGCATGCTTAAAAAAATAATGCAAGCAACCACAGAATTCATGCTGTCCGATGAGCGGATGCACCATCTTTCCAACAGACTTATGGAGGAGGACGAAAAATTCCGCGACCGATTGTACAGCTTCTTTGGAGTGGATTATTACAAATCTCTTAACGAATGGGTTTATCAGGCGGTTCAATCAGGGCAGATTGATAGCCGCTACCCCCCTAAATTTGTATTTAAGGTCATTGAGATTATGTTTGCCAACATCCACAAGCTGATTCCCTCCGGAGATCCTGTAGATCTGCTAGACACAGCCAAGCAGGTGATAGACCTGATCCAGTATGGTATATCCCGGAAGCATCCAGCTTCTGATAATCATCAAGATCAAAGCTAACTCTAAGCAAATAATAAGAAAGGGGGAATTTGTATGGGAACTGCTTTTCATGTCAAAGACCTGCACTTCAGGTATCCATCCTCCAGTGAAGATACCATCAAGGGCATAACCTTTGATGTGCATGAGGGTGAGATCTTCGGTCTTTTGGGCCCATCCGGGGCAGGGAAATCCACTACTCAGAAAATATTGGTGAAATTACTTGAAGATTACAGAGGCAGCATCAAATACTTTGGCAAAGACCTCAAGAGCATGGACCATTCATTTTATGAAGAGATTGGTGTCGGCTTTGAAATGCCGGTGCATTTTACCAAATTAACGGCTCTGGAGAACATGCAGTTTTTCGCAGGCTTCTACCAAAGCACCGCCGATATCCAGGAACTGATGGAAAGGGTCGGCCTGTGGGAATACCGCAATATGAAAGTTGCTGAATATTCCAAGGGGATGAAGGTGCGCCTGAATTTCGTCAGAGCCATGCTCAACAATCCAAGAGTTCTGTTTCTCGATGAGGTAACCAATGGACTTGATCCCAAGAATGCCAGGATTATCAAAGAGATGATCGCTGCATATCGGGATCAAGGCGGTACGGTATTCTTGACCACCCACTTGATGAATGATGTGGAGCAGCTCTGCGACAGAGTGGCATTCTGCGTTGACGGTAAACTGATCGAGATTTCAACACCAAGGGACCTGAAGCTGAAATATGGCAGACAAGAAGTAAAGGTTGAATACAGAGACAACGGTGCTATAAAAAGTGCTGTCTTTCCCCTCGATGGGATTGGCTTTAACGAAGAGTTCCGTATGCTCTTGAAAACTGCAAACATCGAGACCATCCACAGCGGTGAAACAACAATGGAAGAGATCTTCATAATCGTAACGGGGGTGGAGCTGAATGAACAAGCTGAACTGGCTGATTAAGGGCGAACTAAAAAGGCTCTTAAAATACAAGATCCTCCCTGTAAGTTTAGCTACTGCGGTTCTGTGGATCGGTTTGTTCTTGTTTGTCTCTGCCAAAGAAGCCCGGGATATAGCCCCTCTGGTAATATTTGTCGACGTAGCTGCCATGTCAATTCTACTGCTTGGCGCATCACACCATCTGGAAAAACAAGATGGCACAATCCGGGCAATGATGGTAGTGCCCGTATCTTTAGAACAAATTATCACTGCTAAAACCATTGCTTCCATGATTCTCGCCATTGAATCCGCCGTGATCACATCCCTGGCCCTGTATCTTATTCACAGAGTTACCTTCAACTATGCCATGCTGCTTTTATTTGTAGCCATAGCCGGCGCTGCTCATGCGGCTATCGGTTTTGTCCTTTCCCTGAACAGCAGGGACTTCACTTCCATGCTGGGCTTGTTGCTGGTTTACATGTTTATATTTACCATACCTTCAATTCTGTTCAGCTTCGGGATTGTCGATGCCAAATATGAGTGGCTATTTATGATTTCCCCGTCTCACTCGGCAAATCATCTCATCTCTTCTGCCATGATGGGAGAATATCAGCTTGACACGATCATCGGAGGAAGCCTGTACCTTGTAATTCTGGCAGCAATACTGTTCAAATTTGCCGTCTATCCCAAGTTTAAGGACAATGCAGCAAGGGGGTAAAGAGATGCGTAAGTATATATCACTGTTGAAATACGAGGCTAAAACCATCATTCGCGATCCCATCAATATCTATATGTGTGCTTTTCCCATAATCATTTTGGCTTTGTCATCCTTTGTTTTTCCCATGATCTTTGAGTCCATTGATCCCACGAAGGAAACTACGCTCAAGATGACAATGCTCCTATTGATCATTGTCATCCTGGCTTTCGGCTCCTTTTTCCTGGCAGCCATGGCCACCTTTCTTTTGCTGGATCACAAGGATGAACACACGTTAAATGCTATTGCCGTTACCCCAATGGGGACTCCTGGCTACCTCAAATTCAAAATGGCTTACATCTACTTGCTATCAGTTATGGGCATTATTGTAATCCTTACAGGTACCAAACTCTTTGCGGGCGACAAGTACTCCGTCATGGGCATTTCCTTATTTGACAACATAGGTCCTGCGCCAATTGTCTCCTTTGCATTGGTCAATGGTCTTTTTACTCCTGCATTGAGCCTGCTACAGGGGGCATTTGCCAAAAACAAAGTAGAGGGTTTTGCCATGATTAAAGGAACAGGGATCCTTGCACTTGTTCCCGCATTGCTGGTCCTGGAAACCTTCCAGGGAAAACTGCGGTATCTGTTGGGTATCTTCCCCAATTTCTGGGCTATAAAGGGCATGCTACTTAAACTTATGCCAGTAGCCATGGACTCTGACTTAAGCTTTCCGGTATACCTTTTAATTGGTGCTGTATATAATCTGGTGCTGCTGTTTGTAGCCTACAGGTTCTTTCTTAAGAAAGCTGAATACTAAGTGGGAAATTTCTTTACGCCAGTGTTATTGTTCGGTTTGATGAGACCACGAACTTCTTCTTTTCTGGGTATCAACATGAACATTCCCTGCTTGGCTTTATTTTTTGTTAACTTAATAATGAAAATGAGACCTGAAACGCTTTCGGTATAATGGAAATTGCCACAAAACCATTACCTCCCAGAAAAGAGCGTTTAGGTCTCATTTCTTTCATACAAAGTTATCAAGACCGTTTTATAAGTAGTATTTTTCTAATTCTTTTGCTTGCAGCCATTTATCATCTTTATAAACCCGCATACAACCTGGCGAAATCTCGTCAATCAGTGCCACTTTACCATCAATTCGGCCAAACTCCAATTTAATATCATACAGGGTCAGACCTTTTTGCACTAAATCATCACGAATTATTTTAGTTATCTCTTTGGTCAGAGATTTTACTTTCTCGTATTCTGACTTGCTCATAATGCCCAGCATATCAAGGGTGTCACAAGTTATCATAGGGTCACCCCGCCGGTCATCCTTAAGACTGACTTCAACCAGAAAATCCAAGTCCTGTCCTTCTTCGCAGTAATCGCCATATCGCCGTATAAAGCTGCCCGTTGCCTTAAGCCGACAGATGACCTCTACCCCTTTACCGAAAAAATCAGCCGGCTTAACCGTCATTGTTCCCGCATCCAAATCGCAATCGACATATTGGGTTAAAAAATCGGCAGCATTGATTTTTTCAAAATAATACTTGGTTATACGCAATGATACCAGACCTAATCCTTTGATTGTAGCTCCTACCCTGTTTCCGCCCGGGTCCAGCTGACCGTCCTCACCAACAGTTGCATCATCTTTAAACTTAAGCATAAAATTACCGTTTTCTAAAGCATAAACATCCTTTGTTTTACCTTTTTTTATTAATTTCACTTAATTTTCCTCCCTATTTACTCTAAACCCCTTGACTTTAATTAACTTATCTGATCTGTTTTGTTTATACTTTACTGCTCTGCAATAATATCATTGATTTCAATACTTAACGATATTTTAATATCCATTGATCGCATTTTCAACCTTAAATACAAAAAATCCTTAAACTGTGTTTGGCAATACCAAATTCTGTTGCTTTTAAAAAGCCTAAATAGATTTTGCAACATGCTCAAACTGATAGGTGATTGACATGCAAAAGGGCGTATCGCTAGTGTCAATATAAGAATGTAGGAATTTCCTTCTTTTTATTTTGCGAACCTAATTATACATGATCAGCATCATCCGTTGGTTTGGTTTTTTAGCAGGGTGCTGATGAGTTCCGCACGGCTTGAAACATCGTATTTTGAAAAAATACTTCTTGCGTGTGTTTTAACGGTATTCTCACTGATGAACAAAGCCCCGGCAATCTCCCGGTTGGATTTGCCGGAGAGGATCAGTTGCAATACCTCCTGCTCCCGGACAGTCAGAGGGTCAAGAGTTTTAATTTGACGAACAATGTCTGTTTGCTGTGACAGACTCATATTGTCATAGGCGGCAAGGTAGGCATGGCTTTTCAGCAGTAAAACAAGCTGGCGGTTCAGCGGCGGCAGCATAACCAGTGTAACGCAAACCACCGTAAGAGCTATCACCGCAACCTCCGCGCTGGGAAGCCCAATAGATGTCAAAGCCATTCCCAGGACGCCTCCGCAAAGGACGCCGAATACATTGGCTGAAAGACCGATGCCAAAGGTTTGTGACGGGTTATCGCTATAATCCAGCATTTCTCCAAGGATGCTCCACCAAAACAGGTCAAAAATACCGCAAGCACCGAGCATCAGCGTATCCACAATCAGATAGTCGGAGTAATTTCTCCCCAGCAGCATAAAGCTAATGAACGCTCCCATAATCATTGCCATTCCAATATACAAAATTCTGGAACGCTTTGCTTTCATAGGTAGGTTACGCATAATAGCAAGCGCCACGATATAAGGTGCGGCTCAATACCAACTCACCAGCCCCGTTAGATGCTTAAAAGCAGGGTTCATGACCTGATACATCAGTCCAGAGTTAATTGTGATGATAAAGATAAAAAGACACAGTAATAATAGTGGGTTTTTAATGCTACCATGCGTCTTGTTTTTAATTGTTTTGTTCTGCTCATTTTCCTGCCCCGCCGGTAGCATCCAAAGAATGGCTATACCGGTCACAAGGCAAAGCATAGCAAGGCTTAACCCGATAAACGGTGAGCGATTCATGGCCACCACGTTGATTGCAATCATCAACAGATTGGAGTATATTAGCACATCTGCGCAGGATATAATGCGTTCGTTCTTGGGCGTAAAGGCTCTGAGAAAAAAATCCCCATGCTGCCACCGCGCAGCCGCTAAAATATCCGCTTATAATCAATCCGCCCAACCATAGAGAGGAGGGAGAAAAAAGAAGGGGACAGTGGTAACAAGGCATACGCCCATGCCGCCGAGCATTATGCTTTTTGCTGCCGCCCGAGATCTGATGTACAGACCGCAGGTGAGAAGCCCCATGAAATGTGCAATCATGGCAGCCAATATGTAAGTAGAGGCATTTACCCCATGCATTTCCAGCAGGCTATACAGCACCTGTCCTTCAAACAGAAAAGAGAGCAAATACGCAAAGGAAAAAGAAAACGCCGCAACAGAGAGCCTGCGGGAACTGAATAATTTATGCCCATTCATTCTATATCCTCTAACTCAACGGATATTCCGTCTTTTTTATGCATTGGTAAAAACCGTTCGTCAACTTCAGAACCTCATTAGCCCCGCCAATGCAAAACGTCCCTGTACCAAGAACCAAGAATAGGATTATCGGTAAATCGGAATGGATTGGAATGATTAACATCAAGCGTATGGGCGAGGGGCTCGTAGACCGTCACTCATTGGTATGCATTATCCATAATTTTCAGCTTTCTTATCTGGATGTTTTTGGACTATTTTGACATATAACCTGACCATTTGACTATCAAATACGGCCCTTATGGACTTGTTTCCGCGAAGTGAAACAATCATGTTTTTTGCTCAAGGTTTTATATCCATATGTGCTAACACCCTTGATATATAAGGCTCTTTCACTCTTGATAGAGTAGAGCAGTGGGGTTGCCACCGCCCCCTCATCAAACCGTACGTGCGGTTTTCCCGCATACGGCTTTCCGATATTCTTCTTCCTTCAGCATTCAGCCGCAAATACTTGCTAGTCCTGCCTGCAAGGTCAATTCTCTGATCTTTGCCGCATTACCAAGCCTGTAGTTGCGTTGTTTCTTCCGATTATACCACCGAGTAAATTTAGAGTTTATATACTTCTCTATCTTCCATAACCATGGTCTTGTAAAACGCCTAGCATAATAATTTCTCATCCCAATGATTTTAGGATTGAGCAGTTTCACCATTTCTTCCATGCTCCACAGCAGTTTGCTCGGACTTGCAAACACCTCTTTGATGTTGGCTCTCATTTTCTTCATAGCCTTTTTGGATGGAACTTGCTGTAATGTCCAATACCACTTCCAGCTTTTATTTCTGAACCGCTGAAATCTGTTGTTGAAGCCAAGAAAATCAAAGCTATCTTTACCAAAGTACATATCAACAAGCCTTGTTTTCTCACTGTGTAATGTTAGTTCCAGCTTATTCATAATCCATTTCACCGCTTTTAAAGCTTCTTCTGCCTGTGCTTTCCGTTTGCACAATATCACAAAATCATCTGCATATCGTACTAGCTCGCCCAGATGCCCGAACCTCTTATTCCAACATATATCAAAATAATTCAGATATATGTTGGATAACAGTGGAGAAATAACTCCGCCTTGTGGTGCTCCAAGTGTACTTTCGCTATATTGACCGTTCTCCAGCACTCCTGCCTTCAGCCAGCCTTTTATCAGCTTCAGCACTCTGCGGTCAGTTATTCTCTGTTTGACCAGCAAAAGTAGTTTATCATGGTTGATGCTCCCAAAATAATCTCTTATATCGGCATCAATTACCCATAATGCCCCGCCTTTGTCAGCCACTTCGAATATCCTGTCCATTGCCTGTTTAGCACTTCGTTTTGGTCGGAATCCATATGAACAAGGTTGAAAATCCGCTTCAAATACCGGCTCGATTACTATCTTTGCCGCCATCTGCACTATTCTATCCTTGATTGTTGGTATTCCTAATGCTCTTTTCCTACCATCTGGTTTTGGAATATAGGTTCGTCTGACAGGCTTGCATCGATATTTCTCTGTCCGCAATTCTTCCGCTATCTCACACAGCAACCTATCCTCACCGTATGCTTTCACGTCGTCTATACTGACTTTATCGACACCGCCTGCTCCTTTGTTTTTTTTTACTCGCCTCCATGCGTCCTCTAAGATATCCTTTCGGTATATCTTGTCATACAACGCATAGAACTTTCTCTTTCGGTCAGCCTTGGCTGTAAGGTATAGTCTGTTTTGAAGGTTTCGTACTTTTTCATGGGTGTTAATAGCTTTATTGGCAATCACCGGCACCTACCTCCTTTACAGACTTGAATAAAGTTGTGCCCCTTCCCTATGTACAGTTTTGTTGTCTGTACAATCCTTGGTACTATGAGCACTTCTGACTGCCTCTTTGCAGGATTGCAACTTCGCTTTCACTTATATGCTTCCTCTTTACAGTTTCCTGTGCAAAGTAGGCTCTCTCCAGTTCCGGCAAATACTTTCCTGACGTGTCGCTACCTCTACACCGCAGGGTTCTTAGGTATTGCATTTAGGGTTCTTCATACCGTCTGCTGTCTTCGCTGTTGATGTCTCAGCTCGACTCCCTGTTGTTCCCTTTCGGGAATGTCAATAACGGTGCGGCAGTATTCACTTCATGTTACGACCCGCCAGTTTGTCTGCTCTTTTCAGAACATTCCGTAACGCTTCAACGCACAAATTACTTCATACGCTGGTTACTGACTAAGTGGCTGCCCTACCTTTACCACTACAGGACTTTCACCTGTTAGCATTTGCCAGCTTCGCTGGACGCACACATCAAGACGACACACTCAACATGGAACGAGCCGCTTGGATTGATGTCTTGAGCTGATCTTTTGAACCTTACGTTTAAGGGAACATGTCAATGGGGTTTTTATAGATTTTTCTGAAAATCGACGCTCAAGTGAACATATCAACTGGTTTAATCGCTGGTACATATGCTTCACAATGTGCATAATAAAAAGCACTAATCCATTTTAAATTACAATGTGTTTTTTACCACGGTATTACCTTGAACCGGCTGCCGATTCCGCGACGCTCAGTTCGCCCAATGCCAATCCGCAAAAATCAGCCAGCTTTTTTTGCCATCGGTGTAGGTAAGCTCTCCCAGCGTGGCACCTGAAAACCGGTCGTACATCTCATCAGGAGGGGAAAAGTAAGGGGAAATTGGTACATAGTTGTCATAAGTATAGCTTCCGGTACGGGTATCAATAGTATAAGCCATTTTAGGTATCCCCTGCTCGGGGTAATAGCAAAGTTGTATGGTATTCCCGTCGTCACTGACTCTCACTGCAGCACCCTCGCTGCCTTGAATAACCGTCGTGCCTACAGCTTTTCCCAGATCAGCTGCGAAGGTGATTTTTCCCGCTTTCAGGTCGTAGACAAATAGACCGAAATACCCGTGGAAAACCAGGAGTTCATCATCGTCATAATCCGGAAAAACGCCGATACCGATACTCATATCCGGAGTAAGAAACGGCGGTTCCAGGATCGCCCGCTGTTCTCCTGCCACAAGGGAAAGGGTAAATACACCGTCTTTATGTCTCAGGTAACGCTCCCCAATAGATATCTTTACATATTCTCCCCGGGGAACAGTATCGCTATCCCCAATAGGCGACAGGAAGCCTTTATATCGCACCTCGACCTCGCCGGTGACAACCCATGCGTCGTACATGCGGTCGGCACTCACTGAGAGGTTTTTCCAGTCCGTAATTGTAAAAGTGCGCCAGACTTGCTCTGTTTTAAGATCGTTCAGCAATTCGGTCATCAGAAGCTCTGCAACCTTTTGTACCGCCCTGTGTCCTAATTCTTCTTTTAGTATATATATGGCGGGAACCTGTCCGATCGTTCGGATTTCAAGGTTTTTCTTATATAGTTCCATAGCCGCTGCAGTAAACTCGTTGCCGTACTGCTCTATCATCTCGGGCGTACCGTAGTCCTGCGTAATCACATCGGTATTTGTGACGCAGATTCGCTGCCACGATTTTTCCGAACCGGTAAGATCGCACAACAGCAGCAAATAGGGCTGGCCTGTGCTACCCCACTCGGTCAGCCATCCGTCCTCAATTCTCATTCCGCCCGCGAGAACTACCTTGTCAGCGTCCTCTGGCCAGAGGCGGTATTCCAGAAGCCACATTTCGATACTATTAGTCAGGCTTGCAGTGCCGGTATTCATAAAGGTCATTGCTGTAATTTTCGCATCGGTTATATTGTAGCCAAGGCTGTTGTAATACTCTATCTGTTCGCGCACATAGTCCACAGCATAGTCCCTGACCGGCTGGGGAACATCGGCCGCCACATCCCAGCGGATATCAGTCAGATTTATATCCGAAGCTTCACCGTTGAAATCACCTGTTTTCTCTAATCTAAATAGCCAGCGAATGTGACGGTTTTCCTCGTTGTCATATCCTAATGCCAATAGCACATTCCCATTCTTGAGCTGCATCACCAAATAGAATGTCTTATTATCATCATCTGTATCGGCGCGATAAATCAATTTTGTTTTATTGATTGCTTCATGAACATTATCAGAAGGTGAATTGAATAGTGTATACAACTCCTGTCTGCTGATTTCATAGCGATATAATCCACCATGCATGATCCAATCTTCATCGGTGATCTGTTTACTGTAAAGCTTATAGTCGGATGAAATGCTGTATTGGGGTGCAGTATCCAATGTATAGCTGAAAGAATACATGGGTGCTTGGTATAGAATTTCTTTAACGCGATAGGATGAACCGTTAAATGATGCCAGACTTAGGATTTGCTACCAATCCTATTCCAATTGTTACTACAATGATAATTGAAAAAAATATTATCCAAAACCTTGGCTTTTTATAGTTTAACACATTTTTTATTCTCCCTTTTACATTCCCCTCGCCAAAAGCAAGTGGACTTCCATTTAAAATATGCCTTCCGGCAGCAAGAGATAATAATGTATTTGCATAAGGCTTTTTAACATCTTCATTCATTGCCTTCAATACTTTTTCGTCACATGACATTTCCATATCTGTACTCATTAATATAAAGGCCACCCATACTAACGGATTGAACCAATGAACGCAAAGGATTAAAAACGCGATAAGCTTCGCAATATGATCTAACCGCTTAATGTGTACCTGCTCATGCAGTATGATATAGCTTTTTTCTTCTTCGGAAAGATCTGAAGGAATATAGATTTTAGGACGGATATATCCAAGTACGAAAGGTGTCTTCAGGTTCTCAGCTCTGTAAATATTGTCTTGTAAAAGCACAGCACCAGACAACCGATGCTTAAGCAGAATGATGGAAACAAAACTGTAAATCAGCAATATAGCAATACCAATGATCCAAAGGTAGCTGCCAAACGTCAACCATACTTGCGAGTGATATGCCTCGGTGACGATGGGGTATCCGTCGGATGATTTGCCCAGATATACTGTAACAGTTCCAAGACCACCGTTAGCAGCATCACCGATAGCATGATAAGCAGCACCGGCAGCGGAACTGAAAGAAACATTCTCGCTCAAAGCGGCTGTTTGTGGTATCAGTTGCGTCTTGAATGGTATCAGGCTGAATACACTTTCAAACGAGAACGGAAACACAAGCCGAAAGCCCGCCACTACCCACAACACATAGGATATCACCTTCGGTGCTCTTTTGAGCAAAATCCGCGCAAGCATTATTGCAACTATTACAACGCTTGCCGTAAGGCTCATATTTAAAACAGTAAGAAATAGTTCACTCATTGCTACACCTCCTTATGCTCGTCAATCAATCTTTTCAACTCTTCAGCCTGATGTTTGCTTAATTTTCTACCGCTGATAAAAGCTGTTAAAAACTTCGGCAAAGACCCTCCAAAGGTATCCTCAACAAAACGTATGCTTTGCTTGGCATAATATTCATCCCTTGTGATTAGAGATGAAACTACGGCATTTTCATTTTGGAAAATGCCCTTTTCACATAACTTTTTCAGTACTGTATATGTTGTAGACTTTTTCCAGTTCATTTCTTTTTCACATAGCTTCACGAGATCGCCGGAACCGATTGGTTCGTTCTGCCAAATTAATTCTGCAAACTTTTCTTCACTTTCTGTAAGTTTATATTCTTTCATGATAATACCTCCTTGGTCTATACGATATCGACCTTATATTATAAGTCTATACCCTATAGACTAAGATGTCAATGAGTATTTATTATGATTTAGAAAAAGTTCACAATTACTTCACGTGAATTGAACTCAATGGCCAGTTTATCATCAAACTTATAGTAAGCAAAAATAGTAAGTATCGTATTTTGTTCAATTCGTGCGACAGGTGATAATAAAAATCAAATCAGCCACAAGCATTGACATCCAGTGCAATATTACAAATAAAGTAATTTTCTCTACAATTGCTATCGGTTCACTTAATATTAGAAGAAAGAATATTGCCACTAAGCAAATTGTAATAAAACCTGCTATTAAAAAACTTTTACTCAGAATTTCCACGTGATATTCGTCATATGATTTTTTCCTCAATATTAACAAAACAATAATCAAAACTGTTAGTGCAATCATAGCCATTCCTATGTATTTTTGATGACCATTATAAAGAAATTCTCCCCATGTACTCAAATTGTTATGATTTGCAGCTTTGGCTTTTGTGTAATATAGAATGTATTGAAATTCAATATGATTGGAAGTAAATATTAAAATAAAAGCATAAAATGATGTAAATAGGCTTACAAAAGCACCGTTGATAAATGGATACCGTAAAAATTTCATTGTTAAAATTCTCCCTTCAATTAATTGTCTTTGAATATATTTGCATATGTGATAGTTTAATCATCTTCAAAATCAAATACCTCCTCAATTGTTTTAGAGAATATTTTTGAAATAGAATATGCAAGACGAATAGATGGATCAAACTTACCAGTTTCAATTGCATTAATAGCTTGCCTTGATACTCCCGCAAGTTTGCCTAATTCTGCTTGCGTTAAATTCATTGCTTCTCGTAATGCACGTACCTTGTTTTTCAAAACAAATCTCCTCTCGTGTCAGGTTAACCTTACATAAATTATATATTCCAAAAAACCAGATGTCAAGTAAACCTTACACTAATAGAAAAATGTCAACCAAAGGAATTTATCTCCTAATTGACGGTCAGCCACCAATGTTATAATTTTATATCAATCTCTACTCCAGACTTAAACTCAACGGTCAGCTTATTATCAAATACCGTAACTTTTTCAATAAGCCGCCTTACCAGTTGCTCATCATATTCCTCCAGCTCATAGGACTGTTCATTCAAGAAGTCTGTCATTTCAGCTATTCGCTGCTTCTTCCTTCACGCTCTGCATTTTTAACCAGCGCATTTTGCTTCTGCTCCCGCAATCGGTAATCCAATTATGTCTCCTGTAGTTATTTATAATAGTATAAGTACTCTTCCCCTACTGGCGGCTATCTTAATACGAGCTTATAGGTTTACTTCTATTTCCAACCCCGACTTGAACTCCACCACTAACCTATCATCATATACCGTTGCCTTTTCAACCAGTTTTCTGACCAGTTTATCATCAAACTCCGTAATATCACCGGTTTGCGTGTTAAGGAAGTCCGTCATCTCAGCAATCCGATCCCGCTTATCTTTGACGGAGCGCGTTTCTGGAAAGAGTTTCTTGCCTTAGATCTCGCAGCCGGTAAATTTCATTGACAATATTATCGTAGCTCTTCCTTTGAATTTGCCTTTTGGATCAACTCGGTTTGGAGTTCTTCCAGCCTTTTATCAATATCTGCTGTAGTCTCATCCAAATCCACGCTTAATACGGTTTCAATATTCTTCTTCAGTATGGCCAAAAAGAGTTTTTTCCGCTGACCGCTACATTGATGGCTTCTACAATTTTCTAAAGATAACATGAAAGAATAGCGCCCGAAACCGTACAAAAGCTTCATGCCACAAGCAGAAACTCCCGTTTTTGTTTTTTGGAAAGTTTAAGACCAGCAACCTGCGCCGGTGTCATACCATTCAACGCAGAATGCGGGCGAATGAAGTTAAAGAAAAAGACAAACATGGAAATCAGGTTGTTAGCAGAATCAAAAGATGAAAAGCCTTGTTTAGTTTTGTACCACGCTTTGAACTGCTTGTGAAAACATTCAATAAGATTGTTTGAGATATCATCATTGAAGCTTTCGACACAAATATGCTTAGCATTGTTAAAGATGGATTTAACAGGCACTTTGTAGGCATGGTAACGATCAGAAACAATAGCGGACGGATTTCCGTGTTTGTGCGCTTTATTAAGCACAGAAACGGCTTGCTGTGAATCACGGTGAGGAGACAAATGGAAACCGATAACAAACCTTGTTTCACTGTCAACCACGAACCAGATATAGTGCTTAACACCAGCGATTTTAACAACAGTTTCATCCGCGTGCCATTCGTCGGAATTCAAGTCTAAAAGCGGCATAAGCCTAATCCGCATATCATCAAACAGCGGGGCAAAATTTGTACACCAGTTGCTGATAGTAGTATGTGAAACCTTGATGTTAAAGGCAGTACGCAGAATCAGACTGATGTTGCGGAATGAGTTTTTGCCTAAGTAAAACATGGATAGAGCTGTGATGATAATCTGCGCGGGATAACGCATACGCTTAAAATCATGTTTTCCGAAAAGCTGAGACATGGAAGGGTTTGTAATGGCAGTGGCTTTCCACACAAAGAACGAGTGATTGCACTTTTTGTCACAGCAGCGGTAGTTGCTGTAATGCTGGTAGTCGTGGTGGAGGAAGCTGGCTTTACCGCAAACGGGACAGGGCGGATATTTCCGCTGACAATTTGCCCCCTCCGCCCTCGGGCGTTCGGGTGCAAATTGATGATGGCAGTTTCGGCAGAGATATTTCTGATATCCATCTTTATCTTTGCCGTAACGATAAAATAAGTGATTGTTGTTGCACTTTGGACATGAAAAATGGTATGATTTCACCATGAGAACATCTCTCCTTTTTGGGAGGTACAGTGTTTTGTGGTGAAACCATTGTACCAAAAGGGCTGAGGTGTTCTCAACTTTCATTTAACTTTACATCAAGAAGACACACTCAACATGGTTCGAGTTGATGGAATTGATGTCTTTAGGCCGTTTTTTATAGCATCTGTATGTGGAAACATGTCAACCGGCTGTATTTCTTTTGCTGAATATCCATGCCGATTGAGAAATGCCAGATCTCTCGCAAGGGTGGAGGGATTGCAGGACACATATATAATCCTGGAAGGACCGCTCTTAACGATCGCATCCAGTACGGTTTCATCACAGCCCTTTCGAGGAGGATCCATACTACAACATCCAGCTGTATACCTTGCTCCAGCAGTTGGGGAACAACCTGTTCCACTGCTCCGGCTATGAAATCTACATTTCGAAAATGATTCAATTCAGCGTTGCGTTCAGCATCCCGAATAGCCTGTTCAACCAGCTCTATACCTATGACCTTGGCTGCTTTTCTGGCGAAAAACAGGGATATAGTACCGATACCGCAGTAGGCATCCAGGACAAGCTCCCTGCCTGTCAGACCTGCATATTCCAGTGCTTTTCCGTAAAGCTTCTCCGTCTGTATGGGGTTGACCTGAAAAAACGAAAGGGGGGAGATCTGGAACTCCAAGGGTCCAATACAATCACGGATGTACTCTTTTCCCCACAGAACTATATTTTCGTTCCCAAGAATTACCGAAGATTTTCCGGTGTTCACATTCAAAACAAAGGATCTCAACTCCGGGATTCTTTCCCTCATCATATCCGAGAGGATATCGCTATGGGGCAGCTCTCTTCCATTAGCCACCACCACAACCAGGACCTCTCCTGATACAAACCCTATCTTTGTGAGTACATGGCGAATCAAACCCTTGTGGTTCTTTTTTTCGTATACCGGCACCCGAAACCGCTTCAAGTAATCTTTCATCACCGAGATGACCTTGCCGTTGAAGCTTCGTTGAATTCTACAGCCTTCTATATCCACCACATCATGACTCTTCCTGGCATAGAAGCCTAATGCAATACTATCCCGCTGCAGACCTACGGGAAACTGGGCTTTGTTTCGGTATTCCCATGGATTGTCCATCACTATTATAGGACGGACATGGACATCCTGTAGCCGTCCAATCCGCTCCAGGTTATCCCGTACCAGCTTCTCTTTATATCTCAGTTGGGCTTCATAGCGCAAATGCTGGAGTTGGCAACCTCCACAGCGGTTATAGTATGGGCACTGCGGCTCTACCCTGTCCTGGGAACTGCGATTAATATTCAACTGCTCCCCAACAGCATAGCGCTTTTTTACCTTTGTAACCTTGATATGGGCTTGTTCACCGGGCAAAGCTCCTTCAACAAATACGGTAAAATTGGAAATTCTGCCTATGCCTTCCCCATTCATCCCTAAATCTTCAATTTCAATCAAATAGTGTCCACCTTTTTGTACAGGTATTCTATCCTCCATACAGGCCTCCTTTTGCTTGCATTTCAGAAAAGTATAAAAAAGTCAGACTGAATTTACATCAATCTGACCTTTGGCTTCTGTTAATCTCTATCCATTCAAACCCTTTTGCAGCAGGGAATAAATCTCCTCATCAGCCTTTCTGATGTTGATGGGCTTCATATTGCTGTCTACAAAGCAATGGACCGTTCTGCCTTCTGCCAAAAGGGCACCATCGTCATTGCGAATGACCTCATATGTAAAGGTAATCCGTGCCCCTTTTATCTCACTGATTCGAGTGCGAATGGTGACTAAATCATCATATTTAGCCGGAACCTTGTAGCTGCAGTGGGTCTCCAGTAGAGGAAACAGGAATCCTCTTTCTTCGATTTCCCGGTATCCAAGTCCCATATCCCTCATACATTCGGTCCGCCCCACCTCAAACCATACATAGTAATTGGTGTGGTGCACAATCCCCATCTGATCCGTTTCTTTGTAGCGAACCCTGAATGATGTCTCGTGAGTCACCATTTTTTTATCTTCCTCCTATTATTGTCCACTCAAGAAGAATTCTGCAGAATCTTCGCATTGCCTTTGTATACAAAGCCTTGGAATGGGTCAACGATAATATGCAGCCCAGCTTTGATTACATGGAAAGGATTTTACTTAATTCGTAGATCTCCTCATTACATCGACGCTCAACTCTTAAGCCTTCAATAATATCAAAATCCTTAATACGATTATCTACTATACCTACAATCCGATTTCCAATACCTTTGTTTAGCAGTTCAACCGCATAGGCTCCCATTCTGCTGGCCAGTACGACATCCTGGGCGGTTGGATTCCCCCCCCTTTGTACATGGCCTAAGATGGTGGCACGGGTTTCGATGCCTGTGATCTCTTCGATTTTTCTGCCCAGCTCACAAGCACCTCCGACACCTTCAGCCAACAAAATAATGCTGGAAGTCTTCCCTCTACTCTTGCTTTTCAGCAAGCGCTCGCATACTTCATTCAGATCAAATCCTATTTCGGGAATAATGATACTCTCGGCACCCCCGGCCAATCCCGCATATAAGGCAATGTCTCCGCAATGACGGCCCATTACCTCCACAATATTCACACGATCGTGAGAATTGATCGTGTCGCGAATTTTCCGAATCGCTTCCAGCACGGTATTAATTGCAGTATCAAATCCAATGGTAAAATCTGTATATAGCAGGTCGTTGTCAATGGTTCCAGGTACTCCAACGGCGGGGATTCCTAGTTTGACGAGATCCAAGGCTCCTCTGAAAGAACCGTCTCCCCCTATGACAACGATACCTTCTATGCCGTATTCTTCAATGATCTTCAATGCCTTCTCCTGACCTGCCTTCGTCTTGAATTCCTCGCAGCGGGCTGTTTTTAATACAGTGCCCCCACGATGGATGATATCACCGACAGATCCCATATCCATTTCCTTTATGTCACCGCGAATCAAGCCGTTATATCCACGCTCAATGCCATATACCTTCATTCCTTTATAGATTCCCATGCGTACAACTGCGCGGATGGCGGCATTCATTCCCGGCGCATCCCCTCCACTTGTCAATACCCCAATGGTCTTCATATCTTTCTCTCCTATCAATTATTGATTATGCTTCTTATCTATTCACATATATCTGATATCTATCTGATATCTAAAAGCCATTTTCAATCAAAATACTATGGGCTTCATTTGCTTCAGATTGAGGCACAAGTATCTCGTAGCAGTTATCCTCCGATGATACATTCTTATAGACCGCTTTACACTTCACCAGAAAACCTTCCCGGTTAAGCAGCTCCTGAAGATGGCGTGCAGTTTCCTTATTCTGGGCCATATAGATAACCATCCACATCTAAGTATTCCCCTTTCACTTATCCCCCTATATTCGTCTTATCCTGTTCCCCACTTGTCCAATGCTTCGATGCAATAAAATCATGCCTCTCTTTGCACAACTTCCATCCCATAGTACACGATCCATCATCCCATTATATCACACACATACAATATTATACTACCCTCGCAGCAAATTCGATAGCGTCAAGATACTATGGGTTTTAAAAATAAAAGTAATCTCCTGTTTACCTGCTACTTTAAGCATCTCTCACTGACTTAAGGAACTGGGAAGCCCAAGTCCTTTTGCCAATATTCAAAATGGTTATGTTACCGATGGTTTCGCGCGATGCTGTAAGCTTTCTCTTCCTGATAATCTCCCGGTCTACTTTTACCTCACTTGCTTCATTTATTGCTGCTTTTTTCTTTCGCATAAATATGTCATACACATCTCCGCCATTCGCTGCAAAGACCCTTAACCTGGCCATCTGGTCCACACCCGTTCTACTCCAGCCCAGAGGCCGTGAGCTTGACCTGGACGACAAGATATGGCTAACATGACCTTCTGCACTGCAGCCGATGTAATCCGACGCATACTGCCGCATTATCCCTTCCCAGTTGCCTAGTATATTTCTTCTTGCTTCCTGCACAGCTCTCTTCTTTGTTTCCGGCTCAGTTGTACTTATGATTGCTTTAAATAGCTCTTTTACTCTTCCCTTGTCTCCAGCATTTATATAATCCCACATAATTGGTGTGGTGTAGCTCATTTGCGCTGTAGCTTGAGTTACATACTTTGATAAGTGATAACGGTCCAGTACAAAGATGCTGCCCTTTATCCAGCCTAGTCCATTCTTTATCCATGCAGCACCATCCCCTGATAGGTATATCTTTTCAATAGAATCCATATCTTAAGTCTTATCTATGTAGTCCAAAACTTCCACCCATAGCTCATCACTGTTTGCATAAATACCGCTGAAATACCTTGCATTTATTAACCTCCACCGATTTTCCCCATCCTGTTCCCTACCCTCATGTACATATACAAGCTTTGGTTCTGCGTAGCCCCCAGTCTGAAGTGGTACATGATCTTCATCAGCTCCTATGTACAGTGCCTTTACCGCCTTTTTATCTTGCTTAACCTCTACTGCGTCATTGTCTACACTGCCAAGCTCACGGATACTGTTCATTACTGTCTGTGATGTTAGATCCACAGCTTCAGCTGCTTCCTTTGCACTCCTACTATAGGGCATAAATACTGCTCCCTCTATGAGCCTTGCCTTTAGTGAAGCATCCATTTTATCATGGGCTTTTATGCCCACAGCCTCATCTGACAGGTAGCTGTATTCGCCTGTCTTTTTATTCTTGTAATATGTCCTTTCATACCTGACTTCGCCAAATATTGTCATAAGGGTCTTTTCAGCTGCTTTCTCCTTTACTGTCCAGTTTCGTTTCCGGTCTTTACTGTTTCTATACGCCTCGTCTATTGTTTCCAAGGCTTCGGCCACTAGGGTTACTCCAATCTCGTCCAACGTCTTCTTAGTAGCTAGAATAAATTCGGATATGTCTCTTCTTTCACGTATCAGATTCTCTAGTTCCTTTTCAAAACTACTGCTGATTTTTTCTATGATTCCCTGTATAATTAGTTCCATAAGAGTATCTCCTTTCCTGTGATTATTGTGGTTCTTCACAAATTACATGATATCACAAGAGAGATACTCTTATCTTTTATTTTTTGGTTTTTTCCAAAGTAATTTTACACTAACTCATGGGAGCTTTCCTCCATGTCTCCTTCCCGTAAATTCTTCCTCATCCCCCTTTCTCTTCTGGAGATCGGCTATGTATGCTTCTGATATTTTCGGAAAATATAAGGAAAAGAAGGTTAAGAAAGGAGATCCATGATGCATCAAAGATTGAATGATTTTTTTATACACCTCATGATCATAATCGTCGCGATGACAGGATTATTGCTTTCCTGTTCCCGCATCAATCGAGTGAACCCACGTCGGATCATTCCCTCCCCCGATCCCCAGGTAAAGCAAAGTCCTACGCCCAAGGCAACTATGCCCAGAGCAAGCTTACCAGATGAATCAGTACCCATAAAAAATGAGAAAATGGAGGAAAACATTAACGGCGAAGATTTGAAGGAGGACCTCCTCTTAACGGATAAAGCCCGGAGTCAGGGGCTTACCCAGGAAGAAATCGGGGTATCCCAGGAGGAGTTGACAGAGAAAAACATGGACAAGGATTCTGATCCTTCCATCCCCGTCATCCATCAGTATGCCGCTGGCTTACCCAAAGGGATCACCCTTGGGTTGAAGTACAATGAATACAATATCAGCTTTGATTACCTTCTGGTTCTGGAAACGGAGCTTATCCTGCGAGAGAGGCCTGATCCCAAAGCAGCCGAAGTATGCAGGGCCATCGAAGGTGAAAAGCTAAGCCTTTTGGCGAAGGTGGAAGGAAAAAGCCAAACAGGTCAGGGTACTGCCCAATGGTTCCGAGTGTGCTGCAGGGATCAAGGAAGTATTCAGATCGGATATGTCCCCGTCTCCTCCGGCCAGGCCAGAAGCTTTCGCTTTCAGAAAATGATGGATGCTGTGACTGCCCTTGGAAGTCAGCTGACCCAAAAGGAAATGCGATATGTGGTGAATTATAAGAATTACAATGGCGCTGCCCCAGTCCGGGATAACTATCCCTTGGATGAGCATGGCTATCGCGCTTATCACAGTGCTGCCGGCTATAGCCGGCCGGACACCGCATCCCCATACCGATACATCCCCGATGGCATGCTTCTGCATATCATGGGAGAACAGGGCAATTTTTATCAGGTGACCGTTCCCTCCTTTGACGGTTCCTACTGGGTGGAGAAGAAATATATCGATCCTTCGGAGCCTCTCCGGGATCTCATGCATGTCGTGGTGATAGACCGGATCATGCAGAATCAGGCAGCCTTCGAAAAAACTAACGGAGGCTGGACCTTGGTCTCCTATACCTTTGCCACCACAGGCTTAAAGGGGGATTTTTCTTATGAGACGCCCTTAGGGGCCTTCAAAGCCTTGGAAAAGAAGGATCAATTCCTCTACTTAAAAGACGGCTCCGATGAAATCGCCGGCTACGCCCCATACGCCCTTCGTTTCTCGGGCGGAGCCTATATTCACGGTGTTCCGGTTGATTATGAGATTATAGACGGCCAGAAAAAGGACCCCGGCATCCAGGAATACCTTCATACCATCGGCACCTTCCCTCGTTCTCATATGTGCGTCAGGAATTATACCAGCCACGCTAAATTTATCAGCGACTGGATGGATACAAAAACCGGAGCTGTTATTATAATTGAATAGACTGTGCTAATAAATTGCTTGCCTTCCCTCCCATATGATATAAATATAGGGAAGGAGGGAGCAGATATGTGGAAGGAATTTAAAGAATTCGCCATGAAGGGCAATGTCATGGATCTGGCCATAGGAGTCATCATCGGCGGTGCTTTTAACCGCATTGTAAATTCCCTGGTAAATGATGTGATTATGCCTGTGTTCAGTTCCATTAGCGGTTCAGTTCCATTAGCGGAAAGGTAGACTTTACGAATTTTTTCATCAGTCTGGACGGCAAACATTATGTGGATTTGGCAGCAGCCAAAGCAGCCAATGCCCCCACCCTGAATTACGGGATGTTTATCGCTGCCATTGTGACTTCCTGATTATTGCCTTTTCCATCTTTCTTGTCGTGAGACAGCTCAACCGTTTTCATGCCAAGATCGCTCAACCCGCTCCTGTCAGCACCGACACCCCCACCGACAAGGAATGTCCTTTTTGTCTGAGCTCGATTCCGATAAAAGCCATTCGTTGTCCCCATTGCACATCCCACTTGGAGTCTGAATAATCGATATTGGCTCTAAAAAAACGGACGAGGTGAAAACTCCTCGTCCGTTTTTGAATAGATCCATCCGGATAACGGGCTTCAAAATCGCTATAGCCGTATCTTCAAGAGAATGAATAGGGAGTTCCGTAGACTCCATGATAAACTTTTTCCTTTCTGAGCTCATCTTCCCGATGGGAAGGTCTGTTTTCATCCGGGTATCCTATGGCAATAATAGACTCTACCGCCTTCCCATGGGGAATCTGCAGCAGATCCCGTATATACTCTTCCGCCATCCTTTTGTCGTCGTGTTCCCGCTTCCGAATCTGTATCCAACATGAACCTAAACCCAGGGATTGAGCCGTCATCTGTATGAGGATGGATGCAATGGAGGTATCTTCAACCCATACATCACACACCTGAGGATCGCCCAATACCACTACCGCCAGAGGGGCATCCTTCAGGAAGTTTGCACCATGGGGCTTGCATTGGGAAAGTTTCTCCAGCATTTCCTTATCCGTCACAAGTATGAATTCCCAAGGACGCAGGTTACGGGAGCTGGGGGATAAAAGGGCCGCTTTCATCAAGATATCGATCTTTTCCGGTTCAATCGGCCTGTTCTGATAGCGGCGTATGCTTCTTCTTTTCATCAACAACTCCAGCATTCATCATCTTCCTTTCCATATTAATTATTTATCCTTATCCTGCCCCTTACCGAAAGGATATGCTTCTATTTTCAGGGAAGATACGAAAGCAGCTTCCCACATGGAAGCGTTGACAGCCCCTGCCCTGCATCCAAGATTCAGGCACTTGGACGGCGGATAACCTTGGATATATCCGTACAAAAAACCCGCCGTAAAAGAGTCCCCAGATCCGACGGCATTTACCACCCGGACAGGAAAAGCTTCCTGGTAATAGACCCCCTCCGGGCATATCATGACTGCCCCCTCCTCTCCCAGAGAAAGAATCACATAGGCTATCCCCTGATCATGCAGTTTTTGCAGGACGGGCAGCCGCTCCTTCCCGGCAATCTTCCTACCGATATACTGCTCCAGCTCTTCAAGGTTGGGTTTTATGAAATAAGGCCGGGCTTCCACCCCTATGGAAAAGGCTTTATCCCGGGTGTCCAGCCATACCTTCTTCCCCATTTTTTTGCCTCTCCCGATCATTTCAGGGATCATCCAGGCATGTTCCTGATCAGGAGCACTTCCACTCAGGACAATCAGCTCCGCTGCTTCCGCTTCCTCCCCAAAAGCATCCATCATACGGTTGATTTCCCTTTCCGAGAGATGAGGACCCGGTTCCACATAGGCGGTCTGAAAATATGTATCCTCCTCCACCACCGTTGTGACGGTCCGCACCATCCCATCGATCGGAATGATACGGTGCTGTATACCCTCCTGTCGCAGCAGTTCCGTCAGATGCCGGCCGGAGGCTCCTCCTCCAAAAGTCAGGGCATTATTTTCCACACCCAGCTTGGTTAACACTCGGGAGACATTGATTCCCTTTCCCCCTGATTGATAGGTTACCCGTTGAGATCGGATGATCCGTCCCGTTTCCATCTTTTTAATCCATACGGTCTTATCAATACATGGGTTAAGGGTTACCGTCAAAATCATGGCTATATATCCTCTCTCCAGTAATAGAATCCTTTATGCTCATATTGTACAGTCTCTGATCGAACAGTTCAAGAAGCTTTCCGGACATCCCACGCCTTCAGGATGGCTTGCTTTATGTCGAAAATGATGATAAGATGTTGACGTATTTCTTATAATTCATTCAGATTGGGATGGCATGATGATGGGTATCAGTTTGATTTTTTTAGTCACGATTATGTGGAGCCTTGTGGGTATCCTGGTAAAAACCGCCTATACCATGGTGGACAGCTTTACAATTACTTTCGGTCGATTTTTTTTTGGCGTTCTCTTCCTGGCTGCCTTGCTCCTCATTAAGGACAGAAAAATAAAGCTTCACTGGAAATCCCGGTGGATTTGGATAGGCGCCCTGGGCAAATCCGCCAATTACATTTTTGAAAATCTGGGTATCTCCCTTGGATACGCCTATGGAAATATTATGGTTACTCCCATCATATCCATCTTTTCTCTGCTGGTTTCCGCCCTCTATTTCAAGGAAAGGATCAGCAGAAAGGGCTGGCTGGCTGTGATCTTCTGCGTCCTAGGGATCATGCTGGTGATCTGGAACGGGCTTCCTTTGTCTGAGATATTGGATACCAACTTGTTCACCACCCTGCTCTTTGTTCTCTCCGGTATCGGTGCTGGATTCCATTTTTTGAGTCAGAAGGTATTGATTGATTCCATGGATTCCGGAAGCATGAATTTCTCCGTTTTCCTATTGGCTTCCCTTTTTACTGCAGCCCCTTTGCCGGCTGCTTTCAAAATCCAAGGCCCCTTCAATCTTTGGGCCTCTCTGTCTCTCATCCTCTTGGGTTTCATCACGGGCATCACCTTCTATATTTATGCCAACGCCTTACGCAGAGTCCCCTTTGTGATCGCAACCATCCTGGGAAATGCAAGCGTCCTGTTTACTCTCCTATGGTCGTGGCTTTTCCTTCAGGAACCCATTACCTCCTACATCATCACCGGCGTATGCATCTTCCTGTTAGGCGTGATCCTATTGAACATACCCGATGAGATCCTTTTCAAAAGAAACAGAATATTGAAAGATAAAAACCTTGAAAAATAAAGAAAGCTTCCTTGCTCAAAGGAAGCTTTCCCGACATATAGGGGAAGATTTAAGGGGGATTTTAGTAGTGAAAATGGTAGTACAGCAAACCCGCGTTAACCTGCCTGATTTATATATAACCCCATCTCCCCTTTTGAAACATTAAGATACGAAATATCCTTATTATTTTTTTCCGTATAAGGGACCAAAGTTCTTACAAGCCCTGAAATCGGCTCCCTCCAGGTCATTCGTGCCAAAGGCACCCCACGCATGAGGACGATAAACCCGATCCTCGGATACATTATGCATGGCGACCGGAATCCTGAGTATGGAAGCCAGGGTAATCAAGTCAGCACCGATGTGGCCGTAGCTGATGGATCCATGGTTGGCTCCCCAGTTGTTCATAACAGAGTATACATCCCTAAAGGCTCCCTTTCCGGTGAGAATGGGTGCAAACCAGGTGGTGGGCCAAGTCGGATCGGTCCGCTGATCCAATGTGTCATGGACATCCTTAGGCAGCTCTACGGTATATCCCTCAGCGATCTGAAGGACAGGTCCCAAGCCGTCAATCAGGTTAACCCTGCACATGGTTACAGGCATACCGCCTCGGGTAACGAATTGGGATGAGAAACCGCCGCCTCTGAAGTAACCTACATTGGCCGGTCTCCAGGAGGTGGCATCCAGACATCTGCCTACCTCTTCGGGAGTGATCTCCCAATAGGGCTTGATTACAGGCTCACCATTCCGGGACTGCTGACCGGTTCCATCCAAGGCAGCTGCTCCGGAGTTGATCAGATGGATAATCCCATTGGCAGCCCTGCCGGTCAATTCCTTTCCGGTCACCCTCTTCACCGCTGCCGGGCTCCAATAGGTTCTTACATCAGCGAAAACTTGAGCGGTATTGGTCAAAAGGTGCCCAAAAAGCATGGCTACACCGTTTAAGGAATCGTTTTCCGTTGCCACAATAAAGGGCTGTCGAATTCCATTCCAGTCAAAGGAAGAATTCAAGATCGCCTCCATAAAGTCTCCATTGGGGAAGTGATCATTCCAATGGCGCTGTCCCTGGAATCCGGACACCAAGGCATTGTGGCCTAAGGCCTCTTCTTCAAATCCCAGTTCTGCCAACCTTGGGTTTCCGATCATTAGATCGCGGGCCATCATGGCCATCTTGACTACGAATTTCCATTGCCGGTCCTTTTCCTCCCGTGAGAACTGTTCTTCAGGGGGATTGTTGTCGGCGCCTTCCTTGCAATTTGCCCTTACCCATTTGGTAGCCCGTTCGTATTCCTCCGGGTCGTAGATCTTCTCTTCCATCCTCCGGGTAAATTCACTCATATCAACAAATTCCGTCCGCATGCCCAGATATTTTTCAAAGAACTCCGGGTTGACCATGGAACCAGCAATTCCCATCGAAACGCTTCCCATGGCCAGATAGGATTTGCCCCTCATGTAGGCTGCAGCCAAGCCGGCTTTGGCGAACTGGAGCATTTTCTTCCCCACATCCTCCGGAATCTTGGTCGCATCCTGCACATCCATTACATCACGGCCATAAATCCCGAAAGCGGGCAGTCCCTTCTGGGCATGGGCGGCCAATACAGCTGCCAGGTAAACCGCACCGGGACGCTCTGTGCCGTTGAATCCCCAAATTGCCTTGGGAATATGGGGATCCATGTCCATGGTTTCAGATCCATAATTCCAGCTGCAGGTTACCGTAAGGGATACACCTACCCCTTCCCGGGCAAACTTCTCCGCTGCACGGGCGGCTTCTGCCACACCACCGATGCAAGTATCTGCAATGACACATTCTACGGGAGATCCGTCCGGATGCCTCAAATTGGCTTCCAGGAATTCCTTTGCAGCCTTTGCAATGGCCATGGTTTGGCCCTCCAGGGACTCCCGGACACCCCTTCGCCTTCCGTCAATCGTGGGACGAATGCCAATCTTAGGAAGGCTTCCCTGAAACCTGTTTACAGGTGGAGATACCTTTAAGTCTTTCACGTCTGCCATGCTGATCCTCCTTATTCTTAATCATTTATTTGCAGGACATTCCCATCTTCCGGAATCTGAAAAACGGGAGCGTCCTCTTTTTATTTCCATTATACCCCTGTATTGGAACAAGAATCAATAGCCTATCAGACTCTACCTATCATCTCCCGCCATGACATTTTTTATACTTTTTTCCACTTCCGCAAAAACAGGGATCATTCCTTCCCACCGCCCCATCGGGAAACAGTTGTTTTTTCCTGTTCTCCCTCTTTATTCCATGGCGTTCCCTCTCCCGGATAATGGACCAGGCCAGCTTTTTGAGTTCGGGCAGGGCATGGCGGTAAAACTGCTGCCATCCCTCGCACAGCCAGCTGATCTGCTCGGGATCATTATCCAGGTAAAGGCGATGTTTCAGGCAATCACCGGAGCAGTAATCAAGAAATTCGCAGTCTTGACAAACCCTGTTCCAGCGATTTTTCTGCTGCCCAAACTCCCGATACAGGGGGCTCTCCTGCAGCTCTTCCCAGCTGTTTTCCATTAGATTACCCAGCCTTCTCTTGCCTTCCACAAAAAAGTCGCAGGGATAGATATCTCCGTTATACTCCACCACAAAATACTGGCGGCAGTTACCCCCCATATGACAGATGGTATAGGCTCCATCCACCATCAGGGTCAGGAGAGAGTCAAAAAGGCGAATGGAAACCCTACGGGTATCCCCACGGATCCATTCATCGAAGATATCGCACAGGAAGTCTCCCCACTCCCTGCCAGTAATGGTAAAGGGAGAAGGCTGGGCCTCCCTGTCAAATTCTACACAAGGAATATACTGATGATAGTAGATCCCGTTATCACAGAGATAGTGATAGACCTCCCTGGCCCTTTTCACATTGGCAGCACTGACAAGGGTCAGGACATTATATTCCACACGATTCCGGTTGAGGCATTCGATCCCCTTCATCACAACTCCATGGCTGTCGGTTCCCGATACCGTCACCCGATACCGGTTATGAACCTCTTCCGGTCCGTCCAGACTGACACCCAAAAGGAAATGGTATTCGGCCAGGAAAGCGGCAAACTCATCATCAATCAGGGTGGCATTGGTCTGGAGCCCGTTGGAAACCCGTGCCCCGCTTTTTCCGTATTTCGTCTGGAGGTCCACCACCCGGCGGAAAAAATCCAGCCCCATTAGAGTGGGTTCTCCGCCCTGCCAGCCAAAAAGATAGATGGGCTGTTCCGTAGCCATATATCCGGAGATCATCTGCTCCAGCACCTCATCGCTCATCCGGTGCCGGGATGTTTCCGGGTACAGGGCAGATCGATCAAGATAAAAGCAGTAGCTGCACCGGAGATTGCAGTCTGCCGATGCAGGTTTAATTAAGAGGGAAAAGGGTTTTGTCGTCATGCTATGTCAAATCTCCTCATCATCTCTTGCTTTGTGCTTCAAATTCCCGGGGATGCCTCCGTTTCAGCTCCGGAATGGCATAGCCCCTTCCCGTCTTTTCCAAATACTCACAGTAGGCAGCCAGATGGCCTCTGGCATGATGGGGTCCACCCTCTTTGATCACCGTCCAGAGGGGATCCACATCCGAATCCATCGTTTTCATCATATCGTCATGCCACTGGTTCAGCCGGTATACCGCTTCACGGCAAATGTCCGGACGTTCAGCCGCCAGGTTGTGCTGCTCGTGGGGATCCTCCTCCACGTTGAACAACATCTCATCCGGGAACAGGTGATATCCATCATGATAGGTTCGTATATATATCCAAGGCCCAAAGCGAACACTTCGCTGGCACACGTGGGCGCATTGGCTTAGAATGAGGTGCTCCCTTCCGCATTCCTCTCCCTTCAAAAGGGCAGGAGCATAGCTTTGCCCGTCCCAGCTCGGAGCGGGATCCCGATTGAATAACTCACTCAGGGTAGGAGCCAAATCCAGATTGTAATGGAGGCCATGATCGACATGACCGGCTTTGCATCCCGGCCAGCGAATGATCATCGGGATACGACAGGTAATGTAATCCGCCGTCCCATGCTCGCCATACAAGCCCAGCTCGCCCATATTCTCACCATGATCCGAACTGATGATAATGGCCAGATCCTCCATGACTCCCTGCTCCTCTAAAGCTTCGAATATCCGTCCTATATGGGTATCCATATAGCGAATGCCGCAATCATACCCATCCACCATCCGTCTTATATCCTCCCGATTCCGAATCTCTCCGGGATGTCGGGGATACTTGGGGTTGGTCCGGTTATCGTACATATTGATCTCTAAAGCACCATGGGGTCCCACCATCTTTTGGTGTTCTGCCAGCACCTCATCGCTAATCCATTCCGGCAGGGGGTCATCTGCGAAGGGATTGCCGAAATCCTCCGGTGCCCGGTAAGGGGTATGGGGATCCCAATAGTTGACATGGAGGAACCAGTTATCCTCCTTTGCATTCTCCTTTATCCATTTCAACACTGTGGGGGTAACTTCCTCTGCCGATTCCATTCCACCCTTGCCCGTATTGTACATCTCGTTAAATCCCGCATAGAAGCTCCATGCGGAATGGCGCTCAGCAAAGGGGCTGATGGAGACCGTCCTGAAGCCCACGGAACGCAAAAAGGCTGGAAGACTTTCAGAAGCCAAGCGGTCCTGGAAGCCCCGTGGGGAACCTTCCAAGCGCATGTCTGCAGCCGTGCCTCCATGGCCTATGACACCAGTATGAATGCCGAAGCGGCCGCTCATTAGGGCCGTCCTGGAGGGCAGACAGGGCGCATCGGAGCAATAGTATTGATTAAAGCGCACACCCTGCTCGGCAATCCTGTCTATATTAGGGGATGTGTTCCTGGAATAGCCATAGCATCCCAGATGGTCCGGTCGCAGGGTATCAAGGTCCAGAAAGAGTATACGCATGTACCTTCACCCTTTCTTCAGTATTCCTCATAATCCTCCATCCTGGGGCTGAGACAACGTCGCTTGTTGACAATCGCGCCCCTGGGCTTCTCCACCTTTCCTTTCAGGAGGGGATCATGGGTTTCCTGCATCCATTTGTCCAGGCGGTAGGAAAGATCCCGATAGACCTCTTGGTATCTGGGATGATTCACAAGGTTTACCCGCCCTACCGGATCAAAATACAGGTCAAAGAGCTGTTCTTTATCCCTTGTAAGCTCCAGATACCCATTCTCGACCAAAAAATCCTTGCTGGGGCTGTCATCAATATTGGCGGGTACAAAGTCATCGTGCTCATCATAGTAGCGAATAAGCTTATAGCGCCGTGTCCGAATACATCGCATCGGTTCATAGGCGGCATGGTAGGTCACCTCGGCATACAGCCCCTCCCGGATTTCCTCCTTCTCTCCCTCCAGAATCGGTACCATGGAAACTCCCTGAAGCCAAGGGGGTTTTTCCAATCCTGCCAAATCACATAGAGTCGGAAAAATATCGATATGAGAAACCAGGGCATCCAATGCTTTTCCTCTGGCGGGATTCCCATGATATTTGAGAATCAATGCAACACCGATACCGGTATCATATAGGTTGCATTTCATTTTAGGAAAGGCAATCCCATGATCCGTTGTAAAGAGAATGAGGGTATGCTCCTCCAGGCCTGCATCTTCCAAGGCCTTCAGTACAATCCCAACACATTTGTCAGCGATTCGGGCCGATGTGATATAGGCAGCCATGTCCTTTCGGCTTCTTTCACAATCGTATAGGGGGAAGGGAGGTAGAACATAATTGGGATCAATGTCCTCAGCCGGTAGCGGATACTCTCGATGGGTGCTGAACATACCGAAGGAGAGGAAGAAAGGTTTCCCGGGAGCTTTACTCAGGTAATCCGCAACGGCTCTGGCATTGGCTATATCCTGGTCCTCTCCGCTTTTCTCCGTCTTTCCCATATGATAAGCCTGGCCGTCCAGTATTCGATGGTATCCGATCATCTCCGCCCGAGGCGCTTCATGCTGGACGCCGCATAGGACCGTTTCATAGCCCTTGCCTTTTAAAAATTGGACAAGATGATTGGAGTAATCCGTCAACTGAAAGCCCCGGTGAGCCAGACCAATCATGCCGCAGCTATGGGGAGCCATCCCCGTTAGAAGGGCGGACCGGCTGGGCGAACAAGTGGGAGCAGCACAGAAGGCATTTCGAAAGAGGGTTCCTTCCCGAGCCAATGCCATCAGATGGGGGGTAGCTATGTTGTGGCCATAGGGCTGTAGATATCGACCGGAGTCATGGGTATGGATATAGAGAATATTCATGTCAGATCCCTCCTCCTTCTTCGGACAGGCCCAGTCGTTCAAACTGTCCAGGAGCTGCGTCATTTTCTTTCATCAGCTTCACCAAAAGCTCAATCATTCTTTTTTCAATGATTGGATCATGGATGGGTCTTTCCTGTCCGGGATCCTTTTCCAGATCGAAGAGCATGGTTTCGAAAGGCTGGATGTTCCAAGGGGATTTTGACCTGATCTTCATGGTACGGCATCCCTTGGTAAAGGGGAAAGGATCTGCCAGTTGGATATCCTGGAGTTCATCCACGTGGAAAAGGCCCCGCATGTGGGTAGGCATCAGGGTATATTCATACAGAGGTGTATTTTCCGGACGTGCAGGTCCGCGCATATAGACATACCGGCCATCGGTGCAATTCACATGACCTCCATGGATCCCAAAAAGGCCTGCCTCCCGCACCGGTTTGTCCTTTGCGATGGTTTCCCTTAAGGGCTTCCCTTCCATATCCTTGGGAATCGCGATCCCAAAATACTCCAGAAGGGTGGGTGCTAAATCAATAGTCTGGACGAGGGCAGATCGCCGTTCATTTCTGCATCCCGAACGAGGATCCCAAATAAACAGAGGGGTATGGGCTACCTCATTATAAAAGGGCTGAACACACTTACCCCACCAGCCATGCTCCCCCAAGAGAAAACCGTGGTCGGTGTTCACAATCAGCATGGTATCCTTCCAAAGGTCCAATTTATCCATAGCATCCAGGACCTGCCCCAAATAATAATCACACATGCTGACCAGGGCTGCATTCTCATATCGACAATGGGCTACCTGCTCCGGCGTCTCCTGAACCCGAAGATAATCGGGCCAGTCGAAATGGGGTCCTTTGTAGTCGTGGGGGTAAAGGTCCTTATATTTCTGTTGGGTAAAAAAGGGTTCATGGGGATCAAAGGTTTCAATCTGGAGGAACCAGTTATCCTGTCGGGCGTTGGTGTGGATGAATTCCAATCCTGCCGCAAAGGTCTTGGCCTGGGGTTGATCCTCTTCCCGCTGCATATACTTCCTGTTTACCCAATCCTGCCGCCAGAGGGGGCCACTATAGCGACCGCCGAGGTGGTCCGGTATATCGGGATCCTCTACCTCCCCCTTCCAGGGGTCCCCCTCCTGTCCCCTGAAAAACTCCCAGGAGGAGTAACGGGTGTGGTATGTAGCTCCCCCATCCTCCCAATAGTGGTAATGATCACTGACCAGATGGGTATAGATCCCGGCTCTTTTCAAAATCTCCGGCATGGAATCATCAAAGGGTTCCAGGGGGCCCCAGCTCCTGTGGAGAAAATTGAGCCTGCCTGTATGGAGCTCCCTCCTCGCAGGCATACAGGGCATGCTGCCCACATAGCTGTTGTCAAAGGTGACGGTATACTTTGCCAGCCTTTCAAAGTCGGGTGCGTGGACCCAGTCGCATCCATAGGGAGGCAGCATCCGTCGATTCAGCGAATCAAACATGACCATGATTGCCTTCATATAGATTCCCCCCCATCTTTCATTTACACATGAAAAATGCCATCAACAGACAGTTGCCTGGTGAACACGATCTTTTTCCGGTGCGCCTTGTCTGGAATGGGAGTCTGACGTCCGGCGTAAAATACGGAAGATAAAAAGGAGCTTCGTTCACCGGACGCCAGACCTATAAACGGTTATTCGAGGCAACTATCCCTCGATGCAGCGCTTTAAGAACTGTACAGCCTCGCGAATGTCTTTTTCGGGGTTTTCTCCGACTTCCCGTTCGATGGTCAGAAAACCTTGGTAGCCAACTTCCTCCAGAGCCTTTAAGTAAGCGGGAAAATCCACCTGCCCCTCACCCAGAGGCACTTCCAGGAAGTAATCCTCCAGCCGCAGGTCTTCAATGCCTCCTTCTGCAAAGAAGTTGTACACCCTTTCCGGATCAGATTTTTTCTTCATGATACCGTCTTTGGCGTGAGTATGGACAATATAATCCTTCAAGGTATAAACTCCCTGGACCGGATCATCCCCTGTTACCATCACCAGATTCGCCGGGTCGTAATTTACCCGAACGCCTCTGCTCTTCAGGGAATCCAAAAAGCTCTTTAGGGTCTGCGCCGTTTCAGGACCCGTTTCGATGGCAAAATAAGCTCCCACCTGGTCTCCATATTCACCCAAATCCTCACAGGCATCCTGCAGGATCTTCCAGCGGGGATGGTCTGAATCCTCGGGGATCACACCGATATGGGTCGTCACCACCTGGGTTTCCAGATCTTTGGCCAAGTCCATAATTCGCTTGGATTTCTCAATCTTCCATTTGTTGTCGGCTTCCACTGCAAAGCCATGGCCGCCTAAATCCCCGCACAGGGCTGACACCACCAGTCCATTGGATTTTATCATGTCCAGTATTTCCCTTCTCCGGGCAGGGGAAAGATTCTCGGGAGCCATTTCGCCTTGGATCGCATACACCTGAATGCCGCTGGCTCCTACTTCCCTGGCCTTCATGATCCCTTCTTCCAAGGGGAGACGAAAGGAATCGACCATTACACCGATACCAAACTTGCTCATCTTTTTGCCTCCTTCTCCTTAGATGATTCTTCAAGGACATCATGATCCTATATACTATTTATACCATAGTTTTTGGCCTTTGTGCTGATTTGGATAAAAGAAAAATCCTTCTCGAAAGAAGGATTGGCTTGTCCTACCCATTACTTCTCTTCTATTTTAGATCTGTCAAATACTTCTTTGGGCACATGTTCAAACAAAGGACTGACCGACTCCCTATTATGGATTCTCAGGATAGCTTCTGCGAAGAGGGGTGCCACGGATACAATTTTCACTTTCCTGCTCTTCTCGGCCCATTCATTCTCCACCGAATCTGTAGCAATTAACATCTCAATGGGGCTTTCCTCAATCCTTGCCACAGCATCCGGATTCAACAGAATATGGGATAGACAGGCATAGATTCGTTTTGCGCCCCTTTCTTTCAAACCCCGGGCAATATCCACCAAGGTACCGCCGAAAATGCTAAAGTCATCCACGATCAGGGCGTTCTTTCCTTCCACATCGCCGATAATTTCCAAAACTTCTGCCTTTTCATCGTGGCCTTTTCGGGTTTTGTCCCCAATGGCGACAGGCAGATGCAGGTATGAAGCGAATTTCCTGGCATTCTTGGCATATCCGGCATCCGGAGAGACAACAACCAGATCATCCATGATTTGAAGGCTCTTGATGGTTTCACAGAGGATAGGCAAGGCAAACAAGTGATCCACCGGTTTCTTGAAAAAACCCTGGACCTGGGAGCTATGAAGGTCCATGGTGACCACCCTGTCCGCTCCAGCCAGTTCGATGCACTCGGCACATACCCGGGCCCGTATGGATACCCGGGGCTCATCCTTCTTATCTCCCTTGGCATAGCCGAAATAGGGGATAATGGCCGTTACGGAATTGGCACTGGCCCTTTTAAAGGCATCCATCCAGAAGAGAATCTCCACGAATTCGTTGTTGGGCTTTAGACCTATAGGCTGTACCAGATACACATCCTTGTCCCGCACCGTTTCGCCAATCCGTACAAAGATGTTCCCCTCCGAGAAGGTAAGAACTTCAGAATTCCCCAAATCCACACCAATATACCAACACATCCTCTGGGCAAATTTCCTTCCCGAACTCCCGGCAAAAATCTTTATCTCGCTGTGATTGGATAACATAGTATATCCTTCCTTTCCACCCTAAATTTCATGGGTTGTTCGCAAGATAACCTCCTCCTGCATCGCCGGAGGCAGATGGACAAAATAATCGCTGTAACCGCCCACCCGGACCACTAAATCCTTGTACGCTTCGGGATTTTCTCGAGCCTTTAGCAGGGTTTCCCTGTCTACGACATTGATCTGAAGCTCAAATCCTCCCCGCTCCATGAAAGTATGGATCAGATCCAGCATTTTTCTGCGGGATTCCTCCTGGAAAAGCTTTTTGCTGAACTTCATATTGACGGCAATACCTCCGATGAAAGGCCAGTGCTCCCATTTCGTAGACGAAAGGATGGATGCGGTAGGGCCTTTTTTCTCCCGCCCCTGGGCCGGACCGGAGCCATCTCCAAAGGGAAAGCCCGCCAGGCGCCCATCCGGCGAAGCAGCCGTCTGGCTTCCCAGCTGTTCATGCATAATCCAGCAGAAGAAACTGGGCACAAAACGGTCCCCCCGCCAGGTGCGATACCGTCCCGTTTCTTCCTTCACCCATTGGCTAATCATACCGACCAGCTGATCCACCTCATCTATATCATTTCCGTATTTTGGAATGCGATTCAAGATTTTTTGCCGGAGATCCTCCCTTCCCTGGAAATTCGTCTTCAATACATGGGCCATTTCCGCCATATCCAGCTCCTTTTCCTCAAAAACCAAGTAGCGAATGGCCACAAAGGAATCCACCAGATTGGCTAAGCCCACAAAAGAGGGCATGATCCAGTTGTAGCGGGCGCCCCCCTGATCGATATCCCTTCCCCGTGGGAGACAATCATTGACAAAGCAGGATACAAGGGGATCACCGCCATGATAGTATCTCTCCATCTGCATCCGGTTCTGTTCTACTACCTCATTTCGGATCACCTCAGCAAGACGGGCTCGATAGGCTTCCAGCAACTCCTCCCATTCCCGGTATACGGTGGGAGAAGGGGCCTTCTTTTCAGACCCAAGGGGGGGAACGCCCAACAGGTCCAACAGAATCTGCACCAGATTGATATAGGGACTTGCCACCCATACCCCGGAAGAAGCGACAGGTGTAATTTCTACACAGGTACTATGGACATACTGGCATGCTTCCGCCGGAGGCAGCCCGAAGGACAGGAGCCCTCGGGTGATCACCTCGTCGTTGAAGAGGGCGGGATGGGACAGACCCTCCTCCAGCCATTTGGATGCCAGAAGCAGCAAGTCCTCCGGTGTATCCTGTGTATAGCATAATCCAATCCCAGGATAGATCATGCGGGTATGCCCGATGCTTTCGATAAAATGATAGGTCAGCTCATTGGTCACATCCCGACTCAAAGCATCCCTTCCTCCAACCATAAAACCGACAGCCAAACCCTTGGGGATGTATTCATTGAAAAGAATACAGAGACAGTCCACCAATTCCTGGGCAAACTCAGGGCTGAGCCTTCCCTCCTGGATATCCTTCCTGTAGTAGTGAATCAGATAGCGATCAGGCCTTCCCAACTGATACAGGCCTTCCAGGCAGAAGGTTACAAAGTGGATGGACTGAAGGGCTTCATAAAAATTCTCTGCCGGATAACGGGGAACCCGTCTGCAGTTTTTAGCAATGGTCAGCAGTTCCCTCTTCCGGGTTTCATCGCTGCATTGTTCAGCCATCTCCTCTGCAAGGTCTGCGTAATGATCCGCATACTGGAGAAGACCATCCAGAGCCACCAGGCAAGCCTTATAAAACTCATCCTTTTCCATATCCCGGGGATTTTCAAGCTGCAGACTGCTCCTAATCTCCTGAATCTGCTTTTGGATACCATCAACACCCAATCTCAGAAGTTTCTCATAGTCAATGGCCATATGAGAACCCTGTCCCTCCAATCTGAGCATCGCCTTACTCCAACCCTGTCGGTATTGTTCCAGTTCTTCCGCCTCGGAGGATGTCAGAGGCCGATAACAGGGTTTACCTACAATGAGTTCCCCCTCATCTATAACCGGAGTGGAATGGGCAAGCATGTAGGCCTTGGCCTTTGCCCTCCGGACAAGTTGACTGCTGGCATCACAGCTCTCCATCCAGCCCCGGGCAGCCAGCAGCTCCCCCTCCTGGCTTCTTACTCCATACACATCCTGATCCAAAGCATGCTGACGAAGCCGTTTTACCCTTTCCGTGACCGTCATCCTAATGCCCTCCTTCTGATCCCTGTTCTATTCAATACATATATACCCTTTTTTCTATAGATTAACATTTCATCCCCGGAATTACAATATATACCCCATACACTCCCAAAATCTCCATGCCGTACCCACAAAAACAAAAGACTGCCTAGGATATCATTCATCATTCCCAGGCAGTTCCAATATGTAATCCCGGACCTTCTCCAAAGCGATCATGGCCCCGTCACAATGGCTTCTATATATCTCATCATCCGATTCCTTTTTCATCCGCATCACCGTCACCAACTGCAGATATATATAGTCCAGCAGTTTTTTCTTCGCAACCTCCCAGGACTCATCCTTCATAAAGATCAGAACCCCTACAAACAATCCAAGAAAAAACATCATCGCTCCTACCGCTACCGTCATTCCCTTCTCCCCTAACCCGAGCATATTTCATTGCAATTTTGCTGCTCAATATTTACAATCTATACGCCTATTTCATCATATGTAAGAGCCGGGAATATTTTTCATCTCAGCTTGTCTGTTTTTTCCTGATCCCCAAATATATAGGGGCTAGTGTTTTTTAAACCAGTGGCTTAGATTGATCCCCTGGAGGGAGATAAAAGCCTGTTCCCCCCTCCCCAAGCCCAGGATGCTCTCCAGAAAGCCCTTCAGAAATTCCGGAGATATATCGTACTTCAGTTCACCCCTATAAGCGATGGACACTTTTCCGGATTCTTCCGAAGCCATCAGTGCAATAGCATCCGTCATTTCCGATATACCCAAGCCGGCCCTGTGACGTGTGCCCAAAGTCCGTGATATGCTTGCATCCTTTGAAAGGGGCAGAACACACCCTGCCGCCAAAATCTTCCCATCCCTAATCAGCACTGCCCCATCATGCAAAGGGCTATCCGGATGGAAAAAGGCCTCCAGCAACTCCTGAGAGACTTCTCCATTGATCCGGATACCATGAAGACTGTATTCATGGAGGCCCATCCCCCGCTCCAATACAACCAGGGCACCGATACGACGATCGGCCATGGTAAACATCGCATTTACAATCACACGTATGGGATACCTGGGGTCGATATCGGAAAAGTAACGGCGAAAGTAATACTGGCTACTGCCCAATTTGCCCAGTATTTCCCGAAGTTCCGGCTGAAAAACCACCGGGAGGGCAACCACTAAAGCCGTAATGGCATTCTGCAAAATTCCCCGAAAAATCCGCAAATTCAATAGACCCCCCAAATAGTTCAGAAGGAATACAAAAGCCACCCCCATCAACAGCTGCATAGCCCTTGTTCGTTTCACAATAAGATAAATCAAATAAAAGATGCTGATTGAAAGAAGCCAATCCAACAGCTGGGTTAAGATAGCCAAAGTCTGACCGGACAATAGGCTCACCCCATTCAACAAAAGCTAGATTCCCGTAACTTTTTCCCGGTGAATCAGTAGTAATTATGCCCATCCCTGGCAAAAGAAAAACCTCCCAAGGGAGGTTTATGACTTGGTTTTTATTTTTCCATTAATTCTTTAACCACTTCTATGGCTTTCCTCAACTGAACATCATTTTCGTCTGTAAGGGGCTCTGGATTCTTCTTGAATTCCTCCGGAAAATCCACCACCACATCGGGTGTGATCCCTACCTCATGAATGGAACGCCCTTTGGGTGTAAAATAGCTGGATGTGGTCAGCTTCAGCCCGGATGCATCCTTGAATACCCGAATGGACTGGACCACTCCCTTTCCAAAGGTTTGGGTACCCACGATCTTACCAACCCCATGATCCTGTACGCTTCCTGCCAAAATTTCGGAAGCGCTGGCACTGCTGCCGTTCACCAGGATGACCAGAGGGAGACCTAAGGCCTTCGCATCGGACATTTCCATTTCCTGCTTGCCATACCGATCCTCGGTATAGACGATTTTCCCCTCGGGCAGGAGGACATCAGCCACTTCCGTTACGGCATTCAAAAGGCCCCCGGGATTATCCCGGACATCAATAATCAGCCCCTCCATGCCTTCTTTTTCCAGTTTCTCAATGGCATCCTTGAAAGCATCTGCCGTATTCTCGTCGAAGCTGGCGATCCGGATATAGCCGATTTTACCCGCCAGCATTCGCTCATCCACCGTATCTATGGTAATGATATCTCTCACCAATTCATACTCTTTAAAGGAGCCGTCCCGGTAAACGGTTACCTTGACTTTCGTACCCTTTGGACCCTTCATAAGGGCTACTGCTTTATCCAGCATGGTACCGTCCAGCTCCACGTCATTTACCTTTACAATCTTGTCTCCGGGCTTAATACCCGCCTCGGCACTTGGACCGTCTTCAAAGGCCTGGATAACGGTGATCATCTTATCCCTGGGATCCACCGTCACCATTAATCCCACCCCTGCATATGTACCCCGGGTGTGTTCCTGGAATTCCTTGAATTCCTCCTTTGTATAATAGACGGAGTAGGGATCATTCAAGGAAGCCACCAATCCGCGAATGGCCCCGTCTATCAAGGTCTCATCTTCTACTTCTTTAATATAATTCTTTTGTATAATGGACTTCACCGTCTCCAGCTTCTGGGCATCCTTCAGCTGCTCATACTGCTTTTTGGTAATGATAACCTTATCACCGTTTTTTACGTTTATGTAGTCCACTATCTGCAGTGTGGCAAAGGAAGAAATAAAACTCACCATGATAATTAATAGGGCTGCTCCTACAGCCGCTGTCCTTTTGCTAATCATATAATATACTCCTCTACTGTTTTCCTGTTGCAAATTTTGATACAATTGACCTATGTCACCACCGTCAATCTGCTTGTCTTATGATAGCCGATTTCTCGTATCCTGTTTGCAGCCGATATACCTTCCCCATCCATAAGAGAAGGGTATAGCTTAGTTAAACTTATGAACCAATTATAGCATTTTATACTTCGTGTTTCAAAATATTCTTTTTGCAATTTATTTTATCCATCAACGACTCTGCTTTTGCTCAAGAGATGGGTAATGGCAACAATTCTGTCCAGGGGAATGTCCACATAGACTGCTGACATATATCCCATGCCATACCAATATTGAGGGATCGGATGCAAAAGCCGCAAAAAATCCTTTCCGATTCCGATCAGATATCCGGATGCAAAACAATGGCTTATTCCTCCGCTGGGCAGGCTTATGTATATGTATTGGCCAAGGGAGGCATACAGGACAGCCTCCAAGGGACTACAGTTAAGTTCTTCATGGCCTTGTGGCTGAACCCCGGCATCCAAGCTACTGAGGGCCTGTGCTTCCCATGATTCAGCTGGCTTGATCATCCTTCGTTGAAGCAGCAGTGAAAAAAGGTATAGGCCTATCCATGGCAGCATTTGAAATCACCTCCCCCACAGTGGGGATTCCCTTTCAATTATAGTGTATGCTTGGAGGAATCCGGATGTTTCGGGAGAGCGCCAATGCATGTTATTCCCATGGCATATTCCAATTATACCCATCGCTTCATTTCTTATATCCCCTGACACGACAAGGAAATGCGCAGGCACCCTACAGGCGTCCGCGCATCCAACTCTTCTTATGTGAAATCGATAATAAAAGTTCCTTTGCTCCTTACAGCCGGGCTACTCCGGAAGCCCTGGCGGCCTCTCGGACGGCTTTTGCAACCGCCTTTACAACTCTCTCGTCCAGGGCCTTGGGCAGGATATAGTCCTCCCTCAGCTCTTCGTCACTGACAAGATCGGCAATGGCCTGGGCCGCAGCAATCTTCATGGCATCATTGATCTCCCTTGCCCGTACATCCAGAGCACCTCTAAAAATTCCCGGAAAGGCTAATACATTGTTGATCTGGTTGGGGAAATCCGAGCGGCCCGTTCCAATCACCCGCGCCCCGCCCTTCCTGGCTTCGTCGGGATAGATTTCCGGCACAGGATTGGCCATGGCAAAGATGAGGGCATCCTGATTCATGGAAGCCACCATCTCCGGAGTTACAATATTTGGGGCCGAAACTCCGATAAAAACGTCCGCGCCCTTCATCACATCCGCCAAGCTCCCCTTTTTCATATGGGGATTGGTGACCTTTGCCATCTCCTCCTGGGCAGGATTTAAACCCGGCTGGCCCTGGTAAATGGCGCCCTGAATATCGCATAGGACCACGTCCTTCAATCCCACGCTCATTAGGAGCCTGGTGCAGGCAATACCTGCTGCCCCGGCACCGTTCACCACCACCGAAACATCCTCCAGTTTCTTGCCAACCAGCTTCAAACCGTTAATCATAGCTGCCAGGATAACCACTGCAGTACCATGCTGGTCATCATGGAAAACCGGGATATCCAGTTCCTCCTTCAAGCGCCTCTCCACTTCAAAACAGCGGGGAGCGGAAATATCCTCCAGGTTGATTCCTCCAAAACTGGGTGAAATGAACTTCACCGTCCGGACGATTTCCTCCACATCCTTGGTCGCCAAGCAAATAGGGAAGGCATCCACATCGGCAAAGGTTTTAAACAGGACGGCCTTTCCTTCCATGACGGGCATCCCCGCCTCCGGGCCGATATCTCCCAGACCTAAAACTGCCGAGCCATCCGTCACAACAGCCACCAGATTCCATTTTCGAGTGTATTCATACACTTTATCCACATCTGCATGGATTGCTTTGCAGGGTTCAGCCACCCCGGGGGTGTACGCCATGGCCAGGTCCTCCATGGAATTCACTTCCACGGTGCTGACCACCTCGATTTTCCCCTTCCATTCTCCATGGAGCTTTAATGCTTTTTCCTGTTTTGTCATTGTGCAAACCCCTCTTCAACTGTAAATGTAGTATACTTATATTAGTGAAACATTCATAATATATATTGTAACCAAAGGAGCAGGCGTTTGTCCATATTCCTTTACTGTTTATGGTTCTAACTTTCCCTCCAGTTTGAAAATCCTGTAGGGATTTTCATAAAAGAGCATCTTTGCAATCTCCTTGGCCCTCTCTTCATCAAAGACCCCTTCTTCCACCTTAATGGCCAAGGCTTTACTTACGTTCAAGCGGGCCAGGTATTGGTGGCCGTATACCCCATCCACGAAGCAGTAATCCCCACCAAAGGCGCTGATCTTGTTAATGGGCACCGAATCGATCCATTCCACCAGGGCATTTACCGATGCCGTAGGCGAAATGATATGGGCCCAGCACATATCAATATACACATTGGGGAAATTCTTAGCCAAGGCAGACAAAACATGCTGATAGGGATAGCCGATATGGAAAATATCGAAATCCACATCCGGATATTCCAGAAAGAGATTGGTCAGAAGGGAAGGATCGCTGTGGCTGATATAGTTCCCATTCCCCTCCTGCAGTCCGGTATGGAATTGGAAGGTCAGGTTCCGCTTGTTGGCCATGCGAAGGATGAAATGCATCATGTAGTCCTGGAATTTCTTACCCAGGGAGAATGCCTGGCCTTCCCAATCCGGGGAATTCTTGGTCTTGAAGACTTCAAGGAATTCTTCTTCCGCATCCTGCCTGGTCACCCGATCATATCGAAGGGATCGCTGATAGGCCAATCCGCTCTTCAAGGCCACAGCCCCCTTATTTAGAGCCTTCTCCAGCAGTATCTCACAAGCTTCCAGCCAATCCTCAAAGGAGCAAATCCGAATCCCCGCTTCCCCTTCAATCCTCTTTTTATCCCAGTAGGTCTTGGGATAAATGAAAGTATCCAGTCGATATACCGTGCGAAAGAAACGGGGATCACAGTCCAAATGATTGTCCAGGAGACTCACCTTGATCTTGGATTTCTCCTTCAAGACCTTGTGGAAATGTCCCGGCTTCAAGGATTCCATGAATGCCGCATTCGCCTCTTCAATAGTGGACCGGTGGATACCGTCTATGCCATAGAGGGCCTTCACAGCAATATCCAGAGACCTGCCGTATCCTGTATGGCGGGCGGCCTCCCAGAAGGGCTCTACCTTCTCCCAACGCTTCATCAGGGGCAATTTGGTATCCGTAACCTGCCGGTAACCTTCTTCACCAAGGCCGGCCGATACCAGATCCCTGTTAAAATAATGGATCAGATACTCCTTAAGAATGTCCGTGTCCTGATCCCGGGCAGTCTCCCGGTGCGGCAGATGCTCGTGGGTATCAATGATCTCCAGTTCCTTTACATACTCCAGAATGCTTTCAAAGATCTCCTTCACTGTCATTCCCTCCCCCATATTTATTCCAATATCCCAACGTTGTATAGATTCTGTACAAACGATAGAATACCTGCCGGAATGTTAAAAATCCTCTTCTCCGGGAATTGCACATCATAGAAAACATGCCTGGAACATCTATTGTTAAATACCCCTGTGGTAGTCCTGCAGGGATTTCACCCTTTCCCCTTCCGGCTCCGCCACCTTGTAAGCGGCAATTCCCCTTGCACTGGCCCGGGCGGCTGCTATGGTGGTGATATAAGGGACCTTGTACTTGATGGCTGCCTTTCGGATATAGGAATCATCGTACTGGCTGCGCTTTCCCATGGGTGTGTTGATCACCAGCTGGATTTCCCCGTTCATAATCCCGTCCACGATATTGGGTCGGCCTTCATACATCTTTTTGATCAACTCGCCCTCTATCCCATTGTCCTTTAAGAACGCAAGCGTTCCCTGGGTGGCCTTAATCCGGAATCCCAACCTGGCAAACTCCCTGGCTACTTCCAATACAGCAGGCCGGTCGTTTTCCGCTACACTGATCAAAACCGTTCCCGCGGTGGGAAGAGGCAGCTTTGTAGCCTCCTGAGCTTTAAAAAATGCCAGGCCAAAGGTATCCGCCAGGCCCAGAACCTCCCCAGTGGACCGCATTTCAGGCCCCAGCAGGGGATCCACCTCCGGGAACATATTGAAGGGAAACACCGCTTCCTTCACACCGAAATGCCGTATCTTTTGGGGAGTCAGCCGGGACAGGAGATCGTCTCCGGCCCCTTCTGGGGCCAGCATCAGCTTGGTCGCCATGGCCGCCATGGAGATATTACATACCTTGGAAACAAGGGGAACGGTCCGGGATGCCCTGGGATTGGCCTCCAATACATAAACCCGGTCATCCGCAATGGCATACTGCACATTCATCAATCCAACCACTTCCAATTCCCTGGCGATTCTCTCCGTATAATCCCGGATGATCTTCAAATGCCTGTCTGAAATGCTGATAGGTGGAATCACACAGGCGGAATCGCCCGAATGGATACCGGCCAGTTCAATATGTTCCATGACGGCCGGGACATATGCCCGGCTTCCGTCGGCAATGGCATCCGCCTCACATTCAATGGCATTCTCGAGGAATTTATCAATCAAGATGGGTCTGTCGGGCGTGACACCGACAGCCGCATCCATATACCGGCACAGCATCTCCTCGTCATGGACGATTTCCATTCCGCGTCCCCCAAGGACATAGGAGGGACGCACCATCAGCGGGTAGCCAATCCGTTCGGCCGCTGCCAGGGCTTCCTTAAGATTGGCAGCCATGCCGGATTCGGGCATAGGAATATGGAGTTTTTCCATCATATGGCGGAATCGATCACGGTCCTCTGCTAAATCGATGGTATCGGGCGGGGTCCCCAGGATCTTTACTCCCCTCTTTTCCAGCTCCCTGGCGATATTCAAAGGAGTCTGGCCTCCAAACTGAACAATCACGCCCAAGGGCTTCTCCTTCTGGTAAATACTTAACACATCCTCCACCGTTAAGGGTTCAAAATACAGCTTATCGGAGGTGTCATAATCGGTGGATACGGTTTCGGGATTGCAATTGACCATGATGGTCTCCAATCCCATTTCCCGAAGGGCAAAGGCTGCATGGACACAACAATAGTCAAATTCAATCCCTTGGCCGATGCGGTTTGGCCCGCCTCCTAAGATCATGACCTTCTTGCCTTGACCGCTTCCTGTCCCATCAGGACTGTGATAACTGGAAAAATAGTAGCTGGCCTTTTCCTCACCGCTCACTTGTATCGATCCCCAGCCCTTCACCAGCCCCACAACCATACGCTGATTCCAGATCTCCTCTTCGGACAGTTGCAAAAGCTCTGCCAGGTAGCGGTCCGCGAAGCCGTCCTTCTTGGCACGGATCAACAGCTCGTCCGGCAGCCGTCCACCCCGGTATGGAAGAATCTCCTCTTCCAGCATGACCAGCTCCTTCATCTGCCGGAGAAACCAGGGCTTGATGTGGGTGATCTCATGCAGCTGTCCAACCTCAGCTCCCTTTCGAAGGGCTTCGTACAGGATGAACTGCCTCTCGCTGGAGGGTTCAGCCAGGAGCTGCAACAGCTCCTGGAGACTGCGCTCATGGTAATCCCGGGCAAAGCCCAGGCCATATCGACCGATTTCCAGGGATCGAACCGCCTTTTGCAACGCCTCTTTATAGCTCTTTCCTATGCTCATGACTTCTCCCACTGCCTTCATCTGGGTTCCAAGTCTATCCTCTGCTCCATTGAATTTTTCAAAGGCCCAGCGGGGAAATTTGATCACCACATAATCCTCCGGAGGGGTATATTTATCCAGGCTGCCGCCCCGCCAATAGGGGATCTCATCGAGGGTCATTCCTGCTGCCAGAAGAGTGGATATATAAGCTATGGGGAATCCCGTTGCCTTGGAAGCCAGAGCGGATGAACGAGAGGTTCTTGGATTGATTTCGATGACCACCACCCTGCCCGTTTCCGGATCATGGCCAAACTGTACATTGGTACCCCCAATGACCTCGATGGCTTCTACTATGGCATAGGCATATTTCTGCAACCTCTGCTGCAGCTCCCGACTAACGGTGAGCATGGGCGCCACACAGAAGGAATCTCCTGTATGGACACCCATGGGATCGATATTCTCAATACAGCATACAGTGATCATCTGGTTTTTGGAATCCCGCACCACCTCCAGCTCCAGTTCCTCCCAGCCCAGGATCGACTCCTCTACAAGGACCTGGCCTACCAGGCTGGCTGCGATGCCGCGGCCTGCAACCGTCCTCAACTCTTCCCGGTTGTACACCAGGCCTCCTCCCGCACCGCCCATGGTATAAGCCGGTCGAATGACCACAGGATAGCCCAACTCCTCTGCAATCCTTTCAGCCTCTTCCACACTGTAGGCCGGCTTGCTCTTGGGGATATCGATCCCCAGCTTCTCCATGGTCTCCTTAAAGGCAATTCGATCCTCTCCCCGTTCGATGGCATCTGCCTCTACTCCCATCACCTTTACGCCGTATTTTTTCAGCACCCCTGCCTTTTCCAACTCCAAGCAAAGATTAAGGCCGGATTGTCCTCCCAGGTTGGGCAACAGGGCGTCAGGACGCTCTTTCTCGATAATTTCCGTTAATCGCTTCAAATTCAAAGGCTCAATATAGGTCATGTCAGCCATGTCGGGATCCGTCATAATGGTTGCCGGGTTGGAGTTTACCAGCACCACCTGATAACCCAATTTCCGCAGGGCCTTGCAGGCCTGGGTGCCTGAATAATCAAACTCGCAGGCCTGACCGATAACGATGGGGCCGGAGCCGATCAACAAAATTTTGTGGACATCCTTTCGTTTTGGCATGAACCTTTTCTCCTCCTATATACAGATTGTCATTGAATATTCATTCATATTATCTGTATAATTATACATCAACTTTTTAAAAAACGCACTATGTTTTTCTAAAAAATATAGTGTTTCTTTTCTAATATGACTGTATACAGTTCATAGAGGGAAACGAAGAAAAGAGATCAAAGGAACGGTGGCCTATGAATAATTAGACAAAAAAGCAGGGAAATCTTATACATTCCTTCCCTTCTTTTTCTAGCCGGTCAACTATCCAATACCAGGTCGCACTTCTCCGGTATGTTCATTTTCTCAAAATATTCATCTTCCAATGGGATCCATTCCAATAAAAATCTTTTATGCATCACAGGGCCGTTTCTTTTCAGAATCCGCGCACTTTGCTCCTTTTTATCCACACCCAAAAAGACCTTCAAATCATAAAAATCAATGAGGGTGGGATGCATGCTGTAACAGCCCTCAATAATGTTCAGCCTCTCGGGGGTGACCGTTACCGGCTCGTCGAAAGCCATTTTTGAGCAATCGTATTTGCGATACCGGAAGGCTCTTCCACTCCTCAGTCCATGGATGACTTCCTGCCTGAAACGGACATAATCCACATTCCCGCCTACCTCTTTCAAGCGCTCCTCCGTCCTCAACCCAGGTGTCAGGAAAAAATCATCCATATGGAAAACATTGCAGTCATATATCTCCTTAATCAATGTGGCTAATGAACTCTTCCCGGCTCCGCTGTTTCCGTCGATGGCTACACATACCGATTCCTTTATCCCGAGCAGAGAATCAATTCTGCAAAACAGTTCAAAATAATCCCGGTATTGAGATTTTACAACACGGTATGCGGGAGAATAGGCTGCCCTATATACCTCACTATGACTGACATGGGGGAAGCCCTGACGCCGGTAGGCATCCAGATAAGCTTCCAGCTCCTCCAATGGATAGGGCAGCGCCTGATCCCTGCAGCATTGTCTGAATATATCCAACTTTTTTTGAAAGCTTTGGAGGCTGCCTTGAACACTGTTCGCCGTATTGACAAAGAACCGATTCACCGTTTCAAGCCGGATGGAAGCCTTCCGGAGGGGCATCAGATGAAGCCTGCAAAGGCCGTTGCCGATTTCTTCAAAGGCAGTGTCCGCCGTCTCTTCACCGTCCGGCAAGCTGTCCTCCAGGGAATGGAACTCCTGCTGCAAAAACGTCAGGCTCTCCTTCTCATGGGTGATAAAATGACCCCCGGCAAATTCATTCTGATAGATCAGCTTCACCATATCCTGGATCTGCATCTTGGGATAGCGTTTATAATGCTCTAAAAGGATCCTTCTCATATTCATCTTATCCTATATCTTCCATGAGTTTTCCCTTTTTCAAAGCCAAGAGCACGACGGGTATGAGGATAAGCTGAATCACGATTCCCGGAATTGCATTGATGAATGCACCGGCCATAAAAATCTCCCATGTAAAGGGCTTACCGCCTATTCCATACAGAAAAAGGCTTGCAACTCCCCAGACAATTCGCCCCACAATCATAGACAGGACCAGACTTGTATAAATATGGACACTCTTTTTGGGAAGCAGCCTGTACAAAAGACCCGTTGCACAGCCGTATGCCGCCAGTTCAAAGGCCATGGCTACTGCTGTAGGGAAGATGGGCGGCATGCCGAAAAGGGCGCTTCGCAGCAGGGGGGTCACAAAACCAATAATCAATCCATAAGGCCATCCACAAACAAAGCCACAGAGTAAAACCGGAATATGCATGGGGAGCAGCATACTCCCGACACTTGGAATTTGGGCTGTCAGAAATGGCAGCACAAGGCCCAGGGCGAGGAACAAAGCGGCCAGCACCAAATGCCTTACCGAAAATTCTCTCATTTTTTTCTCCCTCCTCTTGTAATAAATAAAAAATACCACTCCAATACCGCCTTCCTTTGGAAGACAGATACCTTCGTGGTATCATTCAAAAAATGCCAAATTCACGGGAAATGCGCCAACTTCTGTTGGCCTTTTTTTCATCATAGCACAGAAGCTGGTAAAATGCAACTCAGGCATTTCACGCACGCCGTATCTGGTTGTAAAGCATGGACTTTATTTTGTAAAATGATATGATAAAGGAGAAAGGCCGAAAAGGAGATGATGCAGATGGATCGGAAGAAAATATATGTCATGTATGGGAACAGGCCAAAGGCTATGGTTCAGGAACTGCTGCAGCACATCAGACCTGAGGAGGAGATCCCCGATCAGGCTTATATCGGTATAAAGCCTAACCTGGTAGTCGCCAAGCCTTCCAGCAGCGGTGCGACTACCTCCCCCCAACTTGTAGAAGGTGTCATCGAATATCTCCGGTCTAAAGGCTATCAAAGGATCTGTATCCTGGAAGGTTCATGGGTGGGAGAACGAACCCCAAGGGCTTTCAAGGTATGCGGATTTGAAGAGATCTCCAAAAAGTACGGCGTTCTCCTCATCGATCTTCAAAGGGACAGCTACAGGGAGGTCAAAATTGGGGGTATAAAGATCCAAGTATGCAATAAAATGTTTGAAATCGATTACCTGATCAATATCCCTGTCCTGAAAGGACACTGCCAGACCGGCCTCACCTGCGCCTTAAAGAATTTGAAGGGATGTATCCCCGATTCCGAAAAAAGAAGGTTTCACACGATGGGACTCCACAAGCCCATCGCCTATCTGAACAAGATTCTCCGTCAGGATCTGGTCCTTGTGGACGGTCTCATGGGAGATCTCAACTTTGAAGAAGGAGGCAATCCCGTCGAGATGAACCGCATTCTGGCAGCCAGCGACCCCGTTTTAGTGGACAGCTATGGAGCCAGCCTGCTGGGATATCATCCGGATGAAATCCCCTATATTGGCATAGCGGAAGATTTGGGAGTCGGAACGACGAAGTGGTCGGATTCATCCATTGTCGAGCTCAACAAGGATCAAAATCCGGGTATCCACGGAATAAGCCGCAAGGTGCAATATTTAGTAAAATACGTTGAAGAGAAGGAGGCATGCTCCGCCTGTTACGGAAGCCTGATCCATGCCTTGGAAAGGCTGCGGGAACAAGGGCAATTAGGAAGGATTCGGGATAAGCTTTTCATAGGTCAGTATTACCGGAATAAATCCTTTCAGGAAGGAATCGGCATCGGGACATGTGCAAGGGGCTTTCCCAAATCCATCCCCGGATGTCCTCCAAATGCACGGGATATCGTGGAATTCCTTCTTGAAAGCGAATAGCTCCGATGCTGTGCTCCGCAGTTGAAAGATCCTTCATATTCTCATATAATATAGCTGGATAACAGATATTCAAAGAGAGGGAGAGCAAAACATGGCTTGCAACAATACCATACAGTGCACTTGTACGTATACTTCATGCTCCCGTCACGGGAAATGCTGCGAGTGTATCGCCTATCATAGACGAAGTGGTGAAGTACCCGGCTGTCTGTTCACCGCGGAAGGGGAGAAAACCTACGACAGGTCCATTGAGAACCTATATCGGGATTACAAAAAGATGGGATAATGGATACTTTATCTGTTATCCCATCTTTTATGGGGTGGATTTCCCTTTCATCATTTTTCCAATCCACTGCTTTACAGCTCGATTTCCATTTTATATAATATATTTGCGGAATGTGCCCTTACAGGCTTTATTGCCTCTTGTGTCCAATCCTTGTTCAAATCAATTACACAAAACAGTTCAAGGGTAAAGGAGAAGGGAAATGAATAATATTTTATTGGCTTTCGGATTAACGCTTCTTGCAGGGCTGTCTACAGGAATAGGCAGCTGTCTTGCCTGCTTTACAAAAAAGACCAACACAAAATTTCTCTCTGTCAGTCTCGGATTTTCAGCAGGTGTAATGATTTATGTATCCATGGTTGAAATCTATTTTAAAGCCAAGGATTCCCTTACAGCGGAGCTTGGTCTGAAGGCCGGTTCCTGGCTGACCGCCGCTTCCTTTTTCGCCGGAATGCTGTTTATTGCCCTGATAGATAAGCTCATTCCCAGCGGTGAGAACCCTCACCAAATGTATAAGATCGAGGAAATTCGGGACAGTGAGCAGCCAAGCAACTCCAAGCTGTTGCGAATGGGCTTGTTTACAGCCCTGGCTGTTGGAATTCACAACTTCCCTGAGGGCCTTGCAACATTTATTTCCGCCCTTCAGGAGCCCGGCATCGCCATTCCAATCACTGTTGCCATCGCTTTACATAACATACCAGAGGGTGTTGCTGTATCCGTTCCGGTCTACTATGCCACAGGCGATCGAAAAAAGGCCTTCATGTATTCCTTTTTATCCGGCCTTTCAGAACCCCTGGGCGCCATCATCGGTTACTTGATCCTGCTGCCCTTTATGAATGAACTTGTATTCGGAATCATTTTTGCAGCAGTAGCGGGAATCATGGTATTTATATCCTTGGATGAGTTGCTCCCTTCCGCTCAGGAATATGGTGAGCATCACCTTTCCATATACGGGCTAGTAGCCGGCATGGCCATCATGGCCATAAGCCCGTTGCTCTTCCTGTAAGCTGCTGAACACACCCGTATATTCCGTTTCGCAGAAAAAAACAAAGGCGTTACAAGCTTTTCTGGCATGTAACGCCTTTTGCATTTATCAGATTTATTGGAGATATTTCATGGGATCCACCGGGCTACCATTCACTCGAACCTCAAAATGGGCATGGGCGCCGGTAGAGGTCCCGGAGGAGCCAACCTTCATCACGGGTGTGCCCCTTTTTACCTTTTGTCCGGTGGATACCAAGATCTGAGAGCCGTGGGCATAAAGGGTTGAGATACCGCCACCATGATCAATAATGACACATCGGCCGTAGCCTGAATCCAGAGATGGCATCAGACCGGCAAAGATCACCGTGCCGTCTGCAGCGGTAACAAAATTGGCACCGTAAATACTGGTCTTGGTGTTACCGTTGTAATTGGACCCGATGTCAATGCCGCTGTGTAAACATTTTGTACTGTAAACGGGATGAATCCGATAGCCAAAACCGGATGTGATCCGATAGAATCCCGGAACCGGCCAGGCCATCTTGCCACCTGTGTACTTAGGGGCCTCTGCTTCCTGCTTTGGCGGCTGTTCCTCCTGCCGGCTATCTTCTCCCTTTGGCTGTTCAGCATTCTCTTCCGTTTTCCCTCTGGATTCCTCTCCGGCTCTTCTGGCGGCGGCTTCTTCTGCTCTCCTTTTAGCCTCTTCCGCCTTTCTTCTGGCCTCTTCTTCCGCCTTTCTCCTGGCTTCTTCCTGGAGCCGGCGAATGGTTTGCTCCACTTGACGGGATATGGCCTCCAGTTCTTCCAGGTCCTTTTCACTTTCATGCTGCTGATCCTGGAGTTCAGCCAGATACTGAGCCTTTTTCTGCTTATCCCGTTCGATGGCTTCCTTCTGATTGGCAATCCCTGATTGATACGCTTCGATCCGTTCCTTCTCTTTCTGAACCCGGATCCTCTTTTCTTCCACCGTCTGCCGGTATTCATTTATCGTTCGAAACAGCTCATGGTCGTAGGAAATAATTTCCGATATCAGATGAAAGCGTTGCAAAAAGTCCCGAAAATCCTTGGCCTTCACCAATACCTCAAGGTAGGAGGTTTTTCCCGTCATGTACAAGGCCCGCAGCCGCTTGTCCATCATCTTCTCCTGCTGGTTGAGCTGCTCCGTTGCTTTCTCCAGTTCTTCTTCCGTGGCCTTCAACAGTACCTTGGTATCCTCCAATTCTTTCTCTGTCTTTTCCAGCTCTTTGATTTTCATCTCCAGCTCCCGGTCAATGGCATCAATCTGCCGGGCCACCTGCTTCTGTTGATAGATAAGGCTGTCGATTTCATCCTTGACTTCAGCCATATTATCCTGAATGCGTTCCAACTCCTGCTGCTTATCTCCTATATTCGGCGCAGCAGCAGATACTGCATAACCGTTCAGAAGCAGAATAGCAACTAGCAGCGGAATTATACGCCTCACCAAAAATACCCCCTTATTTCATACAGCTCATACACGCAAATGCTTTCTTACGGAAAAACCACTGGACAGAATCCCTATCCCGCCACCCAGCCCCAGGAAGAACAGAAGAAGGGATGGATACACTCCGTCCAAGGAAAGCAAGGTAAACAAGCCCATCATCGTTTCAGCCCTCTGGAGGATCAAGTAATAGATACCGAGGACCAGCCCTGATGCCAGCAATGCACCGCAGATGCCGATAAAGAAGCCTTCCACGATAAAAGGCCAGCGGATAAACCAGTCGGTGGCTCCGATGTATTTCATAATATGGATTTCCCGCCTTTTCATCATGACTGCCAGCCGGATGGTATTCGAGATAATGACAAAGGAAACCGCCGACAGGACGGCCAGCAAGCCAAGTCCCAGCATCCGCACTGTGGATGAAATCTTCATAAGGACATCGACCACTTCCTGGCTGTAATTGATTTCCTCTACTTCTTTCATTGCCTTCAGTTTATCCACAATCCCCTTTACATATATCGGCTTTTCCGCCCGAATAATGAAGGAGCAGGGCAAGGGATTGTTCTCACCGGTATATCCCTCCAGGAGGGCTTTATTTTGCCCCATATCTTCCTTCATCTCTTCCAGTGCTTCTTCCTTCGAAACAAAGGTGACCTGGCTGACGCCCTCCCAGGCCTTGAATTCATCCTCCAGGTCGGTCAATGTCTCGTAGGACAAACCATCCACCATGTAAGCAGTCACCTCTACCTGGGATTCGATCTCATTCATCATGGCGCGGATATTCTGCAGAATGATCATCAGGATGCCTAAAACCAGCAGAGAAGCCACAATGGAAGCCAGGGAGGCCAGAAACATGACCCAGTTCCTGCGGATGGAGAGTATGCCTTCCTTTATAAAATAGCCTATTGTATTAAACGCCATCTGTATATACACCCTTTTTCTGATCCTGTATAATCTGTCCATTATGAAAGGTGACAACCCTCTTGCGCAGGCTGTTTACGATTTCCCTGGCATGAGTAACCATGATGACGGTTGTCCCCCGCCGGTGTATCGCATCCATAAGCTGCACAATCTCCCATGAACTGGCGGAGTCCAGATTCCCGGTGGGCTCATCGGCAATCAGGATAGAGGGATTGTTCACAATAGCCCTGGCCAGGCAGGTGCGCTGTTGTTCACCGCCGGAGAGTTGATGGGGATACTGCTTTGCCTTGTTCTCCAAACCCACATAGCCCAATACCAGGGGAACCTGCCTGCGGATATAGCGGCGGGGCGCCCCTACTACCTCCATAGCCAAAGCTACATTTTCATATACCGTTTTATTGGGCAGCAGACGAAAATCCTGAAAAACAACACCGATATTCCGCCGGTAATAAGGAATCTGTCGATGCTTCAGCTCACTGAGATTTGTGCCATTTATCCATATCGAACCCGAGGTCGGTTCAATCTCTTTGAGAAGGAGTTTTACCAGGGTGGACTTGCCTGCACCGCTATGTCCCACTACAAATACAAACTCGCCGTTTTCAAGGGAAAGGTTCAATCCATCCAGGGCTTTCACCCCGTTGGGATAAACCTTGGTCACATTCTTGAATTCGATCAAAGGAGACACTCCTTAAAACTATGCTACTAATAATATGATTGGATAGAAATCTACATAATCCTTTATGTTTTTATATTATATATGAATTTCATGAAATAAAAAAGCGAAAACGATCACTTTTTAATCGCTTCCGCCTTTTTACGATAGGGTATTTATTTCCAAAATAATGTTTTGTATACCGTCAATCATGTCGGAGGGCCTCAATGGGGTCCAAGGCTGCCGCTTTTCGAGCCGGGTAAATACCCGAGAAGATTCCCACCCCTGTTGAAAAGAAGACCGCCAGCAGAATCGTCTCCATGGATATGGTCACAGGAACCCGAATGAATTTGGACGCCAGGAAGGTCAGGAAAATCCCCATCCCGGTACCCAGGACACCCCCGATAAAGGATATGATCAAAGCCTCCGCCAGGAATTGTCCCAGGATTTGGCCGTTTTTTGCTCCCAAGGCTTTCCGAATACCGATCTCCTGGGTCCTTTCCGTTACCGTCACGAGCATGATGTTCATGACCCCAATCCCCCCTACTAATAAAGACACGGCCGCAATGGCTCCTACCACCATGGTGAAGGTGTTGATGACTTTGTGAGCCATCTCCATCTCCTTTACAAAGTTATAGGATTTAAAATTGTCCCCGCTGCTGTGTCTCCTCTCCAGGATTTGGATGGCCTGCTTCACCGTCTGATCGATATGGTCACGGTTGAATACTGTCATGGCAATTTCGTTAATCCAGCGGGTATTGAAGGTTTTATGAAAGGTGGTGATGGGGATATAGGCCTTGTCTTTTGTCATATTTTCTGCGAAGGAAGCAGTGCTCTGCTGAATACCCACCACCGAAAAGGACTGGTTCTGGATCACTACCTTCTCGTAGAGGAGATCCCTGTTGCCAAACAGCTTTTGTGCGATATTCTCACTCAATACAACGACCTTGCGTCCATATTCGATATCCGACTCCGTCAGGAAACGGCCGGCTTTGAGGGGGATTTCTTCGATCTGAGCAAGCTCCGAATCTGTCCCCACAAAATCCACCGACTCATACTGCTGCCGATAGTAGATGTTCCCTGACTTGTATACAAGGGGAGAAAGGGACCGAATCTCCTTCACATACTGCTTCAGTACCTCCACATCTTTTAAAGTCATGGGATGGATACCCAGCCCTTTGGTTGAATAGATGCCAATACGGTTAATCCCAAATTTCTGCAATTCCTTGTCAATCTGCAATCTTCCTCCCTGGCCGATGGAAAGGACTGCAATAATGGAACCGATTCCAATAATAATACCCAGCATGGTCAGAAGGGAGCGCAGCACATTCATCCGTAAATGATGAAGGGCAATGCGGATGTATTCAATGCTGTTCATAGTAACCTCCTGCTGTCCTTTGGTTCATCCTGTCAAATTGAATGCCCCCGTCCCGAAGGCTGATAATTCGTCCTGCATAGGAAGCAATATCCGCCTCGTGGGTGATCAAGACAATGGTGGCTCCCCCCCTATGAAGCTCCCGGAGAATATCCATGATTTCCATCCCGGTCCGGCTGTCCAGATTTCCGGTAGGCTCATCTGCCAGGATAAGGGACGGATGATTGATAAGCGCCCGAGCAATGGCTACCCTTTGGCGCTGGCCTCCAGAAAGCTGGTTGGGAAGATGAGAAGCTCTATCTCCCAGCCCCATTCTCTCCAGCATTGTCAAAGCCCTTTTTTTCCTTTCTGCTCTCCATACTCCTTTATACATCAGGGGAAGCTCTACGTTCTCCAAAGCGGTTAAGCGGGGTAATAAAAAAAAGGATTGAAAGATAAATCCTATTTTTTCATTCCGGAGCACAGCCAATTCATCCTTGTTCAGATCCCGGGTATTCCCTTCCTCCAGATAGTAATCACCCGCCGAGGGCTTATCCAGACAGCCAAGGATATTCATCAAGGTGGTTTTGCCAGAGCCCGACGGTCCCATGACAGCCAGAAACTCTCCCTTCTCCACCCTAAGATTGATATCCTTCAGGGCTGTTATCTTCATAAATCCCGTCTCATACTCTTTTGTCACATTCTGCAATCTAATCAACAGCCCTCACCCTTGCTCCATTGTATATATTCCTGGAGGGATCAAAGACAATCCTGTCCCCTGGCGCCAATCCTTCGGTTATCTCTACATAGAAGTCATTCTGTACTCCTGTCCTTACCTTCCGAAGATAAGCCCGGTCCTCCTCCAAAATATACACATATTCCTCTTCATCCCTCTGAAGAATGGCTTCAATCGGTACTGCCAGGGCCTTTTTCTTGGATTGGCAGATGATATTCACATTCACTGACACTCCGGGAAGGGTTTGCAATTTTCCTCTCTCAGGCTCGATTATCACCTGACCGACGGCTTCCATTGCCTGTCCTGCTTCCAGGCGCTTAGCCATGGGCTTGATGCCAACGATCCGCCCCTTAACGGGGACCGGTCCCACAGTATCCCCGCTGATCTCCACCTCCTGGCCAACCTTTACACGTAAAATATCGTTTTCACTGATGGTAGCCTGAACAGCCATTTGACGAGTATCCCCGATCACAATCGCAGGTACTCCCGGTGGGGCGAATTCCCCCTCCTTGGCGTTGACAGCCAGAACCTCTCCTTCCATCGTCGCCTTCAAGGTATACTTCTCCAGTTCCATTCGGAGGTTCCGCAACTCCATCTCCGCCAATTCCAGTTTCATGGCCTGTATATTTTTATCTTCCAAGGGCCGGTCATCACTGGCCCACACGGCCGCAAGCTCCTCCCCATCCCCCGAAACCATCCGATACTCTTCCATGGCACGGGTAAAGCGATCATAATCCATGCCGATGCTCTGGGCCATGGCCAGGGCCGTTTCCGCCCTTTGCTGGGCTGTCTCCTCCCGGACCTTGGCGGCCAGCTTCTTCTCGATCTCCAGGGACAATTCCGCTTGCTCCAGCTGTCGTTTTAAAACACCGGGATCCAAGCTTACAAGGCTTTCTCCCTTTTTCACCTGCTGACCTTCCTTTACATAAACACGGGATACCTTTCCTCCCGTTTCAGCTGTGATATTCATTAGCCGAGATGGCTCCACAATACCGCTGGTTTCGATCATGGTGGTGATATCCCGATGTTGTACCTTTTCCACCCGAACCCGAATCCGCTGTCTTTCCCCTGCATCATAAAACATCCATCCAACAGCTGCCGCCGTTATAAAAAGGGCCGCTGCTATGGCGATTCCTTTCTTTTTCATCGTCATTTCTCCTTACCAATAGCACATTTCTTCAAGAACAACTGAAGCAGCAGGATACACCACTAAGGGTGGCATCCCATCTACGCTCATTGAAAAGGTCTGCTACTAGTTTGGCACCTTCCCTTAAAGTTATTCCATAAAATTTTGTCCCTTTCCCTACCCGGTCTTTCCCTCCATGCTAATCCGTTTCCGTTTGAGCGCCAACAGAAAAAGGACATTCCTCTGTCTGGAATGTCCCTTTTCCATGTATAGATCTTTATCCTTTTTTCTGTCCATAATAGGCGTTTTCCCCGTGCTTCCTCAGGAAATGTTTGTCCAGGAGCTCCTGCTGAATGGCCGTCCGCCCGGGGGCCAGGGTCCAGGTGCCGTAAGCCATTTTGGCCACCTCTTCCATGACAACCGCATTGTGGACAGCCTCCTGGGGATTTTTTCCCCAGGCAAAGGGGCCGTGATTCTGCACCAAAACCCCAGGAATGTGAAGGGGGTTTTTCCCCTGAAAGGTCTCCACAATCACATTGCCTGTTTCCGTTTCATAATCACCTGCAATCTCTTCATGGCTTAATAGGCGTGTACAGGGGATTTCGCCGTAAAAATAATCCGCATGGGTGGTGCCAAAGCAGGGGATCCCCCGACCGGCCTGAGCCCATATAGTGGCCCAGCTGGAATGGGTATGGACAATTCCACCCAAGCCATCGAAAGCCCGGTACAAGACCAGATGGGTTGGGGTGTCAGAGGATGGGTTCAGGCTTCCTTCTACCACACGGCCGTCCAAATCCACCACCACCATATCCTGGACCTTCAGGGCTTCATAAGCCACTCCACTGGGCTTGATCACCACCAGACCCCTCTCCCGGTCAATCCCGCTGACATTCCCCCAAGTATAGGTCACCATCCCCCTGGCCGGGAGCTCAAGGTTCGCTTTCCATACCGCCTCTTTCAAAGCTTCCAACACCGCTACCACTCCTTGCTTCCAATATCGATTCTCCTGTCTGTCCTTCCCCCTATCGCTCCATGGTCATTTTCGCAAAGGGCAGGGTTCTTTCGGCCAGCTCGGAAATCTTCACCAACTGGAATCCGTCTACCCCTGATTTGATCAGGTTATTCAAGGGAGCAATCCACTTGTCAGGCAGATTTTTTGCCCCCAGCACCATTCCCAGGACGGATCCTACCGTTGCACCGTTACAATCCGTATCAAATGCCGCCATTACGGCCATCGAGATGGACTTCTCAAAATCCTTCTCACCGTATAGAAGGGCTGCAGCCACAATCCCAGCATTGGAGATGGTGTGGCACCAATCATGTCCGTTGTTCTCATCATAGCGCCTGTGAATCTCATCCAAGGCATCCTCCCAGTCCATTCCCTTCTTCTTCCAGGTCAGCAGATCCCGAAGGGCTTCTGCCAAGCGGCTTCTTTGCGGAATCTCGGCAAGGCCGATGCGGATAATATCCTCCATATCATCCACCACCGCTGCAGCCGACAGCATGGCCGCCACCCACATCTCCCCATAAATTCCGTTCTTCACATGGGAAATGGATGCATCCCGCCATGCCATTTCAGCTCCCAAAGCAGGATTACCGGGCGTAATGTAGCCGAAGAAATCGCCCCGGATCTGGGCCCCTATCCATTCCCGATAGGCATTCCGATATACGGCAGAATCCGGAGGCAGAACAAGATTCACCAGATTCTTATAGGCCACCCTTTCAGCCGTGCAGACATGAAGGATGGGAAGATTCATCAGCCATGTTTCCGCCACATTTTCCGGGGTGAAGTCCAGTCCAAAGCGCTCCAGCAGACTTAAGGCGATGATGGTATAGTTTGTGTCGTCGTCCTCTACCATATGCTCTACATTGTTGATCCAGCTTTTTTTCGAGGAGCCGTAGACCCATGCCTCGTCCCGGATATCATACCGCTCCCGGATTTCCGCAGGAACATCCGAGGATATGTAATACCGGATGGGGTAGTTGCCCGTGTCCTTCAGCAAGCCCAGTATACGGGCTCGCTTCCAGCCTTCTATGGGCTGCCCTAAAAGGCATCCCGCACATCTCCCCAGCCAGGCACCCAGGATTTTATCGTATAAAGCTTCATCGGAAAGTTCTACCTTCCTCCTGGCCAATCGCTCTCCGCTTTCCCACCGAATTCCCTCCAAATCCGAAGGTTCCCGATATGGATGCCCCTCCTGTACCGGCAGGGCTGCCAATTCATCCAACAAAGCAGCTGCCTTCTTCTCTCTTTCAGCTCCCTGGAGCTTTAATACTTCCTCCACCTCCTTCTCATACCCGGATACATCCTTTCCTTCATCCCGACTTTGGAGAAGCTCAATGGAAAGCTGCTCCGAGTAAGTTAACCAAGCGGTATTCATGCCAGACCCCTCCTATTTCCGAAATAAAGCTTCCTAACTCCATCTTACTTTCATCCGGTAAAAAGTGCAAGAAGTTCTTTTTAACTGTTGCATCTTTATGCATTTATGTGTATAATTATAACATAGTTTCAAAGGGGGTCGTCGACATGATAAAAGTGAGTATCCTTGGTGCCACAGGCTATGCGGGGATTGAACTGGTCCGGCTATTAACCGGCCACCCGGAAGTTCAATTCACTCATCTTATCTCCCATAGCTTTGCCGGTCAATCCATAGCAGATGTATATCCCAATTTCAAGGGGATTCTGAATAAAGCTTGCAAAGAATTGGATATCGATGCAGTGGCGGCCGACAGCGATATTGTCTTTACCTCCCTGCCCCACGGCACATCCAAGGAGGTCATTCCTGCCCTGTATGCCACCGGGGTCAAGGTAATCGATTTGAGCGGGGACTTTCGCTATCGGGATGTATCCGTCTATGAGAAATGGTACGGTACAAACCATGCCCATCCCCATCTCCTGGCCGAATCCGTTTACGGTCTGCCCGAGCTCCACCGTGAAGAGATTCGAGCAAGCCGTCTGATCGGAAATCCGGGCTGCTATACCACCTGTGCCATCCTGGGGATAGCCCCCCTGGTTGCCCATGGCATCATCGATATGGACAGCATCATCATTGATGCCAAATCCGGAGCCACAGGAGCCGGCCGCGGTCTTTCCCTGAACACCCATTTCTGCGAAGTTCATGAGAATATCAAGGCTTATCAGGTGGCCAAACACCGTCATACCTCCGAAATCGAGCAGGAGCTCGGCTTGCTGGCAAGACGGGAGGTTCAGCTTTCCTTTACTCCCCATCTCCTTCCCATCAAACGGGGTATCTTGAGCACCGTCTATGCCAATTTGAAGGAGCCTTCCTGCCACCAAAGCGTCTATGATCTCTATCAAGAATTTTATGAAAATGAGCCTTTTGTGGTTCTGCATCAGGAAGGCAGCCTGCCGGAAGTGAAAATGGTCAACGGCTCCAACACCTGTCATATCGGCTTTGTCGTGGATCAGCGCTTACATCGCATTATTGTGGTTTCCGCCATCGATAACCTTATCAAGGGGGCCGGGGGTCAGGCTGTACAGAATATGAACATTTTGTTCGATCTGGATGAAACGACAGGCTTAAGAAATCCAGGATGGTACCTATGAAAGGAGACAGGCAATGGATACTTTGATTCATAAGGCAAATATACTCATAGAAGCCCTTCCCTACATTCAACGTTTGAGCGGAAAAACCGTTGTCATCAAGTACGGCGGAAATGCCATGGTGGATGAAGACGTTACCCGAACGACTCTGGAGGATATCACCCTTCTGAAATATGTAGGGGTGAACCCTATCGTTGTACATGGCGGAGGTCCTGAAATCAACCGGCTTCTGAAGCAATTGAACATTGAAACAAAATTCCATAAAGGGCTCCGCATAACCGACGAAGCCACCATGGAAGTTGTTCAGATGGTCCTCACGGGAAAAATCAATAAGGATATTGTAGCGAGGTTGAATTGCATGGGTGGAAATGCCATCGGCCTGTGCGGCAAAGACGCCAACCTGATCCAGGTCAGAAGAAAAGCACCTGTCGACGGTGTGGATCTGGGATATGTAGGAGACGTGGTCCATATCAACGCCAAGCTTCTGGATCTCCTGGCCAGGGATGAATATATTCCTGTGATTGCCCCTATAGGAGTAGGGCCCGACGGTGAGAGCTATAACATCAACGGAGATACGGTAGCCGGGGAGATCGCTGCTGCCATTCAAGCTGAGAAGCTGATCTATCTGACGGATATCGAAGGGATCCGTCGCGATCCCGCCGACCCTTCCAGCCTCTTATCCGTCATCTCCGTTGAAGAGGTAGACCGGCTGATAGATATGAAGATCATCAGCGGCGGGATGATTCCCAAGGCCCAAGGCTGTGTGAAGGCAATAGAAAAAGGGGTGAACCGCACCCATATCCTGGACGGTACCATCCCCCATCCCATTCTACTGGAAATCTTCACCGATCAGGGCATCGGCACCATGGTGACACGGCAATGAATCGCCGGCTAGCCATCACCGGGGTGCTTATCTGTCCACCTTTACCCTAATTCCACTGGCTGAAAAAAGTCTGCCCAGTTCTTCCATCCTGTCCGGATTCAAGGGCTCCAAGCCTTCCGCCCTGTACGGGCGGTCCAGGCTTTGGTATTTTCCTACAGCCATCTTATGAAACTTCAACAGCTCCACGTACTCCAGATTGGGAAAATCCTGCAGAAAGACCGCCGTCTCTTCCATATTCCCTTCATTGTCATTGATACCGGGAACCACAGGGATGCGAATGATCTGGGGGATAGCCGTCACCCTTAATCTTTTAATATTGTCCAGGATTTTTTCGTTCGTAGCGCCCGTCACCTCCCGATGCCTGACCGCATCCATCAGCTTTATATCCACCAGGAACAGATCTGTATAGTCCATCACCTTCTCAAAGGCCTTCCAGTCCACAAAAGCGGCCGTTTCAATGGCGGTATGAATCCCCCTGTCTTTGCAGCGAGCCAGAATCTCACGGCAAAATTCAGGCTGAAGAAGGGGCTCTCCCCCTGATAGGGTGACTCCGCCACCGGAGTTTCTGTAGAAATCCTCATCCTTCATGACCTCATCCACCACTTCATCCACATCCATTTCCTCGCCCGCCATCACCAGCGCTTCAGCATAGCATAGCTCCACGCAGCGACCGCAGGCGGTGCAGCGTTCCCGATGAAAGACCCGCCCCTCCCCTGTCATTTCATGGGCTCCCTTTAGACATACGGAAAAGCATTGGCCACATCCGATGCATTTTTCCGGAAACATTTGAAGCTCCCGTTTTGCGGAAAGGGACTCCGGATTATGGCACCAGAAGCACCGCAGGCTGCATCCCTTCAGAAAAACCGTGGTACGGATGCCCGGTCCGTCATGAATGGAAAATCGCTGTATATTAAAAACGGTTCCCTTCATCTTTCTCTCTCCTCTTTGTTGTCAACATTACTACCATTCTACCATAAAAGAAAGCCCGGAAAAATCAAAAAAAGGGGTTGCATTTTTATTCATATTAATGTATAATTATTTACACGTAACCCATAGGCAATGTAAAGGGGGTATTCCCATGGATCTACATGAAATCATGGAAATGGATAATCGTTATTATATGAATACGTTCGGCAACAGGACTCCCGTCGCCTTTGAATATGGCTGCGGGTCTACCCTTTATGATAAGGAGAACAATGCCTATCTGGACTTCCTGGCGGGCATCGCTGTCAACAGCCTGGGATATAATCATCCTGCTGTTACCGAGGCCATCACAGCCCAGGCCCGGAAGTTCATCCACTGTTCCAACCTCTACTATATAGAAGCCCAGACGAAATTAGCCCAATTGCTGGTCAATGCAAGCTGTGCAGACCGGGTCTTCTTTGCCAACAGCGGTGCAGAAGCCAATGAAGGAGCCATTAAGCTTGCCCGCAAGTATTTTTATATACAAGATATGAATAAATATGAAATTATCACAGCGAAGAACTCCTTTCACGGCAGGACCCTGGCCACCCTGGCAGCCACAGGCCAGGAGAAATACCAAAAACCCTATGCCCCCCTGCCGAGAGGCTTTGTCAATGTAGCATACAACGATCTCCATGCCATCGAGGAAGCCCTCAATGACAGGACCTGTGCCATTATGATCGAGACCATCCAGGGAGAGGGAGGCGTGATGGAAGCCTCCCCTGAGTATCTGACCGGTCTCCGAAAGATATGTGACCGGGAAGGCATTCTCCTCATTCTGGATGAGGTTCAAACGGGCATGGGAAGAACGGGAAAGCTTTTCAGCTACGAACATTTCGATATCGAACCGGATATTTTTACCCTGGCAAAAGCCTTGGGCAACGGTGTCCCCATCGGGGCCATTCTGGCCAAGGAAAAGGTAGCCTCGGCCTTTATGCCGGGGGATCACGGTTCCACATTCGGTGGCAATCCACTGGCCTGTGCCGCCGGCATAGCCGTCACCGAAACCCTGCTCCATAGCTCCATCATAGAGGAAGTTGAACGGAAGGGTTGTTACTTCAAAGAAAAACTGATGGAGCTAAAAGACAAATACTCCTTTGTAGCGGACGTAAGAGGAAGGGGACTGATGCTGGGAATGGAGCTGGATCCCTCCATACCTGGAAAGGAAATTGTCCAAAAGGCCCTGGACATGGGATTTCTCATCAATTGTGCAGGCCATAATACATTGCGGTTTGTTCCCCCTCTGATTATCACCGTTGAAGAAATTGACTCCTTGATTCAGGGCCTGGATTCCATCTTTGCGTTCCGAACCTGCTCATAAGGATATCCTTATAGAATGTTACGGAGGTATTACCACGATGAATCTATATGCATATAAACCGGAGAAGCCCTTTTCGCAGAAGCATCTGCTGACCCTTCAGGACTATACAACCGACGAGATCCTTCAGGTGTTGAGCCTGGCGCTAGATCTGAAGGCCAAACACAAGGCCGGAATTGCCCACCCCTATCTGTCGGACAAAACCCTGGCTATGATTTTTACCAAATCCTCCACCCGCACCCGGGTATCCTTTGAAGTGGGTATCCAACAATTGGGAGGCTATGGGCTGTTCTTGGGCAGCGCTGATATCCAACTGGGCCGGGGGGAAACCATTGAGGACACGGCAAAGGTCCTGTCCCGTTATGTGGATGGCATCATGATCCGTACCTTCAAACAGCAGGATGTGGAGGACCTGGCCCGATACGGAAGCATCCCCGTCATCAACGGCTTGACGGATCTGTTGCATCCATGCCAAATCCTGGCGGATCTCATGACCATCTATGAAAAGAAGGGCAAGCTCCAGGGACTCAAACTGGCCTTTATTGGAGACGGCAATAATGTGGCCAATTCCCTTCTGATTGGCTGCTCCAAGTTGGGGCTTCATGTTTCCGTTGGATGTCCAAAGGGCTACGAACCCGATCATCAAGTGCTACAGTGGGTCCAAGAAAACAGCAAGACTTCCGGTTCCCAGATTCTCATTACCGAGGATCCCAAGGAAGCCATTCAGGGAGCCGATGTCGTCTACACGGATGTATGGGCCAGCATGGGCCAGGAAAAGGAAGTCCAGGATCGGATCCGCGTCTTTACTCCCTATCAAGTCAATGGTCCCTTGTTCCAACTGGCCCACGAGGAGGCCATATTCCTCCACTGTCTCCCTGCCCACCGGGGGGAAGAGGTAACGGAAGAGGTCATTGGCGGTCCCCAATCCGTCATTTATGACGAAGCGGAAAACAGGCTTCATGCTCAAAAAGCCGTCATGGTTTTATTAATGGGTCAGTATTAATTTGCCATCCTTGCAAGCTGGGAGGATTATCGAAATGAAGATTATCATAAAAAAAGCAGAAAAAAAAGATATTCCGGCTATTTATGAGATTACAAAGGAAGCCTTTACCAAATATGCAGAGGATCTGGGGCAGCCCAATAGTGTTGATGCCCTTTTTGAAACCTATGAAAGCATCGAAAGGGACATGATGAAAAAACATGTCTTGGTGGGCTTCCTGGATGGGGAACCGGTAGGTTCCATCCGTTTTGAAATTCTTCCCGGAAACATCGCCTATATCAGCCGGTTTGGGGTAAAACTGAATTATCAAAAATGCGGAATGGGCCGAGCCTTGATGATGACCGTAGAGGATGCGTGCCGAAAAATGGGGGTTTCCTCCTTAACCCTCCACACCTGCTCCAAAATGACGGATCTGATGCGTTTCTACTACGGCTTGGGCTATTATGTACATTCCACCTCCACCTCCAAGGGATACATCCGGGCTCTCTTGTGCAAGGATCTAACCGATATCTATGAGGTGGAGCTGGGAGTTGTAAACATCAAATAAACTCTTTCCCCTACAAATAAAGTCGTTCCACAGTAAATAAAGTCATTCCTTTGGAACAGGGTTAAGGGTATAGGTTTAAGGGGTAAGGATATTATCTAATAAAATAAATCAATCCTTCATAATCCACTTATTATGCAGATTACGAAGGATTTTATCTTTCTATCCTTATTCCTTTCCCCTTATTCCTTCTCCCTAAAAAGGAACAACTTTTTTTACTTTTATCCCTTCCATTTTTCCCATTTAATTCAATCCAACCATCTATTTTAAGGAACATCTTTATTTTCATCCATTTTATCCCATCTATCAACCATGCGGGTTTGCGGAGTTGGGGAGGGAAAGTATAATGACCCCAGGAATTTGTACAGACAAGCAGGTCAAAATAAGTTAGAATTGGATTATGGAAAAGCGAAGAAGATTCAAACCAGAATTTAAAGCAGAGGTAGTACTCGAAGTTTTGAAGGAAGAAAAAACGCTCAGCGAGATAGCTGCAGATTATGGAGTTCACTCAAACCAGCTAAGTCGCTGGAAGGCGGAATTCATTCGGAATGCATCAAGAGTTTTTAGCAAAGAGACGGATGAAGTGGAAAAGGTTAAACAGTCGTATGAAAAGGAGAAGGACGAACTGCTTAAGCAAATAGGGCAACTATCATATGAGGTGTCCTGGCTTAAAAAAAAATCTAGCCGATTCCTGTCCCCGAGAAACCCGAGTAGGCATGATTGATACTGATGAAAAGAAACTCAGCTTGTCGAGACAGGCAGAATTGCTTACAATAAGTCGGTCAAGTTTATACTATGTGCCTGTTCCGATAAGCAAAGAAGAGCTCGATATCAAGAGGATAATTGATGAATTGTATACGAAGCATCCTGAATTGGGTTACCGAAGGATGACAGTATTTTTAAACCGGGACTATGGCATAAAGATAAACAGGAAGCGGACAAGAAGGTATATGAGACAAATGGGTATTCATGGCTTTTGTCCTGGTCCCAATCTAAGCAAACGACTCCATGGAAAATACCTCTATCCATATCTGCTTAGGGGTTTGAATATAGATCATCCGGATCAGGTGTGGTCGGTTGATATAACTTACTGCAGGATGAATCATGGGTTTATGTACATGGTTGCCATAATTGACTGGTATTCACGATATATAATAGGGTATTCCCTTTCAAATACACTTGAAAAGAGCTTTGTAATAAATGCTATAAAAAAAGCAATAAGGGAACATGGTACGCCTGAAATAATGAATAGCGACTAGGGACCACAGTTTACGAGTGAAGAATATGTGAACCTTTTAAAGGCGAACTCAATAAAAATATCAATGGACGGGAAGGGGAGAGCATTAGACAATCAAAGGATAGAGAGGTTTTTCAGGTCATACAAGTGGGAGAAGCTGTATCTTGAGGAATGCGAAACAGGGCACCAGTTGAAGCAAATAACGAAGGAGTACGTGGATTACTATAATCATGTGAGGCCTCACGAGTCACTGATCTACAAAACTCCTGCTGACAGTTATTATGGCAGTTCACTTGGTACTGAAAAAGCGGTTTAAGCAAAGGTAAAAGCATTAGAACGGGGACTCTGTCCCCGGACCCCTGTCCTCGCCGGAAGGCAGGCCGGTGTGTACTTTATTTAAAAGCCGGTCTTCGCGGGCAGCACCCACCGGTCATGCAAGAGGAAGTTAATAGCAAGTGCTGTAAAGGCCTTTTACGGCATAAACGGGAGCCCTCCCGGCAAAGAACAGCCGGGTCTCTCCCATTTATTCCACAGTTCCTTGACAGCACCTAGCTTTGACATGTTAGTACCAAATAATACTAAAACGAAGGGAGGTCATCTAACTTAAGCGACTAAAAAAATTTGTCTTGACAAAGGGGGGCACTGTAGTATCTATACCTTGATAGTTCTGTTCAGCAATATAATCCGCATCATGAATTAGTGCTATATTATCTGGTTTCTTAATAGTAATCATTTTCCAATATGGAACTGAAGAAACCCTGCATGGATTCGCCTTATATTCATCTATGCTTATCACTTTTACCTCCCGTTCACTTCCCATAATTCCACAATTTTACAAACTGAGAAGGAGCATATCTATTTGGAAATTCTGTTCGAGCAAGTGCTGTGTATTTCCTAACAAAATCTCCTTTTGCATTAGTGTATCCGTCTCTGTCATGGACATATTTTTCTCTTAGCATAATTTTAAATTTCCCATATTCTTGAGCAATTTCTGGGTGTGTAATTAGGTAATCTCTAAAGTATAGTTCGTCCCAATCATTGTAACTACGTACATGTATATGTACACATTGTCCTTCAAAACCCTCTGGGAGTATAACCTTTTAAGTACATAATTATATCTTTTTTTGGAGTGTTTACGATATACCCCTCATCTCTCATTTTTTCCGTTATTAATGATAAATCAGTATCTTTTGGAATTTCAAGCAATATATCAATAGTCGGTTTAGCAATAAGTCCTGGTACAGATGTGCTTCCTATATGGTTAATTCTTAATATTTTATCACCAAATAGGGACTCTAAAAACTTTCTTTCAACATAATAATATCTTATCCATTCTGGATTATGTGGTTCCAAAATAACTGGAAACAATTCTGAAAGTGTCTTCTCTGATACATTTGAAAAATCTTGTCTCATAATTATCACCAAAATCTAATCTTTTTTATCATGCATTACTATCCTGCAAAACATATAATTTCTTTCTTCTGAGAGTATCCGCGCTATGGGCGGTGCTTTTTTCGTGGTGTGGCCCCTTTAAATCCTTAAAACCCATCCTCCTCTTTACTCCACGGTATATAAAATAATATATATCAACTCGTTATAATCTCTGAATCAAAAAATCGTTCTTGGAACTCCACCAGTGCTTGTATTTGTTCTTTGCTGTATTTGTGTGGATGCTTTGATACTACCAATTTATCTTCATTATCATTTTTTCTACGAATTATTGCTATTACAACACCCTCAAATTCTTTTAGAGGTTGAAACTCTCCTATAATATAAGCATCAACTTCTTTACCATCTCCAGAGATAGTGTTAGGTACATACCCGTAGTTAAAGAGATAATATATTTCATGCTCTGGGTGCTTTGAGCATAACGGCCTATCAACAATGACTTTTACCTTTTTATTCAAATACTCACACGTCATACTTAATCCCTTTCCTTTATTGTACAATTTTTACCAATCCGTATCATATATTTTTATAACATATGTCTTACATAAGTACATGCTTTCTTAACTTTGCTACCTTTCACCCAATTCCTCTAACACCCCTTTGGTATCCATGCTATCATCTACAAAGCCACTATCAATATCATCTGCTTGAATTTCTAGGTTATGATAAATCTCCGTTCGATGATCGTAAATCCATCCCCCATGATAACCGATCCACCTTCTCAAAATATAAAAACCCCTCGGCATCACTCAAAAAGTGACTCCGAAGGGTTTAACCATTCGTTATGACTCTATATAATGATATGTACTGGAAGTGTATTCCTTTGCCCCTCTAGTTCAGTTCATCCAAGGTGAGGGAAAAGCTTGGTACGAAATGCTCGATGAAATACTTGACCTCCGGCCGGTCTATCCCTTCAATATCCTTTCGGATAGCCTCCATAGCCTTGCTGAACTCTCCGTTTCCTGCCTTGATCTCCTCTACACACTTCAGATAGGCACAAATGCGATCAGCCGCTTTGATGATGCTCCAATGCTCCTCATCCTCCTCCTGCTGTATGAAGAAGGCTTTATATTCCTCCTGCAGTGCTTGGGGCAGCATTCGAAGCAGCCTCTGATTGGCAACCTCCTCAATGTCTTTGTAGGCCTTTTTGATTTCCGGATTGAAGTATTTGATAGGGGTGGCCAGGTCGCCGGTAATGACCTCACTGGCTTCATGGTATATGGCCAAGGCAGCAACCCGCTCGGGGTTCACGCGGCCCCCAAAGAACCTATTGCGGATCACAGCCAGGCTGTGGGCAATCATGGCCACCTGCAGGCTATGCTCCTGGATGTTCTCAATGCGGGTGTTCCGCATCAACCCCCAACGGTTGATATACTTCATGCGGGATAAATAAGCGAAAAAATGACTCATGCGAGCTTTCCTCCCATTTGGTGCAGCATGTTAGGTCTTATTCTACAGGCAGGGAGGGAATAAGACGTACATATGGGCCATAATCCAACCTGGGGCGAGGATCCATATGGATATACAGCTCAATCATTCCATTGCCGCAGTCCCGCTGCCGCCGGGCTTCCATCAGGCCTTTTATGATCTCTCCCTGGGACTGAAACTCCCGAAGGGCTTTCTCCACCCTCTCCTCGACTTCGTAATCCGCTACAATCGCCCGGTTTGCCCGAATGTTCAAATCATCTCCGTTGAGCAGGGCATCCTCGGGAGAAAGATCCCCCCATACCGCATATTGAACGGTGCTTTGAATGGGACATACCTTTCCCCAGTCCACAGCCACAGGGTCTCCCGCCTGGACGCCATCGTAACGCCCGATATCATAGGTAGCCTGATGGTCAATGTGCTCATTATAGCCGTTCGGAATCATCAGCCGGGTGATCCCCAGACTACGCAGGAGAGAAATCACCCTCTTCAGCGTCCCCTCAGCTCCGCTGTTCAGCTTCCAGCCAATATAGCTGATCAAGCTAAAATCAGGATAATCCATGTAGAAGACATGGTCCTCGGGAATGCCAAAACTCCGGTGAGCCCGTAGGGATTCCTCTTTTCGAACAGCCACAATGGTATCCTTCTGATCCTCACGGCTGTAACCGGCCCTTCCATCGCAGAATATACATACATATACTTCTCCACCATTGGCTGCACAGGCTGCCATGGCATAACCTGCTCCCAGAAGCGCATCATCGTCATGGGGGCTTAGGACCATCAACTTTTCATTCTGGCCCTGCCAATCGGGAAACAGCACTTCGATATCCCTTTTTCCCCGGCGTCTGCGCAGGTCGTAGTATATAAAATCACTCATATTGAATCCTCCCACCTTCTCCTTAATCAGCATATTTTTCCAGAATGGACAGCAAGATCTCCCTGGCCTTCCGGATGTCTTCCTTCTGCTGTGGTCCGCTGATTTCCCGTTCGATAATGAGGGCACCGCTAAAACCCTGCTCCCTCAGTTTGTCGATCAGAAGAGGGAAATTGACAGCCCCTTCTCCGACGGGAGTTTCCCGACCCAGCTCCCTTCCATTGGTGGGGTATAGGCCATCCTTGACATGGACTCCCCGAATTGTGTTTTTGAAAATCCCTACGGCATCCACAGGGTTCGCCTTGCCATACAACAGGAGGTTGGCGGGATCCAGGTTCACACCGAGATTGTCCAGTCCAACATCCTCCATGGTGCGCATCAGGGTAATAGGGGTTTCCTGTCCCGTCTCCAAATTGAAATAAAGTCCTAAATCCTTACAGTATCGGGCTACCTCGCGGATGGCGATTACCACTTCCCGGTATTCTGTCGTGGCCGGATTCTCCGGAATAAAGCCGACATGGGTGGTAACATCCCGGACGCCCAATAGTTTTGCAAAATCCGCTCCCTTTTTCAGGGCTTCGATTCGCACCTGCCGATATGCCCTGGGAACCAGTCCCAGGGTCAGGGGGCCGTCGATAAAATTCCAGACTGCCGGAGGGGGCCATCCAGCCCAAAGGCTGGCAATCTTCACCTTTCCGTCCAAAGCCCTTTTCACCTTCTCGGCATTTTCCGGGGTGTAAAGGCTGGGATCCCAGCAGTTAATCTGGCAGGTATCCAAACCCATTTGGAGGATTTCCTCCACCCCCTTCTCCAATATAACCTGAAGGGGGACAATCACACCGATTGGAAGCTGATACATGTTCTCTCCTCCCCTCAATTACACTCCGGTGCCAAAGGACCGGCAAGTTCTTTCAAGTAGAAAAGTCTTCCCGGAAGGGTGGGCATAAAGCTGGAGGGCACCCAGATATCCGGGCCGTACCGAAGGGTCATCCATAAGGACATTCCCTGCCACTGCATACCCCTGCCCAGAGCCCCATCGCAACCTCCAATGATTTTATCCGACTGGAGGAACAAGCCGGGGCCGATGGTATTGGCAAAACAGGGGACCAAGGTGGTACGACTTTTGAAACTGGTAATGGCATTCTGCTCGATCGTCAGGGGATGGAGCCGGGCTCCCAGGCGATGGGTTTGTTTCTTCCATTCCTCCACCGTAGAGAACTCAGCAGCAAAATGGGGTTCCCAGAAGGCAATGTGGCATACCCTGCCCACTCCAAAAACCGTAATCAAGCGGGCACCCTTTGCCTTCAGTTCAGCGATTTTTTCTGCGTAGGTGGGGAGATTCTCCTTCCCGGCAAAATTGCGCTGCTTCTCCGGAACGGTTAATTCTCCCAACGGGCCGTAAAATGCCTGTTCCATGGCGTTTTGAAACGATCCCGGATCGGAGGGATCCAGGGTATTCCCCTCCCGATCACTCCATTCATCCATATTGAATCCGTATACATGCCGGGCGTCTATTCCCCATTCCTTGAGGAAATAGACCGCCCATTTATACATGCCCATGGGGCCCACCGGCAGGATGAGGGCAAGCTTTTCGCCCCTTTCCTTGCTTGCTTTGATTTCCATTGCAATCTGGTGGCCCATATAGGTGTTGAACTCGGAGATATCCTCGCAGGCCACGGGCTGAAAATGGGGATGCCAGAAGTCCTGACGCTCACCAATGGCCTCGGAAGGATGGCTGCAGCATGCATCGATTTTCTCTAAGTCCCATCCCTTAGGAATAAAGTCTTCCAACAAAGATCCTTTATAGGTATCAATGAAATTCATGGCAAGACCTCCTCTTTATTCAATTGGGATCAGCTTGCCGTTTTGATCCGCTGAACGGAGCTCCCCTTCTGCGATCTTGATGGTATCCATAGTGCTCTCGGGGGGAGCAACCAGAATGGGGCTATCCTTCATGATGGCTTCACAGAAGTATTTGATTTCACGATAGTATCCCGTATCCTCCGGCAATTCAGGAATAAAACCTTCTCCGTCGTTAGGATTTACCTTCAGGACACCACCCTGGTAGACTAAATTGGCCTTTTCAAAGTTCACCCTAAACAGCATCTCAAAGCCGAAATCTCCCTGCAGGGTCCAGTCATCCTGGGCATTGATTACCTTGCCATCCTCATAGAAGTAGTTCGTAGATAGGATGTCATATCCGCTTCCCGGGATGACATTCCGGGCCAGGGTGGATACATATTTGGGCTTGCCGAAAAGCCAGTTGATGGTATCCACATCATGGATATGCTGGTCCAGCAGGCATCCGCCGCTTTTTTCCTTGTTAAGAAGCCAATTCTCATAGGACCATTGAGGCGTACCGCCGCCTCTGAAAAAGTATCCTCCTAGGACCTTGCCATATCGGCCGCTCTCTACGCAGTCCTTCAGATACTCGTAATGAGGCCAGAAGCGCAGGCATTGGGCAATCATCAGCTTTCTGTTATTCGCCCTGGCTGCCTGGATCATGCTCTCGCACTCCTTACTGCTTAAAGCCATGGGCTTTTCACAGAGGACATGAATGCCCTTATTCAAAGCCTTGATGGTAGCCTCTGCATGAAGATAGGTAGGAAGGGCGATATCCACATAATCCAATTCCTCCTTCTCCAGCATCTCGTCCATATCCGTGTACAAACGGTACTTGGAGAAATCATACTTACCCGCACCCACGTCAATATTACCCGGTATAAATTCACCCTTGAACTTCTTTTCATCAATGTCACAAATGGCTGTCGGCTTTACCGGATAACCCTCCGATTCGAGACGGATATAGTTGTCCAGATGTCCCCTTCCCATAAAGCCGATACCAATTAAACCAACCTTCAGCATGTCGACACACATCCTTTCTCTTTTTTTATATCCTGATGCCCCACCGGGAGCGTGTATAGACCTATTCCTGTATCAGGACGCCAAATCCTATATATAGCAAATCGGATCACACACCAACCGTTATCAGGCTTCGCACCTGCCCAGAATCACATCCATCGCCTTGGAGGTATTCCATACAGACTGCTCGGGATAGTGGGCATATACTCCCATTTCAGCGATGACATAATCATCGTAGCCAATAGCCTCCAGTTCTTCAATGACCTTGGGATAGTTCACATCCCCCGCCAGCAGGTCTACAAATCCGGCAATGGTTCCCACTGCCCGGCGGTAATCCTTAAAATGCACCTTTTTGATCCGCTTGCCCAGGATTTTGATCCAATGCTCCGGATATCCGGTAGAAATGACATTTCCCACGTCAAAGTATGCCCCTACATATTCAGACCCCACCTTGTCAATGAAATTCCGCATTTCCAGGGGGGATATCAGGAATTTGTTCCAGACATTCTCCACTCCGATGGATACACCGGCATCCTGGGCATCCTTGGCTAGCTCCTGCAGGGCTTCCAGGGCGTAATCATAGGCCTTGTCATACTCCACCACTTCAGCTCCAGGCATAAAGTCCACCCCTACCACTCCCGGCACCACCAGGATGGTATCCACACCCAACAAGGCAGCAGCCTCCAACTGCTTCCTCACAATATCCTTTGCTTTCTCCCTGACAGCCTTCTGTTCACTGGTCAGGGAATAACTCCAATACAAACCTGTTGCCAGGCTGGTTAATGGGATGCCGATATCTTCTGCCCTTTTTCGAATCTCCAGGATTTCTTTTTCGCTGCTTTCGAGGCTTAGTTCACCTGTTTCGTTGAAAGCCGGTTCAATTCCTTCAAAGCCCGCCTTTTTTGCCAGCTCCATACACTCCGTCAGATTCATAGCTCCGGGAAAAGACCAGACATTGATTCCTTTCTTCATTTTCATACCTCCTTCTAGCGATAATGCGTACAAGTCTATATTACCATTTTACCAGTAATGTGGAAGAAATTCTCTATCAAATGGTCGGATTTTTTTATATTTTTGTTTTGACCCCATCCCTTTCAAAGGCGACTCCTTTCAGATAAACTGTTTACTGGCTTGACAAGTTCCGACAGCTGCTCTATAATAAAAGCGGATTCAATATCGTACCACCGCTGGGGGGGCGTAATGCTGAGATAGTAGCCGGACGAGCTACTGACCCTTTGAACCTGTGTAGGTAATCCTAACGAAGGGAAGCGGTATCATAAATAGTTTATATTTAGATACCCTACCCCGTATATGTACATATACGGTTTTTTCATTCCTTTTGCCCTCCCGTAAAGTGGAAATAAACTTTATATGGAGGGTTTTATTATGTCCTATTTGCAAAGCGTTTTTAAAGACTTTGCCGAAATCAGTACACCGACCATTATTGCCCTGGCCATCCTTTTAGTTGTCGCTTTGGTTTTCTACATTTCGAGCCGAAAAAGGGCATGGAATGCTAGGATGCTGGTCTACGGCGCCCTATGTATCGCCATCGCCTTTACCCTGTCTTACGTACGCATCGTACGTTTTCCCCAGGGGGGCAGTATCACCCCGGCAAGTATGTTGCCGGTGATGGCCTTCGCCTTCATGTTCGGACCCGCCCCGGGACTCCTGGCAGGGACTGTCTACGGCCTGCTACAGCTCCTGCAGGACTTTTATGTGGTCCATCCTGTACAGCTTATCATAGATTATATCCTTGCCTTTGGAGCCCTCGGACTGGCAGGCTTTTTTAGAAAGAATTTCATACTGGGCGTCTTTACAGGGGGATTCGTTCGTTTGCTCTGCCATTTTGTTTCCGGAATGGTCTTTTTCGCTGAATATGCACCTCCGGGCCAACCGGCGGCTATATATTCCCTCATCTATAATATTTCGGTCATCGGTCCCGATATCCTGATATGCCTGGCGGTGGCTATGCTTCCCCAAGTGAAAAATATGATGAAGAGGCTTCAGGATTCGGCTCAATAACCTGATCGACATCCCTCTGGACAGAAACAGGTGAAGTGCTTTCTACACTTCACCTGTTTTTCTATTGGAATAAGGAGACAAGCTTTTCCCCACTTATGGACTCGATGGATGCTGTCAGATGATATAACGCTCCTTCTTGGCCGGTCTGCTGTCCAGTTCCTCTCGTTTTTCTTCATAGCCCGGTCTCCCCAGGAGGGCATAGGTGGCATTTTTCCCTTCCTCTACCCCTGGCTGATCAAAGGCATTGATATGCAATAGTTCTCCGGCAAAGGCGGTTTCCACCTCGAAGAAATACAGGAGCTCTCCGATGGTAAAGGCATTCACCTCGGGTATGGTAATGGTCCGATTGAGTTTTCGAGCCTTCAGCAGGGCATATTCGGTAGCCGTCTGCTCCGCCTTGATCAATTCATTCATAGTGTGACCGCCCAGGAAGGATACTGCCGGAATTTCCTCGTATCCATGGGGGATCTCCCATGTTTCACGGTAACGGTCTACGCCGAGGAAAGTGATGACCTTGTCAAAGGGTCCTTCTGTATAGAGTTGAATCTGGGAATGCTGGTCTGTGACACCCAAGGCCTTCACCGGTGTCTGTCCCACATACACTTCATTCCCGTCATTGTCGTATTTCTTCCCCAGGCTCTCAGCCCACAGCTGAGCATACCAATCAGTCATGTATTTCAATGAATCCGCATAGGGCATCATCACGGAAATATTCTTTCCCTTCTGAATAGCAATGTACTGAAGGATGGCGCCCATATAAGCGGGATTCTGATAGATATCCTCATTCTGGCAAATCTCATCCATATAGGCTGCCCCTGCCAGCATTTCTTCAATATCGATTCCACATACCGCTGCAGCCAGGAGACCTACAGGACTTAACTCAGAGAATCTCCCCCCGACTCCTTCCGGGATAATATAGGTCTTCAAACCCTCTGGCCGGGCAATCTTAATCAGGTTCCCCTTCTCCCGGTCCGTGGTAGCAATGAGGTGTTCCTTATATTTGTCACCCAAACGAGACTCCAGGAGCTTCCGGATGATCAGAAACTGGGCCATGGTTTCAGAAGTGCTCCCGGATTTGGTAATGACATTGAATACCGTCTTCTCCAGGTCGATGACATCCATAAGGGCTGTCATCCGCTCGGGATCCACGTTGTCCTCCACATATAGCTTGGGACAGCCGTTTCTCTTTTCCTTTGGCAGTTCATTATAACGCATATGATTCAAGGCTTGCTGAACCGCAATCGGTCCCAGGGCTGACCCGCCGATTCCCAGCACCACGAAGTTATCGAACCTTTCCTTTATTTTCTGGGCTGTCTCGAGGATATCTTCGACGACCTCCTTCTGGTTATAGGGAAGGTCACGCCAATCCATCATTCCTTTTTGACGCTTTTCCACCATGGCTTTCTTGGCCTGGGAGATCTTGTCCTCCAAAGCAGCGATATCGTCCTCACTAATTCCCTCTTCTTTCCCGATAAACTCAGCCATCATATTGTTAAAGTCGAGCCGCAGCTTCATATCCTGTTTCCACTTTGCATCTCCATATCGTTTCACAATGAACACACCTTTCTTTCATACTTCGTTTCTATTATACTGCTTTTTTCTACAAAAATCATTCTCAGTTTACGTCAATCCACTGCAAAAACCATCGTTTTGAAAATCCTATCCAGGGAAACAGGAATTTCACCACCCTATATGTATAACCTATCCTGTCTTTTTCATATAATGTATTACTATCGCCTACAGGAGGTTGTACCATGAACTGGAATTTCAAGTCGATCATCGGGATGCTTTCCATTAGCTTCATCATCATGGCAATATTCTATACAAGCAGTTCATCCTACCAGAAATACGAAATGGCGGTTTTTCAAAACAATCGTCGGCAAGCCCAACAAGCTGTAGGTAAACTCCAGGTAACCGTTGTGGACGGCTACACGGAAAAGCCTTTGAAGGGTGCTCGAGTTGTCATACCTGAAATAAAGAAAAGCTTTACCACAAACGATCAGGGCATGACACCCCTCATCCAGGTTCCCATCCTGGAGGACGAACACTTTCGACCCATTATGCAAAAACCCTGGGGCGAGATCACCCTCCTGATCTACAAAGATGATTATATTGAATACGCCCTTTTTCACACCCAAGTCTGGGAGAACCAGGTACGCAACGGCCCTAAAATCCTGCTGTTTCCCAAGGACGTCGGCAGAAAAAACGAACCCTTTTCCCTCATCGAAGGTCCTCAGCGACTGTGGGTCAACGAACTGGTGGAAAAATACAGGCCGAACTGACGATCTATATCAATCCCACCACCACGATTCAGTTTGCCATTTCCTTTGAGGCCGGTAGTACGATCTTTGGAGACAATCGTGCATAAAAAAAGCAGCTAGGCTGCTTTTTTATTGCAAATGGTTATAAAGAAGGTTATTTCTCATGTCCCCAGCGTGTACCCTCGCCCTTTTTCCGCCGCCAAGCATCGCGCCAGCGGTGGACATCTACCACACCAATTTCCGGCATGTTCTGGCGCTTCTCCTTAGGAAGAATCGCAGGAAATACCTTATGGGGCTCCATCTGGTACCAGTAAGCCACGGTACACAGATCCAGGGTCAGCACATTGGCATGGCCATGTTCAATGGAAGCCCGGAGGGATTTTTCAAAGTAGATGGGATCCTCCGGGAAAAATCGGTAACAGTGGGTTCTTCCCATCCAACCCAGTTTCTGGGGTATCCTCGCATAACCGAAATAGGGATGGAGGTAGATCTCATTGGGGCACCAGGATGAATTGAAAAAATCCTCCGTACCGGTACCGTGGAGGGATCCCGGCCAAGGTTCTCCGTCCACCATCCACATGTCGTCTCCTTCCCCGTACCACATGGGACCGGGATTGTCCACATAATAGTTCAATCCGACAAAATGACCCTTTCCCTCAATGTCGGCAAACAGATAGTTGTGTTCGTCCGTGGGGTTTTCGGCATAGGGAGCGAAAGTAGCCCATTCATTTTCTCCCAAATCTCCGTGAGGCTGAGTGATTTCCCGATTCCACCAGGCATGGAAGCGTCCGGCCTCCGGAGGCATACTGGGATGCTCCTCGTAGTCAATATAATAATAGAAGGATTTAATGGGCTGATCCGACTGATTCTCTACGGTAATACGGGCGCCGTTGCCAAAAGGCATGGGAAAATAGCAGTTCAGCGCATTCCCATCCGCGGGAGCAGCTGCCAGGGGCAGGGATATGAAATTGTACTTTTCACCCCAGCCTTGGCCGAAAAAATCCCCAATGGGGGACTCCACGCTGGGATGCTCCTCCCCGTCCCAATACATCCTGAGAATGGCATTCCGGCGGAGCATGGGATCGTCGCAGGCGATCGTAAACCAGATATGCTTGATAATACCCGCTCCCGGTATTTCCGCCAGGACTTTCGTTTCGCCACTTTCAATGGTAACACAGTCCCTGTTCGCTCCGGTACGGTCATAGCTGGAAACCCGTTTTGTTTTCAGATCCCGAATTCGGTATAGATCATGCAATGGACTAGACATCATTACCACCCTTCCCTCTTTTTACTATTCTTGCTACACATCCCATTATACAGGATGCTTCTCTCCCCTGTCCATCCCCTTGGCTTCATTCTCCTTTCGAAACGGATCCGCTTCTTCTACTCAGTGAAAATCCCCCTCAACCGGTGACAGCATTCCATCAGTTCATCATAGCTGCGATAATTGTCGCGATATACTTCCACCACCACAGGTCCTCCATAGCCGATGCGGGACAGTTCAGCCTTAAGACGGTGGAAATCAAAGCATCCTTTTCCCGGCAGTAGCAGCTTTCCATCCTGGTCAAAATCGCATACATGGACATTTACGACCCTATTTCCCATTGCCTCTAAAAAATCAAAGGGGTCATATCCCGCCAGCATGGCCTGTTTGATATCCAGTGTGAAGGCCAGGTTGTCATGGGGACAGTTTTCCAAAAGCTTGTTCGCAAAAGCGGGATGGTTAAAGTAACACCAGTCGACGTTTTCCCAGGAAAACTTTAAGCCAAACTCCCCTGCAAGGTTTGCCAACTCCCCCGTTATCCTCCCCAAACGTTCATAGTCGTAACGGATCTTTCTTCTCCTTATATTGGCCGGCCCGTGAAAGACGTATACCCTGGCGCCAAGCATCCGGGCGACACGAAAAACACCCTTCAGAACCTCCAGGGCATCCTGTCGCTGGCGCTCAGTTGCTGCAAAAAGCTGGGGCTCGAACTGAGAACACAGAGAATGAACGGAGTAGACTTCAAGACCGGCTTCTTCCTTTCTTTCCTCTAAAATCTCCCCAAAGTTTTCCCGGTATTCACTCATGGATTCCAGGAAAACCTCCGCCTTTTGAAGGCCTAATTCTGCGATTTTTACCAGCGCATCCTCCGTTAATAAGCTTGGGTAAAAACTTGCTGTCGATAAGGCAATATCCATTCCTGTGTCCTCCTTCATGATGGGTGCCCCATATCTGCTCCCTCAGGAAAGCAATCGGGGTCAATCCTGGGATTGGATCCTTATAACGGCTTCATCCACTGTAAGGGATTCCTGAGAACCTGTTTTTAGATTCTTCAGGCTGACCTTGCCATTCTCCCTCTCTTCACTCCCCAGCAATACAGCGTAGGGGATACCCATTTTATCGGCATAAGCAAGCTTTTTACCCAGCTTGCCCTTATCCAGGTGGAGCTGGGCAATAATCCCTCTTTCCCGGAAGCGATTACCGACGGAAATACCGTATTCGACGGTATCATCCATGGGGATGATGAGAACCTGAGAAAGGGTAGAGGCCTGTTCTTCCCCAAGGATACCTGCTTCTTTCAACTGGTAGAACAAACGGGTCAGGCCGATGGAGATCCCCACACCTGGCAGCTTGTTCTGGGTGTAATATTCCGCCAGATTATCGTATCGACCACCTGAACAGATACTTCCGATATCAGGGTAATCCTTTAGTATGGTTTCATAAACGGTACCGGTATAGTAATCCAGACCCCGTGCAATGGTCAAATCAATGGCAAAGCTATCTTCAGGGACATTGAAACAGCGGATGTAGTGGACCACCTCCGCCAACTCCTGGAGGCCTTCCCGGAAAAGAGGATTGTCAATGCCCAACTTTTCAAGTTCAGCCAGCATGTCATCGTTGTTACCTTTTATCCCTATAAAGGTCATAATTTTCTCCACATTGGGCGCCTCTATTCCCTGGCTCTCCAACTCCTTGATAACGTCTTCCTCTCCCGCCTTTTCCAGTTTGTCGATGGTCCGCAGGATATCCGTTTTGTTCTCAATGCCTATGGATTCAAAGAAGCCATTTAAGAGCTTTCGATTGTTAATACGAATTAATAAGGGACCGAAGTCCAAGTCGCTAAAGGTGGAATAGATGATGCTTGGGATTTCTGCATCATAGATAAGGCTCAACTTTCCATTTCCGATAATGTCTATATCACATTGATAAAACTCACGGAATCTTCCCCTTTGGTTTCGTTCTCCACGATATACCTTTCCAATATGATAGCGACGGAAGGGGAAATTCAAATCGGAAAAACGCTGGGCAACATATCTGGCCAGAGGAACGGTCAGATCAAAACGAAGGGATAGATCCGTATCCCCTTTGGTGAACCGATAGATCTGCTTCTCCGTCTCACCGCCCCCCTTGGCCAGCAGAATTTCTGATTTTTCGATGACCGGCGTATCCAAGGGTACAAAGCCGTATTTCTCATAATTTCTCCGGATGGTGTCCAGCATGCGATTGAACTGGATCTGATCAGCGGGCAAAAGCTCCATGAAACCCGGTAGAATTGACGGTTTGGTAATCTGTTTCTTCATTTATTTCCCTCCAAAATATGCTTGTTGCCAATCTCCATGCTTTCCGCATGAAGCCTTCTTCAGTGTGGGATTATATGTTCATGGGACACGGATCTCAAATCGAGTTAAAAGGCCTTCCTACCAGGATGGCTACATCGATGGTGATTTGTGGGATTCCCGTCTCAATGGCCTTCTGTCTCGCCTTGTCATCCGCCCCCCAGGAAAGGGGAGTCATGCGAATCAAATGCTCCACAAGGTCTCCACGGACGGCTTTCTGATACACAAGCTCCCTGATATCCAGCAGTTGAAAATTCCGCTTAAAAAGTTCCACGGTCCTTTCATTGGAATAGGTCTCCTTCTCCGTATTCCCATAAAAGAGATTTCGAATCTCCATCAGGTAACGACTCCCCGGTACCGCCTTCAGCAGAATTCCGTCCTCCTTCAGGACCCTGGTAAACTCCCCGTAATTGGACGGTGAAAAGATGTTCAAAAGCACATCAAACTGTCTGTTCCGAAAGGGCATTTTTGCCAGATCGGCCACGCACCAGAGGATGTCTCTCCATTCCCTTGCTGCAATTTGAATGCCGTCTTTGGAAATATCGATACCCACACCCTGGATCTTCTTTTCAGTGCCCTGCCTGCGCAGGTCCAATACATTCTTCAAATGGGATCCTTCTCCACATCCGGCGTCCAGGATGACTCCCGTTCCGTCCCCACCTGCCGGTCTTTCCCCAAGTATCCGGCTGATCTCTTCCGTCAGGGGTGTATATAAACCTTCCTTGGATATCAGACTTCTGGACTCCAACATCATCCTGTCATATCCTGTCTTTTTAGAGCCGGACAGGAAATTCACATACCCCTGCCTTGCCAGGTCATAGGAGTGGCTGTTGATGCAGGCCAGGACCCTTTCCTCCGACATATACATACCATGGCCACATATGGGACATTGAAACAGGTGCTCATTTTCATGAAAAATCTTCCGAGCCCATTCGATTTTCTTCATTTTTTTCTCCTTTTATCCCTTACCAGGGATATGCCTCCGAAGCCTCCAATAATGGCGATATAAAAGCCCAGGTCGTAGAACCAACCGGTATTCATCACTTCATAAACCCTGATATTGCGATTGAAAAAGCCTATAATCAGGGAAATGGGAGCTATCCAGCCATGCCAGATGCCCCATAAAAAGCCTGCCGGATTCTGGACGGTGTGGCTACCGTCCCCCGGGACACAGCCTGCCAATATCCATGCACACGCCAGAATCAAGACTATAAGCAGGGACCTTTTAAACTTCATATTGTTTCCTCCCCATACGATTTATCGTCTGACGACACCGGCAACTACCTGAATTCCTTTGCTAGGGCTTCGAAGGCAGGCAGGGCATTTTCAATGGTTTTCATGCTGACGCAGTAAGCCAGTCTGAAGTAGCCGGGACCATGGAAGCCTGAACCCGGTACAATCAGGATATTATATTTCAGGGCTCGGTTGGCAAATTCCACATCATCCTCAATCAATGCCTTAGGGAAGAGATAGAAAGCCCCCTCGGGTTTAATACAGGAATAGCCCATCTCCGTCAAGCTCTTATACAAAAGATCCCGTCTTTCCTGGTAGATGCCAACATCCACAGCCGCATCAATGGATTCTCCGATCACCCTCTGAAAAAGGGCAGGGGCATTGACAAAGCCCAAGGTCCGGTTACAGTAGATCAAGCCGTTGACCAGCACATCCACATCCTTAATAGCCGGATTCACAGCAATATAGCCAATTCGTTCCCCGGGAAGGGATAAGGATTTACTGAAAGAATCCACCAGTATGGCATTTTCGAATATCTTCAAAACGCTGGGAAGCTGGATGCCATCGTAGACGATCTTTCGATAAGGCTCATCGGATACGACGAATATGGTGGTGTTGTACTCCCTTTCCTTTCGTTCGAGGAGCTCTGCCATGGCCTTCAGCACATCTTTCTTATACACCACCCCGGTCGGATTGTTGGGGCTATTGATCAATACAGCTTTTGTCCGGGGTGTAATGGCCTTTTCCAGGGCAGCAAGATCCGGCTGGAAGGTATCCTTTTGCGTGGGGACAATGACAGCCTTTCCATCATAATTCGCAATGTAGGACAGGTATTCTACGAAGAAGGGGGCAAGGACAATGACTTCTTCCCCGGGATTCAGGATGGTTTTGAAAACCACATTGAGGGCACCGCCCGCTCCGACGGTCATCACTACATGCTCCATGGCGATGGAAACCCCGGTTTCCTTCGTTAGCTGCCGGGCAACCCTTTCCCTCACTTCGGGGTAGCCGGCATTGGGCATATAGCCATGCATCCCAGGCTTATCCTCCAAAACCAGTCTCTTTAGCGCGTCCTTGGTGGCTTGGGGAGGCTCGGGATCAGGATTGCCAAGGGAGAAATCAAAAACCTTATCCGGACTATGTATTTTCCGTAGCTTTTCACCCTGTTCAAACATTGCTCGAATAAAGGAAGATTGATTTAGACTGCGTACAATTTTTTCTGAAAACATGCTATCCACTCCTCACAAGTTGTATTATATCAAAAATCGACAGAGCTCTTTCTTTTAGCATACTTGTCAATGGACTCATAAATATCTTCTATTATAACACCGAAACTGTCAACAAAATAAACAAAGTCCCACAAATATAACATTCCTGATAAAGAAAGGGCTTCATGGCTATGGCTGGGCCCCGATTGGATTTTTTCAGTGAAGAACGTTATAATGTAGGATAGAAGGGGGAGCCTGTCCTGGAAATGACCAGGGAACGGAAGCATTACAACAAGAAGCAAAAACTGCACAATTGTCGTACCAAATTACTTAGGAAGGAGCCCCAAAATGAAAAACAAACGAAACCCTTATTTTGATAACATAAAATTTATTCTAATTCTCTTGGTTGTCTTCGGCCATACCATTGAACCTTTCATTCATGATTATCCTCTGCTCTATGCATTTTACAAGGTGATTTATACCTTTCATATGCCTTTATTCATTCTGATATCGGGCTTTTTTGCCAAAAAAGCTATTCGAAACAGAAACTTTCCGAAATTAGTCCATAATTATCTGGTGCCCTATTTTATATTTCAGATCCTATATTCAATCATGTATTTCGGTGTTGAGGATAAGGCCACCTATACCCTTCGAATTTTTACACCGTATTTTACCCTTTGGTTTCTCCTGACGATTTTCAGCTGCCATTTGATTCTACCTTGGCTGCTGAAACTTCCTCCCCCCATGCTGTGGGCTCTCTTGGCAGGGGCAACCATCGGGTATATCAACCTGAACGGTAAATTCCTCAGCTATTCTCGCACCTTTGTTTTTCTGCCCTTTTTCCTGGCCGGATACCTGGCAGAAGAGCGACATTTTACCTTCTTTCAAACAAGAAAGTGGAAGCTGGCTGCCCCATTTATTCTCCTCTCCCTTTTTCTCTGTTTCTACTGGGTCTTCCCGGATTTTTCATCGAAATGGCTTACAGGAAGCTACTCATACCAGGAGTTGGGCGTGACGGAATGGTATGCCGGTATCTACCGACTGCTTTTGTATATCGTCCAGACCATAGCCATTATATCCATTCTGGCCCTGGTTCCCCAAAAGGAAACCTTCTATACTTCCCAAGGCAGCCGCACCTTCTATGTGTATCTCTTTCACGGCCTGATCATTCGCTCCCTGGATCGAATGGGCTTTTTCCATACCCTTGAAAACCCCATAGGACTGCTGTCCTTGCTTCCCGCATCCATCGCCTTGACCTTCCTGCTTTCCAGTGAAACGGTAGAACGTCTTAGCCGGCCATGGCTTTTCCCAAATCTTTCCCTGCCATTCTTCCAGGAGAAAGACGAAAGACTTTCCGATAACGGTTGATATGGCCTGGCTAAATGTTTAACGATATGGGAAGGCTATGATAAGCGTACTTTGTTTTCCTTCAGTTTATCCTTTAGCTCCATTACCTTGTCTCGAATGACCGCTATTACCTTTTTGAACTCTTCATCGTTTTTACCCGTTGGGTCTTCCAGTCCCCAATCCTCCCGATGCTTACAGGGAAGATATGGGCATTCCACATTGCAGCCCATCGTAATCACCACATCCACAGAGGGAATATCCCCAAGCAGCTTTGGATATTGCGTTTTTTCCATATCAATTCCATAGAGCTGCTTCATGAGACGTACCGCATCGGGATTGATACGGTCCCTCCCTTCTGTACCCGCAGAATAGCTTTCAAATGTATCTGCAGCCAGATGCTTGCCCAAGGCTTCAGCGATCTGGCTGCGACAGGAATTGTGGACACAGATAAATGCCACTTTCGGCTTATTATTCATTCTCTTACCACCTGATTCGTAACAATATCTTTACCGTTTTATCCGGATCGAAAGCAATTTAGCAGCCTTTGATCCTATCTTAACAGATTTTTTATATTTTCATAGCTGATCTCGCGTTTGGCTTTGGGAATGCCTGACATAATCGCCTTGGCTTTTTGGGAGATTCGCCTGATATTTTTTTCGATTAGCTCATTTCCCCGCTCAGCCGATGCCGCTTTGCGAGGGTCTTCGCCCCCAACGCCTATAGGTATGCTATCAGCCGATAGCATATCCATATCCACTAGCTCCGGCCTGAGGGCCATCACAAGGGAAGCCTCATTTGCGGCGGCGTGATCGGTCTGTATCCCCTCTTCACCCTCATAGCCAAGCTCCCAAAGATTGTATGTCAATAGGCCATATTTCTCTTGAAATATCTGTTTTCTATCGGAAAATGCTTTCGTAGATGGGCCATGGCCATGACCGATCACTAGCTTAAAGCCTGCACGGGCGAGATTATGCATGATGGTATCCAGCAAATCACAAAACAGCTGGTCGGAGATGTAGTACGCGCTCCCTTCCAATTGCTGAGGTGCTCCGTCATCGAAGCTAATAATATCCATCCCGTAATAAACAGCGTCATCCTTCCTCATCGCCCTGTCGGGGCCCAGAAACAGCATCGGGAGGACGATTCCGCCAATTTCAGAGGCTATGCGCTCAAACACGCCCCTTGCCTGTAAGCCGTCGGAACCCAGGGGCAGATGAAGTCCATGCCATTCCAAAGTGCCCAAGGGCAGATATGCGACAGGAAAAGCATTGATCCTTTCCACGAATTCCCTTGGCTGTAATTCCTCATACAACACTTTTTCACATCTCATAAAATCATACCCCCATAAGGTCTATCCGTTTATAAAATGCTCTCTTCCCATATATCAAGGCCTTCCAAATGAAGGAGTTTGGCTATGGTGGCTGCCACATTGGCGAGGCCGAAATCGCCTTGCTTGAGTTCACGCCTCTCCAGTCTGTCATATACAATAAAGGGGACCGGATTCAGGGTATGGGAGGTTTTGGACCTGAGTACACCGTCTTCCCCGGCCTTTTCGTACATCTCCTCCGCATTTCCGTGATCCGCCGTTACGATCAGGATCCCTCTCACTTCTTCCACCGCCTGAATGACCCTTGCAAGGCACAAATCCACTGCCTCCACTGCTATTCTGACGGCCTGAAAGCTGCCGGTGTGACCCACCATGTCTCCGTTGGCGTAGTTCGCCCGCAAAAAGGTATATTCCCTCGATCTTATGGCCTCGATCAATTTATCGGTGATTTCGGCAGCCTTCATCCAAGGGCGTTGTTCAAAGGGTACCTTGTCAGAGGGAACTTCTTCGTAAGTTTCAAAGGCTTCGCTGAATTTGCCGCTGCGATTCCCATTCCAAAAATAGGTCACGTGGCCGTATTTCTGCGTCTCGGAAACGGCATACTGTCTTATGTTATGCTTGCACAGATATTCCGACAGGGTGTTTTGAATAGCCGGAGGAGGTACCAGGTAACTCTTGGGTATTTTCAAGTCGCCGTCATACTCCAGCATGCCTGCATATACCACCTTCGGAAAACGGACCCTGTCAAATTTATCAAAATCCCTTTCCTCAAAGGCTCTGCTGATCTCAATAGCCCGGTCTCCCCGGAAATTGAAAAAAACGACGCTGTCATGATCCTGTATGGTTCCTACGGGTTTTCCCTGCTGGGCAATGACAAAGGGGGGCAGATCCTGATCAAGGACATCCAGTTCTTCCCTGTACGTTCGAATGGCCATGGCGGCGCTTTCAAACTGTCTGCCCAGCCCCAGGACATGGGTATCCCATCCAAGTTTCACCATCTGCCAATTGGCTTCATAACGGTCCATGGTAATCTTCATACGACCGCCCCCGGAGGCAATTCTCCCATCAAAATCCCGGTCATTCAGACTGACCAGATATCGCTCCAAATCCTCCACATATTCCAAAGCGGAGGTGGCTGCCACATCACGCCCGTCAAGGAGGATATGGATGCGGGCCTTCACCACACCCTCCTCCTTGGGCCTCTTTAGGATAGCCTTTAAATGGGATATATGGGAATGGACATTTCCATCCGACAGGAGCCCAATCAAGTGCAAGCTACTGTGGTGCTCTACGCAGTTGTTTATAACACTCTTCCACGTCATGGAACGGAACATTTTGCCACTGGCGATGGATTCGTTTACCAGCTTGGCTCCCTGGGACACAATTTGACCGCTTCCCAGGGCATTATGGCCCACCTCACTGTTGCCCATATCCTCATCGGAAGGTAGTCCTACCGCCGTCCCATGGGCTTTTATCCGGATGTTGGGGCATGTTTGGAGAAGCCAAGCCAGGGTAGGGGTGTATGCCGCCTTGACCCCGTTCCCATACTCGCCCTCTCTCATTGCGATTCCGTCCATTACGATCAATATAACAGGTCGTTGCATCGTCGAACCTCCACATATCAGATAGCGTTCCCTTTTTTCCGTGCCACCGCATCCAGTCCCGAACCGATGGCGACGCCGATGGCCAGCCCGATGGGGATGCCCAATGCTGAATTCCCCAATGCCAGCCCAAAGAGCAGTCCAAGGGCTATTCCAAGCACAAGATAGGTGCTCGTATAGTAGCCCTCCGTAACGAGATTATGCCCCCTCAGCAAATGGGTCAAGGTGCTGTTTAGATAGCGCCGGTATTCCTTTTGCTTGCCTTCATCCGGGGATCTCAGCTTGGGGATCGCCTCTTTCCCGATGATCCCGAGAAGTCTGCAGCACTCCTCACAATCCTGCGCGTATTGCTCCAATTTGCCTACAATACGCTCCAACCTGTCTATCTGCAGCTTCCTGACCTGCTTTCCCTTCAGCTGTGATTTGATCTCCCGGATCTCTCCGATGATGCTTTCCCTATCCTTTTTATGATCATCCATAAACCATCATCTCCATTCTTAAAGCTCTTCCGGACCTTCATCCCACCAGTTGTCGTAGAATTCGATGCCCCGCCAGCGACCTCCGATCAAAGCCCGGTGGCTTGTTTCCTTGCTGACCCATTCGTCAATACGGGTCAGTCCGTGAGCATGCCAATCTTCAAAAAATTGATGGATCTCCTGGGGATTCTTAATGCCCTTAAGCATGGCATTGTTCTTCAGACGAACCCAGCGAATGGATAGACGAGCCTTGGCAACCCGCATGGCACGAATAGGATCCCCCTGGACAGCTTTCTCTGCCTGGTCAAACAACTCATCGTAAATATCCAGCATTTCATCCGTCAGATAGGGCTGATCACACTGGTCATTAAATCCTATATGGATGTTTTCCTTCTCCACCTTGTCCGTCAAGGTACGAATATACTGGCGAATATAGGGAGCGGCAGCCCCGTAATAGCATTCCAGAAACTCCTTTATATGCTGCTCCACATCACAGTCCGCGTTCCACAAAAGCTTGGCGATCAGATATGCCCTCAGCTCGTTGAGATCCGTACTGCCGCCTATGGCGCCACAAGCCTGTTCAAACACTCCCTTGACATTATTTCTGACGAAGGCCTGCATATTGGGCTGCAGCACATTCCAATTGGGAAAAGGTGCAGGGTAATGGGCAAAGCAGGTCGTATAGTCCCAGATGTACATCCGGTCGCACACCTTGGCCCAATCCTGCAGGTCGGTGATGAAGTCCGAACTGCTGCCGTCAGGGCGTTTCACCCGCCGCGACTGATCGTCGCAGCTTTCAAAGGGATGGGCAAAGCACGCCTCAATGGAGCACAAGCGTACACATACATTCCTGCGGGGACGGATGTATTTTGGAGCGGGCCGACTGTATTGATAAGCCAGGGTATCAACGATCACATCGGGAAATTCCGGTTCAATAGCCTCCGCTACCTGATTGACAAACCATATGAGGCTCCCGGCACTGCTCCCCTCCCTTTCACCAATCTTGCGGCATTCAGGGCAGGTACAATTGTTCCCCCAGTCGTTCTGGGATACCGAAATCAACCGGCTTCCCGGGTTTTCCCGAAGGGCAGCTTTTACTTTTTCAATCGCAATTCGAAGGACATCAGGATTGGTGAGGCACAGCTGGGTGCGTTCTTTGATCCGCTTCCCATTCACCATGGAAAAGTACTCGGGATGGCTGTCAAACCATTCCTCAGGATTCAGGATGCATGGCTCAAAAGTATGGACAAACCATACATAGGACAGATGCCCGCCAAATTCCTCCTTGATGGGAATGGGTCCATTGATACGGTTTTTTACAGCGAACCTGGGATACCTTGTGAAATCTCTGTAGTTGTGATAGCGGTATTCCAGAACGGGGATCTGGGTGTCATCCAGATCGGGTAACGGAAGATCGGGCATGGAGGGAATTTTCTCGCATGTAGGGGTGAAAAAGCGGCAACCCAATTTTTCGAGAAACTCATATACCCCATAGATGACGCCCCTTTTACCGCCTACGATTCCCAGACTGCCCCCCACGGTACAGATGGTGAAGCCGTCATCTCCCAGCTCCGCTCCTGCCGTCATTCCCAAACGACCGGCTGCCTTTCCAATGGCGATCACAGGTCCGGATGTCCCTTCATCCCCCATCGACACACTGGATGTGGTGATGAAGTCCAAGTAATTCTTCAGTTCCTGGGCGGCATATTTCTCCTGAGGCGATGCATTGGCTGCTGTAACAATCGTCATAGCCGGTTTGCTGTCCCGGGCAATCCACTGTTTATCCATCACATAAACCTCTCCCTTCTAAAGCATGACATGGAAGGAGTCATCCCGTCATCCTCCCATATTTTTAATAAAAGACCACTTGATAGTCAACCAGCCTTCCCTTTTCATAGACAAGCTTTCCGGAGAAAAACCTGCCAGTTTCCAGCCATTTTAGAAAAATCCTGTCTCCCTCCCAGAGATTCAAAGAGGAGATCTCGGCATCATCAATCCACTGGAGAATCCCCTCATCGGACTCCCTCAAATTCCCCTGGAAATCTTCTGCAGTAAAGACGAAGGTATATTCATCCTCTCCATCATAGAAGAGGGGGAAGGTCAGAATCCCCCGAAGGGTTGGATTCTGAATGATCAGACCGCTTTCTTCATATACTTCCCGGATCACACATTCCTCGGGAGTCTCACCTTGCTCCAGCTTCCCTCCCAGACCATTCCATTTTCCTCCATGGATATCCTGCTCCCTCTTCACCCTGTGGAGCATCAGAGTTCTTCCCTTGTCCTTTATATAGCACAGCGTTGTCAGCTTCATATCCGTACCCTCTCATGACCGCATCTTTTAACTCTCTTCAATCCTCCTGCAGGATGGTAATATCCCTGGCTTGATCGAAGGGGATCTCCTCGCGGCCATCGATATACAGATATTCCAGCTTTGAAGCTGCCAGCTTTTCGATTTTTCCATCCTCCTTCAGCTTGAATGCAAGGAGGTCCTGGAATTTCGCCCGGATATGGTGCTGCGCATGGATAAAATCCACTTCCAGGGTATTCCCGGTTGATTCCGATATCCCAGTGGGACTGAGGATCACGGAGCCATCCTGCAGCACGGATCCACAAGGCACACGATTGGTGGGAATCCCCCATTTCTGTAACCGCCATACCAGATCCCCCACCTCCGGCCGCTCATCCAAGTATAAGTCCACCTTATCTTTGATTCCGTTGAACAGCTCTTTCACATGATTGCCCTCAAAGTCCCTGTCACAGCTGCCGATCACAATGGATTTTACCTGGCTTTCCTCCAGCCGGTTCAGGAAATCCAATACCCTTCTCTTAGAAAATTGAGGAAACATAAAGATGATACAATCGTACTCCTGGGATCCATATACGGGTTTCCCCTTGTCTCCCAGGTACAGATCCCCGTCTTCGATCTCATAGCTGGCCACCAGGTCACAATTCCAACCGGCATTCCACAGGTCCCTGGCCAGGGTAAAGACTTCATTGAAGCGGGAGTTATAGCCATTCCAAAGCAGGTTTCCCGTAATATTGCCTATCCAACTGCACACTGCGGGTATCCCCATAACTATCAGAACACTGCTGTTTACCGGTGCGCTTTGGAAACGGTTTAGGAGCTCTATCTTCTCTTCGGCAGCGGAGACATATTCCAGATCACCCGCCGGGATCAGATCCTGCACACCCGGCTCACACCTGGTTTCATAGCCCAGGGTAATGACCCTGCCCCCATATCGGGCATTATGCCATATTTCCCGGGCATAGCTTGTTTTGTCCAGCGTCCCCTCCGAGTACCACATGTTATACCATGTATTGCCCTTCCATTTATGGGCCAGGGCGGTTCGGACGGGCATCAGCATGATCTCATCGGTGAATCCGTAATCCCGGGGTACATCCCACCAGTTCAGACCATTCTTATAGATCTCGGGAGAGTTGTCAATTTCTGCAATGGCATACCAGGTCGGATGAACGCCTACAAAAGCGTCTTCTCCAAACAACTCCTTAACCTTTGCATAGAAGTATCTTTCAATCTTTAGGGTGTTGTGCCGGATCATTTCATGGTATGTATTGACATAGCGGATCCTGGTAGCCTCCTCCCCATCCGGTGCATAGTACATATGAAAATAGAAAAGGCCCGGATCCGTTCCCATCCTTTGCCGAATGTCTTTTTCTATACCCCTGGAGTACCAGGGCATACGCCAGCTGTTGGAAAAGTTGTAAGCCGGATGGGCTACATAGCCCCACTCATCCAAGGCAATGCCGTCAAAGGGAATATCTTGGTACAGGCTGAAAAGCTCATCGAAATACCGGATGGTGTCCTCCGATCCACTGTCCGGGAGCTCATACCATACCAGGGCCATGACCAAGGCTGTTCTGTTTTCATCTTCCCCGTCCTCTTCTATCCGGACCTCCAGGCTATTCCCTTCCTCGATCCTTGCTACCCTTCCGGTGATGTCCCTTAGCGTGTCCCTGTCATATGTAAATTCACCGCTTTTATCAAAGGAATATACCTTGTAGACCTCTCCTCCAACGGGCTTATAGGTGCCAAACTGATCAGAACATTCCGAAAGTCTGAAGGTTGCCGTGCCCCTTCCCTTTTCGTCCAAGGCAATTTCCTTCTGAAGCATCAAAGCAGTGATCGCCTCCGGATATTTTGCGGCGAATGCATTCCGAGCGGGTCTGACATCGATTTCAAAGATAAATTTCCTGCCCAGCTCATGGGTATATGCCACCGCATCTTCAATACAGTCACGGACCTCCCTGCTCTGCAGTCCCTTTTGACACCAGGCTGTCCCCGCATAGATATAATCGAAACAGCTTCTCCTGCAGATGTCCAGAATCTTTTCCCTGTAATTCTTTTTTTCTATATGGGAGTCATCCCATTTCCAGAATAAAATCTGTGGGTATTCCTTGGACATACTCTCCCCCCTAACCGTTCATTCATCTCTTTTTATCATACCATTCCGTGGGACTTTTTACCATACAACCGTTCTTTTTCAAGAAAAAATTAAAGGACAGAACATGATTTGAGGAATAAAGCAATAAAAAAACTGCTCCCCCATGAAACAGGGAAGCAGTCATTCCATCAGTCCTATAGTCAATCTCTGATTTTTCTGCATTCCAAATAGAATCTTTTCTCATCCGCTTCTCCCATGGAAAAGGTTTTTCTGGGCAGAACACCTTCCAGTATGACCGTTCTGAAAAGCTCTTTTTTATCCATGGCGGGCAAGAAGAAGCCCATATTTCCTTCCTGGCTGCCCAGGGTATCCACCACCTCTTCCCCATGAATATAATCAACCCTTATTTCGGGATGGGCGGCTATATAGTGGTCCAGAAAAGCCTGGAGGGTTCCAACGACCAGATTATATCCGGAACCTTCCACCTCGCCAATTCCATATTTCCCCTTCAATACAAAGGTAAACCGGTGACAGCCGGGCTTCACCGGCCTTTTCCCGGCCTCTTCCTCCATCGTTTCCTTTACATCAAAGAGGCGGCAACGGAAACCAGCAGCCTGATCATGGAAATAGGCGGTCATAGCCTCCAGAAAACCCTCAGGATTGATACCGAAAACCACCCTGTGAATCGGTTCAAAGGCCAAGCCTTCATCATGGATATTGACAAGCTCTACCAAGGCATATCGGGCAGGGTGAGTTTGGGCCTCCTCCCAACTCAGGTCGGCCTTTATTGCCTCCCAGCATTCTTTAGCCGTAGCCAGGGAGTGATTGCCGTCCCCCACAGCAAACAGGAGAACCGCTTCCTCTCCCTTCAAACCGTATTTGCTGCGGAACAGTTCAGGGTCGGCCAGCCTGCCCAGTGCCCGGATCACCTCTTCGATCGCCTCTTGCCGGTCAATCCGATATCCTCTGATATGACCGCCGTTCAACATCAAGTCAAAATCATACAGCTTCTCAAAGCTCTCAGCTTTCTCGGCCAAAGGTTCGATCACTGTTTTTTCAGGATCATCAATGAGAACCATAATATGCGGCAATTCGATACTGGCATTCCCCCTGACCTTGATCCTGGGAGGAAGTCTGTCTACGACGGTTCCTTCCGTTGCCCTGATGAGAGAGTGGGCGTTTTGGCGGTAGTCGTACTTCTCCAGGTCCAAAGCCAGGATAAGACCTTTCCTGGATTTTGAGTAGGCTGTCTGCCTGTCCACCAGGATCAAACCTGGCTCCTGGGGGAGGATCACATCTTCATCCAAATACCTTTTCATGGTAGCATTGATGTGCTTTATCCTTTCTTCTGCGTCCTCTTCATGGAGAAATGCCTCCGGGAAGATGATGCGAAGAGTGGAAGGACTGTTGCCCACAAGCCTCTCCACCTGTTCCCAGTATTCCGGTTGAGGAGTATATTGGTCACAGGCTACAACAGCCCATTTGGTTAAGTCAACATCTCTGTCAGGCAAATAAACCACTGGGATATGGACCCCCAGTTCTTCGTAAACCCTCTTCATTGAAACCCTCCTGCTCATGGCTATATTTCTGTTCATTATACTATATGAAAAAAACAGGAACAGACATACTTTTTTGTCTGTTCAATTGGCCTATACCGTTGATTTCTTTCAGGATATGCCGTCTTCTCATGTCTGCAACAGTATTTCCCCTGCCCTGCTCTCCTCTTCCGGTATGATTTTTACAGAAAGGACCGTAACTCGCAGACCATCCAGGCCAATGACTGTAGCGATCAAATTCTTATACACAAAGCTATCAAAGAGATTGGGGAATCTGTTCAGCATCTCGATGGCCCAGCCCCCAACGGTGGTATAATGGCTTTCAAAGTCCTGCTCATTCAGATCCAGGTATTCCACAAAGTCGTGGATGGACAGATCACCGCTTAACTCATAAGAATTTTCTCCGACACAGATAAAATCCCTGATAATTTCATCGCTTTCATCCCAGATATCCCCCACAAGCTGCTCCAGCACATCTTCCATGGTAATGCATCCCATTGTCCCTCCGTATTCATCGGTCACAATGGCCATTTGGAGCCGACGGCTCTGGAGTTCGTTAAATACAGCAGGAAGTTTGACTGTCTTGGGTATAAAACAGGCCTCGATCAGCATGGAACGGATATCGATCTCCTCCGTATCCAGCAGCTCTTTTAGGAAACTGTCAAGATATAGAATCCCAATAATATTGTCAATACTGTCCTGATAGACGGGAATCCGGGAATAGGGTGAATTCAGAACAGTCTCAATGATGGTGTCCATATCATCGTCCACATCTATGGCCACCATATCCGTCCGAGGGGTCAGGATCTCCTGGACCGATATATCTGAAAATTCCAAGGCAGACTGGAGCAGAGTACTTTTCTGCTCATCGATGATGCCGTCATTTTTTACACTTTCAATGACAGAAACCAGATCATCCTCGGTAACGGAAGGCTGCTCCGGAACGTTCCTGGTCCACAGTTTGGAAACCTGATTGACGATCCATACCACCAGCGTAACAACCGGTTTCATGATAAACATCAGAAACCGCAATGGATAAGATAGCAAAAGGACAAATCGATCACACTGCTGCTTAGCAACCATTTTGGGAGCTACTTCGCCGAAAATCAGGATGAGAATCGTCATCACGATAACAACCGGCACCGTTCCCGATTCGCCCATCCAATGGATGGCAATTACCGTGGCGATAGAAGATGCCGCAATATTCACCAGGTTATTGCCGATCAATATGGCAGAAAGCATATCATCAAAATGCTCATAGATATACATTGCTTTCTTTGCATAAGGATTGCCGCCATCTGCAGCCTTTTTAATCTTGCTCCTGTTCATGGAAGCATAGGCAATTTCAGAGCCTGAAAAAAAAGCGGAAAAAGCCAGTAGCACTACAATCCCCAGATAAGGCCATATGTCCATTCGATCAAACCAACTCCTCTTCCTTCACAATATCATCCTCATCCCAAATATCGCCCACCAACTCCTCCAGGATATCCTCCAGGGTGATGATCCCAAGGGTTTTCCCGAATCCGTCAGTTACAATGGCCATATGAAGCTTTTGTCGGCTCATCCTTTGCAGCAATTTGTCAATAGGAGCCCGTTGATTGACAAACAGAGGGTCCAGAAGCCGGCTTTGGATATCCCAGGAAGCTTCTTTATTCTTGATGTACTCCTTTAAAAATTTTCGTACCTGCAGGATGCCGATCACATTGTCGATGGAACCTTTATACACCGGCAGACGGGAAAAATGCTGGCCTTTGATTTTATCAATGATTTTTTCCAAAGGCAAATCAATATCCAGGGCCACCACATCCTCCCGTTTTGTAAGGATGTCACCGGCTGTAATGACGTCAAAGTCCAAGGCGGAGCGAAGCAGCTCCTGTTTTTCCCCAACCAGGACACCCTCCTCCCGAGCCGTTTCAATCATGTCATAGAATTCTTCCTCCGTGATGACAGGCTCCGGATTTTGAGGAAAAAGCTTGGATATTCCACGACCTATGAACATAAAAAAAGCAGCGACCGGTGAAAGGATTCTCATTAGCCCGGACAGTGAAAACGCAACGCTAAGGGCTACCCTTTCACTGTTCGCTTTCGCATAGCTTTTGGGAATCATCTCACTGACTAGAAATACAATAGCCGTAGAAATGAAGGTGGTATATTTAACGGATTTCACGCCCCATATTCGGGTGGATAATAAGGTTGCAAGAGATGCAAAAGCGATGTGCATCACATTGTTACCGATGAGTATGGAACTTAAAGCCTCATCAAAATGCTCCGAAATATAGAGGGCCTTTTTTGCACGGAGGTCCCCCTTATCGGCATAGCTCTTCATTCTGATTTTGTTTATCGATGCGTAAGAAATTTCGGATGCAGCGCAATAGGCTGCGCCCATTAAGAAAAGGACCAGAAGGATGCCTTGTATCCAACTGTCACTGTCCATTAAAATGCTCAACTCCCGTTTTCATGATTTACATGATTTGTATAAAAAGCTTTCTATACTTATAGTTTACTATTCCATCTCCCCGGTGTCAATGCTTCCAAGAGCAAGTCATGAACCGGTATGATCCTTCCCAGCTTCGCTTCTTCAGCCGCTAATTCCCCTTTATACCTGCACTCTTTTCCATTTTCCGGAGTTAAAACGGAGCAGCACCAGAAGAGACCGGAACAGCTGGTCGGCTACCAAAGCGACCCATGCCCCCATCAGGCCCCAGTTCAATACACGGGTGGTGAAGAAGGCTAATCCCGGACGTACCAGGAGAACGGTCAGGAATGTAATGACTGCTGTAGCCCTTGTATCTCCTGCCCCCCGCAATGCACCGGCCAGAATAAACTGGGAGGATTGGAAGGGTTGGACAAAGGCCACCAACATGAGGATTTTGGCACCCATTTCAATGACAGAGGCTTCATTGGTATAGAGGGAGGTAATGGGTCCACCAAAGAAAAAGAAGATAAGGCCCAGCAGAATGGAAACCATCATACCGACGCGTCTGGTTCGACTGCTGTATGCCTGGGCCATATCCGGTCGCCTCTTGCCCAGGCTCTGCCCTGTCAAAGATGTAGCGGATACGGAAAAAGCCTGGCCATTCATAAAAGACATGGCCTGGATATTCATACAAATTTGATGGGTAGCAAATGCTACCGTTCCGAGGGCTGCAACGATTTTTGTGTAGGTGATCATACCTGCCCGCATGACCAGTTGTTCCACCATTGCAGGAAGCCCGATGCGGAATATGCTTTTCCAGGCCTGCAGGTCCGGCTTGAAGCCTTCACTGAAACGGAGACGCAGGACCTCGTTGCCTCGAATAATTGCATAGAGAGCCAGCGCAAAAGCAACGCTCTGGCCAATGACGGTAGCCAGGGAAGCCCCGGCAACTTCCATCCGTGGGAAACCGAAATGTCCATAGATCAACAGATAGTTAAAGACCACATTCACTCCGTTCGCCGTCAGGTTGTAGATCATGGCAGTTCTGGAATCTCCTACCCCTCGCAGAGCGGCTGTGATGGTGCTCGTCACAGCCAGGACCACGAATCCGGCCATTTGAATCTGTAAATAAACAACCCCTCCGTTAAGGGATTCGGCGTCTGCCGCTCCCATAAAGCGGACCAAGGGTTCTGCATAAACAAAGCCGATGACAGATGCCACAGCGGATAAAAGAAAGGTCAACAGCAAGGCCTGGCGCAAGATCAGGTTGGCCCTTCGGTAATTTCCCGCTCCTTTGTAGCGGGCTATCAGTGCCGTGGCCCCCACGTTCATCGACATAAACATGGTCATCAGTAAAAATTTCGGCTGGGTAGTCAGCCCAACGGCTGAAAGAGCCCATGGTCCCAATTGACCCACCATCATCATATCCACCATAGATGCCAACTGGGTCAGCACCAACTCTACAAAAGAGGGCCATGCGATCCGTATTATATCCCTGTAAAGCATCCTGGAATTTACTTCAGGAGGCAGATGTTTGCTCACCCGTTCCTGTTTCCCCGAACTGTCAACATGTTCGGGGCCCGGCTCTACCAGATCCAGAGCCATTTGAATCCCCTTCTGCTTTTGAGGTTTATGCAAGGCGTTCTCAGTTTCTTTCCCCACTTGTATTGGTCACCCCTTCTTCATACATTTTAACAATTTGTAACAAACACATCATATTACATCATAACACTTTGAAGAATGAAAGTCTAACCCATGATCTGAAAAGGAATAGTCTTTTCCCGAGATGGCAAAGCAAATGATAGGCATGACGGTAAAGATGATTCAGAAAAGTAAAAATCGACTGCCCCCTGTGTAGCTTCTCCTTATCTTCGGATTCTGCAGGAAAAATTCTAAATAAATGCAAAATATCGATTGTCTTGTTGCCATTTCCCCATTACTGTGGTAAAATCACCTTGTATATCAAAATACTACTATATCTACCGGTTGATTATTCAGGAAATTCGTTCCATCTATTATTTATGTATATAAACATCTAAATTGAAGGGAGAATGATAATGACTTCGAACAAAAAATTGCAAGCATGGGTTCAAGAAATTGCAGAGATGTGTCAGCCAGACAAGATTTACTGGTGTGACGGTTCTGAGGAGGAAAATCAACGGCTGCTGCAGGAAATGGTTGAGTCCGGCGCAGCGATACCCTTAAATCCCGAAAAGCGCCCAGGATGTTACTTATTCCGCAGCCATCCCTCCGACGTAGCCCGGGTAGAGGATCGCACTTATATTGCTTCAAAAACCCAGGATGATGCAGGCCCGACCAATAACTGGATAGACCCCAAGGAATTGAAGAAGACCATGACAGGATTATATACGGGCTGCATGAAGGGACGCACCATGTATGTGATCCCCTTTTCCATGGGCCCCATCGGTTCTCCCATCTCCAAAATCGGAGTGGAGATCACTGACAGTCCCTATGTCGTGGTAAATATGCGCATCATGACCCGGATGGGTAAAGAAGTTCTTGATGCCCTCGGTGAAGACGGCGACTTTGTTCCCTGCCTCCATTCAGTGGGTGCTCCGCTGGCTGAAGGCGAAGAGGATGTGGCCTGGCCTTGCGCTCCCATGGAGCAAAAGTACATCAGCCATTTCCCGGAAGAAAAGACCATCTGGTCCTATGGATCGGGATATGGCGGAAACGCCTTGCTAGGGAAGAAGTGTTTTGCCCTGCGTATTGCCTCGGTTCAAGCCCGTGAAGAGGGCTGGATGGCGGAGCATATGCTGATTCTCCGCATAACCGATCCCGACGGTAACAAGACTTATATCGCAGGTGCTTTCCCTAGTGCTTGCGGAAAGACCAATCTGGCCATGCTGGTTCCCACCATCCCTGGTTGGAAGGTTGAAACCATCGGTGACGATATCGCGTGGATGAAATTCGGTGAGGATGGACGTCTGTATGCCATCAACCCCGAGGCAGGCTTCTTCGGCGTTGCACCCGGTACTTCCATGGATTCAAACCCCAATGCCATGAAGACCATCAGCAAGAATACCATCTTTACTAATGTGGCCTTAACCGATGACGGCGATGTATGGTGGGAGGGAATTGGTACCGATCCGCCGGATCATCTGATTGACTGGCAAGGAAACGATTGGACTCCCGACTGCGGACGTCCTGCAGCCCATCCTAATGCCCGCTTTACCGCACCTGCAAGACAGTGTCCCTCCATTGCTCCCGAGTGGGAAGATCCGGCAGGTGTACCGATATCTGCAATCCTGATTGGCGGACGCCGTCCAAGCACCATTCCATTGGTCCACGAAAGCTTTAACTGGACCCACGGTGTATTCATGGGTTCTACCATGGGCTCTGAGATTACGGCTGCTACCATCTCGAAGAATATCGGTCAAGTACGCCGTGACCCCTTTGCCATGCTGCCCTTCACGGGATACAATATATGTGATTACCTCCAGCATTGGCTGGATATCGGAAAGATGACGGATGAAGACAAGCTGCCGAAGATCTTTTATGTAAACTGGTTCCGCAAGGATGAGGACGGCAACTGGCTGTGGCCCGGATTTGGAGAAAACAGCCGTGTACTGAAATGGATTGTCGAAAGGGTAAACGGCAAGGGTAAAGCCGTCAAGACCCCCATCGGATATATGCCGACCATCTATGCCATTGACAGAACAGGTCTTGACAGCGTCAGCGATGCCGATATGGAAGAGCTGCTGAAGGTCGATAAGGAGCTGTGGCTCCAGGAAGTGGCTTCCATTAAAGAGCATTATGTCAAATTCGCTGATCGTCTCCCCAAGGAGTTGATCGCAGAACTGGAAGCTTTGGAAAAGCGGCTTCAGGAAGCATAAATTTCATAACGGATAGAATGATAAAGAACCTGTCGGTTTTCTTCCGACAGGTTCTTTTGTTTCCTTTCCCTCCGGATCAAATTAGCTTCTGATTCTCAATTTCCCATCAAGACCTTAATCATAATAGGGTTCCAGATGGACGATGACTTGAGCCTTTTTACTGACCTCTTCCTGGATCCTGTCCTCGATCTCATGGGTCAGGGCATGGGACTGCTCAACACTCATGTCCGGTTCCGTCATCACATGCATGTCGATATACAAATCATCGCCGTTCCCCCGGCTCCGGATATCATGGACATCCTTTACTGTATCAAATTCCATGATGATCTCCTTGATCTCCTCCACACCGACTACCGCCCTGTCCACAAGTACCCCGCTGACGGATCGAAAGATCTCCCAGGATGCGTGCAGGATGAATCCCGATACCACGAGGGACGCAATTGGGTCGATGATGGGCGGCAAGCCAAGCTTAATACAAGCCAAGGTAATCAGTACCCCCAGGGAAACAAAGATATCGCTCCGGGTATGAAGGGAATCGGATATCAGAATCGTGCTGTTCAGTTTCTTTCCCTGATTATATTCATAAGCACTCACAAAAATATTGACCAAGAGGGTGGCTATTAAGACAATCAGGCTCTCAAACGAAACCTGTAAGGTCTTGGGATTGAAAAAGCGATGGATGGCGTCCATGACGATTTTGCCCCCAAGTACCAACAACATCCCTCCAATCACCAGACCGGCCAGGGTCTCAAATTTACCATGACCATAGGGGTGCTTCTCATCCCTGGATTTTGAAGCGAAGTACACCCCAATTAATCCGATGATATTGGATGAACCGTCCGTCAGGGAGTGGAAACCGTCAGCTGTCATGCTGGCGCTGTGAATGCTGCTTCCAATAATGATTTTCAATGCTGCTACTGCCAGGTTTACAAAAAGGATGGTCAACAGGACCATCTTGACCTTTCTGAATTTTATATTTTCCATAAAAAAACCCCCGTAAAAAGATGTATCCCAATGCTGCCTCCAAATAAGAGGTGCGTCATAATAAAAATACCTGCGGAACTATAATGATTTTATCATAGTCCCACAGGTATCTACCTGCTGCCTTTAGGCCCAGCCGCATGCATTCAAAGGTCTGAATGCACCGCCTGTTCTATCGAATCTAAAAAATATAAAGCTATTGACATTGTATGATAAACAGCCGCAGTTGTCAACACAAATTGAGTTTTTAGGACACAAAATCTGTCCTGACCCATAAACAGGGGTTTTTAAAAGCACCTTTCAGCAGCAATTTGACGATAGACAATCGCCTACCAGCCAAGCTTCTTCAGGTATTCCCTGCTCATCCTGATGGCTTCCATAGGGGGGCGGTCATTGGACTGATCCTGCTCCACCACCACCCATTTGGCACCTGACTTCAGGGACGCTTCCAATATGGCGGGTATGTCCTGCATTCCATAGCCTACCGGGCGGAATTCAAAGATGCCTTTGGGGGCCTCTTCCTTCTTATCGGACTCCAGGCCAATCAACTCATACATGTCCTCGGGCGTGCCTTCCTTGTAGAAGTCCTTCAGGTGTACCACAGGACAGCGGCCTGCATATTTTTCGATGTATTCTACAGGATCCTCGCCGGCCACCTTAACCCAGCATGTATCCAGCTCCGTTTGAAGGAAATCGGCAGAGATGCTGGCATACATCGCATCCAAACCATAGCTGTTGTCCTCCATGCGGACAAACTCAAAATCATGGTTGTGATAGAGCAAGGTAACGCCCTTGCTGCGACAGACCTTGCCGATCCGTTCAATCTCCTTCAATACTTGGGGGAAATTGGGGGTTCCGGGCCGCAAATCGTCCACCAGATAGGGGATGGCGATGTATTCGCAGCCTATGGTAATGTAATCATCAATGGTCTTTTCCGTATCCTTGACGAGCAGGTCATAGGGAACATGGGCAGATATAGCAGGAATGCCTACTTCATCCAGTGCCGCCTTCACCTCTTGGGGAGACAGACCATACAGACCGGCCAACTCCACGCTATCATATCCCATATCCTTAATCTTCTGTAAAGTGCCTTGAAAATCCTTCTCGGCATCTCCTCGTACTGAATAAACCTGGACTGCTACGGGTAAACGTTTCATATGTACCTCCTATATCCGTGCCCTTTGGCACTGTATTTGAATGGGCAGGCTCTAAAGCCTGCTATTGTTTCCATCCCTATTCTTTGTATTCGATGTGATAAAAATAATTCCTGCTGGAAAATCAAAAATTGATGATACCCTCCCATCACTCCACCACCCTCCTGGATGCCATGAGAAAAAGGATCAGAAAGATACCACAAGCAACAGCAAGGAAAGCATATCCTCCGAAAACATCCAGCCTGGAGGAGAACCAGCCGAATCCCAGTCCTGCAAGGGCGACCATGGCTCGCAGTCCCAGAGATTGAAAGGAATCAAGGGTCCTGTATCGAAATAGCTTAATCAAGGCATATGCAAACAGATTTCCAGGAAGCCTCAGTATCATGAACCCAGCAGATACCAGGCCAAAATAGGTCACAGGAATCCCTATCCGATGAAAGTACAGTTGCCAGAACTCATCAGCGAAGATTATTTCTATTCTAGTATATTCCATTTCCAATTGGATACATTATTGCCTTTTTTTCTTTGCATAGTCCCGTTGTCTTCTCTCGGCTTCAAACACGTAATAGCCATCCAGCTCATGAATCCTGACACCGCCGAAGATGGATATGAATTTATTCTTATACCATTCCCTTCTTTTAGTCACCATCAGCATCCTGCCCCCTATCTTCAAGCGATTAAAGCCCTTCTCAATAAACTTCTTGGGTACGGAAAAATCCGTATGATAAGGAGGATTGCACAGGATCAGATCGAAATCCGTTTCATCCAATCCATCCATCGCATCGCTCTGCAGGATATGGACGCCCTTCACCCCGTTCCTTCGGGCATTTTTCATAGCCCATCGAAGGGCCTCCGGGTCCACATCCACCATGTATACATGCTCTGCTCCGGTAATCTTTGCGGCTATGATCCCCACCACACCGTATCCACATCCCAGATCAAGGACCTTCTGGCCTTCATAAAAATCCACACAGGAAAGCATAGCCAGGGTTCCCCTGTCGATTTGCCTTGGGGAAAAACACTTCTCAGAGGTTTCAAACCCCAATTCGAAGCCCTTTATACATCCCTTTACAAGCATTCCGCATCTCCTTCCGATGGCCTATCCCCTGTTTTTTCCATCATATGATAGAATACAACAAACTGTAAGCAGGAATATAAGCATCTGTACGTGAATGGAAATCAAGCAGAAAAGCTGCTGCCTTGCCGCCTATACGGCAAAACAACAGCTCTCCCTCCATATATACCCTTCCCTATTCCTCAATAGCGGCCTTCTGACTGTTGATGGCCCTGATAATGGCGGGATCAAATTTGGGCTTCCGGTCATAGGTATATAGTCCATTGGCCTCTTGTTCCACATCATAAAGCTGGGTATAACAGAAGCCACACATCCTGGGATTTTTCAGCAGTACCTCCGTCAGCCCTTTGTACCGGGCCAGGAACTCCTCCTCGCTTTTAGGTCTCTGCCCATATCCCCAGCCGGATTGATCTCCCGGATTCCACCATATGCCCCCATATTCACTGACAAAGTAGGGCTGTCCCTCATATTTCTGCCGATCCGGGAAGGTCACGAACACCTCGCCTCCATGCTTCATGGGCTCATACCTTGCAGTAAAGGCTTCGACGTTCTGATCATAATCATGGACATCGAAAATATCGGTAGCCACATGGTAATTCCCGCTGGTATCGATGACAGGGCGGGTACCGTCCAGGGCTTTGGTAACCTGATAAACAATGCGGAGGACCTCATCATCCTGCCGGGTGCCGTTCTTATCCCAGGTTTCATTGAAGGGGCACCAGCCGATGATGGCAGGATGGTTGAAATCCCGCTCCACGGCTTCCAGCCATTCGGGCAGGAATCGTTCCAAACCCATGGGGGTCGTGATATCCAGTCCCCAATTGCCATGCTCTCCCCATACCAGGTATCCCAATTTGTCCGCCCAGTAGAGGAACCTGGGTTCAAAGATCTTCTGGTGGAGTCGGGCTCCATTGAAACCAAGGCCCATGGAAATCTCGATATCCCTTTTCAGATCCTCATCAGAAGGAGCGGTATAGATCCCATCAGGATAAAAGCCTTGATCCAGTACCAACCTCTGGAAAACAGGTTTACCGTTAATCAAGACAGCATTTTGTGTCAGGCGGATGCTCCGAAGGCCAAAATAGCTCCTGACCTCATCGACACACTCAGCTTCCTTGTACAGGTGAAGCTCCAAATCATACAGCTCCGGCTGGGAGGGCTCCCATAGATGACATTCTGAAAGCTCCAAGGCAAAATTGGCTTGAGCTCCGGCTACAACCGTGACAGCTGTCCCGACCTCCCGGCCCTTGTAGATGGCCCTGGCCTCCAGACGACATCCCCGGATATCCCCTCCCAGGGAAGCCTGAACATGAAGCCGGCTGTTCTCCGGGTCGGGGATGAATTTCAAGGAAGCGATGTGCTCCGGATTCACACATTCCATCCATACCGTCTGCCATATCCCTGTTGTCCGGGTGTAATCACAGCCGTGGGAATAGTATTCACTGCTCTGCTTTCCCCGGGGCTGCAGGCCCGAACGGTTATCATCCTCGGCACAGAGGACCAGCACATTGCTCCCTTCCTTCAGCTGATCCGTAATGTCAAAGCAGAAGGGGGTATATCCTCCCCGGTGAGTGCCAACGGACGTCCCGTTGATCCAAACCTCTGCCTCATAGTCCACCGCACCGAAGTGGAGCAGGATCCGTTTCCCTCGCCATGCATCGGGAACGGTGAACTCCCTCCGATACCAAACGGCAGCCATAAAATCCTTATACTCCACCCCGGACAGCTTGCTCTCGGGGCAGAAGGGAACGATAATCTCTCCTTCGAGCTTGTCCTTCTCGTACAGCCCCCTTGCTCTGCCGCTCTTTCCATGATCCATCTCAAATTCCCATCGCCCGTTCAGGTTCATCCAAGCCTCCCGCACCAGCTGAGGCCTTGGATACTCAGGCCTTGGTATCCCCTGCATCATTCCATACTCCCCTTTCATTTTCCTATCTATACTTTCATTCTCCGGTATTCCCCTTCATTCTAATCAGCCATGCAATACTTGTCAATCATCGGAATTTGAGTCATTCAATCCTCCGAAGTCTTAATGCGATATAAGGCTTGCCGGGCAGTTCCACCCTGCACTTCCCTTCCAAAATGCCTTCCACAGGGGTCACGGTCATTTCCCAAGTGTCGATGATATCTGCCCGGAATCTCATGCCATCAGGCAATTTCCATTCACGGAAAGAGGGCTGATGAACTCCAAAATAAACCAGGCAATACTCGTATTCCCTGGAGCAGCCGAAAATATCCCGGTCGAAAACTTCAGGATTCAGGCCCGACCCCGGTCCCTCCTCCAGGATTTTACGCAGGAAGGTAATCCTTTCAGGGCTTTGGCCATGGAGTTCTCCGCCCTTGGACCACCATAGGATTTCATCCGGATCAAGATAGGTTTCGCCATGGCCTACGTAACCGCCCCCTACCGTTCCTTCCCAGAAACGGCGAAGAAGCTCCTGGGCTGAAAGATTGCCCCAGCGGCGCTCGATATTCCCTTCATAACCCACTTCGTCCAGCACCACGGGCTTCCTGTAGGTCTCCCTCCAAGTCATCACTTCCCCCGAGAGTTTGCATAAGGGCTGCCATTGGATGCTGCAGTGAGTAACCCAGGGTTTCGAATGGTCATAGAACTCCCGACAGTTGTGGATGGAGCGTAGGTGCTGATAGGGGTCAGCTGCCTGCACAATACGGAAATAGCGATCGAAATCGGCAGGAGTCTTATTCTTAAACAGATCATATTCATTGGCAAAAGACCACCAGACATTCCGGAAGGATGCCAGCCTCGCCACGATATAATGAAGGTATCGATCATCGGTTTCCGGACCCATGTTATCAAACCCCCATCGCCCTCGATCATAAGGATGGAAGAGGATCAGATCCACTTCAATGCCCAGGTCCATCAGGTCCTGGATCCTTCGTTCCAAGTGATGAAAAAAGGCAGGGTTAAAGCGACTGAAGTCCCATCCCTTCTCCAGGCTTCCCTCAAAGGGATAAAACTCCGGTTCGTTCTGGTTGTAGACGTAATTTTTGGGGAAAACGCACATGCGCATCTTGTTGAAGGGGGCTTTTTTCAAGGATTCCAGGGTCTTCTCCTCCAGGGCATCCCCCTGATGATTCCAGACATAGCAGGTGGTACCCACCGGTTTGTAGGGGGTCCCGTCTTCGTAAGCAAAATGATAGGTATCCTTTACCCGGATGGGACCATGGTTGCCGAGAGAAGGAGCTGTACACAGGAGTTGTCCGGTAATACCCCTAAGGGCGGGCACATTGCTCCAGGTTTCATAATGCCACTCCCCCTCCATGTCTGGCATAAAGCGTACTTTGTATACTCCTTCTCCATCATAGAAACCGGTGACCGGTACCCGCCGGTTCCCATATATAAAGTCTGCACCAAAGGTCACCTCCAGAAAGGGGTTCCCTTCTTTGGGCCCTTGCAGGGTCAACTCAAAACGAGCCCACTTTTCTACCTTTGTACCGCTCATGCTATACCCTCCCTTTCTCTATCTTCCCTAAAGCATTTCAACATCGAAAGGTGTTAATCCTCCAAAAAGCGGTTTTCTTTTACCCAGGATAGGGAACGTAGCTTCTGACGCCAACAGCATTGAGCTTCCCTGTATCCTTCCCCATAGCTAAGACTGTCGAGGAACCGGATAACCTCCTTCAGACTGCCCTCAATCAGATTGGCAGCCACCGGTCTGCCATATTCCCGGAGACCTGTGTGAAATTCATGAATGAGCTTATCAATCAGGAGCATTTTTTCCCGGGAGCTTTTGGCTTTGGGATATTTCCGGATATAATCCTCGAATATCTCAAGGGCATTAGCTCCAAAGAGCTGCTTTCCACGGTATGTACCATGGTATTCATTCCAGACGATCTGCCATCCGCATTCCCGGCATTCCAGGACTTCATATGGATCGCCCATCCTCTGCCTTATAACCATGTCATGGCAGGATGGGCATTTCACCCTGCCGTAATGGGCATGGGTGACGGTTACAATGCTTTCACAGCGGGCATATAGGCTGCAGCCCACCTCGTCAATGAATTCCTCATCCACGATGCCCCTGGCATCCATTTCGTAAAGGCGCCGAATTTTCTCCTGAGATACCTTGCGGGCCCATATCACTTCGGTTTTTGCCGGCATCACAAACTTTCCCTCCATCATCCATCCTTTGGAATCTCCGTCACGGCAGCAATCCCCTTTATTGCTCCTTTACACATTATATTCCAGCAGAAAATCCAGGTCAACCCGCCCCTCATGGACATATGTTCACGCCCCTTCCTACGGTGAAAGGATTGATTGTAGGATTGGGTAGTGTCTTAGAGCGGCAAGAAAAAATCAGTGGGGTAAATTACCCCACTGATTAATACTTTACATAATCCATTCACAGCATAATGGACCGGTAGGTCACCTCGATCTTCCCTGTCGCAACGTCCATTTTCAAAGACCTGCTATAGGTACCCCCTATTTCCGTAGCCTTGTATTTCAAGTTCAAGTTCCTTAATATCTCTTGGATGGCATCCAGGTTTCTTTGTCCAATCTGAAAGAAATCCCGACCCGAAACCGATCTGGCCCCCCCGAAAAGACAAATATCCAACTCTTCTTTACTGCAGCCATACCTGTCCCTCATCTCCCGGAGCAGCAGCGGAACTCCTGTGGTGGCATAATAGCCCTTCCGGTCCGGGATCGGACCTGTGACCGGTGGGGACGGAAGGGCGATATGAATCATTCCGGCCGCCCGCCTGATGGGACTATATACGGCAACCGCCACGCAGCTGGCAAGGGCGAAGGTCCTGAGGACATCCTCCTGCTTGTTCGAAACAGCCCATTCTCCAATTCCGATAATAATATCCATAGCTTTCACCTGACCATTGCATAAAGAACTTGGGGGATCTGATCCAGGGAAGCCTGTCTTTCCACCGCCCCCATATCATAAGCCGCTTTGGGCATTCCATAGACCACCGAGCTCTTCTCATCCTGACCGATCGTCCTGGCCCCCTTTTCCCTCATGGCCAGGAGGCCTTTTGCCCTATCCCGTCCCATACCGGTCAAAAGGATGCCCACGGCATTGCTGCCGCATTCCCTGGCCACCGACTCGAAGAGGACATCTACAGAGGGACAGTGGCCATTAACCTTTTCTCCTTGGAAGATCTCTACTTTGTACCGGGTTCCCGCTCTCCTGATCCGCATATGCAGATCTCCAGGCGCAATGAACACCCTTCCCCTCCTTATGAGATCGCCGTCCTCCGCTTCCTTTACCTCAAAAGCTGTGGTTTGATGGAGCCTTTCGGCAAACATCTGGGAGAACACGGGGGGATGTGCTGCACAATGACGATCCCGGGAACGGTAGAGGGCAGGGATTCTAATATCCGCCGGACCGCTTCCGTTCCTCCTGTGGACGCCCCGATGGCAATAAGCTTGCCTGGATCCATAGCCCGCAGGACGAGGGGATTCAGCGCTGCTTGTATCTCTTTGTTCATATGGTCTTCTATTCCTTTCTATACACAGCAGGCATAATGTATCTGTATTTGGTCGTATCCCGAACCAGGGATTCAGAATGTCCGATAAACAGGTATCCTCCGTACTCCGTTGCTTCGTAGAATTTACGGACCAGCTCCTGCCGGGTCCGGGTATCAAAATAGATCATGACATTCCTGCAGAAGATGACATGGAATTTTTTCTTAAAGGGAAAAACGGCTTTCATGAGGTTGAACTTCCTGAAGATGACTTCATTCCTGATTTTATCCGTCAGGACGCTCTTCCCTCCGGGAAGTTTCCTAAAATAGCTGTGCCTCCAGGTTGGGGGCAGCGGGGCAATGGCTTCATTTTTGCAAATGCCCCTTTTTGCTTCCTCCAGCACCTTCCCTGAAATATCGGTGGCCAAAATTTTAGTATCCCACCAGATTTTCTCCTTACCAAAGAATTCATCCATAATCATGGCCAGGGTGTAGGGTTCTTCTCCTGTGGAGCAGCCTGCACTCCATATTCGCAGGTCCTTGTCAACCACCGTTTCCTTCAGCCAGGGCAGTACTTTGTCCCGGAAGAAGTAAAAATGGTCCGCTTCCCTCATGAAGTAGGTATGGTTGGTGGTGATTTTTTCGACGAGGATGTGGGCCGCCTTTCCCGTCGGATCCGATATAATATGATCATAGTATTCGGAGAAACTCCGAAAATTGTTCTGGGCCAGTATGTTGCGGAGCCTGCCGGTGAGCAGGGCCTGCTTCTCTTCCTTCAGGTGGATGCCAAAGTTCGACTGAATGTAGTCGGCCAACTTTTTAAATTCCTGTCTGGTGATGGAAACCATGGATGTTTTCACCTGCCTTTGGAATACCGGGGAGCAGGTCCCTCCCGGCTAGATGGAATATTTGCCGAACTCTTCATCGCTCAATGCGATCCTGCCTGCCCCGACAGCAACCGGTTCTCTCATATCCTCTTCCCTGGATATGACTACCTCCTTATTGTTGTTTTCGGATATTTTCTCCAACATCTTTAGGACTTCAGGGGTGATTTCTGGCAGCTCCATCCGGGATGAGTCGTTCTTTTTCAGCTTAAACCGGCTGACCATTTCCTTGAGAAGGGCTGCCTGGCTGGAAAGCTCTTCACTGGCCGCCGCTCCTTCTTCCGATGTAGCAGAGTTGGTCTGGACAACCTCGGAGACCTGCACAATCCCTTGATTGATCTGTTCGATCCCCGTAGCCTGTTCATTGGAGGCTGCCGCAATGTCATTGACCAGCCCGGCCACCTTTTCCACTTCTTCTACGACTTTATTCAGGTCTTCTGCCGTTTCCTTTGCGATCCTGGTGCCATCCTCCACCTTCTTAATGGAGCTCTCAATCAACTCAGCAGTTTCCTTGGCAGCATTGGCAGAACGGGCAGCCAGGGTGCGGACTTCCTCCGCAACCACGGCGAATCCCTTGCCCTGCTGGCCGGCCCTGGCCGCTTCCACACCTGCGTTCAAGGCTAGGATATTGGTCTGGAAGGCGATATCGTCGATGACCCGAATGATCTTGTAGATGTTCCCGGAGGATACATTGATTTCATCCATAGCCTGGAGCATCTCCTGCATCCGGACATTTCCCTGTGTCGCATTCATCTTTGCATTCTCCGCCAGTTCATTGGCCTGGTCAGCATGCTGAGCATTCAACCTGGTTTGGGAAGAGATCTCTTCCAAGGATGCCGTTAATTCTTCAATGGAGCTGGCCTGCTCCGTAGCCCCTTCGGAAAGGGCGATGCTGGCATCGGATACCTGGACGGCTCCTGCCGCCACTTGCTCTGAAGCGTTTTGCACACCGGTCATAAATTCATTCAGATTATCCGCCATTTTACGGAAAGCCCTTGCGAGGATCCCGATTTCATCCCCGGTATCCGTTTCGATATGTACGTTCAGATCGTTTGCAGCCAGCTTTTCCGCTACTTCCACCATCTCATGGATGGGCTTGCTGATGATCCGTGCGTTGAAAATACCCACGCCAATAGCCACCATGATGGTTGAGACAATGATGCCCAGCATGATGATAGTGGCGATATTTGCTCTGGAAGCGTTAATTTGCGCACTTTTCTGGGCCTGACCGGTATGAAGGGCAAAGATGCGATCCGTAGCTTCCTGGATTCCGGCAACCAGCTCATGGGCATAGCCTCCTGTGAATAAATCATGGGCTTGGTCCATCCGGTTGGCTTGAATATGCTCGATAATCTCATCCCGAATCTCCCTAAAGGCGTGAACCCCTTGGAGGAGCTTATCATATTCTTTGCGTACGGCATCATCCCGTATAGAATCTTCGAACTTGTTCAGACTATTTGATAATTGGATATCCAGCTCCTTCATTTCATTGATATGTTCTTCCCTGGTGCTGGCATCCTTGTCAATATACAGGTCCCTTAGCGCCACACGCTGCCTTTGATAATCCCTGGCGATATCCGCCAGCTCCCGCATCGTCACGGTATGTCTCTCATACATTTCATTGTTGGCGGTACTGATCTGGTATATGAATGCAGTCGCTACCATTCCTACCGTTGCTGCAGCGAGGGCAATAAAAACAAAAGCAGCAATCAATTTCCATTTGATTTTCCAGTTGTAAAACCATTTCATCTTTTCTACCCCTTTATCCTTGTATTTTCAATTGCCTCTTATATCATTCGGTTGATGACAACCGGATACACTACAGCATTTGGTTAACATATCTTCATATATACACCGAACTGTGCATTTTGAAACAAAAGTTTATGTAAGATTTGAATTTCACATAGAATAAACATGAATTATTACGGTATAAAAATGCCTGAAAGCTGCCGCTTGACAAAGGCAGAACCATACACTAAAATATTCAGTATATGTAGAAGGGAAGAATGTAGGACGGTAGAATGGGAGGGTAACTTTATGCCAATTACAGAAATCCTTTCGAGGAATGCAAGTCTTTATGCAAACGAAGTTAGCCTGGTAGAACGGGAGCCCGCCATCGAAAGTCGAAGGGAAATCACATGGCTTGAGTTTGAGAACCAAGCCAATCAGGTAGCAAACGCATTAATCGACTTTGGTGTGAAAAAGGGCGACAAGGTTGTACTGCTGCTGATGAACAGCCTTGAATGGCTTCCATGTTACTTTGGAGTTCTCAAAACAGGCGCATTGGCTGTACCCCTGAATTTCCTCTTTACAGGGGAAGAAATAAAAAAATGTACAGCCGTAGCCGAAGCCAAAGTATTCTTCTATGGTCCTGAGTTCTGTGAAAAACTCGCAGACATCAAGGATGATCTCAGTTTTATCGATAAGTTTATCTTCGTGGAATCAAACACACCTCTTCACGGTATTCCCTGCGGTGAATTAAAGGAAGATATCAACCGTGATCAACCCGGCAGGGCAATCAGCTATTCTGAATTGTTGGAGAAGTATCCATCCAATGTACCCTGTGTACAGATCAAGGATGAAGATGAAGCTGCCTTGTATTTCACATCGGGTACAACCGGTATGCCAAAACCCATCATCTTAACCCATGCCAATCTCCTATCGGCATGTATTACCGAAAACAAGCACCATCACCAATGCCATGAGGATACCTTCCTGTGCATCCCTCCCCTGTATCATACGGGGGCAAAGATGCACTGGTTCGGAAGCCTGCTGGTCGGTTCGAAGGCCGTCATTTTAAAGGGTGTCAAGCCCAAGTGGGTCCTTGAGGCCGTGTCCGAGGAAAAGGCAACCATCGTATGGCTTCTGGTGCCCTGGGCCCAGGACATTCTCGATGAGATCGAGAGCGGCAGGTTAAAGCTGAAGGATTATGATACAAAGCAGTGGAGGCTTATGCATATAGGAGCACAGCCGGTTCCTCCAAGCCTTGTTAAGCGCTGGAAAGAATATTTTCCCCATCAGCTCTATGACACCAACTATGGCTTGAGTGAGTCCACCGGCCCGGGCTGTGTCCACCTCGGGATAGAAAATATCCATAAGGTCGGTGCCATTGGAAAGCCGGGATTTGGCTGGGAAGCAAAGATCGTGGATAATGAAGGAAAGCCCGTCCCCGCCGGCACAGTGGGAGAGTTAATCGTAAAAGGGCCCGGTGTGATGAAGGGCTATTACAAAAATCCAGAAGCTACTGCCGCCGTGTTAAAGGACGGCTGGCTCTACACCGGGGATATGGCGAAGATGGATGACGACGGCTTTATCTATCTGGTGGATCGGAAAAAGGATGTGGTGATCTCCGGAGGAGAAAACATCTTCCCGGTAGAGGTTGAAAATTACCTCATGAACCATAAAGACATCAAGGATACAGCCGTGATCGGAATGCCCGACAGAAGATTGGGCGAGATCCCCGTGGCCATTGTGGAAACTAAGTCGGGAAGAAGGCTTACCGAGGAAATGGTCCTGGATTTCTGCAAGGGGCTGCCCAAGTACAAAAGGCCCAAGAAGGTCTTCTTTGATAAGGTGCCCCGAAACCCCACCGGAAAAATCGAAAAGCCCAAGCTCCGCGAGAAATTCTGCGGAGATCAAAAGGCTTTGTATGCATAAAACGAATATAAGAACGCTTGAAGGAAATTCAAGCGTTTTTTTTATGCCTTCCTTTCGGATTGTCTTCCCTTCTCTGTCTGTTGAATCTTCTGCATAAAAATCCGGAAAAAGGATTGACAAAGAATCAATTGAACTGTATTATTGTATTAAGCGCTTAATACAATAATACAGTTACGCAAGGGAGGGATACCATGCCATGGGAGCTCAAATCGGATCGCCCCATCTATACGCAGCTCATTGAGCAAATCGAGCTGAGAATTTGTTCAGGGATCTATCCCCGGGGCTCCAAACTCCCCTCGGTTAGAGACCTTGCCCGGGAAGCATCCGTCAATCCCAACACCATGCAAAGGGCCCTGGCCAAGCTGGAAGAAGACGGGCTGCTCTATACCGTTCGCACAAGCGGCAGATTTGTAACGGAGGATATTGAGCGGATCAAGGAAGCCAGGAGTAAATTGGCCCGGGAACAGGTCCGGGAATTCCTTAAAAAAATGGATGAACTGGGCTTTGAGAAGGAAGAGATATTATCTATCATCAGAAAAATGTCGGAGGAGATGAAAAATGAGTAATATCCTGGAATGCAAAGGCCTGACAAAGGCTTTCGGTAGTAAAAAGGCATTGGACAATGTCACCCTCAGCATAGGCCGCGGTAGGATTGTAGGGCTCTTAGGTCCAAATGCCAGTGGGAAAACCACCTTTATCAAGCTATGTAATGAACTGCTGACACCTACCGCCGGTGAAATCCTGATCGCCGGACATAAACCCGGCATTGAAACCAAGAAGATCGTTTCCTATCTGCCGGAAAGAAGCTACCTGAATGATTGGATGAGGGTATCGGATATCATCGATTTTTTTAAGGATTTTTATGACGATTTCAGTCCGGAAAAAGCCTATGATATGTTGAAAAAACTGAACATCCGTCCATCGGACCGTTTAAAAACCATGTCCAAGGGAACCAAGGAAAAGGTACAGCTCATTCTGGTCATGAGCCGCCAGGCCCAGCTTTATCTTCTGGATGAGCCCATCGGTGGGGTCGACCCTGCAGCCAGGGATTATATCCTGGAAACCATTCTCAGCAATTATGATGAGAATGCAACGGTCATCCTGTCCACCCATCTGATCGCTGATATTGAGAAAATCCTTGATGAGGTGATTTTCCTGAAGGAGGGGCAGGTTGTCCTGAACAAAACCGTGGATGAAATCCGGGAGGAGACCGGAAAATCTGTTGATTCTTTATTTAGGGAGGTATTTAGATGTTAGGAAAGCTTTTTAAATATGAGATTAAGGCAACCGCCAGGTGGTTCATTCCCCTTTATCTGGCCCTGCTGCTGTTTTCATTCATCAATCGCTATCTAAATCCCTTTGAGCTGGCCGAGTCCTCCATCAGCGTGAGTTTTCAGACCAGCCTGTCGGTCCTCAGCACGTTCATCTATTTTGCATTGATCGTCGGCATTATGGTCATGACCTTGATTATTATGATCCAGAGGTTTTATAAAAACCTTCTGGGTGATGAAGGGTATTTGATGTTTACCCTCCCTGTGAAGACCTGGCAGCTCATCGTGAGCAAGCTCCTGGCATCCTTGATGTGGAGTCTGATTAGCTTCCTGCTTGTGATGGGCTCCGTACTCATCCTGATCAAGGCCAATATCTCATGGGATCAACTCCTTCTGAGCATTCGTTCGACCGTCGAATTCTTTGGCACCGGCAACCTTATCCTGTTTCCGTTGTATGCTCTGATAGCAGCAGCGTATGAAATTCTTTGCATCTATGATGCCATTGCCATAGGACACTTGTTTGAAAAGCACAGAATCCTGGCATCTTTTGCAGCATATATCGTTCTTTATATCATTAACCAGATCGTCACCGCCAGTGTATTGATCCTCTCCTTTTCAAAAAATTTCTTTGACCTCAGCGGTCAGTTGATGAAGCCCTCTCCTAACTTGATACAGTCCTTCTTCTTTTCCCTATTGGGCGTTATGATTGTCCTGGCTGCGGGCAACTTCATCCTGACCAACTATATCCTTACAAAGAAACTGAATCTGGAATAGCCTTCTCTATCTAAAAAGTCCCCGACTGATATCAGTCGGGGACTTTTTTTATAGCTACCGGAAAATCATAGGACCGATACTCATTCCTGTATGCAATCACTGTCACGGCTATTTTCCGTTTAGCATGATCAGATTGACAATATCGCTTTCCAGATCCAACAGAACATTGTTGACCTGATTGTATTTGGTTATTGAAAGGGGATCCGAGCTAATATTTTCCTCCAACTGGGTCAAAGTATGCTCAAAAAGCTTCTTCAGACTCTGCAGCTCTTCTTTCAGTTCACGAAGGGCCTTTTCATCCATGTATTCGACGGGCGGCTTCTCCACACCGATTTCCTCTACCCTGCTTTTACTCAGGATCTCATATACTTCATTGTATTCAGGTATGACGCAGTCAATGCCCAGGCTTTCTTCCACTGTCCTGGCGAAATCCACCTTCGCCTGAGCCTCCCCATGGACAATAAACAACTTCCTGGGCTTTATCTTGAAATGACTCAGCCAGTTTATCAGACCGGTTTGATCGGCATGACCGGAAAAACCTTCGACGCTGTATATTTCTGCATTGACATGGATTTCCTCGCCAAAGATTTTGACTTTTTTGGCGCCGTCCAGGATTCTTCTTCCCAAGGTCCCCTCGGCCTGATAGCCCACAAAGGTCACACTGCAGTTCTTCTTCCAGAGATTATGCTTCAGGTGGTGCTTGATACGACCGGCATCGCACATGCCGCTGGAAGAAATGATGATCTTGGGCTCATCGGAGAAGTTCAGGGCTTTGGATTCCTCCACATCCTGTGTAAATCGGAGATTTTCGAAGGTCAGAGGATTATCTCCCCGCATGAGGTGCTCCCGGGCTTCATCATCAAATACACCGGCATTTTGCCAGAATACCTGGGTAGCCTTGACCGCCAAGGGACTGTCGACATACACCGGTATATTTTTCAGCAGATTGGTTCGGGTGCCCATGTCATGCAGATGGGAATCATAATACTTGTTCAGTTCATAAATGATTTCCTGGGTACGACCGACGGCAAAGCTCGGAATAATGACGGTACCTCCCCTCAACACCGTCTTTAAAATGATGTGTAGAAGCTTTTCTTCCCTTTTCTCAATATTCTCATGAACCCGATTGCCATAGGTGGCTTCCATGATGACATAATCAGCCTCTTCTATCACAGCAGGGTCCCGGAGAATGGGTTTTTCCTTCATCCCGATATCTCCGGAATAGACGATCTTGATCTCTTCCCGGCCGTCTTTAAACCACATTTCGATAATGGAGGAGCCTAAGACATGACCGGCATCGTTAAAGCGAATAGACAAATTCTCATCCGCATGGATCAACTGTTCATACAATACCGGTTTGAAGTATTTAAAGCTGTCATATGCATCGCTCTGGGTGTACAAAGGCTCTGCCAAGGGTCTGCCCGAGCGCATGGCCTTCCGGTTGGCCCATTCCGTTTCCATCTCCTGTATATGGGCACTGTCCAACAGCATAATCTCGCACAGTTCATAGGTGGCCTTGGAACAATAGATCGTGCCGCGAAAACCTCTTTTGACAAGGAGAGGTATCCTCCCGCTGTGGTCGATATGACTGTGGCTGAGGAGAATATAATCGATCTCGGCAGGGTTGTATTCCGGCTCCTGATAGTTCATCTCATCGTCTTTACCCTGAAACATACCGCAATCCAGCATGATCAGCTTGTCCCGAAACTGAATCAAATGACAGGAACCCGTTATCCCCTTTACAGCCCCCAGAAAACGTATATTCACATGATCACCCATTTCTTTTAATATTGGCGCGATTGTGCCGGTTCCTACATCCATCCATATAGGATGACAGTTCTGTTCTGCTTAACAAATAAAGCTTTTGTAAAGGATATACCATCTATTTCTGCCTCAGCCCTGCCATTGGGAGGATGATCTTAGAACAAATCCATACACTCCTCCATATGGATAAGGTAAATATGTCTTTGGCCCTCATGAATGGAATCAAAGGAAATCATATCCCCCTTGCCGCTCCACCTGGGATGGAGATCACATCGGAAATCCCCGGCTATATGGGGGTGGGAAAAATAGGAAGCCAGCCGCACGCCCTTTCGCTGTGCCAGATTGTACAGATACAGGTGGCGGTAGCTTTCCTTGTCGGGCGCACTGTCATAGAGCAGCCAGTTTCGGTCCGGTGAATAGCTGCAGTGGCCGTCTTCCACGAAGAATTCCTTATCCAGGATTTCGTAATCCTGGCTTTTGTCCTTGAGAATATATAGCTGATGACCTTGGCTGCCATTGGCATAGATCAGCAGCTTGTTTGGATCCCGCCAATGATAGTGGGAAGCCATGTCGTAGCCCCGCAGGACATAAGGTTCGCTGCCGTCCCAATTGGCCGTTACGGTAGCTGTTTTCCAGGTCCCGCCTTCTTCAGGAAAGGTTCTGGCTAAAAATACGAAGCGGGAACCGTCGGTATTGAAGGTAATGTGGTTGATCAGGAGCTTGGCATCCGGATAGGGCAGGCTTTGCCGGGTGATCTCGTAGATATCGGCCAGGGAAAGGACCAGCTTCGCCTTGCCGGCATCCAAATCTATCAGGAAAATGCCATCCTCCTCGGGTGCATTGTATCCAAAGAATTTGTCGGGAACTCCAGCGTAGCCATATCCCGGCCTGAAATCAAACATCCTTTCAAAGCTTATGCTCAATGCGTACCGGCCTTTAGGATCCACATTAGCTACAGGCCGCTCCAACATGGTCTTGTTCCCGCTTTGGATATCCTGTATCACACCATAGGGGCCCTCCTCCCCCATTGCGTTGTAAATGACTTTCTCATTCGGAAAGCGGGGATGCCACTGCAACATGGATCCCTGCTGGAAGTTCCAGGCCTCGGTCCCCGTCAGGGGGATGAATTCCTTCGTGGCCAGCTCAATCATACCGATTTCGGCAGTTTCGCCCGCTTCAAGGATCCGATCCCAGAAGGAAACCCTGTGGCACAAGTGATATCTCCCATCCTGGCTGAAGGCAGCTACATCATAGTAGCCAAAAAAGCAATGCTGTGGAAATTCAGTTATTCTGCGAGCTTTTACCTTCTCATTTTTTACGGGTAACATTCCTCTTTTGCTCCTTTCTTTTCCTGTCTTTTCAACAGCTTCCTTTCGGTGCCGACTTTAGGGATATATATATATACCCGGAAATCGGATCCATCGCCGTTATCTCTATTATACATCAGATTTCTTCAGATGACATTTATAGACTTATATGAGCTAAAGAGGTAAAAAAAACAGAAGGTACGTCATTCCCATTGAATGACTTCCTTCTGCTTTTTTAACATAACTAAAAGTATCGAATATCGGGCTATTTTTTAATTACCGAAAAAGGTTGATATAGCCCTGGATCAATACCACGATAATGACGATAGGTAACACCCAAGTCAAATATCCTCTCATGGCACGGGATACCTTGGGCCCTTCTCCGGTATTAACCTCTTCCAAGTATTTCTCAAATCCCCATCCATAGCGGGTTACACAGAAGAGCAGATAGATTAAAGAACCTATAGGAAGCAGGTTATAACTGACGATAAAGTCCTCGAGGTCTAATATACCCGTGCCTTCTCCCAAAGGCTGAATCCAACTGAGGACATTAAAGCCCAGGACACAGGGTATGGACAGCACAATAATCAAAATCGTATTGATGATCGATGCCTTCTTTCGGCTCCAACCCCATAGATCCATACCAAAGGAAATGATGTTTTCAAACACGGCAATAACTGTCGAATATGCGGCAAAAGTCATAAAGATAAAGAACAAGGTTCCCCAAATTCTTCCGGCGGCCATGGTGTTAAAGATATTGGGCAGGGTCACAAATACAAGGCCCGGTCCTTGCCCCGGATCTACATTAAATGCAAAGCAGGCAGGATAAATGATGAGGCCTGAAAGGAGAGCAACAAAAGTATCCAAAGACGCAATGTGAATGGATTCGCCAAGGAGAGTCCGGTCCTTTCCTATGTAGCTGCCAAATATGGCTATCGAACCAATTCCCAGGCTCAATGTGAAAAAGGCCTGGCTCATCGCTGCGTAGATTACCTCCCATAAACCATGCTCCTTCATACGGTTCAGATCAGGCATCAGGTAAAAGCGCAAACCTTCACCTGCGTTCGGAAGGGTCATGGATTTGATGGCAAGCAACACAATGATGGCCAGCAGCAGCACCATCATGATCTTGGTAACCTTTTCTACACCTTTCTGCAGACCAAAAGAACATACACCGAAACAAAATACGACGGTGATAACCAGCCAGATCGTCATTTCCACCGGATTTGAAATCAGGTTGGAAAAAACTCCACCCACCTGTTCAGGTCCCAGTCCTTCAAACTGCCCCACCAGGAACTTATAGAAGTAGGCAAGCATCCAGCCTGCAACGGTGGTGTAGAACATCATCAATATGTAGTTACCGGCTATACCTGCATAACCCATCCAATGCCATTTCTGACCTTTTTTCTCCAAGACATTGAATGAACTAGCAATACTCTTCTGACTGGCACGTCCTACTGCAAGCTCCATTGTCATGATGGGCAAACCAAGAAAAATGATAAAAGCCAGATAAATAAGAACAAATATTCCGCCGCCGTATTGCCCTGTGATGTAAGGAAAGCGCCAAACATTACCCAGACCGATGGCACAACCCGCAGAGATTAGTATGAAACCTAAACGGGAAGCGAACTTTTCTCTCTTTTCCACTTTTTTTACCCCCTTTTTCTGAAGGGTGACGGATCACAATGGGAATGACCGGTGATGCTCCATCCCCATTTATACACGATCAACCCTTCGAATATGTATGATAACTTAGATTATATTATAGCTTTCTATGAATATCAACAACATTTTGATGTATATTTAAGAAATGCGACAGCTCCGTCTATCTCCCTCTAACCCCTTGATTCTTCGATGTTTGCTTATGTTTGCTGCCCGATCATCCCACTTGAAAATTTTATATTTATGACAACACGAAACCCAAAAAATGAGCTTGCCAAAAGCTCTGCTCAGCATCTGTATCGACAGGATCATAGGCAAGCATTTATTCATGAAATACTTTAAAATACGATTCAAAAAATCCGTCCCCATCCACGCTGACGGCCAGTTCGCAATTGCCGTTTTCATCGGGTACAAAAGTGGTTTTGGCATAACTTCTTTCATCCTCAGCCTCTAGATCAATTTTTATGTACCCCTGCTCATATGTGCATAGCTCTGGGGTAAACAGGGCTGTTGCCACCAATGGGTCATGGTAGGTCATGATGTGATTCGACAGCCAGGGTTCGCCAAAGTCCGCTACCGCATTCAATATATCGGAAGTAAAAAGACTTCTTACTTGTTCCTGGGTCATCGTCAGCTTACTTGTGACCTCCAAGCCATATACCCTTATCCGTTTTGCTTTTCTGAACATGATTTCGGCCGAAATAGGGTCAGACCATACATTCCAATTGCAATAGGGCATATCATCCGAATTGTTCATCTCATCATCAAATACACCGGCCATGACTATTAGTTCTTCCACTTTCTCTGCTGCATCGGGATAGGTCTGAAACAAGGCAGCTATATTAGAGAATGAACCAATGCCCAATAAATATACTTCATTTGGGAATCTGCATATCGTCTCATATAAGAAATCGATGGCCTTGTTTCTCTCAAATGTTTTGCTATGTTCCCAATTCTTCAGATTGACTGCCCCTTCCGGAATCGGATGCCAGCCATTCGGCGTTCTATTATCCAATCCCGGGTAAATAGGCACCTTCTTGCTTGCAACCCTGCAAATCGCATCGGCTACCATTGCCCTTACATCGAGATTTCCGGATACAGTTGTTATGCCTAAGAGCTCACAATCCGGCTGCATAAGAAGATAAGCCAGACAAGCTGCATCGTCTATATCTCCACCGATATCCGTATCCAGTAAAACTTTTTTCTTTTTACTCATATCATGTCCATCCTTTGATTTCAAAGCTGTAAAAGCCTGAAGTCACGGTAACAAGAAGATGGTCCCCTTTATCCTCCAGGGAAAGCACACCCTCTGCCGTATTCCTCCCATGGCCATTCTCCCAAACACACGCATCCCCACATATGACGGTTGCTTCCCCAGTATTCTTTGGCAGTGCTATCCTGCCCTGGGTATTAAAAGGGAGGCTGACCCAGAGGACAAGGGAGTTTTCCTGCTTCCGCCAGGAAACGGACACTCTGCCGCGGATGGTTTCCAGGCGGGCATCGACATACTGCAGCTCCTTCGGTATATAGGGGCGAATATCCACTGTCCGGAAAGCAGGGCAGTCCTCCACGACCTGAATACCGGCCAGGTACTTATAGAACCAGGAACTGACCGTACCATACATGGGATGGTTGTGGGAATTCATACGGGCATCCTCGTTGTTCTCCCACCGCTCCCATATGGTGGTCGCTCCGTTGGCCACCATATAACCCCAACTGGGATAAGTCGTCTGGGTGGCAATGCGATAGGCGATATCCACATATCCTTCTTCTGTCAGGACTTCCAGCAGATATTTGGTGCAGAGGTTGCCTGTGGTAAGGTGATAATCATGATCGATCACATCCTTCACCAGCCGCTCCACTACATCCTTCCGGTTTTCCTCCGGTACGATCCCCAAGTATAAGGGGAATACCTGGCAGGCCTGGCTGCCCGTTGCATATTGGTTGGTATTGGGATTCAAATATGCGGTATTAAAGGCATCTTTGATCTTCGCCGCAAGTTCCCGATAATAGATCCGGTCCTTCTCTTCCCCCAATACATCGGCTATCCGCTCCAGCAGCCATGCATTGTAATAATAGTATCCCGTTGACATAAATTGTCCGGGGGTAATGGCGGATAGGGGAGTGGATTTTCCATCACGTACGATACAATAGGGTTCCGGAGACGCCCAATCCCCGTAATAGCTGTACTGGACGATATAATCCTTTGCATGGGCCCCCAGGCATTCTACCCATTTTTCCAAGCCGGTATAATGCTGTCTTAGAATATCCCGATTCCCATAATGCCGGTATAACAGCCAGGGGATCAATAAATAGGAGCTGGACACCGGATCGGCGGGACGACTGCCGAAAACATAGGGAGCGGTATCGGTGATGGCCCCTGTTTCATCCTGGGTGTCCTGTATATCCTCCTCCCATTTGGCCAGAAAACGGGACATATCATAGTTATAAACGGTCTCTTCCACCCGGACCGTTGCGTCGTTCAGCCAGCCCATCCGCTCATCCCGCTGGGGACAGTCGGTGGGGATGCTATGCAGGTTGCCTGCTTCCGTCCACAGGACATTCTGCTGGATCTGATTGAGCAATGGATCGCTGCAGCGGAAAAAGCCTGTCTGTTCCACGGAGGAACGGACCACCTGACCGGTTAGAGTATCCAGGGTGGGGATACCGGGAAAACCCTCCATCTGCACATATTGAAAGCCATGGTAGGTAAAGCGGGGCTCATATACCTCCAGCCCCTCCCCTTTCAGGATATATGTACCGGTACACTGGGCCCAGCGCAGGGGCTCCTGGTTTACCAGGCCGTTGGGATGGATCATCTCCGCATATTTCAGGGTGACCCGACAGCCCCGTTCTCCCTGTACCTTCAGCCGTACCCAGCCCGCCATATTTTGGCCCATGTCAAACACATACACACCCTTTTCCGGATTGGTCATGCCTACAGGTCGCACCTGCTGAACCACCTTGATGGGCTCCAGCTTTTGGGATACCAGCATGCCCTTCGGGGGAGCCACTTCTACTGCGGGAATCCATTCATCCCCCATCGGATAATCCGGCATATCCCAGCCGGTCTTTTCGAAACGGGCATCATAGGTCTCTCCTTGATAAATGCCGTTTTTCTGGATGGGACCTGTGGAAACCATCCAGCCGGAATCTCCATCGCTTACCATCCATTCCGTATCACCATCCCTATAACGGATAAGCAGCTGTAGAATAAACTTGGGATCCCCTATCCAATCCGGCACATGCTGCCTGTGATGGATGAAGGCTTCATGGTCATTTCCATACCAGCCTTCTCCCAGCATGACGCCAATGGCATTGGCCCCTATAAGGAGGTAGTCCGTTACATCATAGGTCGCATACAATACCCTTTTGTTATAATCGGTACATCCGGGGTCCAGTACATGGTCCCCTACCTTCTTTCCATTCAAATAGGCTTCGTAGTAGCCAATACCGGATATATGCAGCATCGCCTGGGACACGGGCTTTTCTATCTGCCATTCTTTTCTGAAAAGGGGACTGACCCCTCTCCGATGGGATGGCTCACCAATCCAGCTTCCCTTCCACTCGGCTTCATCCAAGAGCCCTGTGCCGAACTGCTGAACCTCACTGAAGGGGCTGATTTCCCCTGCATCGTCCCAGATCCGGACCTTCCAGTAGTATATCCGGCTGCTCTCCAATGACTTTCCAGCGTATGGAATCTGAAGGCTTTCGTTTCCCTCCAGCCTTCCGCTGTCCCACACATCCCCATGGTTTTCATCCAGAAAAGCGGGGGAAGTGGCTACCAGGATTTGATAGGCCTGTTGGTGGCGTCCCTTCTCATCATGAACGGCCGCCCATGAAAAATGAGGCCGCATTGTATCGACGCCCATGGGGTTTTCCGCATATTGGCAGTAGAGTTTTGTAAATTGAATCATTGGATTCCCTCCTCATTCTTTAACAGGCGGTTTCGCAGATACCGTTCCCTCTTAATGATACGTTTTCTCAAGATTCAGTATAAGGGTGCAATATTCAAATGTAATGAAAACGCTTCAATGGCTGAGTTCATAGAATGGCAAATTCCTTCAATCTTCAATAGAAGAGAGTTTAATAAGTACTTCAAAAGACGCAGACTTTAAAATTGTCATTTGGATGTATTTGGTTATGTAATAATAGTATGCCAGTCAGATAAGCAAGTCAAGCACATGCAAAGAGAAAAATTCCTGACAGCAGAGAAATACACATCATTGACTGCTTTAGGATATTGGTGGTGTACCAGGAAGAGCTACAGTTAGTGGCATTAGGGGGATATCTAGATCAACCATGAGTGGTCTGTAAATGAATAATCCATAATCCTATGTAAAAAATACTATGGATAGCATGGACTCGATTGATATGTAAAATAACAGAGGAGGTAGATTTTTATGGCTTTTGAAAAAATTCTAGAGCCGGGCAATATCGGCGAAATGGAGCTTAAAAACCGTATGATCATGCCTGGTATGGGGACCAATCTTGCTGCAGCAGATGGCACTGTATCCGATGTCATTGTAAACTATTATGCCAGAAGAGCAAATGGCGGAGTCGATCTTATCATCACCGAGGTATGCTGTGGGGGACATCAACGGTCCAAGAAAAGTGCTTCAAGCAGTACATGAAGGGTTCCATGCAGGAAGAAGGATATAAGCAAAGGGATAAGGCAGTATATTCGATTCACCAAGGTTTAGTTAACAAGTGAATTGTTCAGAATAAGGCTGTGGGATATTCTCCAATAGCCTTATTTGAGTTTGTGCTCAAATGCTAAAACAATACACATTATTTTTGCTCCATCAGGTGTTCAGGATTGTTCCTAAACCAATAAACGATCATGTGCAGGATGATTAAATGGATGTCTTCTATCTGTTCATAAGAGTCCAGATCCACATTCAGGTTGACATCCGACAAAGCTTTGACCTTCCCGCCTTTAAATCCCGTCAGACTAATCACCTTGCTTTTCTTCTTTCTGGCGTACTCCACAGCCCTGACGATATTGGGTGAGTTACCGCTTGCAGATATGACAATCAGCACATCTTCCGGATCCATAAGGTTTTTCAACTGCTCCTCAAAGATGCTTTCAAAAGCGATATCATTTCCCAGTGCCGTGATCTTCTCGATGTTATCGCTGATCGAAATGATCTTAAAGCGTTTTTCATCGCTCTTCACGGCGTTCTTGCCGAAGTCGCACACAAAATGGTTGGCTGTAGCGGCACTTCCCCCGTTACCGGCAATGAAAATCTGTTTTCTTTCTTTATAAGCTTCTCCAAGTATATAGATGACCTTTTCAAAGGCATCTCCATCCACGGTCTCAAGGGCTCTGGAGATTTCTGCCGTGTATTGACGTAAAAAATCCTTCATTTCAAAATCCTTCCTTTCGATATATTTGCGGATAGTTTTTAAAGGCTTTTACCACCGGAACGATTCTCTCTGATTCCTTGCCAGGCTATGGCAGCAGCTCCTATCAACGCCGCATCATATCCTAAACCTGTCTTTTCGATGAGAAGCTTTTCATTCGCACTTTTGAACATGTATTGATTGACCGTTTCCCGTAAAGTGGGAAGAAAAAGCTCCGAAGCCATGGAGACCCCTCCACCCAAAACCACTTTTTCCGGATTCAATGCATTCACAAAAGCCGCTATTCCCTTCCCCAGATAAAAGCCGGCCTCCCTATACACTTGAAGTGCAGCCTCATCCCCTGTCTTTGCCAGGTCTGCTATCGCTTTGGCTGTCACTCCCTTTTTCCCTGTTCGCTCCTCATAAGCCTTCGAGATGGCCTGACCGGAAGCCTGGGCTTCGAGGCAGCCGCGATTTCCACAGGGACACAGGCGTCCGTTGACTTCCTCCACAATCACATGCCCGATCTCCCCAGCGCTTCTGTAGGCCCCTTGGTACAACTCACCTTTTAAAACAAGCCCTCCCCCGATGCCGTTGCTCACCGTCACCCAAAAGAAGTCATCGACGTCCCTGCATATTCCAAAGGTCTTTTCGCCATATGCACAGACATTGACATCGTTGTCTATAAAAACAGGAAGGTCTAACAGCGCGGCTAGCTCCGATGCGATGGGAAAATCCCTTATCCCCGAAAAACATGAAAAAACCCACATACCCGTATTGGAATCAGCCAGGCCGGGTATAGCAACGCCTGCTGCGTCTACGATAATCCCGGGACAAGCTTTTTTGACTTTTTCTGAAAGGGAAACGATCTTGTTCAGAAGCTGGCCTTTTTCTATGTCCCGAGACAGGTCTTCCCTATCCTTGATGATTACCTTTCCTTTCATGTCAACTAACCCAACCAACAGCTTGGAACCGCCGATATCTATGGAAAGCACTGTATGACCGCTCAACACCGGCACCTCCTCCTGTTTTGTTTTATAAAGCGGCTATATACACAAAAAATATAGCAAGCTATACTTTACTATTCTATATTCTTTTTGCTTTTCCTTTACAATTTCCCTTTTACCGCATATCCACATAATCGTTATCCAAAAAATAGAATACATGCCATAAGGCATGTACAGATGGAACATTTATACACAATATATCAAGTATGATTTCATTTTTCTACTATAATAGGATATAGATAACGTTATCTAAAGAAAGAAAAGAGGGATTTCTTTGCGGAACTTGTCTATGCTGGTGACAGCTCTTGAACTGATTGAGATGAACCTCTCTGAGCGACTCACTGTAGAAGACTTGGCAAAGGAATGTTACGTATCTGTATCAAGCTTGCAAAAGTTATTTCATTATGTATTTGGCTTCTCAGTCGGTGAATACATGTTAAAACGCAGGTTAAGTGCGGCGACGTATGAACTGGTGAATACAAAAAAGAGCATCACGAATATCGCATTGACATACAGATACACATCCCCTGAAGCATTCTCAAGAGCATTCAAGAATTTCTGGGGCGTATCGCCGTCTACCTTTCGTAAAGAATACCGCTTTTCAGAGTTGTTCCCTAAATTCAATCCAAATCTTGAGAACGGAGGTCATAATATGTCTGTTCGTAGAAAAGTGGATATCACAGAGCTTTACAGTGAACTGAAAAAGCTTCACAACACCTATGTATTATGCGTAGATATATGCAACCTTATGGCGATCAATGATACATATGGCTACACAGCCGGCGACCTGATCATTGCCGAGACAGCAAGACGCATTGATTCCGCCCTTAGCCCCGATATGCTGATGTTCCGGATAGGGGGCGATGAATTTGTTGTTGTAACCGGGTATGATTCTGTAACGGATGCGGAAGCGTTGGCAGACAAAATTACTGCATTGAATGGGAATTGTGTGGCGTATCACTGCAAAGAAATCCCCCTCTCCGTGCGAATAGGTATCAGTAGAATACCAAATGACGGACTAAGTTATCAAGAAACGTTTAACCGAATGCATGATACGATTGAAAAAGTAAAACAAGGAAATACTTTTGTTGGGATTTTGGATGATTAGAAAAAGGTCTTTCATGACATAAAATCCAAGCACATTTCCAAAATCATGAACACATTTTACATTCCATCACAAAAAAACAAAGAAACGAATACGACTTAATTTATCTACTTCTTTGGGTAGTGTTTCTCCGATATCTACGATAAATTCTCTTGGGAGGTTCAGTGCCTCCCTCATTTTATGCGCATAGATAAACGTTGTACTTGTCCCGATTAAATTTTCATAGTAGTTGGTACTGATGGAATCTGCAAGATGCATTATTTTCACTTCATTGCTGGTTTTGCTCTGTACAAACGGAGTATGATGATACCCTACAATTTCAGTAATTTCATCCGGCAAGCCCCATTGCTTGCATATCCACATTCCGATTTCTGCATGGGTTATTCCGTTCATAACGACTTTTTCAGCCACGATTTGATGCAATCCTTTTTATAACTGTCTTGTATAAATGTCATCCAAGTGATTTGGCAAACATATATCCAAAACTGTAATACCTATGTCATGTATCAATCCATAGGTAAACATTTTCTCTTTATCACATAAACCCGTCTCGGCTGCAACCATATAACTCGCAATAGAAGTGCCAATGCAGTGCTTCCAATATTTCTTTCTGTCGAATATTTCAGACCTTCCATTCCTGTCTGATAACAATAATCTGGTAATATATGCAATCGCAATCATTCTTGTATTTTTTGCACCCAAATACAAAACCGCATCTTTTAAGCTAACAATCTCACGGTTTAATTTTGAGTAGAGATTTAAGACTTGTATTAAATTTGATTCAAGTTCCGGAAGGCTATATAGCTTTTCGATGCATTCATCTATACTGAACTCATTGGGCTCTAATAGCATGCTCAATACTTCTCCAAAGGCTTTGGGGATCTGAGGTAAGTAATTTGATTGCTCAATAAGTCTAATAATTGGATGATTCTGCATTTGAAGCTCTCCTTTATCATATATTTGGGACTTTAACTGATAAGAAATTTGCAGAAAAATCCGGAGAATATCCAGGTTTTTCTGCCGGGCTTTTACAGTTTATTTGCGCAGTATTTTCTCCATTGCTTTTCCCTTTGCCAATTCATCGATCAGCTTATCCAAATAACGGATTTCTCTCATAAGCGGTTCCTCTATGTTTTCAACGCGAACACCACAAACCACGCCTTTAATCAAACTTCGCGAAGGATTCATTTGGGGAGCCTTTGCAAAAAAGGTCTCAAAATCAACCTCTTTTTCCAGTTGTGCTGTTAACTCTTCCTGGCTATATCCTGTCAACCAACGGATTATCTCATCAACTTCTTCTTTTGTTCGTCCTTTTCGCTCGGCTTTCGCCACATAGAGAGGATAGACTTTCGACACACTCATTTTGTATATTTGATGTGCTTTCATGATACATCCTTCCTTACATCTTTTCTTTACTTGTAAACAAGTTATCAGACGATTTGCCCTCTGTCAACCATATATTTTCCTTAAAAATTAAGGTCCCATATGACAAAAAAGATCAAAATACGCTGTTATTCTGGAAATCTATTGAATTTAATTGAAAAAAACTATACAATCTATATAATAAATTAATCTCAAAGGAGGATTTATATGTCAATAGTATGGACTCCTGATTTGTCGGTCGGCGTGAAGCATATTGATGACCAACATAAAATATGGTTTGAAAAAGCGAATGATCTGTTCCAAGCAGGGAAAGAACGTAGAGCGAAAGATTACATAAATACAACGCTTGATTTCTTGGATGAATATACAAAGCAACACTTCAAAGATGAAGAGGCTTATATGGAAGAAATCGGCTACCCTGAGATTGAGGCTCAAAAGAGAGCACATGCTAGCTTTATCAATGAACTTGCCAAATTGAAAAGCGATTACAACAAGGCCGGCGGTAACCTTCTGGTTATCCTCAATGCCAATAAAATGGTTATAGACTGGCTTACGAATCACATAAGAATCATGGATAAAAAAATAGGCGATTATGCCAAGACTCTTTAATTCCCTGGAATCTGTACATTGTTTAAAGCATAAAGGGCGGGAATTTTTCCACGCCCTTTCCATATTTCATCAATTTGTCAGGCCATACCGCCGATCTTCTTTATTGCTTTATATCCAGTTACTCTTTGGGATTCTGTCTAATCATAACAGCTGCAAATGAAGATTCTCTTGCATCTACTACGGGTTTAAGAAGGAGATTTCCTTTTAAAGATTTCCCGATATTCCTAATTCAACCGTTCCTCAATGAGCTGGGCCAGGGCTTTGGCATCCCTTTCGATTTCATCCTTATCCTTCCCCTCGATCATTACCCGCACCAAAGGTTCGGTGCCCGATGGGCGGATTACAACCCTGCCGCTATCCATGAATTTCCGTTCGATGGTTTGGATTTCCCTTTGGATGATCTCATCCTTTTCATAATCCTGCTTTTTACCATTGTCTACTCTGGCATTCACCAGGACCTGAGGAAGGACCTCCATCACGCCGGCCAACTCTGAAAGCTTCTTCCTTTTCCTAACCATTACAGACAGCAATTGCAGGGCCGTGATCAAGCCATCTCCGGTGGTGTTGTAATCTAAGAAGATGATATGGCCGGATTGTTCGCCGCCCAAATTGTAGCCCCTTTCAAGCATCTTCTCCAGTACATACCGGTCTCCGACCGCGGTCTTCACGACATCACAGCCGGCTTTCCGCAGGGCAATATCGAAGCCCAGATTGCTCATAATGGTGGATACCACCGTATTGCGGGCCAATATGCCTCGTTCCTTCATGTCCAGGCCACAGATGACCATGATTTTATCCCCGTCAACAAGTTGGCCGAGCTCATCCACGGCAATCAGGCGGTCAGCATCCCCATCAAAGGCCAATCCCACATCAGCCCCTATCTCCACTACATAATCCTGCAGACGAGCGGGACAGGTGGAGCCGCATCGATCATTGATATTGGTCCCGTCGGGGCTGCTACTGAGGGTGTAGACTTCCGCTCCCAGCTCCCGGAACAGGGCAGGAGCCACTTCATAGGAAGCTCCATTAGCGCAGTCCAGTGCGATTTTCAACCCTTGTAAATCCCCATTAATGGTGATCTTTAGATAATTCATATAGTCATTTGCGGCATTTTTCCCTCTGATCAGGCGCCCCACCCCTGTCCCAGTTGGTACAGGCAGCGTTTCCGCATGATCCAGAATGATGCTTTCAATACGATCCTCCAGGGCATCCGGCAGTTTATAACCGTCCGCATCAAAGAACTTAATGCCATTGTACTCCACAGGATTATGGGAAGCGGATATGACCACCCCTGCATCCGCCCCATAATGCCGGGTCAGATAAGCGATGGCGGGTGTGGGTAAGACCCCCACAAGAACCGCTTCAGCTCCTACCGAACATATCCCGGCTACCAAGGCTGCTTCCAGCATGTCTCCGGAAAGGCGGGTATCCCGTCCTACCAGAATTTTGGGCTTATGCTTTTCCGAAGTCAGGACATATGCCCCTGCCTGGCCTAAGCGAAATGCAATATCACAGGTTATTTCAAGGTTTGCTACGCCGCGAACTCCATCCGTGCCAAATAATCTTCCCATACCTTTTCCTCCTGCTTGCCCTTTCTTATAAAGCAAAGGGTTTTTTGGAAACAAATTTTATTCTATCATAGAACTATGGAGCATACCAAGACTTAAGGATATTTCTTCTTTGAAGGCTCCCGTCAAGCATCGAAATGCTCGTCAATATATTTAGCCGCAGAGGAGGCGGCAATGGCTCCGTCAGCAGCAGCTGTAACCAATTGCCAAAGGCTTTTTTGCCGGATATCGCCGGCAGCAAAAACTCCCGGAATGTTTGTCTTCATCTCCTCATCCGTAATCAGGTAACCCCCTGCACTTGTTTGCAGCTTATCCTTCACCAAATCCGTGTTGGGGATCAGGCCAATGGCGATAAAAAGACCGTCAATCTTCAGTTCCTTGGTCTCACCGCTCTTCACGTTTTTGACCCTGATGCCCTCTACGGTGTCTTCGCCAAGGATCTCTTCCACCACGGAATCCCATACCGGAGTAATCCTGTCGTTATTGAGGACCCTCTCCTGGAGAATTTTGGTGGCTCTCAGCTCATCTCTACGGTGGATTAAATAGACCCTCTTCACAAATTTGCTGAGGTAGACGGCATCTTCGGCAGCCGTATCCCCGCCTCCTACGATGGCCACTTCCCGATCTCTGTAGAAGGCACCGTCACAGGTAGCACAGTATGACACACCGGCTCCCCGGAAACGATCCTCTTTATCGAGGCCAAGGGTCCTAGGATTCGCTCCCATACACAGTATAAGCGCTTTGGCTTCATAGGTTCCTTTATCAGTAACTACTTTTTTGATATCCCCATCCAAATCCAGTTCTTTGACATCCTCATAGAGGATCTCAATGCCAAACTTACGGGCCTGAGCTTCCATTTTCATGGACAGATCCGGACCGCTGATTCCTTCATCAAAACCGGGAAAATTTTCGACCATATATGTCGTTGCAGCCTGCCCCCCTACGAACATCTTCTCAAAGAGCAGGGTCTTCAGGCCTCCCCGGCATGTATATAGCCCTGCCGTCAATCCGGCCGGACCTCCACCGATAATAATCACGTCATACATAGAAAATCCTCCTCTCGAATTGAGCCTTTTTTTCTTTTGCTATAAAGAGACTATGTAAACCTTATATACTATTATACCCAAAAATCCGTACCCCTGACGAATATCCTGCCAAGGGAACGCAACAGGAATGGATATTCCATCTTTATCCATTTCGATTTTACACCATACCGGCCGCTGTGTCTATAAAAATATAAAAAAAGAGAAGTGGCTTTGTCAGACAGGATACGCTGCTCTGGATAAAAAAGAAACGCCGAATGGATGACCCCTCGACGCTCTAATAATCAAGATCTCTTTTTCAGTCATGATTCCCGGGATAGGCTGTTTACTGCCTCTTCCAACTGATGGAAAGTCCGCTCCAGAATTGCCCTTGGACAGGCGATATTCATCCGTTGAAAACCTTCCCCTTCTCTTCCGAACATATCGCCTGCATTCAGCCAAAGCCCGGCTTTGTTTACAATAAAGTCCTCCAAATCCTCCTTGTTTAGACCCAGCCCCCGAAAATCCAGCCAGATCAGATAGGACCCTTCCGGTTCAATCAGTCGGATCTGCGGAAGCTTCTCTTTTAAAAAGCGACGGATAAATTGTAGATTTTCATACAGACAACTCTTCAACTGTTCCAGCCATTCTTCACCTTCTTCGTAGGCAGCCTGACATGCAGCCAATGCCATGACATTCAGCCCGCCAATCCCGGCTTTCTTCATTTCATCCGTAAAACGCTTCCTCAACTCCTCATTCGGAATGAAGATATTGGATACCTGCAGGCCCGCCAGATTAAAGGTTTTGCTCGGTGCTGTGCAGGTAATGCTGTTTTGGGCGAAGGCCTCATCAATGGAAGCAAAAACCGTATGGGAATGCCCGGGATAAATAAAATCACTATGGATTTCATCACTCACAACAATCACTTGATGCCTTAAGCAAATCTCGCCGATTTTTGTAAGCTCCTCCCTTGTCCAAACCCTTCCAACCGGATTATGGGGGCTGCAGAGGATAAAGAGCTTCACATTTTCCTCTCGGATTTTATTTTCAAAGTCCTCAAAATCAATTTCATAACGACCGTCCCTTAGAACCAGGGGTGAATTGACCAGCCTCCGGTGATTGACCAGGACTGTACTTCTAAAGGGATGATAAACCGGTTGTTGGATTAAGACGGCATCCTTTTCCTTAGTCAAAGCCTGGATGGATGTGGCAATGGCATACACCACACCCGGAGTCCTTACCAGCCAATCCTCCTGAACTTTCCAGGCAAAGCGGGAGCTGAACCATCTTTCGACGGCCTTGAAATAATCTGCCTTTACACCGGAATAACCATAGATCCCATGCTCAACTATTCTTTTCAAGCGCTCAATGATTGCCGGTGCAGTCTGAAAATCCATATCGGCTACCCATAGAGGTATCACATCCTTGGGCCTATCGTGCTCCTCCATAAAGTCGTACTTTACACAGTTTGTATTTCTACGGTCTATGATTGTATCAAAATCGTACTTCATAAAGCCTCCTCAATCCGTCCATCGATCATGTATTCAGTCAATCTGCTGCATTCCCATGTCGTGAATAAATGTCTGCGGGCAGGCAGGAGTCGTCTGCCCCTGGAAAATACTCTCCAAGGCCTATCGACATTTGAAAGCTGGCCAACATTATTATAACCTCTGTCATCCAATTGTCCAATGTTTTCAAGGATACAAATCATCCCAATGAAAAGAAAAAATAGCTAGTATCAATATAAGTTCGCAAAATCCATCTAATCACTCCAAATGGTAAGCACGAAACATCAAAATTTGAAAGCATACTGGGAAATCAAAGGTCAATCAGAAAATGATTGATAGTGTCGATACTATTTCAAGGTAATATAAGGGAACTCGTCTCTTACCTGAATTCCCACCTTACGTCCTTCCTGAATGCTTTTGAGACAGCCAAACACCATGGCGATACTGTGCAGATTGTCGGTATATTCAGTCGATGCCTTTTCTCCTGTAATCAATGCATGAAACATATCCTCAAGCGCCCAGTCATGCTGAGAGCGTACCTGGGCAGGCGCATGGATGATACCGGATTTATATTGGTAGGTGCCAATCGTTTCCGTATATTCATACCGGACGTCATCTTTCCCGTTCCAAAGGATTGTGCCGCGTTCGCAGCAAATCCGCCAGGAGTGGTCCCAGCTGGTATGGCAGCCCTCGGCTCCGTTATATCCCTGGAAAGAAAACACCGCACCGTTGTCAAACTCAAATATGGCCACACCTGCAGCATCTCCCGCATACTTGGATCCTGCCGGATTGAAGCTGTGATAATATACCGAAACCGGCTTTGCATCGGCCAGATACCTGGCATGGTCAAAGATATGGATGTTATTGTCCTGCAGCTGGGGGTATGCCAATTGGTTGCGGATACTTGCCATATCGGCTGCTACAAATATCTCTCCGCACACAAATACCGGTTTGCCCATAATACCTGACTGAATCAGATTCCTTATATCCCGCACCTGTTGGATATACCGGCGGTTTTGCATGACAATATACCGTTTCCCGGTCCTCTCGGCAGCCAGAGCCATTTCATTTGCTTGTTCGGCACTTACGGCCATAGGTTTCTCGCCCAACACATCATATCCAGCATACAGGGCTTTTGTCACAATCTCATGGTGCACGGTCACATAGGTCAAATCACATACCAGATTGGCTTCCACCTTTTTCATTGCTTCATCCAATGTGGTAAAGACAGGGCAATCCAGGCTGTACTTCTCCTTTATGGCTGCCGCCCTTTCTGTGTTGATTTCCACCAATGCGGCAAATTCACAGTCCTTACGCTGGATGATGTGCTGTATCCATTGATGGGAAATGTCTCCGCATCCAACTAAAATAATACGAAACTTTTTCATCATTTTTACTCCTTTGCTTAAATGATATATGGGATGTTCTAACCCATTATCTGAAATTGGGCATATTGCCTTCGTGACAGGTTTATGGCATACGCTGTTCTTTCCGGGCTGATGCCATCAGCTTTTCCACAAGCTTCCTGGAAAGTTTTGCACCTTCCTCCAGTTTACCGTCCAGAATATTGCGATAGTAGTCGAAAGCTTCAAACTCCACCGACATACAGTCTTCATAGCCAATTTCATCTATGGTGGTAAAAAAGTCATGCCAGTTTACCAAGCCATCGCCCAGCAACGGGAAGGTAAATTTCCCAACCTGCGGAATACCCGCCGCGTCCTTCAAATGGATATGAAAGATTTTATCTCCCCATTGGCGTATCAGCCATGCCATATCAGTATTGCCTGCCAATACATCATGGGAGGGATCAAAATTGACACCCAAATACCTGGATGGGTACCGGTCCAGCAGATACCGGCTGGTGAAAAAATCACCGCAGAGCATTCCCCAGACATTTTCAACAGCCAGCCGCACCCCACACCGTTCCGCCACGGGAATGATCGACTCAAAGGCTTCAAACACCATATCCCATGCCTTTCCCTGGGAAATATGCTTACCAACAACAACCGGATTGGGCAACCAAGGCTGTGGGCCGGTAAAGAGATTGACCGTATCGACTCCAACTTCGGACAAGACTTGTATGTTCCTGATAACATACGCAATATTTTCCTTTCGCTCTGCTTCATCCAGTACAACAAAATCCTTCTGAAGCACAACCTCCGATATGACCAGCCCTTCTCTTTCCACTGCATTTATCATACGTTTTCTGTCGGCGTCCGTTTTTGTATCCGCACACATAAAAGAAGAAAGCAACTCAATAGCTTCATACCCGGCCTCTCGGATTACAGCGCAAATTCGTTCCGGTTCCCAGTCACACATGTTCAGATTAGGTAAGAACCCGATTTTATACATTTTCAACACCTGCTTTCTGTTTAATAAGATCATATAAAGCGTCCATATGCAATTTCTCTTCCTGTGTTTGTCTTAAAATTCTCCTCAATACATTGCTTGATTTCCTGCTGTTGATTTTGTTTAGACTGTAATTGATAAAAGCGTAAATGTCAAGAATATATTGCCCCTTCCTTGGATCTTCAATAGAAGTATAATCCCCCAGAAATCAACCGGTTGCATAGGGAATGAAATTGACGTATACTTGTGAAAAACAAGGTTGAAAATATCTTGACACCGGTAAGGGCAAGGTGTCTAAAGCAATCTGGAGAACCTGCAGGACAAAGGGGTCTATGTATGGTTTATCCGTAATATGCAGGATTATATAGTGTGTCGGTGAACAACACCAATTATCCATAATAAAGGCGGTGCATGTATATGTCGTTGGCACTTCCTCCAATTTGGGAGGGCAGATTTATTCATTATGCACACTCTCCCACGGCTATGCAATGCTTTATCTACCGAAACTGGGGTATCGTTCCCGTTTCCCGTTTGGCAGCCGTTTTGCAAACGGAAGAAGAGATTGTGCGCAGACTAGCCGTTGCCATGGGACTTCCCGAAAACCCTCCCGTAAATCCAAAGTGGCTCAGCGCCGGGTACATTACCATTATCAAGGCCAACTGGCAACTGATAAGCTACGACCAGCTTTGCCTGCTTCTTGGCTGGGACCGGGACAAATTAGCCTACATACTCAAAGAGGATGATTTCTTAGACATTAAGCTGGGCAATGGTAAACCTTCACCCCCGCCCCTTGTATATCAACCGTTGACCAAAGAGCAGCTGGCAGCGACGGAAGCCGTACGCGAGGCCACCTTGGAAGCCATCGCTGCAATCCATGCGAAAACCGGTGGGGCTGAGACCGAGCCTTTCGACTTTCTCAAGCTGTTCCAGCGCGCAGCAGACGCGTATGCCAGGGAAGCAAACCTTTCTTTGCCTGAACGGTTTGACACGCGTATTGTCTATTCCTACTGTGCGCTGTACGGTGACACCTTTCTGGGCGATCCGGAGGAATCCTTTCCCGATGAACTTCTGCGGGCTTATCAAACCCTGGGTATAAACGGAATCTGGTGCCAGGCGGTGCTGTATACGCTGGTGCCCTTCCCGCTTGAACCGAAGCTGTCTGAAGGCTGGCAACAGCGGCTGGACGGGCTGCGGAAGCTGACCGAACGGCTGGATCGGTTCGGTATCAAACTGTATTTATACATAAACGAGCCCCGGGCCATGCCGGAACAACTTTTCGATACACACCCGGAATGGAAGGGAGCTGTGCGGAATGGTATTGCTTCCCTTTGCACGTCCAACCCCGACGTCCGGAAATACCTGTTTGACGGAGCCGCGCAAATCATGCGCCATGTGCCCAAACTGGGCGGATTTATCACCATTACCGCGTCAGAAAACAGAACCCATTGCTATTCTCATTTTTCCAAAGCAGAGCAGAATTGCCCTCGGTGCGCAGAAAGAGAACCCTTTGAAGTGATTGCCGAGGTGAACCGTGTCCTGTATGAGGGTGCCGCATCGGTAAATCCTGATTGCAAGCTACTCGCGTGGACGTGGGGCTGGGAAGTGGATCAAAACTTCGCCATCATTGACCGGATGCCCCGGGGAATCGATGTTATGGCCGTCAGCGAACGGCTTGCCAAGAAACATATAGGCGGTATAGACATCGAAGTAAACGATTATTCCATTTCCGTGATAGGTCCGGGGGAATATGCCAAAAGTGTGTGGCAGTACGCCCGGGCAGGCGGTCACAAGGCATACGCCAAATGCCAATTTAACAACACATGGGAGTGCGCCGCGGTGCCGTTTTTACCGGTATTTGAGCTTGTATACCGCCACATTAGGAAATTGATTGAAAGCGGCGTTTCCGGGCTCATGCTGGGGTGGACATTGGGCGGGTATCCTTCCCCAACGCTGGCCATGCTGCGTGAAATGTATGATGATACGGGTGAAATCCCGTCCCTTGACGAGCTGTATGCCAGGATTTCTCCTCCTGAAAGTGTGGCAATTGTGAAGCGTGCCGTTAAATACTTCAGCATTGCCTTCGATGCGTATCCCTTTCATATACACAATCTCTACTTTGGACCACAGAACGCCGGACCGGCCAATCTTCTCTACGAAAAGCCGACGGGTTTTTCGGCGACCATGGTCTGCTTTCCCTATGACGATTTGGAAAATTGGCGTGCCGTTTATCCCGAAGATGTATTTGAAGAGCAGTTCCGGATTTTGACCGAAAATTGGGCCAAGGGGCTTGCCGTTTTGGATGAGCTTGACAAAGATGCCATTGCAGAAAGCCCGGCGCTGGCCGAGCTTGTCGATTGTGCCGAGGCGGCCTATTGCCATTTCCGCTCAGTTTACCTGCAAACCCGTTTTATACGGCTTCGGGACAGCTCTGAAGCTGTGCCGGCTTCTGCTATAAACGCGATTTTGGAGGAAGAACTTGATCTCTGTATCCGATTGGCGGCTGTTTCTGCACGTAACCCGGCCATCGGCTATGAATCATCGAACCACTATTTCTACAACCGCCCGATGCTTTTGGAAAAGTACGTCAACTGCAGATATCTGCAAAAAAGACTGTGTCAAAGCTGTGTTACTCTTACAAATCCACACTATTCATGATCATGTATAATTAAGTTCGTAAAATAAAAAAGGAAAAACCAAATGCTTAAATTTCAAGCAAAGTGCACTTTATGTGGAACATCTTGGTTACAATTTTGTCATCTTTTAGTCACCGTATCGTCACATTGCCCATGTATAATATGAATTCGAATAGGATTGAAGTAGGCTGCAAGGATTAAAAAAGAATCAATCGTAAAGTTGGCAGGATCAGTGAGTATAGAATTGAAAGGCAGAGAGGCGGCAATGAAAAAGCAGATTTTGAGAATCACAACCATTATGATGGTTGTTTGTATCTTAATAGGAACGTTTTACATTGGCAAAGGATATTTTATGTATCAGACGGCCTTGAAGGAATGCAGTCTGACCGATAAGGTCCAAAGTATTAGAGCCCGGGAAGACTACACAACTCTGGATGAATTGCCAAAGATGTATATAGACGCGGTAGTGGCCGCTGAAGATCATCGTTTTTATGATCATGGTCCCATCGATATTATTTCCATCGGAAGAGCTTTGTGGGTGAATGTGACAACTTTCAGCCTGGTGGAGGGAGGCAGTACCATCACTCAGCAGCTGGCCAAGAATATCTATTTCACCCAGGAAAAAAAGCTGGAGCGTAAAATTGCTGAAACCTTTATGGCCTTCGCTTTAGAAAATCAATATGGGAAAAATGACATTCTCGAGCTGTATGTCAATACCATCTATTTTGGGAGCGGTTATTATGGAATTCATGATGCCAGTCAGGGTTACTTCGGTAAAGCTCCTTCTGAGATGACTGATTACGAGAGCACTTTGCTTGCAGGGATTCCCAATGCTCCATCTGTCTATTCTCCCAATGTCAATCCAGAGCTTGCTGCGCAAAGACAGCAGCAGGTTCTGACTAAAATGGTGGATTGTGATTATATAACTGAGGAGGAGGCCCAGGCCATTATGGCACATTTTGATACAGCTCCAAAAGGAGAATAATAAGAGGGATGCTAAACCAAGCCCAATACAACCCTCTCTTTTCAGATTTGACTGTATCATCTCTTTTCATTTCATACTTCCTCCATAGTAAAAAAACACCATAAAAAATGGCCTGATATTTCTAGATTAAGCCCTTATAATTGTGTAAAAAGAAAATGAGCCACAAACTCATATCCTCGGTTAGAATATAAGTGATAAGCAAATACCAAACCGAGGAGGATGAAATCCATGGCTCAGTTTAATATTACCCTAACCGAAGAAGAACTGCACGGACTTTTTATAAGCAACGGACGAGATGTAGCCGTAGCAAAATTGCTAGAAAAGATCTTTAATGAGATCCTTCGAGGCCAGTCCACTGAACAGCTATGTGCTGAACCGTATGAGAGAACCGATCAGCGAAGAGCATACCATAATGGCAGCTATAAGCGTGAACTGGTGACCCGGGTTGGAACACTGACCTTACGCATTCCTCGCCACCGAAACGGCGAATTCAGCACCGAACTTTTTGAACGTTACCAGCGGAGCGAACAGGCACTGGTGCTGGCCATGATGGAAATGGTGGTTAATGGCGTCTCTACTCGGAAAGTAGAAACCATCACCGAAGAACTCTGTGGCAAGAAGTTTTCTAAATCAACAGTTTCAGCTCTTTGTCAGAGACTGGATCCCTTGGTTCATGACTTTCGAACAAGACCGCTGGAAAGCCACTATCCGTTTTTGATAGTCGATGCCCTTTATCTCAAAGCGCGCATTAATAACAGGGTACAATCCAGAGGCTTACTTGTCGCTATCGGTGTCAACGAAAAAGGAAATTGGGAAGTTATCGGCTTTCAAGTGGCCAATAGCGAATCGGAAAGCAGCTGGAGCGATTTTTTTGAATCATTAAAAGAGTGAGGGCTGAAGGATGTGCACCTGGTGACTTCCGACAACCATAAAGGCCTGGTGAATGCCATTCAGAAACAATTTCAGGGAACCACTTGGCAAAGGTGTCAAACCCACTTTTCAAGGAAGATGCTGGATCAGACACCCAAAGCGCTGCAGGTCGAAATGAAGGAAGACCTGCGCCAACTTTACGAAGCCGTAGACCTGGAAAGCGCCAAAGGTGTCCGGGATCAGATTATTGCCACATATGAATCCAAAGCGCCTAGAGCAACATCCTTACTGGATGAAGCCTTTGACGATATAACCGCCGTTTTAATCATGCCACTCAAATACCGCAAAAGACTGCGTACAACCAATGGGGTAGAACGGCTTAACCAGGAAATCCGGCGTCGTGAACGGGTTATACGTATTTTCCCTAACGAGGCATCCGTGATCCGGCTCATGGGTGCCCTGCTGATGGAACAAAGCGAAAAATGGCAGACAGGGCGTAAATACTTTGAGATGGATCTGTATTACCAGGCTATGAAAAAAGATTCAAAAGATACGTTTGCTGTTTAGAGTCGCATTTATTCCACGGTCCTGGTTGAAAGTGAGCCTCTAGCCGCATGGCTTCTGGCACCACAGGCAGCCCCTGTTCACAACTGCCCACCTGGTCCTAATGGGTGATTTAAAGCTGCCGAGTATTGCCATTTGTGATACTGAAAAAGTGAGCAGCCCTTAACAACAAACTGATTAAAGTGTTACCGAGGAAATTTACACACTAATTGGGACTTGACTAATTCAAGAGAAATGGTAGATCCCCACTTAAATACTGACCAATCAACATGTTTTCTTGCTATCAGGTTTTTAATATTAGGTTTACTCCAACTTGTCGATCTGTGTTTCGATACATTCATTGTTTATTTTCTCCCTATTATTCGCTAAAAAACGTTTTTTTTGGCAAATAGCAATAAGTACTTGGTATCATATAGTTTATTCACAATTAACTGCTTTCAAATGCAGTTTACATATTGTCGTTAACAAAGTCTTATCTGTTCAAACTACCATGTCTAGAGCAGCTTTGAATTTTTGAACGTTTTGTGACAGACAGCTAATATGAGTCGCTATTGATATACCTCTGCGATATGCTGACAGGGGGCCGTCGTGCTACCTTTTCTTGTCGGAAGGGGCAAGACCGCCGGGATTGCCCTGGCTTGCCGTTCGGAGTTAATAGATGGATTTTGCGAGCTTATTTTGACTTTAGCTCTCAATCCCTTTGGTTTGTATCTTGCATATATTATATTTAAAACTATTTATACAGTTTTACTCAACTCCCAAAGCCTTAAACACGGCATCCTCAGGGCTTTGATAAAAGGATATCTGAAATTTAGCGAATAAATCTGGCGGAACTGTGTTAATGTCTACGCGCAGAAGACATAGGTAGGAGGACTTTTTTCGCCCCTGCATCAAAACAAACTTGCAAGTGTGGATGCCAACTCCTCTACCTTATTAATGGTCCCCCCTATACTCATTGAACCCAATACCACCAATTGACTTAAAACGGGTTTTTTTAATGTTCCGGAGCATAGAGCAATAAAAGCTGATAAAGCCAATTGCAGAAGTCATTCCAATACCCTGCAAATCTTGAACATGCATTAAAAAGTCATTGTTGTTTAAAGAAATTGCCCCACTAATATTCTTTTTGTTTGCTTTAAAATAGTTAAAGGCTGTATTTAAATTCTCTCTTGCTTCCCTACTAGTCCCCAATCCTGTTCTTTCAAACTTTCCTGTTCCAGAGACAACCTCTGTTTCTATTTTATATACTCCAATCATCCCTGAATCACCATGGGCAACTGTATATATATGGCCTGGTTTTCCCATCCCTTCAGGTATCAGTTTGTCGCCACCTTGTTCCGGAACCGATACGAATTCTTCCTCAAAGGTTTCATTATCTATGTAGGAAAAATGAACATCATAAAATTCCATGCCACCAATTTTCTTTAATTGTTCTTTTACTCGTCTTCTTCCAATTAGGGCATACCTAAGGGTTTCTTCAATATCTTCTCTATTAAATTCCCCATGAGGATAAATTAATTTAACTAAACCTGATACAGTCTTCTTTACCGCTATAACATCTCTTTGGTTAAGGTTATTTCCAAGTCTAAAGTATTTATCTATACTATCGCCATAGGATCTTTTTCTCATTTCCCTAAAAAACTCTGCAATATAGTCAGTAATAAAGCCATATTCATTAGTGAAAAACTCTGGCCTATATTTAGGTATTTCCCAACCGGGAATATAGCAGTGCATTCTATCAAAAAAGGCAGAATCATAGGCCATCGCCTCTGGAAATGGTTCAAATAAATGGGATGTTTTTAAAAGAACATCCACAGATTGATTGAGGTTACCGACAAAAACCATAGAAGCGAATGCATTTTTCAATTCTTTTCCTCTAGCAAAGGAGCCTGAAGCCATATAATCCTTCATAATCTGAATACCATCTTTATCTTTAAAAGTAACCCCGGCCACTTCATCAAAAGCTACTACATCCCATAAGCCCACTAATCCGATTTTTCTGGTATTCATATTGTAAAATAAATTGGCTACAGTAGTTTGTCCCCCGGATATTAAAATGGAGTTAGGAGATATTTCCTTATATATATGAGATTTGCCCGTTCCCCTAGGCCCTAATTCACAGAGATTAAAATTATTCTCAACAAGAGGAATCATTCGCGCTATAAGGTGCCACTTAACTTTCTCTTCCAATTGAGTAGGTTCCATGCCCACCGATCTTAAAAGCACATCAATCCATTCATCCTTGGTAAAATATTTTCTTCCACTCAATATCTCATCCATATCCAAGTTTGGAATTTGAATGGGTTTCAAACTATTTATAATAAAAGGATTAGCATTCCTTGCGTCTTCATCATAATAGTAATCTATTTTAAGAATACACCATATACCCCCAGCCAGTAGTTTCTCAAATTCTTTCACATAACTCGCTTCTACTTCTACACCCTTTAACCCCAAATTAGAAAACTCCGCCTCATAAACATCTCTTTTTTCATTTAGCCTTACGGTCAATTTATCTATTACTGTATATTGGCCTAGTTCTCGAATTTTGGATTTAATCTTTTCCGCCTCATCAGCCCTTACATAATTTTCTGAAAGTATAGCTTTTACTCTATTTACCCCGTCGCTTATAGAATCTTCATCATCAGTAGCACAATACATACCCAGTAAATATTCAAGGACATATACCGGTACATTTGCCCCTTCTTTAATTTTTTGAGTCAAATCCTTACGGACCACCCTGCCTGGAAAGTAATGGTTTATTTTTTCATTTAAATCACTATTCTCCCTGTCCATAGACTTTTCACCTGCCTTTGCTACTTTATAAACCAAAGTCATCGCTAAACAGTAAATCTATCGTAAAAGGTATTCGCTCATATATTTTTTCTACTGCTTCATCTTCATCTTCTAAAATTAAATAATATTCCTTGTTCTTGTCATAAGCCATATCCCTTAATGTAAACTTCTCCCTATAAGTGCGGTTTTCAGGGTTTTTCGACCTACTATCAGCAATTATAATGTTTTCATTAGAGATACGGTTGCCTTCTTCATCCACGAAATACAGTTTGAGTTTTAAGGGGATTTTCTTTTCATCTACCAATTCTGTTTGAAAAAACTCCAAATAGGTAATTCTGTTGGTAATCTTCCTTGAGATGTTGGTTAATTTTACCTGGACTTTGGTTGCCTTATATTTGTCTTTACGTATATTCTTAAACTTAATGACAGGTACAGTTATCTCCTGCAAGGACACCCCACCATGAACATAATTGGCTCCCCCCCCTTGGACTCTGTATCTGATAACACCTTTCGGGACAAGGGCCTTCAGACTTGTTTCCTTACCCAACAGATACTTCATGGAAATAGACAAGGCATCATCCAACTCTGTGTCAGTTTCAGCGAGCATATGCCTTCTTCCCGCACCTATGGACTCTATATTATGCTTGCCAATTTTCTCTACTTCTGTCAGTGGTGATCGCCTGTATAAAAAACCGTGGTCAGCTGTAATAAAAATATTTGTTGCACTTACATGGTTAACAAGGTTTTTTACCAATAGGGCTAAATCCTTAAAAGCCTTTTCCACAGCTCCAAAGACATTTCTTTCCGTCAAAGGCTTATCCCCTACAGCATCAATTACATTGTGATAGATATAGATCAGTTTTCTACCCTCAAAGGCCGCTTTGTAATCCTGCCTTTTCATATCCACCATGTCATAATAGCCGATTGCCAGTGCATCTTTACTGTAATTAGCGAGAATCTTACCCCTATTTTCTGTCCCCTGGATGTTCAGATCATCAACTGTAATTTCACCTTTTTCATCAACCACAAAATTCTTTCCGGGTAACAAACTTGCCATACCGAATTTAGTAGTTGAAGGGATAACTCCTTGCATAACTTCAATCTCTGCCATACCCCTTGCCTCTTTATTAATTAGATTAAGAAGTTCCTTTCCTGCTTCATATCTTAAAGCATCAGAAATAATTACAAACACTCTTTCATTATTCCTGATAAATGGTGAAACAAAGTCCTGGTAAAAATCCTTTTGCTGTCTAATACCTGCCAAAGAGTAGTCCTCAAACATTTCCTTCTGAACTGCCGCTGACCATTTTATTGAAAGTTCATTTAGATACCAATGGGTATAGGTATTTTCAACTCTCTCTCCTAGTTTTTCAAATAGACCTCTGTCAGCAATTCTATCGTAATGAAAATAAAACTTTCTATAGAAATAGTCCATTAAATAATATTCTTTGGTATAGGCATCAATCAAATCATGAGCAGATTCAGCCTTTATAACCCCATCCATTCTCTTCTCCATTTCAAGGAGTTCATTAGCAAAATATAAGGCTTCATATTCATTACTATAGGTTCCAAACCAATGACTTATCCTTCTTTTATTGATTAATTTACGGTATCTATCAAATTCTCCGATACCTTCTACTAAGTTCCCAATTATCCTATCCATTATTGCTTCATCAAAGGCTCTAAAGGTATCACATTCAATATATTTATCTATATCCCATTTATCTAAATAACCTTTTACATTTAATGTTTCCTGGGCTCTGTCTGCCAGCAAATCATAGTATTTACCATCGGTGGAATGACTCATGAAATTGCTTATAAATACTATGGCATCTGACCTTTTAGGAGATACATACTCTTCCCATGTAGTCGGCATACCCTCTTCGAGAGTATAGGATAAGTGAGTAATAAGAAGCATTATAATTAGTTTTTCTAATGCTCTTTCCTCATAGTTATATCCATACCTTTTCTCAACTAAATCCCAAAAGGCATCTATATTACCAAAGTTCTCAATAGCCTCTAGATATTTATTCTCTCCTTCTAATTCCTCAATCAAAACCTTTTTTACAACTTGTTCAAAATCTGCTACAGGTAATCTACATAGAGCAGATAGAACTGCTATATCCACCTTTTCTTTAGTAAATTTATCTATATGAAAGGAGGCAAATTTTTTATATCTTTCTTTATTTCCAAAGAATTTTAAATAGCCCTTAAACACTTTTCTTAATGAGGAATCCTCTACCTCAAAATCCCTCATAATTAAAATGGCCTTATCGGTAGAAAATTCCTCACTATATTTCAGAATATCCAGTAACCAATTATCCCGAGGCATTGGTTTAGATATAGGGGAATATAAGAGATAATTAGATTCAGTGTCCTCTTTTTCAAGCAGGCATTTTATATAGAAAGAATTATTATCGGTAAGTTTAAGGATCTTCGCATTATCTAATTTAAGTTCGTCAATATCTTGAGCAAATTCACCCTCATCGTCATACCAAAAAACAATATTTCTCTTTTTCCCTTCCACTGGTTCTTTATTGAATATTTTTTCTAATATTTTTTTCACTTCCAATAAATTCATATAGTCACCTACTTTATATCTTCGCTAATAAATCTGCTTTCAGCGGCTTTCTGCCTTTTCCTTGAGGTATCTCTACCCCTTGGAATTTAGCATAATTAACTTTAACGCCATCATCTAAATCAATCTCAATCCTTTGATTGGCCATGTGGGCGATGGCCTCATCATATAACCTACATTCCTCAATCTGCTTTAAAATTGTCTCTTTCTTTTTCCTTGCAGCAGCCTTTTCCCTTTGAGAGATATCCGAATCTATTAAAATATCAAGATGATTTATTTCTGCTTCATACTTTTTCTGTAAACTATGCAAATAATCAGTCCTTACTCTTGCAACAGTAGAAGGATCGTAGCGGTGCATGTAAATAAGGGCTTTAAACCCATCTTGCCTTCCACTATCAAAGAGCCAATAAATAGGTCGCTTTTTATACGTTCTTACATGGTCTTTATAGAAGTCCTTTAGAAAGTATCTTCTGATAGCCTGTCTTGAAGTTTCATTGGCCTTCTTACCTAAAGTTTCAGCAATATAATCTAGATTCTCCTCCAATGTTTCTTCACCAAAAGATACCTTTACAAACTCTACAAAACGCTCCAGAATACCATCTTCAAAATAATCTCCATCAGCAATAGGAATAACATTATGTTCTACTATGTTTACTCTCGACTTTTTCCAACCTTCTTTAGTTTTAATCTCCCATTGTCCATCACGTATCCTAAACTTATCATCAAAATCTCCACCGGCATAGATGAGACCTTCTTCGTCTAAAGAGTAACGTCCAAACATGCAGCCTATGGCATAAGAAATAAAGGATTTAATTACATCTTCTTTTGTAAGGACATAATTATTCCCTTTCATACTCTCTGGGATCTCTTCTTTAGAATCATATATTCTTGTAATAGTTACGTCTTTGCCGTCTACATCAGGAGTAAGTTCATCTTGGAGTCCGTAGATATCTATGAAAATACGGTTTAGTTCTTCTTCGTTGGCCTTAAGTTGAATAAATTGGTTCTCAGCAAAAATAGACCAGTTGTTAAAGGCTCCTTCTATTGTATTCGCTTCTTTCTTATGAGTTAATAAAGGATGTTTTTTGAAATCCCAGGAGGTTTCAAAGGAGTCCCAATCAGTTTTAGAAATTTTAATATTTATATCAACCATATTGTCTATTTCTGCTTTATGACTATTAGAAACAGGCATTAACGGTATTTTTTTAAGATCTCCAACTAAAAAGTTTAAAGTTGGGTTTAGAATTTTTAAAATTTCTAATGTAACTTTAGAGTTCAATAAAGCAAAAATTATTTTATATATCTCTTTATGAGTAAATAAACCAGAGCCACCTCCTCCAAAAATAGCATTATCCATTTCTCTCATCGATATTTTCCCAGTACTAGATATAGCAGACCAAGTCATTCCCCGTTGAAAGTAATATTTAGTATTCTGGGGACGTGATTTAATTCTTCCTTTGGAATCTCTTAAATTCCTCAATACGTCACCATCGTTTTCCCAAAGCACCACATTCTCATAATTACCGTACCATTTTCTTTGATTACCGCCCTTGCAATATGGGTACCATTTATGTTTATACGTTTCTGAGCAGTTTTTTATATTCATGCCGATTTTTTTAAATATTACTTCATACCACAACCTAACAAAAGTATTATTGTCGCAAGTATCTAAACCTTTAACTGCTTCTATTTTACTTTCCAAGAACTTATTTCTTCTAAAAGTTTCTATTAGACTTTTATTTATCCAATATGCAACTGGAAATCCCGGGATTTTTGTAAAATCTATTGTCCTTGAAATACTTTGTCTATCGTTAGCCACAGGGAATTCAAATGGTATACCTTCTTCATCAATTTCATAATACCTTAAGTAATTATAGTTACCTGCATATTTTGGTAAACTGCAATTTCTAATTATAAATGCACTGGTTCCAAAATTAATTCCTAAACTAGTCCTTCCTCTACCTTCATATGGCATATGAACTAAACTAAAAATATTCTTTTCTTTTACAATTTCAGTTCTCAATTCTTCAAAACCGGACAAGAACATCCAACTTTCCATTGTAATCATCGAAATAAAAGAATTTTCTTTGGCAAATTTAAAATTATTTTTTATAAAAACTGCGAATAAATCATTTTTTGAACTCTTGTATTTTTCATCTAAATACTTTACTAATTTTGAGTTCATTCCTCCCCTACCCATATACGGCGGATTAGTACACACCACATCATATTTTTGACTCATTATCTTTGCCTGTTGAATCAATGGTGGAATCTTTTCCAATATTTCCTCTCTATATTGCAGTTCAAATATATCTTCTGGAGCATGCCATTTCTTATCTCTTCAATCCTTTTTTCTAAAGCATCAAAATCTATTTCTTTCACTTCTAAAATTGAGCCATATTCTTTTGCGTCATGGAAGACTTCGATTAGGTATTCAACGTCCTCCCTGTGAAAATGCTTTTCTAGTTCAGTCTCTCTTGGACTAACCAAATATTCGATAGCCTCTTTAGGAATATCGTTACTTTCCTGAATAGAGCACAAGTTCATCTTTGGTTTGTGCCTAAAAATCCTCCTATTTTTACTTCTTGCCTTCATTAAAAGGGCAAAAGTGGCTAATTGGCCTGCACGATCGTCTATATCAAGACCATAAAGGTTCTTTTCTAATATAAGAGTAGGTATTTCTCTTTCTGAATAACCTGCAGATAGGTATATTTCATATAGAACATCAAAAGCGTAAACTAAAATATGGCCACTGCCCATGGCAGGATCCAATACCTTAATATCTTCTGGATTTAAGTTGGGGTCTTTGAGTTCATCTAATTGTTTTTGAACTTCGGGGTCTTGTTCGGCTTCTTCCAAATAATATTTCCACTGAGCCTTTAATTCTTCATTTGGATGGGATTCCAGCCATAGCCTACCTAATGAATTCTCTACCATATACTTTACTATCCATTTAGGTGTAAAGAGTTGGGTAGCAGCAGGGATGTTTTCCTTTGTAATCTTTTTATTGTTCTTTAGGCCTGCAAAAACTTCATCTTTCTTTTCAGAAATATAATACTGATATAGCCAGCCAATAATTTCTATACCGTGTTCTCCCTTTTCTGCTTCCTGCTTCTGTTCTTCCTCATTCAGTTCTATTTTCCAATCATATTCCTCTATTTCTTCTACTAAATCTCTAATTACAGAACCTTCAGCAAGAAGTTTGTCAGGAAGGAGTAATTCCGTATAATCAGCGATTTCCTCAAATACATTAGGCATAATTTGGCCTAATTGATTGCATTGCTTAACTAACAAATATCTATATAAATCCTCTGTATCATTACTGTCTTGAAGTCTATACACTATTTCAGGATCAAGATCTAAATCTATGTTTAGAGCCTCTTGGATAATATCAGGCTCAGTCTTTCCTTCTTCTATTGAGGATAATACTCTTACTCCAGTAGGAAGATAGTTGTTAACTTCCATGAAACGCAGAGCAATAAAACGGTTAAACCATGTATAGGCAACCTCTTCTATAACTTGGTCAAAGCCCTTATGTTTAATATTTTGAATCAACTTATCACGCTGCTTTAATTCATATTTCTTAAAGGTTTTGCCGTTTTCTCTACCCTTTACTCTAAAACCACCCTCAAAGGTTTCAATATCTAAGATTTTATCTTTTGTTATCCCTATCTCATAGGCCTTATGGGTTATATCTTCTATTAGTTTACGCCTTGCTTTTACCGCAAAGTTTCTAATGGCTGTTTTATCCACTCTATCCCCTCCCCAGACTTAAATTAATTTCAATATGGTATTTTCCTTTAGTTCCGTTTTTAATTGCTTTCTTAAATAATCAAGAAGTTCTTCTATATCTTCTTCGCTTTCAATGGTTTTTGCTCCATGGAATATATTGGCTATACTTATATTGACAGTTTTTTTAGTAATATAAACTCATTTCCTTCTCCAGTGGTATCTGGTTGTTTTTCACTGTCCCTTTCTTTGCTCTTTTCCAAGGCAGTTTTTTTAATTTCCTCAAAGCATCTCATTTTCAGTCTGTCTGACTCTTCTTTCATAGCAATGGCTTCATAGAAATTGTGGGATGAATCTAATCTGTCCAAAAGTTCCCTAAACTTATTGTTAAACGCACCTGACAATTCATCCTTAAAATCATACAATTCCAGTTCATCCTTCACCTTGTTCCAATCACTTTCTATTACAGCCCTTACAGGTTTACACTCTTCTTCTAACAAGATAGTAAATCTGCTAACAAACTCATTTATTAGGTTAGGCAGTCTTGAAATCTGATTATATGGTTTTGGTGATTTAACTATTGTTTCTATTTCCTTAACGATATTTATAGTCTCCGGATCTAAAACATAGGTTTTATTCTTTTCATATATATCAAGTTGTTTAAGGGCTTTATCAAACTGCTCTCTTTGGTTTTTAAAGAATTTTTTAACATCAAAAACTTCTTCCTCATAGTCTAATAATTCGTCTTTTACTTCATATAGTTTTTCAAAGAAGGCTGTAGCATCATTAATCTGCAAAATCTCCTTGAAAAGTTTCTTGCCTCTTTCCAGCACATCTTTACCCGGATAGTTTCTGTCTTCATAACGAACTAATAGTTCCCTGATTTTTGACAGTTCATAGTTTGATAACTCCTTGAAACGACTCATTAATCCATCTTCATCCCCTGGCACTGATGCGTAGTTGAAAACTTCTCTAATCAACATCCTGGCATTATTCAAATACTTTTCAGGGGTTTTAGTTCTTTTCTTTATTAGCAATCTATCTATATAATCTTTTTTCGTCATATATTGGATTAGGTTTTTATCCGAAGTATTAATATATTCGCTACCTAATTGTATCTTAATTTCCTGTGCTCTAAATAATCTAATCACTAGCCCCCTGATATCATCTGGCAGCCAGCCATAAGGAGGTTTATCATATAGTTCCAGGAGAGTTTTCATAGTTACAGGAATATGCCGTTGGGTATTTCTTTCGATATAGTGGAGCATTTCATCTATGGCTAGTTTGTTTGAGATTTCTTCTTCCCCAAATGTATTTATCTGAGTATTTTCATCAAACAGCAGGTCATGAAGTTCTTTGGTGCTTTCAATAAAATCAGTAATATAGTTTAACTTGTCATAGATATTTTCAATAAGTACTTTCAACCCACTGTTTATTCTTTCAACAGGATTTTTTGATTTTATATCAATTTTTTGCATATTTACGTAGAAGTCTGCTTCTTGCAATGCTTCCTTAAGTAAGGATACAACTCTGTCCTTTCTCTCAGCAACTTCTCTTGATTTTCTTATCTTTATTTCTTCAATTTCTTCCGTTTGTATGGTCCCTGCTTTCCTTGTAAGGTAGGTCTGTATCTTTAATATATTCTCCATTTCTTCAAGGAAACTCGAATCTTGAGGTAATTTAATTATTAGATTATTTTCTCTGGCTGACATCATTCTTAATTCATGGTCAGTAAGTTCAACACCGGTATCATAATAAGGGGTAATTATTTTTACTCCTATATCGTGTTTTTGGGAGGACATATACCTATCGTCTATGATTTTGTTAAAATCAAAATGGTATCTAACGTTATAGCGAAACTTCTTTTCACTGTAAATTCCTGTGTATATTTCCTCACCAATCTTCAATATTATTCCACTGATATCAATTGAAATATTTTGTATTTCTTTATTTACATCCTGTTCTTCATGAGTTAAGAAGATATACTCATTTCCATTTTTCTGAACCAGTGTCTCTTTTACAAGCCTGTCCAAAGAGCCTTCTATTTTTTTCTTTAATTCAATTTTGTCTTCGTCAATATGTGAAACCATTAATGTTGCAATGTTTTCCAAGTTCTTTGGCATTTCTTTTACCCATTTTATTAAAAATAGGACCTTCAGTACTTCTACATCCATACTACTGAGCCTATCGTTATCTTCTGCATGAATAAAAACAGTCCTAATATTATGGTCCAGGAAAGTTTCTATAGTTTCGTAGAATGCAGAAAAAGGCACTAATGCTCCTACTTCTTTATCCATATATTTGATAGCAGCCTCTTGGAATGCGGATAAAAGAGATCTCTCTCCCTCTGAAAGATGCTTCCCACTGGCTCCGTGCTGCCTTATTGCTGTGAAAACTGATTGCAGTAATCTAAATTGATAAGGTATAAAGGGATACACATCTGTAAAGTCTTCTGCTGTTTTAAAAATTTTCATTTCCGGTGTATCAGCGGAAAAGGTAATAAGGTTTTTTATAATTGTTTCCTTGTCTGCATAGTAAAGTTTTAAGGTCTCTTTAGCGGTTTCGTTTTTATAAAGGATTCTTCTTTTAATTACTTCATCCACGTTGGCACTGGATAAACTAAGTCTTGTATTAAATCTGCCTTGGATTTTAGAAAAGTCATTACCCCTTACCTTCGTAACAGTATCTATATCTTGCTGTGAGGTTACAATAACCCACGCTTTACCCCCACAATAAGTTCCTAAATCTTCAACAACTGTCTGCAGGTTAAGCATTAAGCCTACATCATCCCCTATGTATTGACCCATCTCATCCACCAAAAAGATGACATGGTGCTCTCTGTCCTTGGACTCAATATATTCTTTTACTTTATTAGCGAACTTTTCAACACTTAAAGAGTAGTTATCTTCAGCCTTGTTGTACCAATTTCGGGCTGCTTCTATACTCATTTTAGTTGTATCTGCCAGTGCCTGAACTATATTATCTTCTTCAAAATAAAAATCTTCTCTTGCTTCAATCCATGATTCCCCTGATAATTCCTCAAATCTTGACTTAAAGGCTTCATAAGAACCTTCTTTAACCATTTGTGCTTCAAGATCTGCAAGCCATGGCAAAGATCCGCAGAAACCTTGCATTTCATTGAACACTTTATTGAATACATTTACTATTGATTCCTTATTAGTTCTAGAATCTGAATCGGCTTTTGAATCTATGTTAAATAAAATAACATCGGCACTTACATCCCCTGAGGCTTTGATATCTGCTAAAACGGAAGCATCCTCTATTTTATCGTCAAAATAGGATATAGCACGTTTACCCTTTACCTCTTTATTCTCAAGAAGATAAGATAAAATCTTTAAGAAATGGGATTTACCGGAACCAAAGAATCCTGATATCCAAACTCCCATTTTGTCAGTATAATTATTAATCGCTTCTCTGTAGGCCTCAAAAAAAGTGCTAAAATGTCTAGCCTAATTCTCTAGTAACTACATATTCCTCCAACTCTTGGTGAACATTGGCATCATCATCTTGTCCAATCTTAATAACGCCTTAATATCCCTATCAATTTCCTTATGAAACATTTTCTTTAATTTCATAGTCCAATTCCCTCCCCTATCTTTCTACCAGTTTAAAAGCCCTATAATAGTTTTGGTCAGAAATTTCATCAAAAAGATTTAAGTCTTGATCTGAATACGTCCCAGGATAAAACATGATTAAAGGCACATGATCTATTACAGAATGTAGTACATTTAAAATAGTGTGAGATCGGATAATAGGCCATATTTTCCCCACACCTGTTAAGAAAACAATATCATTTTCCTGTACTCTTTCTCTGATATACTCTACAACTAAATCATTTTTCTGGGTGAGCCTTAAAGTATTCTTTATGGGTTTAAGGATTGCATCTGTACCTTTTTTCTTCTCCATTTCAAAGACTTTCTTCAAATATCCCTTTTCCGCTAATATTTCAATCATTATTTCATAAAGGTCAATTTCTCTAATAGAAAAATCCATTCCATCATTATTTATTTTCTGTTTTAAGAACTTTATATGTTCTCTAACAATGATTTCATCCTCAGGATCATAATCAAAAATGTAGTAGCCTATTTCATTGCCTAATCCTTTGTTCTCCCTAAATCTTTTATCTGTAATAATAGGTAGAATCTCATCAAGCCTTTCATAAATGGTCTTCATTTATATCCCTCCTAACATAGCCTGCAGGTATATGCCATCACCTTTTTCATTTAAATGATCTATTAATTCTTGCTCCATTAAGGGTCTGGTTATTTCAACATCTTTTTTATTCTTCTTTACAAATCCGGCTTCAGTTAAGATTCTTTTGTAAACCTGCTTTAATTTATAAAAGGTATAATCTTTCCACTCTGCCACTTTTTGACTTTGTTCTGCTTTTCTTTGAAAAAAGATAGCAAAATCCTTATCTGTAATTAAATAATCTCTAATCAGGTATTTCTCTCTATATACCTCCTGCATGAACTCAAAAAAAGCCTGTCTGTTTTCAAAATAGCATATAGGGCTACCTGTTTGCTTGTTTCAAGGTTTCCATTTACTAATTTATCAAGTAACATTTCATCCAAGGCTTCTAGTCTTTCCGAAACGGTTGAAGCAATTTCATTAATTCTGTTCTCTGAATTTAATGAAAATATGTTTTCATCCAATGCCTTTTGTTTTATATCATCTGTTGAAAAGCCTTGTAAATAAAGGCTTGCGGCCTTTTTTAGTTCTAAATAAAGATAAGATCTTGTCTTAAGTGTTGATCTATATTCTGTCATGTTTTTCCATGTCACCTCTTCTTCGTGGCCACTTCTATATGCATCATTATACCATTATTTATATCCAAATGCAGGAAAAAGCAAAATTCAAATGCGAAGCATTTCTACAAATAAACTTATCCGTCTTAGTCAATCTATCCAATAGGATTACAGACTAATGGGTTTCCCTTGTTTTTTCCGTTTATTTCTGTCTTTTTCACATCAAATCTAATTTTCATTAAGTGTGTTTTATGCAAGATAAATCTTCTATTAATATCAAAGATATATCAGAAATTTGGGACAAAAAATACCCATTAAGCAGCTGTAGGCAAAATGGGTATTCTAAAATAGACTATATGCGGTATAATACCTCATCTATCTGCAATCTTATAAGGATTTTTCAGATAAAAAAACCGCCAAAGGTATCTGAACCTATGACGGTTGTGCGCTTGCAATAAGCAAACTTGAAAGCAAATGGACAAGTAATTATCTCTTGGAGAACTGGGGAGCCCTTCGGGCTGCCTTCAGACCGTACTTCTTTCTTTCCTTCATTCTGGGGTCCCTTGTCAGGAAGCCTGCCTTTTTCAGTGCGGGCTTCAGATCATCGTCAGCTTTTACAAGAGCCCGTGCAATGCCATGACGAATGGCTCCTGCCTGTCCGGTGAAACCACCCCCACGCACATTCGCCAGAACATCGAATTTTGATAAGGTGTCTGTGAGGTTTAAGGGCTGCCGAACGATCAGCTTCAAGGTTTCCAATCCGAAGTAATCATCAATGTCTCTATTATTTATAATGATCTTTCCATCACCAGGTACCAGGCGTACCTGTGCAACGGCTTTCTTACGTCTTCCGGTTCCTAGATATTGAATTTTAGCCATGTATGTCTTCCCCTCCTTCCCAGACTAAAAATCCAAGACTTCAGGCTTTTGAGCCTGGTGTTTGTGCTCTGAACCTCTGTATATGCGAAGCTTCTTGAGCATGGCTCTCCCCAAGCTATTATGGGGCAGCATCCCTCGGACAGCTTCATACACGACAAACTCGGGCCTTGTAGCGATCAGTCGACGATAAGGTATTTCCTTTAAACCTCCTGGGTACTGGGAATGACGACGGTAAAGCTTCTGATCCAGCTTTTTACCCGTCAGCACAACCTTCTCCGCATTCAATACAATTACGTGATCCCCTGTATCAACATGGGGTGTATAGGTAGGTTTATGTTTTCCACGAAGGATGGTGGCAACTTGACTGGCCAAACGGCCCAATGTCTTGCCATCCGCATCCACAACATACCATTTTCTTTGCACGTTCTGGGCATTGGCCATGTATGTTTTCATCAGGTAACCTCCTCTTTCCGATAGTGAATAGATACCGTATATCTTAAGATCCGGGGCTAGTGGACCTAATTTGCACATAATAACATTCTAATACATGGTACTGTACGTGTCAAGCTGAATTTTTTCAAATTTTTTCAAGAATTTTCATACATGACTTCCAACAGACACAGGGCTTTTGCCGGTGCGGTAGGTCCCGCCATTCTCCGGTCCCTGGCCTCAATAATCCCGCTCATTTCACCCGGCTTCCGCTTTCCTTTTCCCACCTCAATCAGTGTGCCTGCAATGATACGCACCATATTATATAAGAAGCCGTTTCCTTCGATGTAGAAATCAATCCGACTGCCTTCCTGTTGAAAAAAAGCCTGTTGAACGGTGCGGACGGTGGTTTTGACAGAGCTGCCCGCCGCACAGAAGGACTTGAAGTCATGGGTGCCGATCAGAAAACTTGCAGCCTCTTCCATTTCCTTTACAGATAATTTTTCCCTTACATGGTAGCTTGTATTCCTGTCAATGGCCGTGCCGTGAACATGGTTATGGATAGAGTACCTGTACTTCTTACCTGTTGCGGAATACCGGGCATGGAAGTCTTCCGGCACCTGCTCGGAGGCTTTGATTCGGATATCCGGAGGCAGAACGGCGTTAAGGGCATAAGCAAAACGTTCGGGCGGTATGGACGATTGGGTATGAAAATTCGCCACCTGACCCAGGGCATGCACCCCGCTGTCGGTCCTTCCGGCACCGATCACAGTATTTTTTTCACCCGTTATCCGCTGCAGGGCATCCTCCAGGGTTTCCTGAACGGTCACAGCGTTCTTTTGTTTTTGCCAGCCCCCATATCCGGTGCCGTCATATTCGATGACCAGCTTAATATTGGGCATATATACCTCCTCCCAGCCATCCATAAGCGGATTTATCCTTTAGCGGATATATCCATCCCACAGGACGAAGAGGATCAGCAATAGGGTGAACAGTCCTGCATAGTAGTCCCGGACATGGATCCGAAGGGTTTTCATCCGGGTCCGGTTTCCCCCTCCCCGATAACAACGGGATTCCATGGCCATGGCCAGCTCATCCGCCCGCCGGAAAGCACTGATGAACAAGGGCACCAGCAGGGGTACAAGACTCTGCGCCCTCTGCAAAATGTTCCCGCTTTCGAAATCTGCTCCCCTGGCCATTTGAGCCTTCATGATCTTATCCGTCTCCTCCAGCAGGGTGGGTATAAAGCGCAGGGCAATGGTCATCATCATAGCCAGTTCATGGGCCGGGAACTTGATGGCTTTCAAAGGATTCAACAGCTGTTCGATTCCATCCGTCAAGGCAATGGGCGAGGTCGTAAGGGTCAGCAACGAGGTCCCCACCACCAGAAAAATGAGACGCAAGGCCATAAAAAGGGCTTGATGGATTCCCTCCCAGGTCAGGGCGATGAACCACCATTTGAAAATCAGCCGTTCACCGCTGGTAAAGAAGACGTTAATCACAAAGGTCAGGACGATGATGAAGAGAAGGGGCTTTAACCCTCTCAGCAGATATCGGACGGGAATCCGGGAAAGCAATGTGACTGCGCCGATATAGACCAGGATGCCCAAATAAGCCCAGTAGCTTTGAACGAAAAAAATCAGAATAATGAATGCAAAGGTCAAAACGATCTTGACCCTGGGATCCAGCTTATGAATGGTAGACTCTCCTGGGAAATATTGTCCTATGGTTATATCCTTAAGCATTTTCTTTGCTCCTTATTCTTTCCATAATCAGCTTACTGATATCCTCTAACCTGAACACATCGGTAGGGAGATTTTTGCCCGCCTTGTTCAAGGCACGAACCAGTTTGGTGGTTTGGGGCACTCCCAGGCCGATTTCTTCCAGCAGCTCTGCCTGGGCAAAGATTTCGGCCGGTTTTCCAATCAAGGCTATCCTGCCCTTATTCATCACAATGATGCGGTCTACCATTCTGGAGATGTCCTCCATACTGTGGGACACCAGGATGATGGCATTCCCTTTCTTGCGATGCAAATCCTTAATCAGGGAGAGGATCTCATCCCGTCCCCTGGGATCCAGGCCTGCAGTCGGTTCATCGAGAATGAGGATGGAGGGCTGCATGGCCAGCACACCGGCAATGGCTACCCGGCGCCGCTGTCCCCCGCTGATCTCGAAGGGGGACCTGTCCTTAATGCTCTCATAGTCCAGGCCTACCATTTGGATGGACTCCCTTACCCGTTCCTCTACCTCCTGGGGAGATAGGCCCAGATTGGTCGGTCCAAAGGCCACATCCTTATAGACGGTTTCTTCAAAGAGCTGGTGCTCCGGATATTGAAAGACCAAACCGACCTGTTGGCGAATCTTCTTCATGGAGACCCCTTTGTCTCTTAGATTGATCCCCTGTACAACGATCTTGCCCCGGGTAGGCTTTAGCAGACCGTTCAAATGCTGTATCAGTGTTGATTTCCCCGACCCGGTATGCCCAATCAAGCCAATGAATTCTCCATCTTCGATTGTCAGGTTAATATCTTCAATTGCAGTTGATTCAAAGGGGCTGTCCTGCATATATATATGGGTCAAGCCTTCTATAAGTATTGACATAATAACTCCACCATCTCTTCCACTCGTATCGTATCCTGAGGAATAGGCAAGCCTTCCTTGCGAAGCAGGTATGCCAGCTCCGTCATTTCCGGCACATCCAGGCCGATCTGTTTCAATTCCTCCACCCGGGCGAACACCTCCCTGGGCGTTCCGTCCATAACCACCTTTCCCTCTTCCATCACAATGACCCTGTCGGCATCAATGGCTTCCTCCATGAAGTGGGTAATATGCACAATGGTGATGTTTTCTTCCTTATTCAGGCGGTGGATGGTCTCCATGACCTCCCTCCGACCCGAAGGATCCAGCATGGCTGTTGGTTCGTCCAGGATAATGATCTCCGGTTTCATGGCAATAATCCCAGCAATAGCAATCCGCTGCTTCTGTCCGCCGGAGAGCATGTGGGGTGCGGCATTGGCGTAAGAAGACATGCTTACCGTAGCAAGGGCCCGGTCCACCCGCTCCCTGATATCCTTCGGAGGAATCCCAAGATTCTCGGGACCAAAGGCCACATCTTCTTCCACCACCGTTGCTACAATCTGATTATCGGGATTCTGAAACACCATTCCAGCCTCCTGACGAATTTTCCAGACATTCTCTTCATCGGAGGTATCCATTCCTTTGACCCATACCGTTCCTTTAGTGGGCTTGAAAAGGGCATTAAAATGCTTGGCCAGGGTCGATTTGCCGGAGCCGTTGTGGCCGATGATGACCACAAATTCTCCCTTTTTTATTTCTAATGAAACAGATTTCAGGGCGGCGATTTCTCTTTCGTCCTGTTGAGTGTATTCGTATACCAGCTGATCGGTTTTGATTATCGCATTCACGAGTATCTCCTTTCCCTGCTACCTTTTTGTCGTCGGTTTTTCTTATCCAATTATTATATCACAACTCGGAGAAAGGGGAATGACAAAATGAAAAATCAACCAGAATAAAAGAAACTAGAATCAGTGACAGACCTGTAAAGGGCTATCATCTATCTAGTTTCCAATTTATCGTTTATTTTTCTATATAAGCTCCAGAATAACCATTTCAGCAGCATCGCCCCGTCTGGGTCCCAGCTTCAGGATGCGAGTGTATCCGCCGCCCTGGCCATTCTTTTCCTCCATTCTCTCGCGGTACTTGGGAGCAATCTCATTGAACAGTTTTTCAACAACAGGATGCTTGATATCCTTCGTTCTCTCGTAATACTCCCTCTTGCTCTCATCCTTCCGCTTCGGTTCCGGCAAATCATAGAGATAAGCCATGATCTGCCTTCGTGCATGAAGCTTGGAAGGACTGTCGTTTGTTACGTCTATTGATACCGTTTGTCCCTTTTCATTGTTGTATTCCTTGGTTACTGTCACGGTATTGTCATATTCTTTCACGGCTAGGGTAATGAGCTTTTCAGCAATGCTGCGAACTTCCTTTGCTCTGGTCTCGGTAGTCTTTATCTTCCCGTTCCAGATCAAAGAGGTTACCAAGGAACGCAGCATAGCTTTTCTTTGATCGCTCGGTCTACCTAATTTACGATTAGAAGCCATGGTATCCCTCCCTTTCTAAGGTCATTCGTCACTTTTCTTTAAACTTAATCCAAGGGCAGCCAGCTTTGACTGTACTTCCTCAAGGGATTTTTTCCCAAGGTTACGAACCTTCATCATATCTTCTTCAGTTCGCTGTGTCAGCTCTTCTACAGTGTTAATTCCTGCCCGCTTCAGGCAGTTATATGAACGTACGGAAAGATCCAGTTCTTCGACAGTCATCTCAAGAACCTTCTCTTTCTTGTCTTCTTCCTTCTCAACCATGATCTCCACATCATTGACATGCTCGGTCAGGTTGATAAACAGCATCAAATGCTCGCTTAAAATCTTGGCGCCAAGGCTGGTGGCTTCGTTTGGCCGAATGCTTCCGTTTGTCCACACTTCCAGAGTCAGCTTGTCAAAGTCTGTTGCCTGGCCTACACGGGTATCTTCAACCGTGTAGTTCACCCTCCTGACGGGGGTAAAGATGGAATCCACAGGAATCAAGCCAATGGGCTGACCGGGCTTTTTATTCCTCTCCGCTGAAACATAGCCCCTTCCTTTCTCCAGGGTAATTTCCATGAAGAGCTTGCCGTCCTCATTCAAGCTGGCGATATGGAGGTCAGGATTCAGAATCTCCACATCCGCATCTGCAATGATATCCCCTGCTTTGATTTCCCCTTCTCTCTGGGCATTGATGGTGATCGTTTTCGGTTCATCCGTATACAGCTTGGCGGACAGATCCTTCAAATTCAGGATGATTTCCGTCACGTCCTCTGTTACTCCAGGGATGGTAGAGAACTCATGAAGCACACCGTCTATTCTCACGGAAGTAACGGCGACGCCGGGAAGGGACGATAAGAGGATCCTGCGAAGGGAATTCCCCAGGGTGATGCCATACCCCCTTTCAAGGGGTTCTACGACAAACTTACCATAGCGGTTATCTTCACTTTGTTCGACACACTCAATCCTCGGCTTCTCGATTTCAATCATTAAACAAACCCTCCTCATAACCTATTTGGATGACATTTATTACGAGGGCAACTGATTCTACATATCTAAGCACATTTCACATTTGTTTATTTCATCCCGTCATGATGAAATAGCAGAAACTGACCCCATACAAATTATCTGGAGTACAACTCGACGATAAGATGTTCTTGCAGTTCCATATCAATATCTTCGCGAACCGGAAGCGCAACAACTTTCCCTTCCAAATTCCCGCTGTCCACTTCAAGCCATTTCGGAACAATCCTGCTTGTACCTTCACGGGCTTCCTTAAAGCGGTCAATATCCCTGCTGTTTTCTTTCACACTGATCGTCTCACCGACATTGACCAGATAAGAAGGAATATTCACCTTTTTACCGTTGACCCGGATGTGTCCATGACGGACGAATTGCCTGGCCTGGGCCCTGGAAGAAGCAAATCCAAGACGATAGACCACGTTGTCCAGTCTTCTTTCCAGCAGCTGCAGCAGATTTTCACCGGTGATTCCCTTCATACGTTCTGCCATTTCGAAATATTTCTCAAACTGGTTTTCTAAAACGCCGTATATACGTCTTGCCTTTTGCTTTTCACGAAGCTGAAGACCATATTCGGAAACTTTTCTTCTGCTTTGTCCGTGCTGTCCCGGAGGTGTGGGGCGACGGGTAATGCTGCATTTTTCAGTGTAGCAACGTTCCCCTTTGAGGTAGAGTTTCATCCCTTCCCTTCGGCACAGTCGGCATACAGCACCTGTATATCTTGCCATTCTATTACCTCCCTATCTTAGACTCTTCTGCGTTTCGGGGGACGACAACCATTATGGGGAATGGGCGTAACGTCCTTGATAAGACTTACTTCCAATCCGGCAGCCTGCAAAGAACGTATTGCAGCTTCACGACCGGATCCCGGCCCCTTTACATATACTTCTACCGTTCTCAGACCATGCTCCATAGCAGCTTTCGCAGCCGTCTCAGCCGCCATCTGGGCAGCAAAAGGAGTGCTTTTTCTGGAGCCTCTGAAGCCTAAACCACCGGCACTTGCCCACGAAATGGCGTTTCCTGCCGTGTCGGTAATGGTCACGATGGTATTATTGAACGATGAACGGATGTGAGCAGCCCCCCGCTCTATATTCTTACGCTCACGGCGTCTTCTTGCACCTCTTCTTACCTTAGCCATTCATGATCCTCCTATCCTCTATTTTTTCCTTCCGATAGCCCTCTTGGGCCCCTTACGGGTTCGTGCATTCTGCTTCGTGCTCTGACCGCGGACAGGAAGCCCCCTACGATGACGAATACCTCTGTAGGAACCTATCTCCATAAGACGCTTGATGCTGAGGGAAACCTCTCTTCGAAGATCACCTTCAACCTTTAGATTCCTATCGATATATTCCCTTAATTTTGTGACTTCAGATTCAGTTAAATCCCGTACTCTGGTATCAGGATTTACGCCTGTTGCAGCCAAAATTTCACTGGCCTTCTTACGGCCAATCCCATAGATATAGGTTAAGCCAACCTCAACCCTTTTCTCTCTGGGCAAATCCACTCCTGAAATTCTTGCCATGCCTTGTTACACCTCCAGTTTTTATCATGTAGGATGATTGTATAGATTATATCTCCATAGGTCATAGAATCAAACTATGCAGCCGCGCCCTAGGAAATACAGTTTCAAAAGCATCTCCCATCAGCCCTGTCTTTGTTTATGCCTGGGATTCTCACAAATTACCATAACGCGTCCTTTGCGCTTGATGATCTTACATTTCTCGCATATCGGTTTTACGGATGGTCTGACTTTCATCTTCTTACCCTCCTTAATTTGACTTGCCTTCTATCATAACATGCTTTATCTTGCCTTTCCACGCCAAACGATTCTTCCACGATTCAGATCATAAGGGGAAAGCTCAACCGTTACTTTATCTCCTTCAATAATCCGTATAAAATTCATTCGCAATTTGCCGGATATATGAGCCAATACAACATGACCGTTGGGCAGTTCTACTCTAAACATAGCATTCGGCAGCGCCTCAATGACAGTACCTTCTACCTCAACTACATCCTCTTTGGACAAGATATCACTCCTCCTTACCTTCAGGAATTCTCTTATTATAACCCAAAGCCTCAAGGCTGCGTCTGATTTCTGAATCTAAAACAGGTTCGCCACTTAGTATTTTTGCCTGTATACTAGAAATTAATTCCTTTTTCGCCTTCAGGTGCTTGTATTTCTTTTTCTTCGCTTTATCAATTTTTCGCAAATCGCCATCTGCGATCATGACATAATTCTCATCCAACTTTTCAACCACAACAAAGTATCTGCCGCGATCCCGACCCGCCTTTGACATGACGACTCTGCCAATTTCCAAGCTATTCTCCATGATACACCCTCCTTATGGAAGCGTCAGTATAATGGGATCACCTTCGGTTATGGCAATGGTATGCTCATAATGGGCTGAAAGCATGCCATCTGTCGTGACCACTGTCCAGCCATTGGACAGGGTTTCCACCTCATAGCTGCCCATATTCACCATGGGCTCAATGGCTAAGGTCATACCGGAACGCAGGCGAGGTCCTCTGCTCGGCCTCCCAAAGTTAGGTACTTGAGGATCCTCATGCATCTGCTGGCCAATCCCATGGCCCACATAGGAGCGTACAACCGAATAGCCGTTTGCTTCTACATAGCTCTGTACTGCATGAGAAATATCATACAACCGCTGGCCAAAGCGAGCAAACTTCAAACCCTCATAAAAGGATTGTCTTGTGACCTGAATCAACCTTAACGCTTCTTCGGAAACATTCCCTACCGGATGAGTCTTGGCGGAATCTCCGTAATATCCGTCAACAACGGCTCCGATATCGATACTGATGATATCGCCGTCTTTCAACATTCGATCGCTGGGTATGCCATGGACGACCTCTTCATTTATAGAAGTACAAATGTTACGAGGATAGCCGTTATAGCCCTTGAAGGCAGGGATCGCGCCACGACCCCGGATATAATCTTCCGCAATGGCATCAAGCTCCTTCGTCGTGACACCGGGACGGATGGCTTTTTTTACGGATTCATGGGCGCCTGCAACGATCTTGCCCGCCTTTCTCATCAGTTGAATCTCATGATCCGATTTAAGAATGATCATTCATTCTCTCTCCTAAAACATTTCTGATATCGAGAAACACCTTTTCGATATCCTGCTGCCCATCGATGGAAACAAGAATTCCCTTCTCCTGATAATAGTCGATAAGGGGCTTGGTCTGGTTATTGTACACATCCAGGCGATTTGTCACCGTATCGATTTTATCATCGTCCCTTTGATACAAATCCCCTGAGCAGACATCACACTTTCCTTCTTCCTTGGAGGGAAGGCTGATGACATGGTATGTGGATCCACAGTTTCGACATACCCGCCGTCCGGTGATACGTTCTATCAATTGCTGTGTAGGCACGTCGATGTTGAACACCACATCGAGGCTTTCCCTTTCATCCAAGGCGACAGCCTGTGCCAAGGTCCGAGGAAATCCATCCAGCAGGTATCCTTCTTTGCAATCTTCCTGCTTTAACCGTTCATCCACAATTTCTACTACGATTTCATCAGGAACCAACAGTCCCTTCTCCACATAAGCCTTCGCTTTTTTCCCGATTTCACTTCCGTCTTTGAAGGCTTTTCGGAATATATCCCCCGTAGAAATATGGGGAATATGGTATTCTTCGCTGATACGAACGGCCTGGGTTCCCTTCCCAGCACCCGGAGGCCCCAGCAAAACGATCTTCATAATTCCCTCCTGTTGACTATGCCAGTCCCCAGCAGCCAGTTACCAAGCGTTGAACGGATCTGTTCCGGTAACCGGCCCTGGAAGCCAGCGTGATTTATTTCAAGAATCCTCTATAATGACGCATTAACATCTGGGCCTCTATCTGCTTGGTCGTTTCCAAAGCCACACTTACCACAATCAGAATACCTGTTGCTCCAAAAGGAGATTGCATACCGGTAATGTTAGTGAATATCATGGGAAGTACAGCGACCAATGCAAGGAATATGGCTCCGAAGAATGTTATACGATTTGAAATCCGTGATAAATAATCGGATGTAGGTTTACCGGGTCGTATGCCCGGAATGAAACCTCCGTACTGCTTCAAGTTGTTCGCAATTTCTACCGGATTAAAAGTGATGGTCGTATAGAAGAACGTAAATCCAATAATCAATAGAGCGTAGATAATGCCATATGCAACGGTACCCGTTCCCAGGTATTTATTATACCACAGGCTGAAAGCGCTGTTTGGCCAAAATTGGGTGATCATCCCGGGAAAAGATACAAAGGAAATGGCAAAAATCAGGGGCAGAACACCGGAGGAATTCACCTTCATAGGAATATGGGTGCTTTGACCCCCGTACATCTTCCTGCCTACCATTCGCTTTGCATACTGGATTGGGATCCTCCGTTGGCCAAGGTCGACAAATACGACACCGGCCACCATGATCAAGGTTCCCAAAATAATGAGGAGAATCATCCAGAACTGAATGGTTTGGGCAATAAGGCCCTGAACGGTTTGGACCACCAGTACGGGCAAGCGGGCAATAATCCCTACAAAAATGATGAGGGACATGCCGTTCCCAATACCATTCTCTGTAATGCGCTCACCCAACCATATAATAAAGGCAGTGCCGGCTGTCAAAGTCAAACCGATGGTCAGGTAGTTCCAAAAGCTTGCTTCGATAACCGCTCCTCTTCCCAGACCAAGGATGATTCCGATCGATTGTATAAAGGCCAGCACTACAGCAAAATACCTTGTGTACTGGGCAATTTTCTTGCGGCCTTCCTCCCCCTCTTTTGCCAGGGCTTCCAGCTTCGGGATAGCCACCGTCAAAAGCTGCATGATGATGGATGCATTGATGTAAGGGGTGATACCCATGGCAAAAATGGTGAAGTTGGAAAGAGAGCTTCCGTTGATGATATCCAGCAAGCCCAAAATACCAAATCGGCTCACCATCTCAGCAATAAACGCCCTATCCACACCGGGTACCGGTACAAAAGTACCTATCCTGTAGACCAGCAGGAGCAAAAGGGTATATATGATCTTTTTTCTCAGATCGTCTATTTTCCAGGCATTCCTGAGGGTTTCAAACATCTCAGATCACCTCTATCTTTCCTCCGACAGCCTCAATCTTCTCTTGGGCTGATTTGCTGAATTTTGTGGCCTTAACCGTTAATTTTTTGGTTAAGTTACCATTGCCCAATATCTTCACGCCATCGTGTACTTTCCTAATAACGCCCTTTTCCAGCAGGAGTTCAGGGGTAACAACCGTATCGTTGTCAAAAGCCTCCAGCTTTGACACATTCACCTCGGCATAAACCTTCGAAAAGATGTTTGTAAACCCCCGTTTCGGTAAACGTCTGGTTAAAGGCATCTGTCCGCCTTCGAACCCGGGCCGGACTCCGCCACCGCTTCTTGCCTTCTGGCCCTTTTGACCACGTCCGGAGGTCTTTCCGAAACCGGAACCTGGGCCTCTTCCCACCCTCTTGGGTGCCTTTCGGGAACCTTCTGCTGGTTTCAACTCATGGAGTTTCATTGTTGCACCTCCTTCAGTCATCTATCTGCTCAACTTCTACTAAATGGCTTACTTTATTGATCATGCCCCGAATCTCAGGGGTATCGCTATGAATCACTTCACTACGGATCTTATGAAGTCCCAGAGCCTTCACCGTGTCGATCTGTTTCTTCAAACATCCGATTGTGCTCCTTACTAAAGTAATCTTCAACTTTGCCAATCCTGTCCCCTCCTAACCTAGCAAATCCTCAACAGATTTACCACGAAGTCTGGCCACCTCTTCGGCAGTCTTTAAGGAGCGTAATCCCTCCATCGTAGCATTGACCACATTAATGGGATTATTGGAACCAAGGGACTTGGTCAGTATATCCTTTATTCCGGCCGACTCCAGCACCGCCCGTACCGGTCCGCCTGCAATAACTCCGGTACCTTCTGAAGCCGGTAAAAGGAGGACTTTGCCCCTGCCAAAAGTTCCCACAACTTCATGGGGAATGGTGGTTCCATCCATGGGTACCTTGATCAAGGCCTTTTTGGCACGTTCCACAGCCTTCCGGATCGCTTCCGGTATTTCAGTGGCCTTTCCCAATCCAACGCCTACATGACCGTTTTCATCTCCTACAACCACCAAAGCGCTAAAACGAAAATTCCGTCCACCTTTAACAACCTTAGCAACACGATTTATAGAAACAAGTCTTTCCTTTAAGTCCAGTGTGCTTGCGTCGATTCGCTGCATCAATTTCCCTCCTTCTCTTTTAGAATTTCAAGCCGGCTTCGCGGGCTCCTGCGGTGACTTCGGCTACACGACCGGTATAGATATAACCGCCGCGATCGAAAACAACCTCTTCGATTCCCTTTTCCAAAGCCCTCTTGGCAACCAGCCCGCCTACCATTTTCGCTGCTTCCTTCTTAGTTACCTGTTTTGCCTTATCTCTGATCTCAGGGTCCAAAGTAGAAGCGGAAGCAAGGGTATGGCCAACCTCATCATTGATGATCTGAACATATATATGACTCAAGCTTCGAAATACATTCATTCGCGGTTTCTCAGCCGTTCCACTTATCTTTTTGCGGACGCGAGCGTGACGAATTTTTCGTTTCACATTCCTATCCTGCTTAATAATCACCCTTTTTCACTCCTTCCTACTAGCTACCGGCCTTTCCTACCTTACGGCGGATGGTCTCATTCTCATACTTAATCCCCTTACCCAAATAAGGTTCAGGCTTTCGCACACTGCGAATATTTGCAGCAGTAGCTCCGACCAATTGCTTATCGATCCCCTTGACGACGATCTTATTGGGAGCAGGAACTTCAATCTGAATCCCTTCAGGCTCCTCTACCTCTACAGGGTGGGAGTATCCAACGGTCAAAACCAGTTTTTTGCCCTGCTTCTGGGCTCTGTACCCTACCCCGTTCAGTTCCAGACTCTTCTCATATCCCTTTGTTACCCCCTCTACCATGTTTGCAATCAGGGATCTGGATAAGCCATGGAGGGATTTATGGGGTTTGCTGTTACTGGGCCTCGTAACAACAATTTGATTATCTTCCTGGGTAACCTTGATATCCTTATGAATCTTCTGACTGAGCTGTCCTTTGGGTCCCTTGACGGTCACAACATTGTCGTTGTCGATGACACAGGAAACCCCGCTGGGAAGCTCAACCGGAAGCTTTCCGATTCTAGACATATACACACCTCCACATGCGATGATTCTTCATGCCGGTCTTACCAGATATAAGCCATTACCTCTCCACCAATACCCAACTTCCGGGCTTCCTTATCCGTCATGATACCCTTCGAAGTCGAAATAATGGCAATTCCCAATCCTTTGAGAACCCTGGGTACTTCATCCTTCTTGGCATATACTCTGAGTCCGGGTTTGCTGATTCGTTTCAGGCCGGAAATAACCCTTTCCTTATTGGGACCGTACTTTAATGTGATCTTCAGCACGCCCTGTTTGCCGTCATCGATCAGTTCAAAACCCTTGATATAGCCCTCAGCCAACAATATATCTGCAATAGCCCTCTTCGCATTTGAAGCAGGGATATCTACAACTTCGTGCTTCGCAACAATTGCATTCCGAATACGTGTTAACATATCGGCAATAGGATCAGATACCATTGTATAACCTCCTTCCGCATTCCCGGCTTACCAGCTGGCTTTTCTGACACCGGGTATTTGCCCCTTATAAGCCAGTTCTCTAAAGCAGATACGACATACGCCAAACTTTCTCAGGACAGCGCGGGGACGACCGCAAATGCGACATCTGGTATACGCTCTCGTTGAGAACTTCGGTTTCCGCTGCTGTTTATTGATCATGCTTTTCTTCGCCACTTATTTCCCTCCCTCTATGCTTGACTGAACGGCATTCCTAAGAGTCGCAATAGCTCATAGGCTTCTTCGTCGGTCTTTGCGCTGGTTACAAAAGTAATGTCCATCCCGCGAACCTTTTCTACCTTATCATAGTCAACCTCAGGGAATATCAATTGCTCCCTGATACCGATGGAATAATTTCCCCTGCCATCAAAGGACTTGTTGGACAGACCTCTGAAGTCCCTGACACGAGGGAAGGCAATATTAAAAAGCTTATCTGCAAACTCATACATGCGGTTGCTCCTCAGAGTAACCTTTGCACCAATATTCATACCGGCCCTTACCTTAAAGGCAGCAACCGATTTTTTTGCTTTTGTGACCACAGGCTTTTGCCCGGTAATGGTTGCCAAGTCATTGACTGCAGCTTCCAGAAATCTCGGATTTTCTTTTGCATCACCGATTCCCATATTGACCACGATCTTTTCCAGTTTGGGAACTTCGTGGATGTTCTTGTAACCGAATTTCTGTTGAAGAGCAGGAACTACTTCGTTTAGATATTTGTCTTTCAATCTTGGCATGCTTGTTACCTCCCTTCAGACAAGTTTATTGTGAAAAAGTCTCGCCACAGTGTTTACATACGCGAACCTTGGTGTTATCATCTAAAATTTTATAAGCGATTCTTGTACCTTTGTTGCACTTGCCGCAGAGGAGCATCGCCTTGGAAGCATAAATGGGCGCTTCCTGATGGATTTTACCTCCCGGTTGATCCATTCCCCTGGGCTTTTGATGCTTTGTTACAACATTTACGCCTTCAACGACGATTTTACCTTCTTTCGGAAGAGCTTTTAGGATCTTCCCCTTTTTCCCTTTATCCTTACCTGAAATGATAACAACAGAATCGCCCGTGCGCAGTCGCAATTTCCTTGGTGTTGTCATGACAGCCACCTCCTTTACAGTACTTCAGGGGCCAGAGAAATAATTCGCATATAGTCTTTCTCTCGAAGCTCCCTGGCAACAGGACCAAAGATACGTGTGCCCCTGGGCTGTTTTTGATCATTTATGATGACAGCGGCATTATCGTCGAATCTGATATATGTTCCGTCATTCCTGCCAATTCCCTTTTTAGACCGTACAATAACCGCTCGAACGACTTCACCTTTTTTAACAACACCGCCGGGTGTTGCTTGTTTAACAGAAGCGATGATTTCATCACCGATATTTCCATATCTTCTAAAGGAGCCGCCCAGTACCCGGATACATTTGATCACTTTGGCACCGGTATTATCAGCAACCTTCAGACGGCTTTCTGGTTGGATCATATTCGTGCCCTCCTTTCGGATTCGTACTGTTATTGAGCTTTTTCCACTATTTCAACCAATCTCCAACGCTTTTCCTTGCTCAAGGGACGGGTTTCCATCACCTTTACCCGATCACCAATCTGACAGATATTCCCCTCATCATGGGCCTTGAGTTTTTTGGTGCGTTTGATCATTTTTCCGTACAATTTATGTTTTACCATTGTTTCAATCGCTACGACAATGGTCTTATCCATTTTATTGCTAACCACAGTCCCTATTCGAACTTTGCGCTTTCCTCTTTCTGATGACACAGGATTTCCTCCTTTCTTCGGCGATCATATCAAGCCTCGACAGCTTTCGCTTTAATCTCTCTTTCACGAAGGATGGTTTTCACTCTAGCAATAGATCTCTTTACCTCCCTGATTCTCATCGGGTTTTGAAGCTGGCCGGTTGCCAATTGAAAACGCAGGTTAAATAATTCACTTTTCAACTCTCTCAGACGATCATTCAGCTCCTGTGTTGAAAGTTCACGTAACTGGCTAGCTTTCATTACTTTCACCACCCATTTCATTCGATTCTTCCCGTCTTACAAACTTGCACTTGATAGGCAGTTTGTGAGCAGCCAAACGAAGGGCTTCCCGCGCCATTTCCTCCGAAACACCGGCAATTTCAAACATGATTCGTCCGGGTTTTACAACCGCCACCCAGTATTCAGGTGAACCTTTTCCACTTCCCATTCGTGTTTCAGCAGGCTTTTGCGTAACGGGTTTATCCGGGAAGATCTTGATCCACACTTTACCGCCTCTCCTGGTAAAACGGGTCATGGCAACACGAGCAGCCTCTATCTGATTGCTTGTGATCCAGCCTGGATCCATAGCCATAAGTCCATACTGTCCATAGCTAATGGTGTTGCCCCGTGTTGCGATGCCTCGCATCCGTCCCCTCTGGACTTTTCTTCTTTTTACCCTTTTTGGCATTAACATTAGCGTCGCCCTCCTTCCACTACCTTCGTCCCATCATTCTTGGACTTTGGAAGAACCTCTCCTTTATAGATCCATACTTTCACGCCAATGCGGCCGTAGGTAGTATGGGCTTCAGCAAAGCCGTAATCAATATCCGCTCTTAAGGTCTGAAGCGGGATGGAGCCCTCATGATACCATTCCGTCCTGGCGATTTCCGCTCCTCCCAAACGTCCTGAACAGGAAGTCTTGATGCCTTTTGCACCGGCCTTCATCGCCCGTCCGATGGCCTGCTTCATAGCGCGTCTGAAGGATATACGTCTTTCCAACTGGGCAGCGATATTCTCAGCAACCAGCTGTGCATCGGTTTCGGGAGTTTTTACTTCCACAATATTTACAATGACGGTTTTTCCGGTCATTTTTTCAAGGTTCCGCTTCACTTCATCCACACCGGAGCCACCCCTGCCAATCACAATACCGGGCTTGGCGGTGTAAATGTTTACCCTCACTCGGTTCGCGGCTCTTTCAATCTCTATCTTCGAAATTCCTGCAGCATATAACTTCTGCTTCAAGAACTTTCTTATCTTCACATCTTCTATCAAAGTATCGGCAAAATCCTTTTTACCGGCATACCAACGGGCATCCCAATCCTTAATCACGCCGACCCTTTGACCATGAGGATGAACCTTCTGACCCATTCCTTTCCCTCCTTGTTATTTCACTTCGTCCAAAATAACCGTAATGTGGCTGGTCCTTTTTCGAATCCAGTAAGCCATGCCCCTTGCCCTTGGGCGAATCCGTTTCAGGGTTGGTCCCTGATTGGCGTAAATCTCTGCCACATACAGGTTGTCACGGTCTAATTCCAAATTATTTTCTGCATTGGCAATGGCTGATTTGATAAGCTTTGAAACCACGACCGAGGCAGCTTTGGGTGTATATTCAAGAATGGCAAGGGCCTCATCTACCTTCTTATTCCGAACCAAATCGATAACGGCTTTCACTTTACGAGATGAAATTCGGACATACCGGGCAATGGCACGAGGTCTCTTGTCCTTATTCTGTTTTCTCTGTTCTGCCTTTTCCCTCATTCGAGTAGCCATTGATTTTCCTCCTTCCCTATTACCTTAATCCGGTTGAACGTTCAGAACCACCGCTGTGTCCCCTAAAGGTTCGGGTGGGAGCAAACTCGCCTAGTTTATGTCCAACCATATCTTCTGTAATATAGACAGGAACATGCTTTCTTCCATCATGTACAGCAATCGTATGTCCTACCATTTCAGGAAATATAGTGGAAGCCCGCGACCAGGTCTTAATGACTTTCTTTTCACCGGATTTATTCATTTCTTCTATCTTTTTGAGCAAGCTCTCACTTACATAGGGTCCCTTCTTGACCGATCGGCTCATGGATACTGCCTCCTTCCCTTATCATCACTTATGAATGATATCAATCAGATTGTCGAATTCCATTCATCCGTTAGCTGTCAAGGACAGCAGATTACCGTTTACCTCTTCGACGAATGATGAACTTGTCGGTATCCTTATTTTTCTTTCTCGTCTTATATCCGAGAGTGGGTTTACCCCAAGGGGTCACCGGACTGGGCAATCCAACTGGCGACCTGCCCTCACCGCCTCCATGGGGATGATCGACAGGATTCATTACGACACCACGTACCGATGGACGAAAGCCCATGTGTCTTTTCCGACCGGCTTTCCCAATGGACATGTTCTCATGATCAACGTTTCCTACCTGACCAATGGTAGCCTTGCACTGCAAGAGAACCATTCGGACCTCTCCGGATGGAAGCCTCAGCTGTGCGTATTTTCCTTCCTTCGCCATCAACTGGGCTGCAGCCCCTGCCGAACGAACCAGCTGACCGCCCGCTCCTTTTCTCAACTCCACGTTATGCACCATCGTACCTGTCGGAATGTTGGCAAGGGGTAGTGCGTTTCCAACCTTGATATCCGCATCTGGGCCGGATATGACGGTATCCCCTACCTTTAATCCGTTGGGTGCAAGAATATACCTTTTTTCACCGTCAACATAATGCAGAAGAGCAATATGGGCTGACCGGTTTGGATCATACTCAATGGTAGCTACCTTTGCAGGTATGCCATCCTTATCCCTCTTAAAATCGATAATACGATATTTGCGCTTGGCTCCTCCCCCACGGTGTCTGACTGTAATACGACCCTGGGAGTTCCTTCCACCGGTTTTCTTCAACTCCACCACGAGAGATTTCTCCGGTTCATTCGTGGTAATCTCATCAAAGCTCGTCACGGACATAAAACGTCTAGCCGGGGAAGTCGGTCTATATTTTTTTATTGCCATCGTATTTCCCTCCTAACCTTGTTCGCCATCATCAGCTCGTAACAATGACGGACATCTTTTACTGGGCCATTCCTTCAAAGAACTCGATGCCCTTGCTATCCTCTGTCAATTTAACGATCGCTTTCTTCGTACTCGGCTGGCGTCCCAGATACATCCCTTGTCGCTTCATTTTTCCCAGTCTGCGTATCGTGCGAACAGATTCTACCTCCACGCCAAAGATCTCCTCTATGGCCTGCTTGATCTCTGTTTTATTGGCATGAACATCTACAATAAAGGTGTATTTTCTATCCTGCAGCTGATCATAGCTTTTTTCCGTTAAAACAGGGCGGATAATGACGTCATAAGGACTTTTCATTATGCATACACCTCCTCTACTTTTTTCGCAGCTTCCTGGGTAATGATGAACTTGTCATAATTCAGGATGTCCAGGACATTCAGTGTATTCACCAACAGGGTTTTTACACCTGGGAGATTCCTCGATGCTCTCTCCACCGTCTCATCCTTTTCCGGTAAAACCAGAAGAACTTTCTCGTTCAAATTCAGATTCTTCAGGACCTTCACCATTTCTTTCGTCTTAGCCTGAGCCAGTTCCAAGGAATCTAGAACGATTATGTTGTTTTGGGCCACTTTGGAGGATAAAGCACTCTTGAGAGCGAGACGTTTCACCTTCTTTGGAATTTCTATGCGGTAATCCCTCGGCTTTGGTGCGAAAACCACACCACCCTTTGTCCATTGAGGAGAACGGATACTTCCGTGCCGGGCTCTACCTGTTCCCTTTTGCCTCCAGGGCTTGGCTCCTCCGCCCCGCACTTCTGCACGGGTTAAGGCTGACTGGGTTCCCTGTCTTTTATTCGCCAATTGAGCCCTTACAACCTGATGGAGAACACTCTCATTGACTTCAACGCCAAAAACATCATCCCTTAGTTCAATCTCTCCAACCTGGTTCCCTTCTATATTATATAAAGCAACTTTAGGCATTGCACTTCCTCCTTTCCTACCAGCTTCTACGCATTCTTAACCGTTTCCTTGATGTAGAGCAGACCACCCTTGGGTCCAGGAACCGCGCCCTTTACCAGGAGCAGATTGCGATCAGGATAAACCTTAGCAACCTCCAGATTCTGCACGGTTACTCTCTTATTCCCCATTTGACCGGGCAATTTCTTGTTTTTAAACACTTTGGCAGGATCGGCAGCACCATGCATGGCACCCGGTCCCCTGTGATATTTTGAACCGTGGCTCATGGGCCCGCGACGCTGATTCCATCGCTTGATGGTACCGGCAAAGCCCTTTCCTTTTGAAATGCCGCTTACGTCCACATAGTCTCCCTGCTGGAAAATATCAACCGTGATCTCCTGCCCGGATTCATACTCTTCGCTGTTCTCCAGCTTAAATTCTCCTAAATACCTTCGATATTCGACACCGGCTTTATCAAAATGCCCTTTGAGAGGCTTGTTAACTTTCTTTTCCTTAATCGTTCCAAAACCAACCTGGACAGCGTTATATCCATCCCGCTCTTTTGTCTTCTTTTGAACGACTACACAGGGGCCGGCTTCTACTACGGTTACAGGAATGACGGTGCCGTCTTCGGTGAAGATCTGTGTCATTCCAATCTTTTTCCCTAGAATTGCTTTTTTCATTTTTGCCACCTCCTGAAACTTCAACATTCCTTCGGACAGAGGATTGTGCAGGAAGCAATCCTGTCCGGTCCTTTGCTGATTTTGACAGCCTTTATTCTATCCTGTACTGAATTACAGTTTGATTTCAATATCTACACCGGCGGGTAAATCCAGACGCATCAATGAATCAACCGTTCTGGATGTAGGGCTCAAGATATCAATCAGTCGCTTATGGGTTCTCATCTCAAATTGTTCACGAGAATCCTTATACTTATGGGGAGCCCTCAGGATAGTAATGATCTCCTTCTCTGTAGGAAGGGGAATAGGGCCTGAAACCTTTGCTCCTGTTCTTTTGGCTGTTTCAACAATCCTTTCTGCCGACTGATCAATCAGAGTATGTTCATAAGCCCTCAGCTTAATCCTGATTTTTTGATTTGCCATGCTTGTTCCCTCCTTCATATCGCACGTAATCCTATAACGTACGACAGTGGTTCAAATACACTCAGCCGCGTGTGCCCTAAATATTTTTTTATCGCGACTCGATATTCAAACCCGTCGCCCGATCTTACGGACTTGTCAGTGAAAATTCCCCGATAAACGGCAACCTTTCACGTCATCCCATGCTAAATTACATAACTATTTTATTCTATAACAAAATGAGCGCGAAATCAAGAAAAATCTATGCGTTTATTGAAAAAATCCAATAAGGATAAAGGACATGGAAGCGGGCGTAAGAGCCCACTTCCATATTCTTTCTAGCATGCTTTCTTTCCGGCAGCCGGATTATTCGATGATCGAAGTGACCACTCCGGCTCCTACCGTCTTCCCACCTTCACGAATAGCCAGGCGGAGTCCTTCTTCGATCGCAATGGGGGTGATCAACTTGATGGTCATATCTACGTTGTCACCAGGCATGACCATTTCTGTGCCTTCCGGCAGCTCGATTACTCCCGTTACGTCGGTGGTTCTGAAATAAAACTGGGGTCTGTATCCGTCAAAGAAGGGCTTATGCCTTCCGCCTTCTTCCTTGGTCAGGACGTATACCTGTGCCTTGAAGTGGGTATGGGGCTTGATGGTCCCGGGCTTGGCCAGTACTTGTCCCTCTCTGGATCTCATCCCGCTGTACGCCCCGCAGCAGCGCTCCGATGTTGTCGCCTGCTACCGCCTGATCCAGCATCTTTCGGAACATCTCTACTCCCGTGACTACCGTGCTCCTGGTCTCGTCTGCCAGTCCGACGAGCTCCACGGGGTCCTGTACCTTCACCGTTCCCCTTTCCACTCTTCCGGTTGCCACCGTGCCTCGTCCGGTGATGGAGAATACGTCCTCTACAGGCATCAGGAAGGGTTTGTCTACCTCACGCTCCGGGGTGGGAATGTAGCTCGTCCACGGCTTCCATCAATTCAAAGATGGGCTTGCACCACTCGTTGCCTTCTACATCCTCTTCTGTCTGGAGCTGCTTCCAATGCCTTCAGGGCTGATCCCCTGATGACTGGAACATCGTCTCCGGGGAATTCGTAGGCGCTCAGCAGTTCCCTAACTTCCATCTCTACCAGCTCTAAGCAGCTCTTCATCGTCTACCATGTCTACCTTGTTCATGAACACGATGATGTAGGGTACGCCTACCTGTCTGGCCAGCAGAATGTGCTCCCGGGTCTGGGGCATGGGTCCGTCTGCTGCGGATACCACCAGGATAGCACCGTCCATCTGGGCTGCTCCTGTGATCATGTTCTTTACGTAGTCGGCGTGGCCGGGGCAGTCCACGTGGGCGTAGTGGCGGTTGTCCGTCTCATATTCCACGTGGGAGGTATTGATGGTGATTCCTCTTTCCTTCTCCTCCGGCGCCTTGTCAATCTCATCATACTTGGTGGCCTGGGCTCGCCCGTATTTGGCCAATGTCGTCGTGATCGCGGCCGTCAATGTGGTCTTGCCGTGGTCTACGTGCCCAATGGTCCCGATGTTTACATGGGGCTTTGTTCTCTCAAATTTTTGCTTCGCCATTTCTTTTCCTCCTTGCTCTCTTATCCATCTTCTGTAATGATAATGAAAGCTTCTATTAAAAAAGTATTCATGAGGAGCCTGTTACCCAATTACCTTTTCTGCTACGTTTTTGGGAACTTCCTCATAATGTGAGAATTGCATGGTATATACGCCTCTGCCCTGGGTTTTGGAACGGAGATCCGTGGCATAGCCGAACATCTCCGACAGAGGAACAAAGCCGCGGATGACCTGAGCTCCTGCCCTGGACTCCATCCCTTCGATCCTCCCCCGGCGGGAATTGATGTCTCCCATCACATCGCCCATATACTCCTCCGGCACGAGTTACCTCAACCTTCATGATGGGCTCGAGTAATACCGGGTTGGCTTTTTGCATGGCTTCCTTAATGGCAAGGGAACCTGCAATTTTGAAAGCCATCTCGGAGGAGTCCACCTCATGGTAGGATCCATCTACCACAGTCACCTTCAGGTCGATGACTTCATATCCACCCAGCACGCCGCTCTTCATGGCTTCCTGTACACCTGCGTCAATGGCGGGAATATACTCTTTAGGAATTACTCCGCCAACGATTTTGTTCACAAACTCATAACCTGCTCCAGGCTCCTGGGGTTCCACCTCGATCCAGCAGTGTCCGTACTGACCACGTCCACCGGATTGGCGCACATAACGTCCCTCCGCCTTGACGGCCTTCTTGATGGTTTCCTTATAGGCCACCTGGGGCTTCCCTACGTTTGCTTCCACCTTGAACTCCCGCAGCAAACGATCTACGATGATTTCAAGATGCAACTCACCCATCCCGGCAATAATGGTCTGTCCGGTTTCTTCGTCGGTATATGTCTTAAAGGTAGGGTCTTCTTCCGCAAGCTTGGTTAATGCCAAACTCATCTTATCCTGTCCGGCTTTTGTTTTCGGCTCAATGGCTACACGAATCACCGGCTCAGGGAAATCCATGGATTCGAGGATGACGGGTTGGTTCTCATCGCATAGGGTATCCCCTGTAGCGGTTTCCCTTAGCCCTACGGCAGCGGCGATATCGCCGGCATAGACCTCCTCAGCTTCCTCCCGATGGTTGGCATGCATCCGGAGGATGCGGCCAATTCTTTCCCGTCTCCCCCGGGTTGAGTTATATACATAGGATCCGGACTTCAGGGTTCCGGAGTACACACGGAAGAATGCCAGCTTGCCAACAAAGGGATCTGTTGCAATTTTGAAGGCCAAGGCCGCGAAGGGTTCATCGTCGGAGCTTGCCCGCTCCACCTCTTCATCTGTGTCCGGCAGCTAACCCGGTGATATGGGGCACATCCACAGGTGATGGCATATAATCCACAATCGCATCCAGAAGGGACTGGACACCCTTGTTTCGATAGGAAGTTCCACAGGTAACCGGCACCATCTGAACGGCGACTGTAGCCTTACGGATCCCCCTCATAATCTCTTCAACCGTTAATTCTTCACCCTCAAGATATTTCATCATGAGCTCTTCGTCTTGTTCAGCAACAGCTTCGATTAAATTAGTCCGATATTCCTCTACGAGATCTATCATATCCTCCGGTACATCCGTTTCTTCACTCCGGGTACCTAAGTCATCCAAGTAATAAATGGCCTTGTTATGAACCAAATCGATGATCCCTTTAAAGGTATCTTCTTTACCGATAGGAAGCTGGATCGGCACAGGATTTGCCTGTAGCCTCCCTTTCATCATGGAAACGACTCTAAAAAAATCAGCACCTACGATATCCATCTTATTAATATATGCCAAACGCGGTACCCCATACTTGTCAGCCTGTCTCCAAACCGTCTCGGATTGGGGTTCTACGCCGCCCTTGGCACAAAACACTGCTACTGAACCATCGAGAACTCGGAGGGATCTCTCTACTTCAACGGTGAAGTCAACGTGCCCTGGTGTGTCTATAATGTTGATACGATGGCCACGCCATTGAGCAGTTGTAGCTGCAGAGGTAATGGTAATGCCTCTCTCCTGCTCCTGTTCCATCCAGTCCATGGTGGCTGCACCCTCATGGGTTTCACCCATCCTGTGGACCCGGCCGGTATAAAACAGGATTCGCTCCGTTGTTGTCGTTTTACCTGCATCAATATGGGCCATGATACCAATATTCCTAGTCTGTTCTAATGGAATTTGCCTAGGCACAGTTCATCTACCTCCTTTCGTTGATTATAGAACCAACGTTTAGCGTTCCCAAAAAATTCAGTACGATACACACAGCTTTGCATTGCTGCATATTAAAGCCTTCTCGCTTATAAGCAAGCACCACAAGGCGCTGTTCTACCATCGATAGTGGGCAAAAGCCTTGTTGGCCTCGGCCATCCTATGGGTATCTTCCTTCTTCTTTATGCTGCTTACCCGTATTGTTGGATGCATCCATAATTTCGGCAGCCAAACGCTCCCTCATGGTTCTCTCCCCACGGGTGCGGGCATAAGCAACCAGCCATCGCAAGCCCAGGGTTTGCCTGCGGTCGGGGCGAATTTCGACAGGTACCTGATAGGTGGCACCTCCGACCCTTCGCGCCTTTACCTCGAGGAGAGGCATGACATTGTTAAGGGCCTGCTCGAAAACTTCCACAGGGTCTTTCCCGGTTTTTTCACGAATGATTTCAAAGGCATCATAGCAAATCCTCTGGGCCAGGCCCTTTTTGCCTGCCAGCATCACCTGGTTAATCAGTTTTGTGACCACCTTATCACCGTAGACGGGATCAGGCAGCACATCCCTCTTGGGTACATGACCTTTTCTCGGCATTTATTTCCCTCCTTTGCCATGGAATATCATACAACTCTTCCTTCGTGGATTTGTCTCTACTTCTTGGGTCTCTTCGCGCCATACTGGGATCGGGCCTGCATTCTGTTTGCAACACCGGCTGTATCCAGCGCACCGCGAACGACATGATATCTTACACCAGGCAAGTCTCTTACCCTGCCACCACGGATCAGAACAACGGAGTGTTCCTGCAGGTTATGTCCGATTCCAGGAATATAGGCTGTAACCTCCATACCATTTACCAAACGAACTCTGGCGATCTTTCTCAGAGCAGAATTCGGCTTTTTCGGGGCTTGGGTTCTCACGGCAATACAAACGCCCCTCTTCTGGGGGGACTCCTTCAATGCCGGAGCCTTTGATTTATATTCAACCTTTTTTCTTCCCTTTCGAATCAATTGATTAATGGTGGGCATCCCCACACCTCCTTCCTAATCCCTAATGTGCATCCCTGCCTGCAGCTTTGGAAAAGCGTTAAAGCATTGGCAGAACATTCATAAAATCCCTGCAACTCTAAAGGATTTTATTTCAGGTTATTTTAAAACGGCAGCGGTCGCTGCACCTACCTGAATGCCACACATCTCACCAAGCTCTTTCATTGTATCCACCCTTTCGATGCTGACACCATGATCCTCACAGAGCTGGCGTATTCTTCTTTTGATGTAATCATCCGCATCCTCTGCGAGAAAAACAAGCGCAGCCTGGCCGGATTCAACGGCTCTGGCGGTCTGCTTGGTCCCTACTACCCTATTGGAAGCAGTTTTTAACCTTTCCATCTGCCTGTTCTTCATCCCTTTCACTGAAAAGTCAGAATAGCACACTACGATATTTTATCATTATGAATATCCCATGTCAATGATTTTAATAGCTGGCTGCTGTAAAAAGCAGCCAGCAAAATCATCACGAACTTTCCTCTTGTGCTTCTTCCTCTTCTGCATGATGGATGACAATGTTCTTGTAGCGGCTCATCCCTGTACCTGCCGGTATCAGTTTGCCGATGATCACGTTTTCCTTTAAGCCCACCAGGGGATCGACCTTGCCCTTGATGGCAGCCTCCGTCAAAACCCTCGTGGTTTCCTGGAAGGATGCCGCTGAAAGGAAGGACTCCGTAGCCAAGGACGCCTTGGTAATGCCCAGGAGCACCCTCTTTGCCACAGCAGGTTGACCTCCCCTGCGAATCACTTCATCATTTTCCTTTTCAAAGCGAAAGATGTCCACCAAGCCACCGGGCAGCATATCCGTATCCCCTGCATCTTCAATCTTGACCTTGCGAAGCATCTGGCGAATAATGATTTCGATATGCTTATCGCTGATATCCACGCCCTGCAGGCGATATACCTTCTGTACCTCATGGAGCAGGTAGGCCTGAACGCCCTTTACTCCCTTGATTTTCAGGATATCATGGGGATTGATGGAACCCTCTGTCAACTCATCTCCGGCCTCTACTCTCTGACCGTCCGATACCTTCAGCCGCGAGCCATACGGGATAAGATAGACTTTGGACTCCCCTTCCTCATTGGAAACCACAGCTTCCCGCTTCTTCTTGGTTTCGTTGATCTTCACCACACCGGATATCTCAGAAATAATGGCAAGGCCTTTAGGCTTACGGGCTTCAAACAGCTCCTCTACCCTTGGCAGACCCTGGGTGATATCATCGCCCGCAACACCTCCGGTATGGAAGGTTCGCATGGTCAGCTGGGTTCCCGGTTCTCCGATGGATTGGGCTGCAATGATGCCCACCGCTTCACCGATGTTGACTTCACCGCCGGTGGCAAGGTTCGAACCATAGCATTTGCAGCATACACCGTGCTCGATGCGACAGGTTAACACCGAACGGATTTGAACCTGGCTGATATTGGCCTTGACAATTTTCTCGGCAGCCTCATGGGTAATGAGATGGTTAGCTGGCGTGATCAGCACCCCTGTGTCAGGATGGACGATATCTTCCGCGGCATATCTGCCCACGATCCGATCCTCCAGAGGCTCAACCACGTCTTTTCCATCGGTAATATCCATAACCGCAATACCGTTTATAGGTTCGCCCAGTCTCTCGAAACAGTCAACTTCCCGGACAATGACATCCTGGCTGACGTCTACCAGACGTCGGGTCAAGTAACCCGAGTCAGCCGTCCGGAGGGCGGTATCTGCCAGTCCTTTACGGGCTCCGTGGGTGGAGATGAAGAATTCCAGCACCTTCAATCCTTCACGGAAATTAGCCCGGATAGGCAGCTCGATAATCTTACCGGAGGGATTGGCCATCAAGCCACGCATACCGGCCAGCTGCCGGATCTGGTTGGTGCTTCCCCGGGCACCCGAATGGGCCATCATAAAAATGGGGTTGAATTGATCCAGGGACGACATCAAGGCATCGGTTACCTTTTCCGTCGTTTCATTCCAGATCGAGATGACCCGCTGGTACCGTTCATCATCCGAAATGAGTCCCCTTCTATACTGGCGCTCCACCTTGCGAACTTCGCTTTCGGCACTCTGAAGCAGCTCTTGCTTCTCTTTTGGAATGGTCATATCCGAGATGCCGACGGTGATGGCACCCTTGGTGGAATAGGCAAATCCCAGTCTCTTGATCTTATCCAGGACCAGGGCCGTTTCGGTTGTACCATGGGTGCGATACACCCGATCCACAATCTCGCCCAGTTCTCTTTTACCGACCAGCATATCGACTTCCAAATCAAACAGATGATCCGGATCGCTCCGATCCACAAAGCCCAAATCCTGGGGGATGGCCTCGTTGAAAATGACCCGTCCGGTGGTCGTCTCCAATATCTTATATGTTTCCTTCCCGTCAATGACCTTTTTGAAGCGGATTTTTACCTTGGCATGGAGATCGATCTCTCCCATTTCATAGGCCATAACTGCTTCTTCCGGGCCGGAAAAAGCACGGCCTTCGCCCTTCGCGCCATCGCGTTCAATGGTCAGATAATAACAGCCGATAATCATATCCTGGGTGGGGCTGACAACGGGTTTCCCATCCTGAGGCTTTAAGATGTTGTTGGCAGACAGCATCAGGAATCTCGCTTCCGCTTGAGCCTCTACAGACAGGGGCACGTGGACAGCCATCTGGTCGCCGTCAAAGTCGGCGTTGTAGGCGGTACAAACCAAGGGATGGATCTTGAGGGCCCGCCCTTCCACCAGCACAGGTTCAAAGGCTTGAATACCCAAACGATGAAGGGTGGGTGCACGGTTGAGAAGGACAGGATGATCCTTGATGACTTCCTCCAATACATCCCATACTTCCAGCCTTACCCGCTCTACCATGCGCTTGGCGCTCTTTATGTTATGACAGTAATTCTCTTCTACCAGTTTCTTCATGACAAAGGGTTTGAACAGTTCCAAGGCCATTTCCTTGGGTAGCCCGCATTGGTAAAACTTCAGCTCGGGACCTACTACGATGACAGAACGTCCCGAATAGTCCACCCGTTTTCCCAACAGGTTCTGACGGAACCGTCCCTGCTTTCCCTTCAGCATATCGCTGAGGGATTTCAGGGCCCGATTTCCCGGACCTGTAACGGGTCTTCCCCTTCTGCCGTTGTCGATGAGGGCATCTACTGCCTCCTGGAGCATTCGCTTTTCATTTCTTACGATAATGTCAGGGGCTCCAAGATCCAAAAGCCTTTTTAGCCTGTTATTCCGGTTAATGACCCGTCGGTATAAATCGTTCAAATCGGACGTTGCAAACCTTCCTCCATCCAGCTGCACCATGGGGCGAAGCTCAGGAGGAATGACGGGGATCACATCCAGGATCATCCATTCCGGCCTGTTCCCTGACTTTCGAAAGGCTTCCACCACTTCCAGACGCTTTACGGCACGGATCCTCTTCTGACCGGAAGCTTCCTTCAACTCTGCCCTCAGCTCTTTGGACATGGCATCCAGATCAATGGCCTGGAGAAGCTCTTTGACTGCCTCTGCGCCCATTCCTACCCGAAAACGGTTGCCATACTTCTCGTAATACTCCCGGTATTCCTGCTCATTCAGCAGCTGTTTTGTTTCCAGCGCAGTGTCTCCGGGATCGATCACAATATAAGAGGCGAAATATAATACCCTTTCCAGGGATCTCGGAGACATGTCCAGTAACAATCCCATTCGACCGGGAATTCCTTTAAAATACCAGATGTGGGATACCGGAGCTGCCAGTTCAATATGCCCCATCCGTTCCCTTCTTACCTTGCTCCGGGTTACCTCCACACCACAGCGATCACAGATAATCCCTTTATACCGCACCCTCTTGTATTTTCCGCAGTGGCATTCCCAGTCCTTCTGAGGACCGAAAATTTTCTCACAGAAAAGTCCGTCTTTTTCAGGTTTCAAAGTACGGTAATTGATGGTTTCAGGCTTCTTGACCTCCCCTTTAGACCATTCACGGATCTTATCCGGTGATGCCAAGCTTATCCGTATGGAATCAAAATTATTGAGTTCGAACAAGGGCTTTCTCTCCCTTCATATCTTAAAATTGTTCTTCTTCATCATCCAGATCATCCAACAAGCTCTCACTCAATTCATCGATGCCTGGGATGTCTTCCAGGTCTTCCAGGTTGAAGTCATCTAAAATATCCCCTTCTTCAGCATGCTCCTTCACATCCTCTTCCTCTGTCTCTTCTTCTTCGCGACCTTCTATATTGACGTTGAGATCCTCAATGTCATCATCCGTCGATTCACGGATGGCAATCTCTTCCTGCTCCTCTGTCAAAACCTTTACATCCAAGGCAAGGCTCTGCAATTCCTTGATCAGAACCTTGAAGGATTCCGGAACTCCAGGTTCAGGGATGTTCTCTCCCTTCACGATCGCTTCATAGGTTTTTACCCGTCCTACCACATCGTCGGATTTTACCGTCAGGATCTCCTGCAAGGTGTGGGCAGCACCGTAAGCCTCCAGAGCCCAAACCTCCATCTCACCGAAACGCTGGCCGCCGAACTGGGCTTTTCCGCCCAGGGGCTGCTGCGTCACCAGGGAGTAAGGTCCTGTAGAACGGGCATGGATCTTATCATCCACCAGATGGGCCAGCTTCAGAAGATACATATATCCCACGGCAACCCTATTCTCAAAGGGTTCTCCCGTTCTTCCATCGTACAGAATGGTTTTTCCGTCTCGAGGCAAGCCTGCCTGTACCAAAGTGTCCTCAATATCCTGCTCATTGGCACCGTCAAATACGGGTGTTGCCACATGCCAACCCAAGGCCTTCGCTGCCCAGCCCAGATGGACTTCCAAAACCTGACCGATATTCATACGGGAGGGCACACCCAGGGGGTTCAGAACAATCTCAAGGGGAGTGCCGTCCGGCAGGAAGGGCATATCCTCCTCCGGCAGGATACGGGAAATAACACCCTTATTTCCGTGACGACCCGCCATCTTGTCTCCTACGGAAATCTTCCGTTTTTGAGCAATGTATACCCGTACAAGCTCGTTTACTCCCGGAGGCAACTCATCCCCATTCTCTCGTTTAAAGACCTTTACATCCACAACGATTCCGCCCTCACCATGGGGAACTCGCAAAGAGGTATCCCTGACCTCCCGGGCCTTTTCTCCGAAAATGGCCCGAAGCAGCCTTTCCTCAGCCGTCAGCTCGGTCTCTCCCTTGGGAGTTACCTTGCCTACCAGGATGTCTCCTGAACGGACCTCCGCTCCGATGCGGATGATACCCCTCTCGTCCAAATCCTTCAGGGCTTCTTCACCCACATTGGGGATATCCCGCGTGATTTCCTCCGGGCCCAGCTTGGTATCCCGGGCTTCGGATTCGTATTCTTCAATATGAATAGATGTAAATATATCATCCTTCACTAATCTTTCGCTGATGAGGATGGCGTCCTCGTAGTTATAACCTTCCCAGGTCATAAAGCCCACCAGGACATTTCGGCCCAATGCGATCTCTCCATTATCAGTGGAGGGACCGTCTGCTATGACCTGTCCTTTTTCGATTCGATCTCCCTTTTTCACGATGGGTTTCTGATTGATGCATGTGCCCTGGTTTGAACGGGCAAATTTCAACATTTTATATGAATGGCGCTGTCCATTGTCCTCTCGTACCACAATCTCCTGAGAGGAAACCTTCTCTACAATGCCGCTTTCCCTGGCCAAAACCACCACACCGGAATCCCGGGCAGCCTTGTGTTCCATACCCGTTCCGACGATGGGGGCTTCCGTCCTGATGAGGGGCACAGCCTGACGCTGCATGTTGGAGCCCATCAAGGCACGGTTGGCATCGTCATTCTCCAGGAAGGGGATTATGGCAGTGGCTACAGAAACCACCTGCTTGGGTGAAACGTCCATGAAGTCCACTTCTTCCCGAGGTACCTCTACAATTTCCTCCTGGATTCGCACCGTAACCCTTTCATCCATGAAATGGCCTTCTTCGTCCAAAGGCTCATTGGCCTGGGCGATGACATATTCATCTTCCTCATCCGCTGTCATATATACAATTTCGTCGGTCGCAATTCCCTTTTCCTTATCGACTACCCGGTAAGGGGCTTCGATGAAACCATACTCGTTGATCCGGGCATAGGTACTTAATGAACCGATCAGTCCAATGTTCGGACCTTCCGGAGTCTCTATAGGACACATCCGCCCGTAATGGGAATGATGAACGTCCCGGACTTCGAAACCTGCCCGCTCCCGGCTGAGTCCTCCCGGTCCGAGGGCACTGAGCCTTCTCTTATGGGTCAGTTCAGCCAATGGATTGGTTTGATCCATGAACTGAGACAACTGGGAGCTGCCAAAGAACTCTTTGATGGCTGCCGTCACAGGTCTGATGTTGATCAGGGCCTGGGGCGTCAGCGTATCAATGTCCTGGATGGTCATCCTTTCCTTTACAACCCTTTCCATCCTTGACAAGCCGATCCGGATTTGATTTTGCAGAAGCTCCCCTACCGAACGCAGCCTTCTGTTTCCGAGATGATCAATATCATCGATCATACCAATTCCATAAGCCAAGGTAATATTATAATTAATTGAGGACATAATATCATCTACGCAGATATGCTTGGGAATCAGCTGATCGATGTGACGGCTTAAAGCCTCCTTCAATTCTTCCTCGTCCTGGTACTCCTCCATCAGTTCCTTCAAGCTTGGATAATGTACCCTCTCATTGATGCCCACTTCCTCGGAATCAAAGCTTAGGTGAACGGAAGCATCCACAAAATGGTTCCCCAGCACCTTTACATTCTTGTTCTCCAAAGCCAACCATACTTCGTTGACACCCGAATCCTGAATCTGAATGGCAGTCTGCCTGTCAATCTTCTGTCCTGCCTCGGCCAGGATCTCTCCGGTGCGAGGATCCACGATGTCTTCTGCCGTTCTGTGTCCGATAATTCGATTGCTGAGGGCAAGCTTTTTATTCAGTTTATATCGCCCTACCCTGGCCAAATCATATCTTTTTGCATCGAAGAACAAAGAATGAAGCAGAGATCTGGCACTTTCCACCGTTGGAGGCTCTCCGGGACGAAGTCTTCTGTATATCTCTAAAAGGGCCTCCTCTTCCGATTTTGTACTGTCCTTATCAATGGTACTGAGCAGTCTTTCATCTTCTCCCAGCCGCTGGATAATCTGGGCATCCGTACCATAGCCCAGGGCCCTCGCCAGCACAGTAATGGGAAGCTTTCGGGTGCGATCCACCCTTACCCATATCACGTCACTTGAATCGGTCTCATATTCCAGCCAAGCCCCCCGATTGGGAATCAATGTGGCCGAATACAACCTTTTACCTGTTTTGTCAATTTGTTCCGCATAATACACGCCGGGCGAACGCACCAGCTGGCTTACAATCACGCGCTCGGCTCCATTGATAATAAAGGTACCGTTTTCAGTCATCAAGGGGAAATCCCCCATGAAAACTTCCTGTTCCTTCACTTCACCGGTTTCTTTATTTATCAATCGAACTCTGACCTTTAAAGGAGCAGAATAAGTTACATCCCTTTCTTTGCACTCTTCAACGGAATATTTCGGCTTTCCGTCCAGGGAATAGTCGACAAACTCAAGGATCAGGTTTTCCGTATAGTCCGTTATGGGAGAAACATCGTCGAAAACCTCCTTGAGATCTTCCTCCAAAAACTTTCGGTATGAATTCTTCTGAACTTCGATTAGGTTGGGCATATCCAGAACTTCCTCAGCCCGCGAGAAGCTCATCCGGGTTCGGTTGCCCATTATCACTGGATGTACCATACCATCTCACCCCTTATAATAGTAAAAAAATAGATAACTAAGCGATGTCCTGCTGGATGCCCTGAAAGCTGTAAGAGAAAAGAAAGACCGAAAAAAGAAAAAAAAAGCAGCAGACCACCCTTTGGCTAATTTTGTAAATCCGCATTAGTCTATATTATACCCTTGTCTTTTACCCTTTATTCGGTGTAAAATAGGGTTGTAGCCAAATATAGAATGAATTTGTTGATAATTTAGCAAAAATCCTGCTAAATTACGGATTTAGACTGAAGGAAAAATACGACAGAATAACCACACTAATGCAATATACAATAATAACACAACGAAAAAGGCCTGTCAAGACCTTTTTTGTTTCTGCAGATTGCAACTTTAATTGCCTTACATTTTATGGCATATGTCTGATATGTTACGCTATGTCGGAATGGAAACTATCGCTAGGAATCAAGGGCGAACGAAGTGAGTTTATTTTGACCCTTGATTCCTGCACAAACCCCAAATCCTCTTGTTTGGTGGTCTGCTAATAGCAGCCACCTGCCTTCCGGCGAGGATGGGGTTTGGGGCAAAGCCCCAAAGTTCGTATGTTTTACGCTGCTACATCGTTTGCTGATTTATAGCCGAGAATCCTTCTTGGATAATTGTTCATCCAGTTTTCAATTCTTTGGATGTCCGAATTCTTTAACTTGCTTATGTCCGTGCCTTTAGGAATGAAGCGCCTAATTAATTTGTTGGCATTTTCATTGGAGCCTCGTTCCCAGGCACTATAAGGGTGTGCATAATAGGTCTTAGTGCGTTGTTGACCTTTCTTCCGCACAGAGGCCTCTAGTTCATTGCTGTTTAAAAATTCACTTCCATTATCTACAGTAATAGTTTTGAACGTCGTTAAAAATTGTGCTCCATATTCTCTTTCCAATCGGTCCAGAGCCTGCTTGACAGACTTTTGTGTCTTATCTTTCATCTTACGGATGATTTGTTGATGTTTCTTACGCTCTGTAAGTACCAACAAGACGCCTTTGCCTGTATTCTTGCTGCCAAGAAGGCAATCCATCTCCCAGTGACCGTACTTTTCACGTGAATCTACTACGGCCGGTCTTTCCTCAATACTGGTTCCTTTAAGGTTTTTATACGCAATTTTTACTCGTTTCCGGCGTTTTTTAGGCTGCTTTTTGACTGGCAGATCCTTATTGCTGATGTTTGCAAAGACTTCCTTGTCGATATAGTTGTAAAGGGTCTTAATACAGATACTTGTTTTAAATTTCAGCTTCTTGGCTTTAATTTCTCCTATGACTGCATCGGGTGAATACTTTTCCTGAATGATCTTTCTTTCTATGTGATCGGCCAGCTCATGATCATAGCCAATCTTCAGGCATGGACCTTTATTTGCTGCTTTCTCAAGGTAGTCACGTTGAGCTGCATCTGCACAATATTTTTCAACGTAGGTGAGCTCCGTTGTTAGCATTTTTACCGTCCCACGGGCTATTTCCCTCTCTATAGTCCGTTTGTGCTTGCCTAATGCTATAGCTATCTCATTTGGTTTTTTCCCTTCCTGGAGAAGAATTTCAATTTGATAGCGCTGCCTTTCAGTTATGTGTTTAAAACCTCGGGATGTTGTGGTACAATGGGGTTGACTCATGTGCATGACCTCCTTATGTTTGCTTTAGTCACCTTAAACATATCAGAGATCGTGCCATGAGTCTTTACTTCTTTGATAAATGTGGGCAATTAATTATACAACTTACCTTTCTTAGACATGTTTTTTCGGGATAAATTTGACATGGGATCCATTCCCAAAGGATAGCGGTATAAAACAAAAAGGAACTCTTGTGGAGTCCTTTTTGTTTTATACAAAGATTGGATTTCGTAAAAAGTTATTTGATTTCGATGGTAGCGCCAACTTCATCAAATTTTGCCTTAATGCTGTCAGCCTCTTCCTTGCTGACGCCTTCCTTAATGGGCTTGGGAGCATTGTCAACGAGATCCTTGGCTTCCTTCAGACCCAGACTGGTCACTTCACGAACGACCTTGATAACCTTAATCTTTTGAGCGCCAACATCCTGCAGGACCACGTCAAACTCGGTTTTCTCTTCTTCAGCAGCAGCGGCGGCACCACCGGCAGCGGGGGCAGCAGCAACCGCTACAGGAGCTGCAGCGCTAACTCCGAATTTCTCTTCCAATGCTTTTACTAACTCAGCCAGTTCGAGTACAGTCATATTCTCAATGGCTTCCATAATTTGTTCCTTTGTCATAACGATATACCTCCATTTATTTTATTCTTGGTCATTTCCTATTTTCATTCACTGGATTCCATCCCCTTTGGAATGGACTTTTTTATGCTCCCTTCTGTTCCTTAATTGCATTCAGGGTATATAACAGGGATCGCAGGGTTCCACTCAATACACCGACAAAACCGGATATGGGAGCATTCATGCTGCCCAGCATTTTGGCAATGAGCTCCTCCCTGGAGGGTAGGCTGGACAGGTATTCAACACCACTGGTGTCAATGACCTTTCCTTCAACCAAGCCGCCCTTCACTTCCATCTTTTTGGTCTTCTTAATGAATTCCGTCAGGATCTTTGCAGGAACCATCGGATCGTTATAACCGAAGGCAATGGCAGTTGGACCGGTTAAGAACTGATCCATTTCAGACAAGTCCAGTTCCTTTGCTGCCAGCTGTATCAAGGTATTCTTCAAAACCTTGTACTCTATGTCGGCTTCCCTGAACTGTTTTCGAAGCTCGGTTGCCTCCTGCACCGTTAATCCACGGTAATCCACAAGAACAGCACCCTTCGCCCTTGAAAGCTTATCCTTGATATCGGCTACCACCAGCTTTTTTGCTTCTCTGTTTGCTGACATTCCATTCCCACCTCCTCCCTTACGGACGAGTCCTCATCCGTTGTCCCCCTATAACCGTAAAGCTATGAAAAAGCCCTTATGCAGACAGCATAAGGGCAGGAAAAATCTTTCATCTAAAAATCTCCTAAACCTCGGCAGGCTGTTTCCATTTAAGCAGCGCACCTGCTGTCTACGGTATAGAGGTATTCAATTAACGAGCTTTACTATATCAAAAATGCTTTGAATTGTCAATGTTTTTTTAGAATCGCATGTTATTTACCTTGATACCGGGTCCCATGGTACTGGAGAGAACAATGCTCCTCAGGTAGGTACCCTTGGCAGCTGCAGGCTTCGCTCTGACAATCGCATCCATGAGGGTCCGGAAGTTCTCCATGAGCTTTTCCTTTCCAAAGGATGCTTTGCCGATTGGGACGTGGACAATGCTGGACCTGTCAACACGGTACTCTACCTTACCGGCTTTAATCTCCTGGACGGCTCTTGCCACATCCATGGTTACGGTACCTGATTTCGGGTTGGGCATTAAGCCTTTTGGACCAAGAATTCTTCCCAGTCGGCCCACAACACCCATCATATCCGGTGTTGCCACGCATACATCAAAATCCAGCCAGTTCTCATTCTGAATCTTGCTGACCAAATCTTCATCGCCTACAAAATCTGCACCACTTTCTTCAGCTTCCCTTGCCTTTTCTCCCTTTGCAAAAACCAGCACTCTTACCGTTTTGCCTGTTCCGTGGGGCAGTACCACTGTACCGCGAACCTGTTGATCGGCATGCCTGGGATCAACACCCAGTTTTACAGAAACTTCAATGGTTTCATCAAATTTTGCCTTGGCGGTTTGCAGTACCAAATCAATGGCTTCATCAGGTTCATAGGCTTTAGCCCGATCAAAGAGCTTCAAGCTCTCCTGATATCTCTTTCCTCTTTTCATTATTCTGAACCTCCCTTGTGGTTATAACGGATGAATAAAATTCTTCCTCCCACTTATTCGTCTACTACAGTAACTCCCATGCTCCTTGCCGTTCCGGCAACCATGCTCATGGCAGCTTCAATGCTTGCAGCATTCAAATCAGGCATTTTCAGCTCAGCAATTTCCCGAATTTGTTTTGTGGAAATCGTGGCTACCTTCTCACGGTTCGGTACTCCTGAACCGCTTTCGATACCGCAGGCTTTCTTAATCAGAACAGCTGCCGGCGGAGTCTTGGTCACAAAAGTGAAGGATCGATCCTGATATACGGTAATGACAACAGGGATCACCAAGCCAGCCTGTTTGGCTGTTCTTTCATTGAATTCCTTACAAAAGCCCATGATATTTACACCATGCTGGCCTAAGGCAGGTCCTACCGGTGGAGCCGGAGTAGCTTTCCCCGCAGGAATCTGCAGCTTAATTAAGCCTGTAATTTTCTTGGCCATGCTTACACCTCCTTACTAGTTTGTGGTTATGGCGGAACATTACGTCCCTCCCACTATAACAGTTCCTACCATCCTCTATAGCAGGAAAACAATCTTGAATCATGGTAGGAACAAAACGAAAACAAAAAGAATAAACTAGATCTTTTGCACCTGCAAAAAATCCAGTTCAACGGGTGTATCCCGGCCAAACATGGAAACAGAGACCCGGACTTTTTGCCTGTCCGGATCAATTGCCTCCACAACACCAATGAAACTCTCCAATGGTCCGGAAATAACACGTACGTTTTCCCCGACTGCTATGTCAAGGGTCACAGGTATATCCTCAACACCTATGGCGCGCACCTCGTCATCTGACAAGGGTATGGGCTTTGAACCGGGACCGACAAATCCCGTCACCCCCCGGGTGTTACGGACAACATACCAAGACTCGTCCGTCATAATCATCTTGATGAGGACATAGCCGGGAAATATCTTGCGGAGGACTTCCCTCTTTTTCCCATTCTTCACTTCAATCTGTTCTTCCATAGGAACCTTCACTTCAAAGATCAGATCCTGAAGTCCTCGGTTCTCTACAGTTTTCTCCAGATTCGCTTTTACTTTGTTCTCATACCCGGAATAGGTATGAACCACATACCACTTTGCACTTTCTTCTGACATAAACTAAGGAGCCTCGCATATCGCAGGCCCCTCCCTCCTTGCTTACCGAATAATTAACTCAATCACCCGAGACAAACCCAAATCGATTACTCCGATGATGACACCGAAGATCAGCACCAGAACCATAACAGCTATCGTATAGGTGGTCAATTCCTTACGAGTGGGCCAGCTAACCTTCTTTAATTCGGAACTCATCTCTCTGAAGAATTTTGAGGGGCTTTTCCTGCTACCGACAGCTTTAGTTTTCTTTCCTGTCTTGCCGGCTGCCTTTTTGACATTCTGCTTTGCCATGTGTTTCACATCCTCGTATCTACTTCAGTAACATTAGCGTTTACACAACCAAGAGGAACTGCGCCTTCAATTCGGGCTTATCTGGTCTCCCTATGAGTAGTGTGCTGCCGACAAAACCTGCAGTACTTCTTAAGCTCCAACCTGTCTGGATTGTTTTTCCTGTTCTTCATTGTATTATAATTCCTCTGCTTGCACTCTGTACAAGCTAAGGTGATTTTTACACGCAATCATTCCACCTCCCAATCAATCGAGCCTGTACATCTTATATCCGTTTTATTATATGAATACCTAATCCAATTTACCATATTTCATATATGATGTCAATAATCTAAATAAACATGAATGTGAATAAAAGAAAGTGGGCGAAAGAGCCCACTTCCATATCCACTCTATATGCTTTCATGCTTTCTTTCCGGCAGCCGGATTATTCGATGATCGAAGTGACCACTCCGGCTCCTACCGTCTTCCCACCTTCACGAATAGCCAGGCGGAGTCCTTCTTCGATCGCAATGGGGGTGATCAACTTGATGGTCATATCTACGTTGTCACCAGGCATGACCATTTCTGTGCCTTCCGGCAGCTCGATTACTCCCGTTACGTCCGTCGTTCTGAAATAAAACTGCGGTCTGTATCCGTCAAAGAAGGGCTTATGCCTTCCGCCTTCTTCCTTCGTCAGGACGTATACCTGTGCCTTGAAGTGGGTATGGGGCTTGATGGTCCCCGGCTTGGCCAGTACTTGCCCTCTCTGGATCTCATCACGCTGTACGCCTCGCAGCAGCGCTCCGATGTTGTCGCCTGCTACCGCCTGATCCAGCATCTTTCGGAACATCTCTACTCCCGTTACTACCGTATTCCTGATCTCATCAGCCAGTCCGACGATTTCTACGGGGTCCTGTACCTTTACCGTTCCCCTTTCCACTCTTCCGGTTGCCACCGTGCCTCGTCCGGTGATGGAGAATACGTCCTCTACAGGCATCAGGAAGGGTTTGTCTACCTCACGCTCCGGGGTAGGAATGTAGCTGTCCACGGCTTCCATTAATTCAAAAATGGGCTTGCACCACTCGTTGTTTTCTACATCATCATCTTCTTGAGCTGCTTCCAATGCCTTCAGAGCAGATCCCCTGATAACAGGAACATCGTCACCGGGGAATTCATAAGCGCTCAGCAGTTCCCTAACTTCCATCTCTACCAGCTCTAAGAGCTCTTCATCGTCTACCATGTCTACCTTGTTCATGAACACGATGATGTAGGGTACGCCTACCTGTCTGGCCAGCAGAATGTGCTCCCTGGTCTGGGGCATCGGTCCGTCTGCTGCGGATACCACCAGAATAGCACCGTCCATCTGGGCTGCTCCTGTGATCATGTTCTTTACGTAGTCAGCGTGACCGGGGCAGTCCACGTGCGCATAGTGGCGGTTTTCCGTCTCATATTCCACGTGGGAGGTATTGATGGTGATTCCTCTTTCCTTCTCCTCCGGCGCCTTGTCAATCTCATCATACTTGGTGGCCTGGGCTCGCCCGTATTTCGACAATGTCATCGTGATCGCGGCCGTCAATGTGGTCTTGCCGTGGTCTACGTGCCCAATGGTCCCGATGTTTACATGGGGCTTTGTTCTCTCAAATTTTTGCTTAGCCATTTCTTTTCCTCCTTACTCTCTTATCCATCTTCTGTACCTGTATTTTCATCAGGAAACACGAGCAGAAAGGGCTCACCCTCTGCTATATGTAATGTAAGTTCAATAATAAAAAAAACAAGCTATTAATCCAAGCGGATCAATAGCATATGATAAATCAACTGATCCGGGTGAATCATGGAGACAAAAAGAACAAGTTATTCCTTTTTCAAGGATTCAAAGTGGAGCGGGTGATGGGAATCGAACCCACGCAGCCAGCTTGGGAAGCTGGAACTCTACCATTGAGTTACACCCGCCCGATACAAAGGTTATTTTTAACACAACCTTTATTTTAACGCAGCTATTTCATTTTGTCAATAATTCTTTTCTTTGTCCGTGCTGGAAAGATTTATATATTATTCCTTTATATCCAGATACTTCTCAAGCTTTCGCTTCACACGCTGCAGAGCGTTATCAATAGATTTCACATGCCGGTCCAGATCAACTGCAATCTCCTGATAGGATTTCCCCTCCAGGTAAGAGGATAAAACCTCCCATTCCAGATCACTGAGCAACTCTCCAATCTTCGCCTCAATGCTGTTGAACTCTTCCTGGCTGATGACCAGTTCTTCCGGGTCGGAAATTCTGGTCCCTACCAGCACATCCAGCAGAGTCCTGTCGGATTCATCCTCATAAATTGGTTTGTTCAGGGATACATATGAGTTCAAGGGAATATGCTTCTGACGTGTAGCGGTTTTAATAGCCGTTATGATCTGTCGAGTGATGCACAATTCTGCAAAGGCACGGAAAGAAGTTAATTTATGCGGTTTGAAATCCCGTATGGCTTTGTATAAGCCAATCATCCCTTCCTGAACGATATCCTCCCGGTCTGCTCCAATTAGGAAATACGATCTGGCTTTGGCACGAACGAAATTCTTGTATTTGTTTATTAAGTACTCCAGAGCCAGGAAGTTGCCATTTCGAGCGTCTTCCACAACTTCCTCATCCCCCATGAGGTGGTATTTATCAAACGCGTTCTCTGATGCGTTGATGTCCAACCAGATCGCCTCCAAAACCCCAATAGTATCGCTGTATACAATAAGTATTATACCCGAGTCGAAGGACATGCGTCAAGTTACTTTTGCCTCCGCCATCTTTCAAATTGCTCCAAAACATGGGGATGCAAGCGGCTTTCAAGAGGGTGTTGCTTCGGGGCTTCATTCTCGATAAACTCCCTGTTCCTTTCCACCCGCATCCGTTCCATCTCGATCTCCATCTCACGAGCGGAAATTCGAATGGCACCCCGCCCCATGATGATGGTCTGTTCTACCCTATCGGAAGTGACCACCCGAATGGTCATGTGACCTTGATGGATATCTACCAACCGCTCAATGTAGTGGTCTGCCGTTTCCCCCTCTTTTGTATAAACCACCTCCACCCGTCCGGCTTGCTCCACCTTTCCCGGGTTGTTCCTGACCAAATGGGCATCAAACACAATCACCACCCGATGACCCCTGTAGCCCTGATAGTCCTGCATCATCTCTATTAATTTATCCCTTGCTGCCTCTAAGTTGACCTCTCCCAACTCTTTCAAAACCGACCAGGCATTGATGACATTGTATCCGTCAATTATCAAAAGCTCCTCCACATTCCTTCATCCTTCTATCGGGTTATCTTTCCGATTCTTCGTTTCGTGATTTCATACATTAGAATTCCGGCGGCTACCGATGCATTCAGGGATTCAATTTTCCCTCGTAAAGGGATGGAAACAAGAAAATCACATTTTTCCCTGACCAGCCTGCTCATCCCTTCACCCTCGCTGCCGATGACAAGGGCAAGAGGACCCGTCAGGTCTGCACGGTAATAAAGCTCCCCTGTCACATCTGCGCCGACAATCCATATCCCTTGCTTTTTCAGGCTCTCCAATGCGCCAGCTATATTGGTCACTCTGGCAACGGGTATATATTCCACTGCACCCGATGAGGCCTTGGCAACAGTAGGTGTCAAACCCACTGCCCTCCTCTTCGGAATGACGACTCCATGGGCACCGCAACACTCAGCCGTACGCAGTATGGAACCCAGATTATGGGGATCGGAGATCCCATCCAGAATAATAAGAAAGGGATCCTCTCCCTTTGCCCTGGCCCCCTCCAGGATATCCTCCAAATCGACATATTCATGGGCGGCTCCATAGGCAATCAAACCCTGATGATTGCCTGACGCCGATATTTCATCCAGTCTGGAACGGTCCACCTCCTGAACAACGATCCTTCGTTCCTTGGCAATACCTATAATCTGCCGGACGGATCCGTCCCAAACTCCTCGAGCCACCAAAATCTTATCCAGGGGTCGGTCGGCTTTCAAGGCCTCCCGGATAGGATTTCGTCCTTCAATCAAATATGGATTTTCTTCTTTCAAACCGGTTTCCCTTTCCGCTTCTCCCATTCGTTCCTTCTTTCTGTCCGGTCTCCTGGGATATCCGGGCTTTTCCCGATGTCTTCCGGATCTTCGATTATCTGCCAATCGCTCTCACTTCCTCCGTTAAGTTTGTTTGCAGATTGATCCGCATGATTATTCTTCTTCCCGGGACAAATTCTCATACTCCCTACGGACCTCCTGCATTCTTCCGCAGCTCATTCTTCCCTCAGGACATCTTCCCTCCAGGCATCCCGGACCCGCATTCCTAAAAATACCAGGAGAAACCTCTTTGACGGCCTTCAGCATCATCCTGGCCAATGTGCGTATTTCCCACTGAGCCCGGTTGCAGCATCGGAGCCTGAAAAAATGCAGCAGCTCACGAGCATTCATGGTCATAATAAACTTGGTTTCCGCGGCATTCGGCAGAACAAAACGGGCATCCTGGTTCGCCCTCTCACCGCTCCCGCCTAATTTCTCCAGCCAGCCGTTGTACCATGCCTGAATTTGCTCCATTTGCTCTTTATATTCAGCGACGGCTTCATCCCCCAGGGATCGAATGCTTGGAGGAATCACAAAATTAAAGGTGGAGCCGTCCTCTTTTCCCTCCGACACATATCTTTGGGATTTTACGCTGAAGCTGGCAATCCGATGTCTTGTGATCTGGGCCAGAAGGCTCCGCGAAACCCCTTCAACGGCAAAAGTAAAGCTGGCATGCTCCACGGGAGAAAAATGGCCATATTCCATCAGCTTGTCCACAAAAGCCTGCTGATCCTTCCTTTCAATCCCCTTCATCAGATCGGAAATGTCTGATGAGGAATAGCAGAGCTTTGCTCCCATCGCCACCAGCTCTTCCGGCTCCCGGGTATAGCGTAGCAAGACCACTTTTGGACTGACCTCCGGCATATTCCTTCCCCCCTCCCGTCCCTTTGTATAAATCCTTGTTCATTCATGCTCTTCCAATGTCATTTTTAATATCTCCATAAGGCGTGTGTCATTGCCCGCCAGATACAGATACCCCAAAACGGCTTCAAAACCGGTAGCGGTATGGTATTCTCCCACATCGGCATTTTTGGGTATATATCCGGATTTGGCATTGCGTCCCCGCCGGAATATCCGCTTCTCCTCCTCGTTGAGCCGGTCCAAAATACGGTGTAAGGTGTCCGACTGGGCCTTTGCCTTCACAAAATGAATTGCTTTCATATGCAGCTGATGGACCGATTGATCGAACTGAAAGATCAACCAGGAACGGACGAACAGATCATAGACGGTATCGCCGATATAAGCCAAAACCAATGGATTGAGCATCCGGATGTCCCTTTTGTCTTTGAGATGACCGTCCTGTCCTGTTATTTCCCTCATCCTCTGCAAGAAATCATTAAACATTCCATTCCTTCTTCCGTTTTTTGGGTTTATTAGCAATGGATACTAAGTGCAATAAGGATTCTAAAAATTCTATTAAGAACCCATGAACGTAATCGGGCCGGCCGCCGGCCGCCAATCGTCATCCGTTTGACCCTAGGGTATTCCTTTAGGGCGGCTTTAGTTCGCGGTATCCGGTTCGCGGTTCGCAGTTTTTTGCCCTAATGTATTCCTGTAAGGTAATTTAGGTCCATTATTTCCGGTTAACGGATCTTCAATAAAAATGATTGAACGAATTATTGTAGGGGCAGACGACCCTGTCTGTCCGGAATTTTGCCAATCCCTAAACATATCCATAGAATGATGTCCATTTCCACGGGTGGACAGAGTTCCGTCCACCCCTACCCTTCGATGGCCATTAGGAACGACTCCAGAGGCATACCCTTGGAAAATCGACTGGCGGCCAGCGGCCGGCGGCTGGCCAGACCCCAGAGGAATACCCCAGGCTAATGCATAGATGTATTGTACCACAGGAAACAGGCAAATAAAACGACAAAAAAATTGCCTTCTGTAAATTGCCGGCCTACAAAAAGGAAAGAGGATACAAATATCTGCATCCTCTTATAAATCCTGGGATCCCGGCTTTTTCCACTTTTGTTTATATAGATGCCTTAGATAATCTTTAAGAACTTCTCGTAAGCCTCATCCCATTGCTCTACATCTTCAGGCAAATATTCCTCGGTGGGGAATGAGTTCCTGACCACCTGACGGATTTCAGCCAGATTCTTCACTTCACCCAGAGCCATGGTCTGTACCATCACATTTCCGATGGCGGTTGCTTCAATGGGTCCGCAGATGACAGGCCTGTTGATGGCATTGGCGGTAAACTGATTGAGAAGCTTGTTCTGGGTACCTCCGCCTACAATGTGGAGAACCTTCAGGTGCTTGCCGGTAATCTCATCCAGCTTCTCCATGGACCAACGATATTTCAATGCAAGGCTCTCATATACACAGCGCATGATTTCACCCTTGGTCTGGGGTACCTTCTGTCCGCTGTCGGCACAGAATTTCTGTACCTTCTTAGGCATCTGACCGGGGCTGTAGAATACATCGTTATCAGGATCAATCAAGGATTGGAAGGGTTCGCTGGTCTCGGCCATTTCCACCAACTCACCATACCCGTATACCTCTCCGCGGCGATCCCATTCACGCTTGCATTCCTGAACGATCCAGAGTCCCATGATATTCTTGAGGACCCTGTATGTACCCTCCACCCCGCCTTCATTGGTGTAATTCCACTCCAGCATATTCTCATTGATAATGGGAGTCTTCGTCTCCACACCCATCAGGGACCATGTACCGCTGCTCAGGTAGGCATAATCCTCCTCCATGGCAGGCACGGCCGCCACGGCAGAAGCCGTATCATGGCTGGCAACGGCAATTACAGGAATTTGACCTATTCCAAGTTCCTGGACAATGGAAGCCTTGATCTTCCCTCTCACAGTTCCGGGTTCCTGGATCTCGGTAAAGATCTTTCCCGGAATACCCAGAGCCCGGATCAAATCAAAGGCCCATTTTCGGGTTTGGGCATCCAGTATCTGTCCGGTAGATGCATCGGTATACTCCGTAGCCTTTTCACCGGTCAGGAAATAGGCAAACAGATCGGGCATGAACAGAAGGGTTTCCGCGTGTTCAAGGGCGGGGGATCCGCTCAGCTTGGCTGCCAGCAATTGAAACAGGGTGTTGAACTTCAGAAAAGCAATTCCGGTCGTCTCAAAAATCTTTTCCTTGGAAACGACCTTGAAAGCCTCTTCCATCATACCGTCGGTACGATCATCCCGATAATTGTAAGGGATGCCGAGAAGCTCCCCTGAAGGACCGATGAGGCCATAGTCACAGCCCCAGGTGTCGATTCCCATTCCGGCCAGGTCGCCATAACCGCCGTTGGCATACTTTAAGAGACCCTGCTTGATTTCCCAGAACAGGCGCGGGGTATCCCAATGAAAATGGCCGTTTAAATCCACCGGATCATTGGAAAAACGATGGATTTCCTCTAAGGTCAATACATTCCCGTCGAACTTTCCCAGCATGGCACGGCCGCTGCTGGCTCCAAAGTCAAAACCTAACAGATTCAAAGTCTTTTTCATGATGTGCCTCCTTTCACAAACTGTCTCTGGCTTAATTTTTCGACTTACCATCCGTATCTGCACATCGGATAGGATGTCCATTCAACCAATTCACTACTCCCAATCCTATATTCTCCACTTTTCATAAAAATCCTGCTTTAGGGGGAAATTCATGAACTATTTTCACAGGCATGCCATTCCCTCATGCCGAGCCTAGCCTGGTCAAACTGGATTCCGTCAAAGGGACACATCCTTTATTTTTCGGAAAAAAACCGCATGGTACCGCTATAGATGCTCCAGGCGATCTTTTCCTGATAAGCAGGCTGTACCAAAAGCTTTTCTTCCTTAGGATTAGACATAAAACCGCATTCCACAATGACCGAAGGCAGGCTGCCTGCCCGGAGGATGAAATAATCCGATGCCTTGGCTTGCCTTTTGTTGTTTTTGTCCAGCACCTGCACCATTTCTTCCTGGATGGTCTCTGCCAGCCGCTTTCCTTCCTCGGAACCCTTCTGATAGAAGGTCTGGGCCCCGTAATATTGGGATTGGGAAAATTTATTCATATGGATACTGATCAGTACATCTCCGTTGCTGTTTGCAATGATTTCCTTTCGTCGCTGCATGTCCTGACGCTTCCTTTGAGCATAGCTGCCTTCATTGTCATACAGCCCTTCCTTCTTATCCCGGGTCATAATCACCCGGGCACCCGACTCCTCAAAAAGTTTTCGCAGCATTCGTGCGACAGCAAGGTTCAGGTCATCCTCCCTTGTCCCCGTTCGGGGCCCGATGACACCGGCATCTATTCCGCCATGGCCTGCATCAATGACGATCACTTTTCCTGTAACCGGGTTGAAGGCATCCAGCACAGCTCGATTTCCGAAACCCCTTCTCATATAAACGGAAATGGCCAGGGCGATGCATGCCAAAAGAAGGCCGAAGCGTGCAAGCTTTTTCTTGTGGATCCTGTAACGTACCCCCCGAATCTTCATTCTTTCCCCTCCCGAATCAGATTTACTATATCCATATTCCCATGGAAGCAGCTTTAAAACGAAAAGAGAAGAAAAGTACCAGAATTTATTCCGGCAAACCCAGGGAAAAAAATCAGGATAGGATCCCCCATTTCCTATCCAACTTATCAACAGACGATATCATGGGAACGGCGAAAGGAATTTGTCGATGTTACCATAATTATTGATATATTTTGTAGAACAATGGGATTTTGCAAGTTATTTTGTCTCAGTCTTCATGTAATCGCTTTAAACAATCCACAGTTTCCACATGGTTATCCACATATTCAAGACCCTTTTTCCCAACGGTTTTGTCCCATTTCCACATTATCCACATTCAATTTGTTCACATGAGGGAAAAGCAAGGAATTATGCAGCATGAACCATTTTGGTCTACATAACATAAAAATTCCTTGCCCTGTTCCTGGCTTTTCGGATCCAATCCTATTATCTTTATTCATCCATCTACACTAACTTCAAGCCGGGGACAGCGTTTAGATAGAGATCGGAAATCTGTCCCTCCCTTAAGCGGTAATACCCGGCGCAACCGATCATGGCTGCATTGTCCGTGCATAATATTGGAGAGGGATAATACAAGGAAAATCCTTCCTGTTCGGCCCTTTCCTTCATTTGCTGGCGAAGGGAACTGTTGGCGGCGACTCCTCCGGCCAGGGCAATTCGGGACAACTGTTGAGCTTTGGCGGCGCGTACGGTCTTTTCCACCAGCACATCTACCACCGCCTGTTGAAAGCTGGCGACAATATCGGCTGTCCTGATCTCTTCTCCCAACTGCCGCAAATGATGTAGGTGGTTGATAACCGCAGTTTTTAAACCGCTGAAACTGAAGTCAAAATGATCCTCCTTCAGATAGGCACGGGGAAAATCCACGGCTTGCGGATCCCCCTCCTTAGCGATTTTATCGATCAGCGGTCCCCCCGGATAGCCCAGACCAATGGCCCGGGCTACCTTGTCGAAGGCCTCACCGGCGGCATCATCCCGGGTTTGCCCCAGCAAACGGTAGGATGCATAATCCATGACATGAATGAGATGGCTGTGCCCCCCTGAAGCCACCAAACAAAGAAAAGGAGGCTCCAAGTCTTTGTATTCAATAAAGTTCGCACAGATATGGCCTTCAATGTGATTGACCCCAATCAGGGGAATATCCAGGGCATAGGCCAGGGCCTTCCCTGTAGAAACCCCTACCAGCAAAGCCCCCACCAATCCGGGTCCGTGGGTGACACATACCCCGTCAATCTCCCTCCATGTCACACCTGCCTGATCCAAAGCCTCCTGAATGATGGGATTGATGGTTTCTACATGCTTGCGGGATGCAATCTCCGGCACCACCCCGCCATATTTTCGATGAAGGTCAATCTGGGATGAAATGGAGTTGGACAGGACCTCTCTCCCATTGCAGACGATCGCTGCCGAGGTTTCGTCACAGGATGTCTCCAGGGCAAGAAGAACAAGATCCTTCTTGCCGGTGTTATATTGCTTGATCTTTTCCTGCATTCTTTGGTAGTACATCATATACTCCATCTCCTTTTTTAACGAATGGCTTATTCCCTCCCCCTCTGTCTTGGCTTTTTCTGCAGGGAAACCCAGGAAACGGCGCTGAGGAAAGCCATGGCAGTTACAAAAAATACGATAATCCGAATAGCCGTATCAAAGAAGAAGGCTTCCGGCACCATCTGGATGAGGACATCCCGACTGGGATCAAGCTGCCATAGATCATTGGTAAAGAACAGATAGTGGAACTGATCAAAGTATTTGGTAAAATCCGCATGCAACAGAATGACCAATAGGAGGATGAGACCGAAGTTCACCGCTGCTACAGCGATAAAGCTCCTGGCCAGCGCCTTCCACGATCTTTTGCCCCCTGCTGCCACAGTCAAAGCTCCAAACACCGCTATTAGGAAGATGCTGATATTCCGCAGCCGGTATCCTCGCCGAAAGAGATCCTTTACATCCTTCATATGCAGGATCTCCCTTTCATTAAAGACAGGCCTCTTTCCCCCCTTTATGACAGCCGTCAGATCCAGATCGTCCCTTTGATCCTTTAGATAATCAAGAAGCTCACGGGTAACGGACATCAGCTCCTCTTCCGATATACCGATGGCCTGAGGCCGCTCCAGCTTCCTGTATTCGTTGCGGTAGTAATTCAAATTGAAGGCTGTCAACTCCACACCGGTCAACAACAGAACCAGGCACAGGCAAAACGAAGCCAGGACAGCCCCCGTATATGTCCATATTCTTCTCATAATTCCTCTCCTTGATGTTCGTTGGATTTTATTTCTCTTCCTTGCCTAAAAGAACCCTGGCTTGGGCTCCGCTGGCCCCCTCTACTTTTATATGCAAACAAAGGAGCAAGTATTCACCCGCCTCTACTTCTGACAGATCGACGCCTTCCAGGGCAATGGTATTGTCAGGCCTAAGAAAGATCTGATGGACGGCTGTCCCCTCCTCTCCAAAGGGACCAATGGAATAATAGTCAATCCCCAAAAGAAGAACTCCCCCTTGAAGGACATAGCGGACTGCATCGGGAGAAAGGGCTACATAATCCTCACGGAAGCCGGCTTCCCTGATATAGACAGAATTCCGGGTCTTTAACAGCAGCCTTTTCGTGCCGTCCGGAATGCGATCTCTTAGATCTTCCGCCTCAATCCTTTTTTCCACTCCCGTCAGATCCAGGACCACACAAGGGCCTATCAGGGTATTCAGGTCCAGCTCTTCCACCTTCCGTCCATTTGCCACGAAATGAAAGGGCGCGTCGATATGGGTGCCAAAGTGGGTGCTCGTTTGCATCCAGGACAGATTATATGGACAGTTCTCCACCCCTATCCAGGCCGTCTCCTGATGCCGAAAGGGTACATCTCCCGGCCAATGGGGCATGGTCTCCCGCAAGGGCAGTGTAATATCCAACCATTTCACAGTCCCTTCCCCCCTTTTATTTATAATAAAAGAATTTCCAGCAATGTACATTATATCACAGGGTTTTCCGCCATGAAAGGAAAAGAAGGAAAGGGAATTTGCAAATAAAAACTCTCCCATCCCATGATATATGATAAAATAAGCTTACTGAAAATGATCCGAATGAGGAGGTGATGGTCTTGCTGAACATTCAGGGCGTATCAAAATCCTATAACCGAGGTTCAGTCAAGGCTGTAGATAATTTGAGCCTGGTAGTCAGGCCTGGTGAGATTTTTGGCTTTCTTGGGCCAAACGGAGCCGGGAAAACAACAACCATCAAGATGATCGTAGGTCTGCTGAATCCGGATGAAGGGACCATTGTCATCAATGGCTTCGACAACCGGCAAGAAGCATTGGAAGCAAAGAGAATCATGAGCTATGTGCCGGATAATCTGGAGGTATATGACCGGCTTAGCGGGATGGAATACCTGACCTTTATGGCGGATGTATACCAGGTCCCCTCCCCGGTCCGTGAAGAAAGGATCCGGTATTTCCTGGACATGTTCGAATTGACGGATGCAGCCAGGGACTTGATCAAGAGCTATTCCCACGGCATGAAGCAGAAACTTGTGTTAACTGGAGCCCTTATCCATAACCCTGCCCTCCTCGTCCTGGATGAGCCCATGGTAGGTCTGGATCCCCGATCCTCCCATCTCTTGAAAGAGCTGATGAGGGAGCACTGTGATCGGGGAAACACGGTCTTCTTTTCCACCCATGTACTGGAAGTGGCTGAAAAGCTCTGTGATCGGATCGGCATCATTCATAAGGGCAAGCTAATTGCCATCGGGACCCTTGACGAGCTCCGCCGAGGAGAACAAGCCGATTCCCTGGAGAATATATTCCTGGAGTTGACGGAATCATGAAAACCCTATGGCTTCTATTGAAAATACACCTCAATGTCAATTTTGGCATATCAGCACTAAAGTATCGATTTTTCAAAGAAAAAAAACGACGATGGGAACCCCTGCTCATCGGAGCAGCCATCCTTTTTGGAGGCGGAATCTTTGTTCTGGGATACAGTTTTTCCCTCTTTGCCCTCTTCATGGCCGGATCGGCGCTGAATCAACCCGAAATTATGCTGACCATGGCCTTTTTGGTCATCCAGTTTATTGTGCTCTTTTTCGGCTTCTTCTATATCATGTCCGCCTTCTATTTCTCCAGGGATTTAAACATCCTGCTCCCCTTACCCTTAAAGCCCTATCAGGTCATGGGAAGCAAGTTTGTTGTCATCCTGATCAATGAATACTTAACGATCATCCCCATGCTCCTGCCCGCCCTTATCATCTATGGAACAGGCACCCATCAGGGCTTCTTCTATTGGATAAAAGGCCTGCTCTTGATGCTGCTTTCCCCTATGATTCCCCTCACCCTGATAGCCCTCATCATTGTGATCCTCATGCGCTTTATCAACTTCCGAAAAAGCAAGGATTTATGGGCCGTTCTGGGTGGTATGCTGGCCATCCTGTTCGGAGTAGGCATCAATTTTTTCACGCAACGAATTCCCACGGGACAGGAAAGGGAATTTTTCGAGAACATTCTCCGTCAGAATTCCGGCTTGGTTAACTTGATCGGAGAGAAATTCCCTCCCAGTCTGTGGGCGACCTATAGCCTCTCCCGACCGGGCTGGGAAGGCTTCGGGTATTTTATCCTCTTTATCGGGCTATCCTTCCTGCTGTTCTTCGTCCTGCTATGGATGGGAAATCAACTGTTTTATAAGAGCTTCCTTTCAGGACAGGAGGTTGGCCGAAAAAAAAGAGCCCTTTCCCATGAAGAGCTCAAAGCCCAGAGTTCCCGGGTTTCCTCACCCGTTCTGGCTGTCTTTCATCGGGAATGGAGGCTGTTTATCAGGGAACCCTTGTATGCCATGAACGGATTCGCAGGCATGATCATGATGCCCTTCCTTTTGATGATGCCGCTGTTGAGCGGTCAAGAAGAGATGTCGAACCTGCTCAGGCCCGTTCAGAACCCCGATCCTTCTTCCGTACTGCTCATTACCCTGATCGGCGCAGGCATCATGCTTTTTGTCACCAGCATCAATATTGTGGCCTGCACGGCTGTTTCCAGAGAGGGGGCTACCTTTTGGGTGTCTAAAACCATCCCCCTTTCTCCCAGCCGGCAAGTGATGGGGAAACTGCTTCATGCCATGGCCATCTCCATGATTGGAGTCATCGTCACTTCCATTCCTGTTTATGTGGTCCTCCGGCCTACGATTCTACGTTTTTCTGTCATCCTGCTCATCAGCCTGCCGGGCATCCTCCTTATCAACCTGCTGAATCTAATGGTGGATGTTCTGAGACCCAAGCTGGAGTGGAACAATCCCCAGGAAGCCGTCAAGCAGAATATGAACGGACTGTTGGGCATGCTGGCCTCTGTAGCCGTCATTGTCATCCTGGGCGGATTAGCCTTCCTGCTGTTCGTCTTTGAGGTTCCCAAAACGCTCATCTATCTGATCCTATTCCTTGTCACAGTCCTTTTGAATATCCTGGCCTATAAGGGCTTGCTCGCTCTGGCCGAGTATCGCTACAAGCAGATAGAGATATAATGCCCTTAGAAGGAAAACATGATGCTGCAAAAGCTATGAACCGGTATATGCCCGGGCAGCCTCCACCAGGGCTTGAAACAGAGCCAGCATCTTTCCGTCCTTTTCCCACATCGTCTCAGGATGCCATTGGACGCCCAGGGCAAAGGGATGCCTGGATGAAGCGATGGCTTCAATGACCCCGTCCCGGGATCTGGCCACCACCTCAAAACCCGGAGCGGGGTCCTTCACCGCCTGATGATGGAAGCTGTTCACCCTGATTTGCTGAGCTCCCATGATCCTGCTCAGGATAGAAGGATGTTCAATGATGATCTCATGGGTGGGATACCAGCGAGGAGCATCCGGACTATGCTGGATCAGCTCCCTTTCCTTCCATTGGGATTCCAGATCCTGATACAAGGTTCCGCCCATGGCTGCATTCATGACCTGAATCCCCCTGCATATCCCCAGCAGGGGGATTCCCATTTCCATGGCTTTTCGAGTTAAGGCCATTTCCAGCCTATCCCGCACAGGATTGATCCTTCCCAATCGAATATGGGGCTCCTCCCCGAAAAGGGATGGGTCGATGTCCGGACCGCCGCTTAGGAGGAGACCGTCCAGTCGTGAAAGGACTGCCTCCCCATCCTCCAGCTCCCCATAAGAAAGTAAAAGGGGGATCCCTCCCCCATGGGATACCGCCTGATAATATCCCTCAGCCAGGGTCAAAAGACCCCTTTCCCAGTCAAAATTACAAGTAATACCGATTAGCGGTTTCATGCTCTCTTCTCCACCTCTTTGGTAGCCAGCAGATCTACACCCAAATCCAATAAATTCGTCACTAGCACCTGATTCATATGGACAGGGGCCGATACCTCCAAGTCCCTGACGACTTCCATGGCCTCCTGGATTTTACCCTTGGGAATGGGCTTACTGGTCCGCACACTTACCAGGGGAAGCCGGCCGTCCTTCACCTTTACGGAGCTGGTGAGCATTCTTATCGGATTCAGGATCTCGTTCCTGGCATACTCTTCTCCTTTCTTACACAAGGCACCCTTTACGGATATCTCCCCCTGTTCATTGTCCTCCACATCCAAGAGACAACCGTTGGGACAGGTAATGCATATCATGCTTTTTCTGACCGCCGTCATCTCACCACCACCTTTAAACTCTGAACTCCATCCAAATCCTTCTCCGTCAGCTTCAAGCGAACCATCTCGGCAGGATGAAGCCTCCTTCGCTTGAATACCTTTACCTCCCGATCACCGTCCAGAAAAACAATTTCACGATTCCGGCAAGGCGCCATGACCCGCATGGACATATCAACGGGCCGGCCGGCAGATATATACTGCGGCAAGACATATCGGATCCCATCCCCCCGATGAACGGGAACGGTGCACTTTTCCAATCCCTTTGGGGAATCCAGATACCGGGCTACACTTCTTGCAGCCCTTTCCCCCTCATCCGATACATAGTCGACCAAGTCATGGACGTGGAGGACATTGCCGCAGGCGAAGACTCCCTCCACCGTAGTCTGAAGATGTTCATCCACAAGGGGACCTCCTGTAGGGGGATACAGTTCGATACCCGCATCCAAAGATAATTCATTTTCCGGAATAAGCCCTACTGAAAGGATGAGGGTATCGCAATCAATTCGCTGGGTTTTTCCCTTTTTTACCCGTCCCTCCCGGTCCAGTTCAGAGACATACACCCTCTCCAGCCGGTGTTTGCCGACGATCCGGGTGACGGTATGGTTCAGCAGCAGGGGGATTCCAAAATCATCCAAACATTGGCTGATGTTTCTGGGGAGTCCGCTGGAATAGGGGAGCTTCTCCACCACCGCCAGGACCTTGGCCCCTTCCAAAGTGAGCCTCCTCGCCATAATCAGACCGATATCCCCTGATCCCAGGATGACCACCCTTTTCCCCACCATAATGTTTTTCATGTTCACGAGGTTCTGGGCTACTCCTGCCGTATAGATGCCCGCCGGACGGGATCCCGGAATGCTGAGGGCTCCTCTGGTACGCTCCCTGCAGCCCATGGCCAGGATAACGGCCCTCGCCTGATATTTATGCCATCCTTCCCGGCTGGCCACCGTTAGCTCCTTATCCCGGGTCAAGTCCACAACCATCGCTCCGCTATGGACCGGAAGATTGCCTTCCCGGATATCCTGTATGAAACGGGAAGCGTATTCCGGACCGGTAAGGGTCTCACCAAAACGGATCAAACCGAAACCGTCATGGATGCACTGATTCAGTATGCCGCCCAATGTCTCATCCCGTTCGATGAGAACAATATCCTTTATACCCCTTCGATAAAGCTCCAAGGCAGAAGCCAAACCGGCAGGACCGCCACCGATTATCACAACATCTTTTCTTATCGTCTCCATCATTCTCGAACCCTCCCGGCGAACATATAGGACTCCGGCCCTCTTTCATAGATTTCTTCCGGCCTGCATCCCATTTCATCCGTCAATATTTCTACAATCCTGGCCAGGCAGTATCCACCCTGGCACCTTCCCATCATAGCCCTGGCCCTGTACTTGATACCGGACAAGGTCCTGACTCCCAGGGGATTTCGAATGGCCTCCAGGATTTCGCCTTTGGTGATGGTCTCACAACGGCAGACAACCTCACCGTAATCGGGATTTTCCTCAACCAGTCGCTTCTTTTCCTCTTCAGGCAGCTCCCGGAAACGGATAATCCCCTTTCTGTTTTCTTCAAAGTCCCCTCTCTTCTCCAGTCTCTCCTTTTGATCCAGCAGCTCTACTACCCTTCTGGCTATGGGCATGGCACTGGTCAATCCCGGGGATTCGATTCCCACCAGATTGATAAAACCTTTTACATCTTGCCTGTCCTCGGTGATAAAATCGCCAAATCCGCCCACCTTCGGTCCCACCAGCTTGGGGCGAATACCTGAATAATTCCGGATAAAATCCTGCTCTGTAATGACAGGCAAAAGGTCCCTGGCTTCTTTATACAACTGCTTCATAACAGGCTCGGTGGTGGCATAATCGTCCCGGGACTGGATATACTCGGCGCTGGGCCCAATCAGAATGTTCCCCTCCACCGTTGGAGTAAGATGAACCCCCAGGCCCCCCACCGTTGGCTTGGGTACAGGGTAAACGGGCATTTTCAGATGCCGGCTCACCCTTTTGTCCAGAATATAATATTCACCACGGCAGGGATAAATCCTGTATTCATCAATCCCTACCATCCGGGCGATCCGATCGGCATAAAGACCGGCACAGTTGATGACCCAACTGCTTCGGAAGCTTCGCCTTCCGGCCCTTACCGTAAAATGATCCGGATGTCTTTGAATGCTGGACACCTTCGTGCGGAAGAAAAAACGGACCCCATTTGCCCAGGCATTCTCCGCCAGAGCTACCGTTAGCAGGAAGGGATTGATTACAGCTGTGACAGGGGAATACAGGGCGGCAATCCCTTCAACCTCCGGCTCCATCCTTTTTATATCCTCTCTCCCGACAATTTCCAGGCCCGGCACACCGTTCTTTCGCCCCTGATCCAACAGTTTCTCCAACCCCTTCAAATCGTCCTTGTCCAGGGCAGTGACCAGCTTCCCTGTTCGAAGATAGGGAACATCCAGTTCCCTGCACAGATCCTCAAATTCCAGGTTCCCCTCCACGCAGTATCGTGCCATCAAGCTGCCGGGCCTGTTGTTGAAGCCGGCGTGGACGACACCGCTGTTTCTCCCGCTGGTACCGCCTGCCACATCACTATCCTTCTCCAATACGGCGACAGACAGTTTGTAGCGAGATAATTCCCGGGCTACAGCACATCCGATTACTCCTGCTCCGATTATGATTACATCATATCTACCTTCCATTGATCCCACCCTCTACGTTTGTAAATGCATGAGCCTGCCCCGGGGCATCCCCATCTATCTGCAAGCAGTCGAAAAGCTCCCAACGCTTTGTCCCGAAAAGGAACAGGGGAGCTTTATGCCCATATCTTTATTATACACATTTCACCTATAGATCGACAAGCTTTTAACAAACTTTTAAATGGATGCTTTGATACTCCGCAGGATCCAATATCCCCCTGACTTCTCAATGGCTTCACAGTCTCCGTACACAGAGACCAGTTTTTTCATTGCTGACTTTGCCCCCTGCTTTTTCTGGATCACCAGATAGATGGCACCGCCGCTTCTCAAATAACGAATGCTCTCCTCGAACAGGGGATAGATGACCTTTTTGCCGGCCCGTATAGGGGGATTGCTAACTATGGCATCAAAGGGACCTTCCACCCTTTCGAAACCGTTGCTCTGAAAAGCCTCTGCATTTTCCAGCCCGTTCAGCTCAATATTCTGCCTGGTCAGGGAGACAGCCCTTTCGTTTATGTCCACCATGCTGACATGGACCTTTGGATTCATGGCGGCGATGGAGATGCCAATCACGCCATAGCCACATCCCAGATCCAGGACCCGTCCGTCCAAAGGAGGCAGAGAGCGAATCAGCAGGTCCGTTCCAAAATCAACTTTTTTCTTCGAAAAGACACCGGCATCCGTCATCAGCTCCAGGCGAATATCCTTGACAGAATAAGATATCCGGGATATATCATGGGCTGTCTGAGGGCTTTGGCTATAATAGTGTTCCATTTCAAACCTCCGTTACTCTGCGGAATTTCTTAAACAGTCAACTTCTTCTTCCGAAAGCTCCCTTGCTTCACCGGGAGCTAAGGATTCATCCAGGCTTAGGTTCCCCATGGCAATGCGTTTTAAGTAAATCACTTTTTTTCCGACTGCCTGAAACATGCGCTTCACCTGATGATACTTCCCCTCATATATGGTGACCTTCACATGGGAAGGCTTCCCGGATTGTATAATCTCCAATTCCGCCGGAAGGGTGGTAAAGTCCTCTTCCAAGCGGATGCCTCTGCGAAAGACGGATATATCCTCATGATTCACCTCTCCGTCAACCAGCGCATAGTAGACCTTCGGCACATGCCTTTTGGGTGAAAGCAGCCGATGGGCCAGCTTGCCGTCATTGGAAAGAATCAAAAGGCCCTCCGTATCCTTATCCAGTCTGCCCAGAGGAAAAAGCTTATGGAAGCTATAAAGATCAGGAAGGAGATCCATAACGGTCTGCTGCCGGGAATCCTCCGTAGCGGTGATCACCCCGGCGGGTTTGTTCATCATCAGATAATAGAATTCCTGATATCCCACCGGCTGGCCGTCCACCCGGACTTCATCTTCATACGGATCCAAATTGATCTTGGGACTTTTGACGATATGGTCGTTTACCGTCACTCTGCCCTTTTTGATGATCTCCTTCACATCTTTTCGACTTCCAAATCCCGTATTGGCTAAAAAACGATCCAATCTCATCCTTTGTTTAGCAGAAGCAGTCATTCTCTTTCCATCCTTTTCTCAGCTTATTATACCACAAAAGATCGATTTTCCCTCCAGCAGCCGACCACTGTTCAGCACGAAACATCGGACTTATGCAAACTGGGGAAGATATTGCTTTTGAGCCTCAATCAATTCATCCACCATGGCAATCGCCGCTTTTCGGTCCGTCATATATCCCCCATCATGACGGCTTCAACAAACAGCTTGGGATCTCCCTTCAAGGCGGCTTCCACTGTGATCTCCGCAATGGCGATGTGCTTCATCAAAAGGCTCGCCAGGGTATCGGGGAAATCCTGTACCTGGATGGGTGAAATACCCCGTGCGGTGGCTACAGCAGGCAGTTCCAGCAGGGCATCCCAAGGCAGGTTGTGTACCGCTCCCCGGTTTGGCAGGTTGACAGAGTACATTTTCCTTTCATCATGCTGAATGGAATGGAGGATCTCCATCAGCTGCTCATGCTCTCCTGAGAACCGGTCAAAGAAATCCTCCGGCAAGGGGCCGGGATCATAGGCAAGCTGCTCCATCCGGTCATAGATCCGGTCCCCGGCTTCGATGGTCTGCTCGAAGGAATAGGCATCCAGGCCCAAGGTCTTGTTGTAATAGCGTCCCCCCGGGAAGCCTTCCGTTAAAAACTCGGTGATATGCCGATCCCCCGGGGCGGCAAAAGCATTGTAGATTTCGAACAACTCCCAGGCGAAGGGTTCTGCAAGGGCCTCTCGGCTCTTGGGGTCCCTTCTGGCTTCCCGGTACTTCTCCCGGACCATAGGCCAGGCATCCTCGCCGTCGTACCTGAAATCATAGATAAAGGTCAGGTGGTTCAGCCCCACCGCCAGGGAACTTACCTTCTCCCTCTCCAGGCCTGCAAAATTCGCCAGATAGCCTTCCGTATGGTGAACCCCATGGCAGAGTCCTACCACCGGAACGCCCGTAGCCTTTCGGATGGCCTTACAGTTGACCGTCATGGGGTTGGCATAGTTAAAGAAATAGGCGTTGGGACAGTGTTTGTCAATATCCCTGGCGATCTCCACCATAGCCGATACCATCCGCATTGCCCGGGAAATACCCCCAGGCATCACCGTATCTCCTACCGGTTGAAAGATACCATATTTTCTCGGGATGAATACGTCCATTTCCCAGGCCCGCCTTCCGCCTACACCAATGGTGGAAACCACATAATCCGCTCCTGGAAGGATCTCGCACCGATCGGTCGAGTAGGATAATTCAACGTCCGACTCCCATGCATCCAGCATTTTACGGCATAGCCGGCTGATAATATCCAAAGCCTTCGGATCCGTATCCACCAGCCCCAGATGCCATTTGACATCTTTGGGACTTCGCATCAGGTCCACGACCAGACCTTGGGTAAACATAGCACTTCCAGCACCGATAATCACCAGCTTCTTTTTCATGGCTTGCCATCCTCCCTTTCTATCTTCCTCCGGAACCCTTTTCTCATTCCCAACTCTCCTCCCCTTCATAGAGGATGAGGGCCTCTTTCGGACCGAAAATCAAAGAACTTCTATAAATTGGCTCCAAGCCTTCCGGCCTAAATCATCCAAACATTCAATACGGACAAAACGATCGGTTTTCTTAATCTCGTATTCTGCCTTATCGATCCATTCCTTTTCACCCCGGTGAATCCGATCCGGACAATAGAAAGTGTCACTCATAAAGCGGATTTCTCGAACCGGAGAGGTCCAGACCTTCAGTATCCCATCGGTCAGCTCTATCTGTTTGATCTCAGGTCCCTGGGAGCAGTAAAATCGTCCGGCTTTTATGGCCTCCAGGATGCTTTCCTGATCCAGTCCGGGACTATTTACCATCACATATCCTCCGAACAGGTCCCTGTCATAAAAGTGGGTATCATCTACAGCCAGAAGCAGTGTGGGAAAGCCCTTCGACGCCAGCACATCCCCATAGACAGTGGAATCTCCCCTGCCGCTGTTCGTTTCCGAGACGGTATTCCATATTTCAATGCCATGATATCCCTTCAGCGCCATCAAATCATCATGGGTCAGCAGGGACCAGGCGGGATGGGCGATGATGGCCAGGCCCCTTTGCTGCCGAATCCTGTCAATAATCTCCTGGGGTTGAAAACTGTCGTCCGTAGCGATCTCCTTTTCAATGCCAAGCCCTACAATGTGGTAAGCCCGTTTTGTTTCAAAGTCGTTCAGATGAAACTCTGTGCCGCTCAACACCAGCATATCCGGACCGGTATAAGCCCTGTAAAATTTCCGATGGTCTGTAATGGCTATAAAATCATAGCCTGCCCTCCGGTAAATCTCCAGACACTCCTCCGGGCTCATCCTGCCGTCGGACAGGCTGGTATGGGTGTGCAGATTTCCCTTGTACAAATTATACTGCGTTTCAAAGCTTTTCATATGTCATCACCGTCAATTCATTTCTGTTTTGTCTAAAAAAGAAGGGCCTCAAGGCCCTTCTTTTTTACCGCTTATTCTTCCATCAAACTTACTTCCGTTAAGGTCCTCGCCTTTGGATCCAGTTTCAGCGTTTTTATCTCAAATTTTTCGAGGGAAATCTCCGCTTCCATATCCAAGGTCGGAAAGGTCAATCGGGTGCTCCGGCCTTGCCCCGTGGGTTCAAACAGCCGGATGATATAGTCCTCCGAATCCTCTGCTTTCTTGAAGGCTGTGAGCTGAACAGCCCTGTCCTCCACCATCATCATGGGTCTGGGTAAAAGCCCGTCCCCTGAGGGGAAGAAGGACAATACAAAGGGCTTTTCGTTATGGACCAAGGCCTCCCGATCGATTGCTTCCAAGCGCTGCCCGGCATTGCCCCCATTGATCCAGAAGCGGAACAGCCGTTCACCCTGGTCAATCCTGGGTGAATATCGATCCTGAGGCAGAACCGGACGATCCAATATGGGATGACCTGAATAGGCGGGGGAGCGAAGCAGGGTCAGCCTCAGTTCGCCGTCGGCGAAACTCGAACCATACACGCCATCATTGATACAGGTCAGAGCGATATCCGCTTCCTCATCTACCACTCCCACCCATTTCTGGGCGACAGCTTCCTTTCCCCGCTTGGGCAGTTCTGCCACTCCATAGACCACTTGCCCCATATACTTGCTGTTGGGGAAAGGGGTGGGAAGGGACAGCTTCAGCATTTTACTCTTCTCATTCCAGTGGGCCCGGACCACCACCTCCACCTCGGTTCCCTGCTTCGGAAGCTTGTAATGGACGCATAGGGCGGACTTGCCGTAAGCAAAGAGCGCTTCAACAACCGTCCTGACCTCACCGTCTTCAATAACTCTTACAGCCTTCAATTGCTTCTCCCGGACCCCTGCAAACTCACTGCTTTCCTCCGGCGTCATCAAACGGAAGGCTCCTGTCACATTGGGGAAACTTTGGACGGTCATTCCCCAGGAGTCCTCATTATCTTCAATAATCAAGGCTTTGAAGGCATTCTCCTTTAAATAGGAAAGCCCTTTCACCTTGTATGTATCCATCAGGCCGGTGCTGCAATTGACCTCGACTTCCAGTTCTTCCGTCCGGAAGCGAATCTTCCCATCCTCTTCCTGTAATTGGGGTTTGGGCTTTTCAGGCAACATCTGTATACGGCAATCGAATCGGTTCATCTGGAATGGCTCCAGCTCCGCCATAAAGACGGTGCGTTTTCGCCAATCCAGATTCAGGTTGCTCAATTCCTTTTCCGCCTGGCTGGGGATCAGCTGTCCGTTCTGATACACAACGGGCAGGGAAAACTCATCCTTCCAGTTTTGATCAGCCAGCTGGAACTCGCATTCAAAGATGCCCTTTACCTTAAACGGATGGGGATTGTACACCAATATGGGGATTTCGCCTTCTTTGGCTTTGGGCTGGCCGCCGGCCAATGTAAAGAAGGCTTTGGCCTTCAATCGGGATGCAATTTCCAATCCATGATCCATCAATCGCAGAGACGACTCCTCCGCAGGCTGAATGGAAGTACCCGGCAGGATATCATGAAATTCCGCCATCATCAAGTCGTGGAAGGCTTCTTTGATTTCCTTGCGGGGATATTCCAAGCCGTTTTCCAGGGATGCATGGGACGCCATTTTTTCCAGCATATACAGCTCATTTTCCAATTGCCTGTGCTTCTGTTTGATACGGACCTGGGAGGTATAACAGCCTACCGCCCAGGAGTTCAGATCCTTCTCATGGCGTGGAAGAGAACTCTGCCTGATCTCCTGAAAATACGCTTCAGGGGTGGAGTGGATAATTTCCACATCCTTTACTTCCTCCATCAGCTTGGTCAGTCGCTCCAGATCCTCCCAGGAAGGTCCTCCTCCATGGTTTCCTACCCCCCATAGCAAGAGACCTACCTGTCTGTCCCGATTGTCCTCCAACCATTTCTTCACCTTCTCATGGGCTTTTCCCCTGGGTGAATTATAAAAGCTGAGGGAGCGATGCCCGATCAGCTCCGACCCATCATATCCCACCCAAATAAAATCCTCAGAGGGCAGTGTACAATCTTCCTGGTTTGGACGACAAAAGAGATAAGAATCATAGCCCGATTTTTTCAGAATCTGGACCAAGCCCCGGGTATGGCCGAAGGGATCAAAATTAATGGCCGTAGTAGGCGCCACGCCGAACTTCTCAAGAAAGTACTTTCTCCCTAACAGAATTTGCCGGACAAAGGATTCACCGCTGGGCATATTACAGTCGGGCTGTAAATACCATCCCCCCATAATATGCCATTTACCTCTGGCTACCAGCTCCTGGATCCGTTTAAAGAGAGCCGGTTCATACTCTTCTACCCACTTGTACACAAGTACTTCATTATGATTGAAAGCAAAGGCATCGTATTCCTCGCATAAATCTGCAGCCACCCGGAAAGTGGATATGGCTTCGGCAGCCGCTTCCTGCCATTCCCACAGCCAAACGGGGTCCAGATGAGCATTGCAGACAAGATGAAGTTTTTTCATGCTTTCCCTCCCTGTTCCTGCTTTTACATCATCAGTATACCATATTTGTTTAGGGAGCAAAACAGGCAATAACGAGGCTTTAGCTTTTGAGAAGATAGAAATACATGAAGAAAAAATGCAACAGGCTTCCTCCCAGGACAAACAGATGGAAAATTTCATGAAAACCGAAAAACCGAGAATGTAACCGTGGCCACTTTGTCCCATAGATCAAGCCACCGAGGCTGTAGAGCAGCCCTCCTGCAAGCAGCCAGGCGATTCCTGATGGCGGCACCGTACGAACCAAGGGGACAAAGGCGATCACGACCAACCAGCCCATAATGACATAGATGAGGGTGGAAAGCCATCGGGGGGGCATTCATCCAAAAAGCCTTCAGGGATATCCCCGCTACAGTCATTCCCCATATGATCCCCAGGAGACTCCATCCCCATGGACCCTGAAGGGGCAACAGACAGACGGGCGTGTAGGTCCCTGCAATCAGTATATAGATGGCCACATGATCCAGCTTTCGCAGGATCAGTGTGCCCCTTTCCCCCAGGGGTAGCATATGGTACAGGGTACTGGCTGCATAGAGAATTATGAGGCTTGCGCCGTAAACGGCAAAAGAAAAGGTATGCAGGGGAGTCCCTCGGACAACCGATTGATACACCAGCAGCACCAAGGCTAGAATTCCAAACAATACACCTACAAAATGGCTCCATCCGCTGACCGGATCCTTTATTCTTCTCATGATCATCATCAAATGCATATTTCTACTCCTTCGTTTTTTTCGTTTGCGCTGTTCATTTGCCGGATTCTACCCTAGGCTATGCCTCTGCAGTATGGCCAACCGCTAGTCGCCGGCCGCCAGCCGATTACTCTTGGGTATGCCTCTGGAGGCTCCCGTTTGACAGAGGGCGGATCTTTACCCTGGAATGTTCCTCTAGGGTCGCCCGTTTGACGTTCCCTATGGCCATCGGAGGGTAGGGGTGGACGACTCTGCAACCCGTCGAAATGATCATCATTCCATGAATAGGTTTAGTCATTTTACAATTTCGGGCAGACAGGGTCGTCTGCCCCTACAATATACCGTCAAATCATTTTCACATAAGATCCATTAACCGGAAAACATGGACATAAAATACCCAATAGGAATACCCAAACGGCGGCCGGCAATTGGCGGCTGGCGGCTGGCCACTTCAGAGGAATACCATATAATCAAAAAGTCCCTCACACCCCGCAGCCTTCACCCGTTCTCGAATTCTTTCCTTATCCGTGGTGTAGAAACCCTTTTCATTCATCCTTTCGAAATAAACGGAACCGGAAAAGGTAAATTTTTTCATCAACCCTTCTTCCGTCTCCATCTGTTCCTTAACAAAGGCTATGGCATCCCCTACAGCTGTTGTTACCGGAAGGCTGATCCCTTCCTGTCCCTTGACATAGCGGCTGCTGTTATAACCTGCCAGAACTCCCGTGCAGATCGCTTCGGTATGCCCTACCAGCAAGCCTGCCTTTTCTCCGGCACAAAACAGGTTATCCACTCCCTCCACCTTCAGGGTGTTATCCCGGGGACAAAGGGCGAGAAATCGGATGGAATTGCCTATTCCACCTGCATAGGGATCCTCATACCGGGCATGCTCAAAGCCCGGTATCTTTTTCAGAAGATGCAGGGGGAAATACGGGCTCATCAATTTTGCATGGCCTGTATCCAGAAGAATGATATTATCGTGAAAATCCTCCAGGGTATACTGCTGGCAGGCTTTAAGGCTAAGATCCACCTCCCACCCCAGATCCTTCGGGATAGGTATCACGACAACTCCTTTTTCATTCAGCTCCAGTTGGATCTCTCTGGACAGGGATTCTTTATACAGTTTACAGGATCCGCTCATGGCTCCGGATTTGCCATCTCCTCGTTTTCCTGTCCTCTCCGCTACGCCGGCCAATCCTGCAACGCTTACCCTGCCCCCAAAGCTGGGACATCTGTAGATGCACATGACACAGCCGTTTCCATGGACAGTACAGTTTCTCATCGGCCCTGCCGAGCCGCTGGCATCTACGAATACGCTGCCTTCAAACTCCTCCCCCTTGTCGGAGCGCACCTTGGTCAGGCGGTGGCCCTCCATCATCGCCTTCTCAATGCGGCATCGGAAGAAGATGTCCACCCCTGCCTCCAGGAGTTTTTTCTCCACCGCTCCGGATATTTTGCCAATATCATACAGGCTGGCATGGCGATGGCCTGGAAAATCTACATTGAAATGTCTGGTATTGGCATCGCACAGTGCAAAGAGTTCTCCACCGCCCATGGCGATCATCTCTTCCGCCGCCGTGTAGCGTCCGTTGTTTCGCATGATTCCTCCCACCAGACCGGTGCCAAGCAGCATATCCGTTCTCTCCAGCAGAACGGTTCTTGCCCCGGATTTCGCGGCTTGAAGGGCAGCGGCACAACCTGCCCATCCCCCGCCAATCACAACGACTTGATACATAAAAAACACTCCTTCTGTCCGATGCTTTGAGTTCCTCCGCAGAACCCTTTTCCTCTTACGTTTTATTATCCCCCGAATTTGTCCATTTCACCGGCTTCCCTACTATACTATATATGTATCGAATCGATATTTGCGATATGATAACAAGAAAGCATACCGGTATCGAATGGGTCGTCCTTCCGGTATGCTTTACGATCCTTTCAAACATTAGCGCTGAGGGGGGCTTATTCTGCTGGCGAAGTATTTTCTTCATTGGTAGTTTCCTCATTCGTAGCTTTTTCATTGGTAGCCTGTTCTGGCGGCTCGGGAGCGGGTCGCTCCTTGACACCTACATAGATCTGGCCTTGTATGGGCTTGTAGTAGTCATTGGCAACCAGCCTTTTTTCCACTACTTTTCCCCTCTCGTAAATGATCTGATAGGTCCGCACCTTATAGCCTGTACGTGTTTTTACCTTCTCGTATTCTTCATCCGTATAAGTGACGTACTCGCCCTTTGTATCCTTAATGATCTTGGGTTCAGGAGGCTCTATAGTCTCGTAAATCTCGGAGCTCAATTTGATGGTCCTGCCATTCTCCAGGGGCTCCCCATAAATGACGGCATGGACTTTGTTTCCGGATAGATAGGTCTGTATAAAGATCGGAGTCTTCCGAGTGTTTTTGACCTTTAAATCCAGATTAGGCCAGTTAACGGTTGCATCAAAGCCTATGTCCACATAGCTGGACGAAAAGGAGTGATGAGACCTTTGGAGGATTTTCACATCCGCCAACAGGAAGGCATTATACAGGGTGGATGAGGACTGACATACTCCTCCTCCCGGTCCGTCCTGCAGGCTCTTATCTGCCGCAATCACAGGGGCACTTTTATATCCCTTATCCAGATCTCTGGGACCAGTCGTCTCATTGAAGGACAGCTCTTCTCCGGGCATTAGCACCAAGCCATTGAACTTTTCCATGGAAAGCTTGATATTATGCCGCCGGGCAGCAGAGCTTGACCCCAGGTCGGTGGAAAAATGGGCGATTTTTTTAGTTGCCCTCTCCAGATCCTTTTTGAAAACCTTGGGCTCCACCACCTCGGGCTCCAATAGAATCTTGATGTTCCAAAGCTCTGAAAGCTGATCCTTTATTTCCTGGAAAAGCTTCTCCGTATCCAGCACATAGCCCTTCTTTTCACCGGTAAAGGTAAACTGAGGAGATGCCCCAGGCTTGAAGGTAACCGTTGCATCCACGGGCTTTTTGTCGATTTCCTTCTTGATTTCCGCCAGACGGGGCTTGAGGGCTTCCACATCATAACTGATTTCGGTCTTTGCCGAATACCCCTCTTCCTTTACTGTCCGGATCTCTTTCAAACGATCGATAAAGCTTCCCTGGCGACCGATCCGGTATGCTTTATCCAGCTCTTCATCAATATTTAATTTGGCTTGAATGTCCTCATAGCCAAAGTTCCATTCCTGACCGTTATAAGCCAATGCAATCTGAATGGCGTCTAATCGGGGCTGGTTGGTTTTTTCAAGCAGGGCGGCCGCTTCTTCCCTGGTCTTTCCTCCCAAGGCCACATTATCAATGACAATCCCTTCATAGAATTCTTCCTGCCCCAGTATCCTGTCGATGGTGGACTTGACGTAAAAAATTCCCCCCGTCAATAGCACCATGGTCAGGATAAAAGCAGTCAGCCGTCCCCAATTCACCTTTCTTCTTGCTTTTCTTCTTCTTCCATGCCTGGCTATCGTCTCCATCAAAACTCCCCAATCCTCTACTGTTTTATCTCATGTACCGTATCGCCTCAAGTATACCTTAAGCATACACAAATGCATCATCAGACCTTGACAAATCTGTTAATATTTTTTTACATTCTGTCAATCCGGCAGCAATCATACGTTTCTTGCCCCTTGCAGCGCTTTCACATATCCATCGTTTATGAACAAATTCCCCCTACCTGATCCCAGTTCAGTTTCCGGCTTGTTGCTTCCATGAAAATCGCTGCCGCCGGTGATAAGGAGCCGGTACTTTTTGGCCAGCTCTGAGAAGAAATCTACATCCTGTTGAGTATGGTCGGTATAGATGGCCTCGATACCGGCAAGGCCCACCCCCTTCAGTTCCGAGACAAGATCATCCATAGCCCTTTGGGAGAGACCCAGATGTTTGGGGTGAGCCAGGACGGGAATTCCCCCGGCCTTTCTGACGAGGTTAATCCCCTCCTGGGGTGTCAGCTTTTCTTTTGGAAAATAAGCCGGTTTCCCCGGGATGAGGAAGCTCCGAAAGGCATCTCCTATACTGTCGGCGTAGCCTTTTTCGGCTATCACCCTTGCAAAATGAGGCCGCCCGATGACGCCGCCTCCCGCAGCCTGCCAAAGCTCATCATAGCTGATATCCATGCCCAGTTCCCGGAGCCTGCTCAGAATCCTGGCATTCCTCTCCTGCCGATACTCCTTCAATCGATCCAGGGATTCATGGAGCCAATCCCTTTCCAGCTCCAAATAGTAACCCAGCAGGTGCATTTCCCCGCTATAGAGGGTGCTGATTTCAATCCCCGGGATCACTTCTATCCCATACCGTCTGCCGGCTTCCTGGGCTTCCTCCACACCGTCAATGGTATCATGGTCGGTGACGGCAAGGGCGACTAGATCCTTTTCTTTGGCCAAAGCCACCAGTTCCCGTGGTGAGCAGCTACCATCGGAAGCCGTAGTGTGGGTATGGAGATCCACTCTTTTCATTCTGTCACTTCCTTCTAATGAGTAAAAAAGGAACCTTTCGGTTCCTTTTTTTCTTCTTTACGCGCTGGCGAAAACCTGCTCGAATTCCTCGGCTGTCAGGGTTTCCTTCTCCAACAAGGTCTGTGCCACCTTGTGAAGCTTATGGAGATTCGCCTTCAGCAGCTCTTCTGCCCGATTATAGGCTTCCTCCACGATGCGCTTCACTTCGTTGTCGATCATAGCTGCAATCTTCTCACTGTAGTTCCTCTGGGTACCGAAATCGCGGCCGATAAAAATTTCATCATGCTTCCCACCATACGTGATGGGACCCAGTTCTTCACTCATTCCATATTCCGTAATCATCCGTCTGGCGATGGTGCTTGCCCGCTGGATATCATTGGAAGCACCGGTGCTGATGTCATCCAGTACCAGCTTTTCTGCCACACGGCCTCCCAATAGCTCCGTCACCTCATCCATCAGATCGTTTCTGGATATATAATAGCGATCTTCCTTGGGAAGGGTCAAGGTAAAGCCGCCCGCCATACCCCTTGGAATGATGGTCACCAAATGAACCGGATCTGCATTAGGTAGCAGCTTGGCCACAACGGCATGCCCTGCTTCATGATAGGCAACCAGCTTCTTGTCCTTTTCCGTAATGACACGGCTTCTTTTCTCAGGCCCGGCAATCACCCGATTGATGGCTTCCTCGAGTTCAGCCATGCCGATCTGCTTCTTATGGCTTCTGGCCGTCAGAATGGCCGCTTCATTGAGGAGATTCTCAATATCCGCTCCGGTAAAACCCGGTGTGCGCTTGGCCAGAATCTTCAGATCCACTTCAGGAGCCAGGGGCTTTCCTTTGGCGTGGACCTTGAAAATTTCCTCCCTGCCCTTTACATCGGGAATGCCGACTACAATCTGCCGGTCAAAGCGTCCGGGTCGCAAAAGGGCCGGATCCAAAATATCAGGCCGGTTTGTGGCTGCCAGAATGATAATGCCTTCATTCACGGCAAAACCGTCCATTTCCACCAGAAGTTGATTCAGGGTTTGCTCCCTTTCGTCATGGCCACCGCCCAAACCAGCACCACGATGACGTCCTACCGCGTCAATCTCGTCAATAAACACGATACAGGGGGAATTCTTCTTTGCCTGATCAAAGAGATCCCGAACGCGGGATGCACCCACACCCACGAACATTTCTACGAAATCGGAGCCGCTGATGCTGAAAAAGGGAACACCCGCTTCTCCGGCTACCGCCTTTGCTAACAGGGTTTTACCTGTTCCCGGAGGCCCCACTAGCAGGACGCCCTTGGGAATGTGGGCTCCTACCTCCATAAATCGCTTGGGACTCCTAAGAAAATCCACGATCTCCTTCAGCTCTTCCTTTTCCTCATCCGCACCTGCTACATCGTCAAAGGTAATACGGCGGCGGTCATCGGTATGCAGCTTTGCCCGACTCTTTCCGAAGGACATGACCCGGTTCCCGCCACCCTGGGACTGTTGCATGAAGACAAACCAGAAAACAACGAATAACAACAGAATGACTCCAAAGGGTAGAATGTTCATCCACCAGGGAGCTTCCGGTATGGGCTTGAGGGTTAAGGTAAAGCCGAAATCCAAAGCACTTAGCTCCTGATTGCTTTTATCGGCAGGAATACCTTTAATTGCCCGTATATCGCTGTAAAATTGCTCAATCGAAGGTAAATAGGTTTTAAAATCGTATCCACCGTTGGGAAAATCCCGTACCTTCGTATTCTTATATATGCCAACAAGGTTTTTATCTGTTACAACCACTTCCCCTATCGTTCCCTTTTTTACTTCCTGCAGGAAATCGGTATAGGGAAGGTCTTTGCCACCTTCGTTATTTACCAATCCTACCACATTGGCCATTAGGATAATGATAATCAACATCAGTAAATAAAAACCTGGCCCCCTTAAAAATCTCTTCAATATCTTGCCCTCCTTCCTGGGTGTATCATTTCGCATCTAATCATTTTAACACAAGTATTTCTAAAAAGCAACCAAATTACTAGGAATAACAATCCGGCTTCAGAATACAGATATCCCGCAAATTCCTGTATATTTCATCATAATCCAGACCATATCCTACAACAAACTCATCAGGAATCTCAAAACCAATATAATCCGGTTTGATATCCACCAAACGACGGCTTGGTTTATCAAGAAGACAGCAGATCCTCAGACTTCCGGGATTCCTGGATTGCAAATTCTTTACAAGGTAATGGAGAGTGAGGCCTGTATCGACAATGTCCTCCACAATGAGAACATCCCGCCCCTCGATACTCTCATCCAAATCCTTCAAAATCCGGACAACACCGGAAGACACGGTGGTACTGCCATAGCTGGATACTGCCATGAAATCCATACGCAAAAGTGTATCGATGCATTTGGCAAGGTCGGCATAAAATAGCACTGCCCCTTTCAGGATACCGACCATCAGCAGATCCTTTCCTTCGTATTCCCGTGAAATCTCCTTCCCCAACTCTTTAATACGCTTTTCAATGTCCTCATAAGGAATCAATATGCGTTCGATATTATCCTTCATAACGCGTTCGATATTATCCTTCATATTTTCTTTCATATTATCTTTCATATTTTCCTCCCATGTTTTCTTGTTTTATTCTATTCATCCGTTTTTGTTCCATGCAAAGGATGGAAAGAACACCCATTTTGTGTCTTCTTTCATTCTGCAAGGACATTTCACTGCCGGTTTCCTTCATTCATTGGAAATCCAGCGAATTTTTTACAAATTCCATCTTTATAAATTTCTTCGTCTCCCCGGTGACCTTTACTTCATCAGCCATATCATAGCCAACCACCCATAAGACCCTATTCCCTACGGCAATAATGGGGATTTCATCCCGCTCCCAGCGATCGATCTTTCGATCAATAAAGTAGTCCTTCAACTTCTTTGTCCCCGGGCTTCCAAGGGGCTGAATCCGGTCTCCCGGTTTGCGGTTTCGGATCACCGCTTCCTTTGGCCAGCTGTCCGCATCAAAATACTGAACAAAGGGTGAATGGCCGGTTAGCATCCCATCGGGTATGGAAGACAGCATACCACAGTAAAGGATTCCATTGGCTTCGGGGATCTCCACCCTTCCGGGCACATGGACCTCATAACAGTAGGAAAGCTGCTTTTTATTATAAAGGCTAAAGAACAGGTTTGTATATCCCCTGCGAACCTTTACGCCGTTGGGCATATCCAATTCCAGGCCTGCACGCTCCGAAGCTGCAAGCTGAATGATTTCGTTGATATGCTTGTATTCCACATCCGCCATACTGCCCGTCAAGCTTTCAAAGACCAGGCGCAGTACCCTTCTTTGAATAGCGGTATGGCAGTCCCGAAATCCCTCTATGCATATATGTAACCCATTTTCATCCCTTTTAAGCAAGCTGTTAAAAGCTTCACGGCTTTTCCGATCCATATACTCCTCATCCTGTCGAAGGATCTCCGCCGTTCGAACAAGGGTAGCGACAATATCCGGATTGAAATGCTCCTTCAGATAGGGAATCACATCTACACGCATACGATTGCGGTGATAAACCCTCTCCTGATTTGTCGCATCCCTTCGGTAATGAATATGGTTTTCCCTGCAGTAATCCTCAATTTGACTGCGGGTAACCCGGATCAAAGGGCGAATGATTTTGCCCTCCCGGACAGGCTGCATGCCCCCCAAGCCCTTTCCTCCGCTTCCCCTTACCAGATGAAGCAGCAAGGTTTCGGCCTGGTCATCCATATGGTGGGCTACTGCGATCTTTTGTCCACCGATTTTTGCCAATGTTTCCATGAAAAAATCATACCGGACCCTTCGCCCTGCAAGCTCATAGCTCAGTTTCCATTTCTTTGCCAGTTCCGGCACCCGGACTTTTTTTAAATGGAATGGGATGTTCCATTCCAGACAGACCTTCTCTACGAAGCGCGCATCCTCTTCAGAAGCCTTCCCCCGGATGCCATGCTCAACGTGGGCAACATGAATGACCCACAGACCTTCCTTCTGTAATTCCTTAAGAATGTGAAGAAGGGCCATGGAGTCCGCTCCACCGGAAACGGCAACAAGCACTTTTTCCTGAGGGAGTATCATCTCATACTCTCTGATGGTATCCCGAACACAATCCAGCAAGTAAATCCCTTCCTAGTACACTGAATGATTTCATTTTATCTTTTTTTGCTGATACTGGCAAGGGTAAAATCTCATTCAAAAATTTCCTATAAAAAAGGAATGTATTTTCGCAAAAAAATATACCCCAAACTGCTCCTTTATACAGGTCAGTTTGGGGTACAGGCAAAAGCTTCTATTCCATCCCCTATCTTTCCCATATTCGCGTAACCATCACCGTCATATCATCCTTCACAATTCCTTCACTGTATCGGATGGCTTCCTCCAGGATGGCATCCGCCATCTCCTGGGGATTTTGGGTCCGGATCTCCCCTAGGATGCTTGCCATCCAGTCATCCTGCTGCTCGACGTCCCCAATGGCATCCAGGACACCGTCGGTGAGCATGACAATAAAATCATTATCCTGAATGGGCCTCCTGACAAACTCCGGCCGTATGTCCTCGATGATGCCGATGGGCAGGTTGGCAGCCCGGATAGCTTCAATCCGCTCGCCCTTCTTTATATAGCTGGATACAGCCCCGATTTTTATAAAATCAGCATAGCCGTCAATCAGATCCAGGACGCATAAGTCCACCGTAGCGAACACTTCTTCATTGGAACGCAGGATGAGTACCGAATTAATGGTCCGAAAAACCACGTCGGGTTCAAAGCCCGCATCATAGAAATGTTCCAAAAGAGAAACGGTAGCGGCACTCTCCTCAGCAGCCCGGGCACCCGTTCCCATCCCATCGCTGAGAGCAAGAAGATATTTTCCCTCTTTCAAGCCATGGAAGGTATAGCTGTCCCCGCAGATATCCCTGTTCTCCTTAGCCCTTCGGGCTACCCCAGTCATGACATGAAAAGCCAAGGCTTCATTGAATACCAGGACACACCGGCTCTTTCCATAAAAACGACAGCCCTCATCCTGACAGCTCATCTTCTTACCCACCAGCTCTGAGAGGATCCTGGTAATTTGCCGTGTGCAATGCCGTTTTCCTCCACAGCTCTTTTTGACGATATGGATCTCCATCTTTCCATTCCCATTTTCCTGAACCAGCACCTCTAAAACTCGTATCCCTGCCTTATCCAGCTCCTGTCGGATGACATCCTCCAGGTCGTCCTTGAAACGGATATCCACATTCAGCTCAGTTGCCAGTTCTGAAATCACCTGAGCCACGCCCTTGAGCTGTTGCCCCACCAACATGCGGCTCTCCTCAATATTTTTCTGCCAGCGCTGACTATAACGGTAGATTTGAAATATCTCATTCAGAACTATCACCAGCTCGTCGAGATGTATACACTTCTTTGCGAGGGATTGGGGGATATCCTCATCATCGATGCTTCCCTTGTTCTCAGCAACGGTCAGGAGGTCAAAAAGGGCATTATAGGTGCTGTAAAATTCCCTTTTCCAACAACTATGCGTAAAGGCACAACGGGTGCAAACCTTGGAGGCTACTGCATCGAACAGGTTGGATATCTCCTCCTGATTTAACTTTTTCCTGTTCTCGGTAATCCGGCTGAAGACCGCTGCCATTTGCTGAAAGACCGCCGAAAATTCTTTTAGACGTCCTACCGTCAGATCCCGCATGCGACGGATATAATAATGCTGCTGCCGCATACGATGAAAGGAACTCTCGGCAAACTGCTTGAAATACTGGATCACAGGCCTGGGCAGAAGGAGAAAAAGGCAGGATGCCAGGGCAATATCCGGGAAGGGAATGATGACGGATGTGGATTGATTGATATAAAAGGTAACAATGGCATTTGCCATAATGAATCCTGCCGCTGTGCCCAGTCTCTTCATCTCTCGAAAGGTACCGGCCAACAAGCCGCAGACCCCAAAGTCACCGATCAGATAAGGATCTATCCTGATTCCAAGGGAAAGAATCAGACCCAGGGTAATTCCGATGGAAGCTCCTACACCGGCTCCGCCCATGTAGGAAAAAAAAAGAACGATGAAAACAGCCAGAACCCTTTGCAGCGAAAAGGAGAAAATCCGAATCTGTCCTATCCCCAATACCAGCACGGCCAGGAACACCGATATACAAATCATTTCCTCATTGGAAAGAATCCTTCTCCTCTTATATTGATACAGAATGGCTACCGAGTTGGAAAAAACATATACCATCAGGATGGCACTGATGATCTCCAATCCGGCCATCACCATGTCATATAGCAGCATGGAATGAAGCCATAGGTAACAAAATTTTGTGACGGCCATGCTTAAAAGCAGCGAACATACCAGCTCCATCCTTGTTAACTTTCTTCTTGTTTTCTGCAGCAGTCGTATGATCCCATAAAGAATTGCATAGGACAAACCATAGTATATCATTTTAGGGAAGGCCAGTCCTACAGTCCCCGCCAAGGCACCCAACAATGGGATGAATACGTTCCCGCCGGCGTAGAGGATAGCAGCGAAGAAGGCAATGCCAAAGGGAGCCAGGCCATCCAGGATGGTCGCGCGGGCCATAAAGAAGCAAAGCAGGAAAAGTCCCATATCCTTCGCAATTTGCTTGCCCAGAAACTGAGGGGATAATGAGCTGGAAAGAGTCTTATTCTGTAACAAAGCATACACCACCTACTATTCATGTCATTGGAAGGGACCCGACAGGGTAAGTGCTATTATAGCAAAGCCTGTCCGAATTATTTGTCAATTCAGGTGGTATACTTCCATAAATTGTGCGACAACAAAAGCTAAAAAATACGAAAATAAATAAAATGTAGGAAACAAAAAAAACGTAGTCATTCATGATGACTACGTTTTTTCGATGGTGGGAGCAATAGGGCTCGAACCTATGACCCCCTGCTTGTAAGGCAGATGCTCTCCCAGCTGAGCTATGCTCCCATAAAAATGGTGACCCCTAGGGGAATCGAACCCCTGTCGCCGCCGTGAAAGGGCGGTGTCTTAACCGCTTGACCAAGGGGCCACAAAAAAACTAGGCGGTTGAACTAGATATTCAATTTCTATCTGTTCATATCCTGTCTAGTTCTGACTTCTAAATTGGTAGCGGCGAACGGATTTGAACCGCTGACTCTTCGGGTATGAACCGAATGCTCTAGCCAACTGAGCTACGCCGCCATAAATTGGTTGCGGGGGAGGGATTCGAACCCCCGTCCTCCGGGTTATGAGCCCGACGAGCTACCTGACTGCTCTACCCCGCGATGTAATCTGTCGCACCGACGACGAATTATATTTTATAACACAACGCAAAATAAGTCAAGGGTTTTTTGAAAGTTTTTTAATAAAATAGCCTTCCAAATTGTCCCTGTCGCTGACTTGGACTGCTTGAACGCCTGCCCATTCCATCCACTCGTGGCATATCAAGGTGCCCGGAATGATAATATCCGCCCTTTGAGCTTGAAGCCCGGGAACCCTTTTGCGCTCATCAAGGGACAGGCCAATCAGCCGTTCCAGGATAGCAAGGACGGATTCCTTCGTTAGCATACAACCTTGAACGGCATCGAAAGAATAACGGACCAGTCCTTTTTGAATAGCGGCCAGGCTTGTAATGGTGCCGCCAATGCCTACCCAAGCCTTAATCTTTGAGAACTGATCGGATCTCCACTCTCCCTCCAGATTCCTTCGTATCCATTCCCTCATCTTTCTGATCTGGGTCCCATCCACAGGATCACCCAGCGGGATCTGTTCCATGGCCCGCACCGCCCCGATATTGATACTCTTGCTGTTCAGGATCTTTCCCTTCCTGCCTATAATGACTTCCGTACTTCCTCCGCCGATATCCAGGACGCCTGTCATCTCTTCCGTCTCTCCTGCAGCGCCGAGAAAGCCTATCTCCGCTTCCTCGTCCCCACTAAGAATATCAATCCTGAGCCCTGTTTCCCGCTGCGCCCTTTGGATAAAAAGCTCCCGATTTTTCGCATCCCTGAGGGCACTGGTGGCAAAGCAAAAAATACAACCTGCTCCATATTCCGTTGCCCGGGCTTTGAATTCCTTCAAAGCCTGTAATGTCCGATCCATAGCCTTGGGGTCCAGCATTCTGCTTTGGTGAACGCCTTCACCGATCCTTGTCGTACTGACGGCTTTGTGAATCCCATGGATCTTATCCGTTTCCAGAGAGGCGACCAACAAACGGACTGAATTGGTCCCTATATCAATAACTGCCCCATACCGGGATTTCAAGATTTCATCCTTCTTTCTATCGTCATGTTTTCCCTGCCGTTTCAATGAAAAAAGCATTCCGAACAAATTGGAATGCCTATGGTCATATCTGTCATTCCGTTATCATTACTCCCATGCGGAGCTACGACCCCGAACGTAACCACCACGCCGTTTATTCTCACGGTTCCGTTTCACATCCGACAGACGCTCTTCACTTTCCTTGAGGAATTTTGCCATTCGTTCCTCAAAAGACATCGAAGCATCCGCTTCGCTACCCGAAGACCAATTGATCTCCACAGGGCGGCTTGACTTTTTCTCTTCAACGGCTTTTCGAATGGATAAGCTGATTTTCCCTTCAGGGTCCACAGCCAAAACCTTCACCTTTACCCGATCATTCTTCTTCAAATACGCATGAATGTCTTTTACATAGGTATCGGCGATCTCCGAGATGTGCACCATACCTGTCTTGCCTTCTCCCAGCTGAATAAAGGCACCAAAACTCGTAATACCCGATACGACTCCCTCAACAATGCTCCCAACCTCGATTGGCATAAAACTAGGAAATCCTCCTTTTTCGTGGAAAATATGTTTACATTATATATATCCCCAACAGAAGTGTCAAGTGACTTTTATATTGGGAAATATCCTACTCTTTCTTCTCGACAAACTTGATTTCGCCCTTTTTTATCCATCCCAAACGTTCCCTGGCGGCCTTTTCTACATATTCGTCGGTTTCCATATATTCAAGTTTGTACCGCAATTCTTCATTGATTTCTCTGGTCTCTTCGATCTTCTGAAGCAGAGCGGCCTTCTCCTGCCTTTGCTCCCGCATCTTGAACTCCTGCTGGACCAGCACCATCCCTACATATAAGAATATGGCAGTAAAAATCAGGATTTTCAGCCTGGGCTTCATCCTCCATCTGGTCCTTGCCATATAGCTTCCCCCTTTGTGAATAAGCGCGTATTGCTTCTTCTCAAACCGTCTCCTCTATGCAGATTCGACATCAAATGGAAAAATCCTTTTTTTCATTTACATTTTTATTGGGAATTTTCCTTGTTTTCACCAGGGTCCGCCCAGATATGGATCCATTCAAGGGGTATTCTGATTACATTCCATAAAAAACCTACAACCGCCATGATTCCCTTCAGCAATGCATCAAAAATCCTCTTTAGCGTCCTGTAAATAATATTGAATAAGACCATGACCAAAGGGCTGAGGATGAGCATATACGCTCCACCGCCCAGTATGAAGCCAAAAAGATGGTAAAGCCTTATTTCTCCGTCATTCACGTAAAGCAACAGGGCGAAGGAAAGCAGGAATACTGTCAACCAAAACAAAAGATCGATAATGCCTGTACCGATTTTTCCAGGCCGAATAATTCTTCGAACCATCCGGTAAAGATCATATATAAAACCGATGATTATTCCACCATAAACTGTGGAAAGAAAAATATAGGTCTGATTGACAGTGGACATCAGCATACAGGTTTAGCCCCTTTCCCTTAACGGAAAATACGTGAGAAGACTCCGGCGCTCCTTGTCCGCAAATCCTCATGGTCGCTGTAGTCCAGACCCAGTATAAAACCCTCTACGATCAATTGGCCTTCGTCCAGATTCAGTTTGGTGATATGCAAGTCCTGTCCGGTGACTGTAATATATCCCGCTTCTGTGACCAATATGACCTCCTCTTCATTAAAGCTGTCCACATCCTCCACGCCGGTAATGGTCACCCTTTCTCGATTGTCCAGGATTACCGTATGCGCCCTGGTCCTCGTTATCTTTTTTTCCTCGAAATCCCGAGCCATGTCTTTCCCTCCCAAGCTTTTTTTCAAAAGGCTGTCAAACCCCTTCATCTTTCCTATCCCATGTCTTGATTGTGAACCTGCCATGCAGCAGCAAGAAGTCTTGCAGGCAATACATTACGCAGGTCTACTTGATAAATATGCTTGTATCCATGGAAATATACCAACGGAAAACCCCGTCCCCCTTCGGGAGACAGGGTATATTTCTTGAGATTAATCCCATAATCGGACCAGTCGTATATCTTTAAAATAATATTTGATGATATCTACGGCACTTTTCCCTTCCTCAGCCATCCCATAGGCGCCCCATTGGGACATGCCCACACCATGACCATATCCCTTCCCCTTCATCCATATGGTGTCCCCTTCCACCCCCAGATCAGAGAGCAGGGTGGATTTCATCTCCGTGCTTCCCAGGGCGATACGAAGCTCCGGGGTCGATACTTCCACATCATTCACAAGCAGGGTGACAGCCCGACCTGAAGGGCCCTTTTTCCCGATTTTGATTTGCCGGATGGCGTCCGGCTCCTTCCCCGCCTTTTTCAATGCATCCAACAGTTCAGCCTTGGAAAAACGTGCCGTCCACTCCCTGTCCTCCTTGGGGGCTTTAGGAGAGTCAGGGGATTTTTTTACCTGGATATAGGGGGGCTCCTCCTCATCATAGTTCAATCCTTCCTTTGCACTCGCCGTTATCCCCCCTGCATGGGCATGGAACCAGGCGTTCGGATACTCGCCCTCATATACCATGACCATTCCTCTGGTTTTGTTAATGGCCGTTTTGACCTTATCATTGACGGCCTCTGCATTCCAGGCCTGGGCTTCCTCAATATCCGTTGATACATGGGCTCCCTCGTATTTGGAACCCTTTTTGTCCTGGATAAACTTCAACACAAAGGTGCGGGCAATCATCGCCTGAGCCTCCAAGGCAGCATCGGGCCAATCATTCTTCATCTCCCCTGCAACTACTCCCTCCAGGTACTGCTCGATCGGAAGCTCCTTGATCTCCTTGGATTTTACATCATACACCTTCAGAACAGGTTCCTTGCCCTCTCCCCGGCTGATTGCCTCGGGAATCGGAGGCTTTTCAAGCTCCTCTTCTCCCTCTTCAACCCTGGTTTTTGTTTCATCAGGTCCCGGCCTCCTGGCGGGGCTACAGGCTGTGGCGGCAGCGATAAGGCAGCCTGCTATCAGAAACACGAAAACCTTTTTGACGGTATCAAAAAACATATAATTCCTCCCTGTCTGTATCATCTTTGTAAGCATAGTATCTGACAGGAGCAGGAATTCTATTACAGGAAAAACCATGGACCCTCAAGCATAAAATAGGAAGGGAAGTCCCTATACGGCCCTGTCAACAGAGGACTTGGGTTTGGCGAATATCATTCTCCCGGCAGCGGTCTGAAGTACGCTGGTGACCAACACATCAATGGTCTCTCCCACGTATTTCTTGCCGCCGTCAACCACGATCATGGTTCCGTCATCCAAATAGGCCACGCCCTGCCCAATTTCCTTTCCATCCTTGATCACCTGGACAACCATTTCCTCCCCGGGCAAAACAACGGGTTTCACGGCATTAGCAAGTTCATTGATGTTCAAAACCTCTACACCCTGAAATTCAGCGACCTTGTTCAGGTTATAATCATTGGTGAGGACCTTGGCCTTTAATGCCTGTCCCATTCGTAACAGCTTTCCGTCCACCTCCGTAATCTCGGGAAAGTCTGTATCATTTATCTGAACCTCAATGTCCAATTCTTTCTGTATCCGATTCAAAATATCCAAGCCCCGCCGTCCCCGATTTCGTTTCAAGGCATCGGATGAATCGGCAATGTGGCGCAGCTCCTGCAGGACAAATCTGGGTATCACCAAAGGTCCTTCCAAAAATCCCGTCTTGCAGATATCAAATATCCGACCGTCAATAATCACGCTGGTATCCAGAATTTTAGGATATATCCGGGTTTCATCCTTGGCTGCTCTACCTTTTCCGGGGTTTTTCTTAAAGAAATTTCCGAGATTGATCTCTTCCCGTCTCTTGGTTGACAGGCTTACCCCAAGATAGGCAAGAAAAGCGTATAAGATAACGGATATCAATGTAGCCATCCAGCTAAAAGGGATGAGTCGGGTAAGAGGGGTTGTTAATAAATAAGCGATTAAAAGACCGATGATAAGACCAACGGAACCAAATATGATGTCGGCCATGGGAACTTCATGGAGCCTCGATTCTACCCAGCTGACTACTCTCATGAACCATGTGATCAGGACCGGAGCCATGAAATAGAAAAGCGTGGTCATAACAAGATAGCTGACTAGGTATATCACAAGATTGGTCGACGGTAGAAAATCTTCATAGGGATTCAGAATCTTCAATGTACTCAAAATGGAATATGCGAGGGCGACCAAACCGGGTCCGGCTGCACCTCCCAGCAGTGTAAGGATAATCCTTAGGATTTTCCGCATCATTATTCTTCACCTCCCTCTTGGTATTATTAACATTATACCAAATTTTTATAAGGAATATATAGGCAAAGTGTGAACTTTCTGTTAACTTGTCCCCGTAAAAATAAAAATAAGCGCCTTATCAGACGCTATCACAACGAATCCCTTCAAAAATCTTTTCAATCTCATCTTCTTCCACATTGCCCGATAAGAGCATTTCACTGACAAGAATCTGCTTTGCGTTGTGCAGCATCTTCCGCTCACCCGTCGAAAGTCCCTTTTCCTTATCGCGTAGAATAAGGTTCCGTACCACATCTGCAAGGGCAAATACATCGCCGCTCCTGATTTTATCCATATTTGCCCGATAGCGATGATTCCAGTTCTCCGGCATCTCCGTCTCGGCACCGTTCAGGAGCTGTATCACCTTATTGCACTCCTGGCAGTTCATGATTTCCCGGATACCGACATCCTCTGCACTGTTCACAGGCACCATGACCTTCATCCCGCCAAAAGGAAACTTCAATATATAATACTTCCTTTTGTCTCCAAGGATCTCCTTCTCCTCAATTGCTTCAATAACCCCTGCACCGTGCATGGGATATACGACTTTATCGCCTACGTGGTACATGTAATGGCCTCCTAATATATATTACTTTTAATATACCACCTAAAGGACTGTTTTGTCAATAAACAGGTATTTTAGCATATGACCCCCGGAGATGTCAACATAATTTGTAAATATTATAATATTTTGAATGCTTAAAATTCATTGACAAAATAGAAAAAGTATCGATATAATAAAATTATAAGTAAACCTAATTTTTGACAGGGAGCTGATCATATGAAGGACATCATGGTAGAGGATTTTCAGGACCTTGTATCCGAGCTTTTAACCAGGCATAGGAGTATACTGGATCAGATTACGAAATTCCAGGATTCCAACAGCCGGGTAAACCGCGCCATTGTGAAGGCTGCTACAAATTGCGGCTGCATCCGAATTGACGGAAAAAGGCAGAGTGTTCCGGAAAGCATTTCCTTTGAAGAGCTTCAGAAGCATATGGATACGCATGTGCGTGGAGAGCTTTGTCCTAACTGCAGGGAAATCATCGAAAAAGAGATGGGGAGAAACATATTCTATCTCACCAGTCTCTGTAACACATTGGACCTCAGTCTGTATGACATCCTGATCAAGGAAAAGGATAGCCTGATCACCCTCGGACGCTTTCATCTCCGTTGATTCCATCCCTTATCGGTTGATTCCATCCCTTATCGAAGGAGTATTTCCAAAGCTTCCTCTACCTGTTTGACACCGATCATTTCAATTCCCCGTGGAATTCTGATCCCCTTTCGGTTATCCTCGGGTATCATGCATTTCTTAAATCCCAATTTGGCGCATTCCATCAACCTTTTCTCCAATTGATGAATGCCCCGGATCTCCCCTGTCAGGCCAACCTCTCCCATAACGACGGTGTCCTGTCCAATGGGAACATTCCGAAAGCTGGAGGCAATGGCCGCTACGACAGCCAGGTCGGCTGCCGGCTCATCCAGCTTTAAGCCTCCTGCAACATTGACATAAGCATCCTGATTGTATAGAGACATCCCCACTTTTTTTTCCAAAACGGCCATCAACAGAATGACGCGATTATAATCGATGCCCGTTGCCATTCGTCGGGGCATGCCGAAAGCCGTTGTGCTCACCAGGGCTTGGAGCTCCACCAGAACAGGCCGGGTACCCTCCATGCTGCAGAAGACGACGGAACCCGCCATGGGCTCATCGCCGTGGGACAGCAGGATGCTGGATGGATTTTGAACCTCCACAAGCCCCTCTTCTCTCATCTCAAAAATCCCGATCTCATTCGTCGATCCAAACCTGTTCTTAACCGTCCTTAAAATGCGATAGGTATGATGGCGCTCTCCTTCGAAGTACAGAACCGTGTCCACCATATGCTCCAGGACACGGGGACCTGCAATCGCCCCCTCCTTTGTCACATGACCCACAATGAAAATGGTAATTCCACGGCTTTTCGCAATTCGCATCAAAAGGGATGTCCCTTCCCTGACCTGACTCACGCTGCCGGGAGCAGAACTGGCCTGGGGCCTGTATACCGTCTGGATGGAATCGATAATCACAATATCGGGTTTTAGCCCATCAATATGCTTTTCAATCACATCCAGATTGGTTTCCGACACAAAATAAAGGTTGTCAGCCTTTACCCCCAGCCTGTCCGCCCGCATCTTGATCTGGCTTGAGGATTCCTCCCCCGATACATAAAATACCTTGCTTCCGGACCTCCCTATAAAGTCGGAGATTTGCAACAGGAGGGTTGACTTGCCGATCCCGGGATCTCCTCCTATCAGGATAAGGGATCCGGGAACGATGCCTCCTCCCAGCACCCTGTCCAGTTCACCCGCTCCCGTAGATGAACGGCTTATCCGTTCAATGGGGATATTCTGCAGCTTCTCAGGCTTAGAGAGGGATCCTGTGGAAGAGACGCCTGCCCCGGAAGGAATATTCAACTCCTCCACCATTGTGTTCCATTCCCCGCAGCCCGGGCATTTTCCCATCCATCTCAACGATTCATGACCACATTCTCCACATACAAAACGTGTTTTTAGCTTTGCCATGGCTACCTCCATCCATCAACGGAATAAAGGCCGAATTTCTTCAGCCTTTATTCCATTACCTTGTATTTAATCATATCCTTTTCACTCTCTTCATCCGTTATATCATACCATAGAACCGTTTTGCCCTGGACGCTTGGGAGGATCGCCTTTTCATCTTCTCCTGTCAAACGGCCGTATGTATCCTCCTCCCAGAAATACACCCAGATGGCCTGATCCTTCCCGTAGACCAAAAAGTTCTCTCCCAATCCGTAGCAGGTCACGCCCTGGGCCACTTCCTTAACGGTTTTCCTATCCATAGTAAGCAGAAGACGGGCATCGGGCGATTTGTTCCCATCCAGCCAAACCAATACCCGGTCGTTCCCAATCGGTTCATGGACGTATGTACCCGGTCTGTATAGTTCGGGGATGATCCCCTCACTTAGATTTTTCAGGTCCAGAATATTGATGACGCTCAGCTCGGAATCTTCATCCTCATTTCCTGTCTGTTCCGGCAAAGGACCTGTCCAAAAAACCCGATCCTGATAAATATAGGGGGCGCTTACACCATAGGAGGCCTCATCATGAAAGGTAGCCAGGACTATATTCTCACCGGACTCCAGGTCAATCATGTACAGCTTGTCTTCCTTATCCCCAGTCTGCTCCATCCATACAAGGGTATTCCCTGAGAGTCGAAGCTTGGGCTTGTTGTTTTTGCATTCCTTGATCTTCATCGTCTCCTCTGTGTCTTGGTTCATGGCCATGATGACATTGGTACCCCCCTGGTCCGTATCCAACCATACAAGCCACTCTTCATTGATCAAGGGCTCATAGATTTCGCCAAACTCCACCTTGGCATCGGCGATCTTTTTTTCCTCTTTTGTGGACAAGTTCAACAGGTATAAGGACTTCAAAACAGGCTGATCAATGGGACCCGTCCCCGCTGAATAAAGGATCTCATCCCCATATATAACAGGCTGATTTATACGGCTTTCCTTCAGCTCCAGCTCTATGGCGCCGGCTGTAAGATCCTTTATGATCGGCTCCTTTACCTCGATCCTGTCAGGTTCCTCCGTACGAACAGGGGCTGTCGCCTGTGGCACCGACGCCTCCTTCTTCGGTGCCCAATATTTCATCATTTTGGATAATGTGGGACCGAAAAGGCTGATCAACACAACAATGAAGACAACGGAGGCCGTGATAAAAAACCTGGAATCCCCCAATAGCCTTCCCAAGGTCATTTTACCGAAACGGATATGTCTGTATTGATAACGAGAAACTTTCCTGATGGGACGAACCCTCCGGTACCGTCTCCTCCGCATCTTGTCCCGCATTCGATCAAAAAAAGAATTCATGAAAATGCTCCACTCCCATCTTCCTATGGATCCCAAATTCAAATATAATCTATGATAACATGGAAAGAAGAGGCAAACAACCGTGAAATTGCTTCTCCCGGATCGTTGCAGTCCGGCTATTCCTCTATAAGAAGCACAACGGCATAGGAGGCGATACCCTCCCCCGTCCCTGTAAAGCCCAAGCCCTCCGTTGTGGTTGCTTTTACGTTTACCCTGTCCTTATCTATCTGAAGGGTATTGGCAATATTGGCCGACATCTCGGATATATACGGAGCCAGCTTAGGCTTCTGGGCGACAACGGTGGCATCGATATTCCCAATCCTGTATCCCTTCTCGCGGAGCTTTGCCCTTACCGCATCCAACAGCTGCAGGCTGGATATCCCCTTATACCGGTCATCTGTATCGGGGAAATGCTTTCCGATATCCCCCAAGCCGGCAGCTCCTAAAAGGGCATCCATGATCCCATGCAGGAGCACATCGGCATCAGAATGTCCCTGAAGCCCCTTGTCGTATGGAATGAGTACCCCTCCTAAAATAAGCTTCCGACCTTCCACCAAACGGTGCACATCGTATCCCAACCCAACTCGCATCCTCGATCTCCTTTATCTATATTTTCCCTCGTTTAGCCAGGATGATTTCGCCCAAGGCCATATCCTCAGAGGTGGTAATTTTAATGTTTTCATAGCTGCCCATGATCATCTTAACCGGAATGCCCAGCCTCTCCACCAACATAGCGTCATCCGTTCCCAGGAAATTCTCTTCCCGGGCTTTTTCATGGGCCTGTAGTAAAATCTCATAGCGAAAGGTCTGAGGCGTCTGTATCAACCATAGACTGCGACGGTCAGGCGTGGCAACGGCATAACCTTGATCGTCCACGATTTTGATGGTATCCTTGGCCGGCACCCCTGCAACGCTGCATCCGCTTTCACGGGCAACCCGGATACTCTCTTCCAGGATGGAAGGACTGACAAACGGCCTGACCCCATCATGGACCAAAACGATATCCGTATCCGGCTTCAGCTCCAGTAAACCCTTGTATACCGAATGCTGACGCTCGGCGCCACCGACTACGATCCTTTGAAGCTTCCGATAACCATAGGGTCGAAGAAGCTCCCTGGTATAATCCAAATCCTTCGCGTCTACAACCAGAACGATATCATCCACACCGCTGCATGCTTCAAACACTTCGAGACAATAGTTTAAAACAGGCTTTCCCATAAGGGGCAGAAACTGCTTACCTATATCTGTGCCCATCCTCCTACCCCTGCCTGCGGCAACGATTATTGCAGATACTTCACCCATGTATGTTCCTCCAACAAAATTCTGTATAGTTCCCCGACTTTATTCAATAACTCTGTAAAGGCCGGATGCTTCCGCTTTGGCAGCATGCTCCGTTAAGCCGAGGACCTCATAGCGATTGATTCTTTCTCCGATCTGTACTTCAATGATATCTCCTATCTTCACTTCAGCCCCTGCCTTAGCGAGTTTGCCATTCAGCCTGACCCTTCCCTGGCTACAGGCTTCATTGGCAACAGTTCGCCTTTTGATGATTCTCGAGACCTTCAGAAACTTATCCAATCGCATCTTTCAACCTCCAAAATCAGAATAGGGTGGCTTTCCTAATAAGGCCACCTTATCATTCTACCATATTTTTCGTAAAAAAATAGAGCCGGTACTTTACCAGGCTCTACCTTTTTCATCATTGGACAGCTTCTTTTAGGGCTTTACCAGCCTTAAATACCGGAGCCTTTGAGGCAGGAATAACAATCTCCTCTTTGGTCTGGGGATTGCGTCCCTTCCTTTCCGCTCTCTCTCTGACTTCAAATGTGCCGAATCTAACCAGCTGTACTTTATCATTCTTGGCGAGAGCCTCGCTGACAACAGCGATAAACGCATTGACAGCTTTCTCCGCATCCTTCTTGGATAATTCGCTTTTTTCAGCGATGGCTGCGATTAAATCAGCTTTGTTCACAATAAAACCCTCCTTAATAATAAACTCCTATAGATTATTCGCTATTTTCCCTGTAATTCCTTCTTTTTCCCGAAAAAATTTAATAAAAACATCAGAATTTGGAATTCAGGAATCCTACTCATAATATTGCCAATTTTTTCATTCATTATACACCCATTATTCAAATGTTTTGGCATTTTCCAAATTTTTCGCCTCATCCCACAGCTGATCCATCTCTTCCAGCTTCATTTCCGTCAATTCCCGTCCTTCCTGTCTGGCTTTTTCCTCCATGTGCTGAAAGCGTCTGATAAATTTCTCTGTAGTCGCCGTCAGCACAAGTTCAGGCTGTGCCTCCAAAAAGCGGGCAATGTTGACAACGGCAAAAAGGACATCGCCCAGCTCATCCACGGCCGAAGCGCTTGGATGGGATCCGTCGCCCATCTTTTCCAACTCTGCCCTGAGTTCGTCCACTTCCTCCGTCACCTTCTTAAAGGCGTCATGGACGTTATCCCAATCGAAGCCCACCAGGGCAGCCTTCTGCTGCACCTTGTAGCTGCGCATAAGGGCTGGTAGATTGGAGGGAATATCCTTCAGGACCTGGGTATGGCTTTGCAAACCCTTTTCCTCTTTCTTGATAGCTTCCCAATTGCTGATGAGATCCCCTTCCGTGGAAAGCTGGGCATTTCCAAAGATGTGGGGATGCCGGTCGATCATTTTTTGACAGACAGCCGTCAGCACATCCCCGATGTGGAAATCTCCCCTTTCCTCGGCCACTTGGGAATGGAAGATTACCTGGAACAGCACATCCCCCAATTCGGAAATAAGCTTGTCCACATCCTTTTCATCGATAGCCTCCAACACTTCATAGGCTTCTTCGATCAGATACTGCTTCAGACTTTCGTGGGTCTGCTCCTTATCCCAAGGACAGCCTTGGGGACCTCTCAAACGTGCCATGATTTCCACCAGATGGCCAAAATCGAATCTTTCCAGCCTTTCGAAGCTTGCCGGAGGCAAAAAAACGGAAAGATTGTGATCATACGTTTCCAACCGGTCAAGCTGATAAAGAGGAACGGTGGAGAAAACACCTTCCGGCTCCTTCTCCCCCGTTCTGAACAACAGGACGGGATGCTCAGCCGGGTAAGCTTCCATGAGCTTCAGCTTGATTTCAGCTGCCCGAATGGCGTTAGCCAATTCCAGGATGACGAGGGCCACCCTGGGATCAGGATGAAGCTCTTCCCTTTCCCCTGCAGGATAAATACGAAGGTTTCCCGTCGTTCCTTCCTCCAGCTGCGAGAAAATACAATCCAGTCGGCTGATACAGGGGATGACGGTATAGGCAATCCCCTCTTCCCTGATCCTTTTCAGCAGCTGCTCTACCGAGGCATCTCCAAGAACTCCATGGCCGGGAACCCCATAGACGATCTGTCCATCCTCTTTTAACCTGGAAATCAGATAATCCGCCAGTTTCCGATTCAGATCATCAAAATCTTTCGCCTGTTCAAAGAGAAAATCAAGGGAAGTAAAGGAGATATTCTTATCCCGGAGATAAGATATGATGCCGTGATGCTCCGTTTTTAGGATAAGGCGGTCTGCCTCTTCCAATGCCCTTATGGAGCCGAGGGTCAGATGCTCTTCAGTGCCCGGCCCCAGACCTACAATGATGATTCGGTTCTTCATTGTATCTTCCTACCCCTCTTTCCCCAGCCGGCATAGAGCATTGCCGGATGGGATTATTCTTTCGTAGCCTTCCATACTCCCATTCGAATCATGAGCCTTCGAATTCTTTTCCCTCCAGGGAAGGCCATGATATCCTCCTCCCGCAGGGAGCCCATCAGCAGCAATAGGATAAAATACACCAGCACACCGGTAAGAATAGCCAACAGGGTAACCGGAGTGCTGCCGCCAACCATCCCTTCTGCCCAGCGCCGAACCATCCATACGGCTGCGATCATCATAGCGGTGGCGCAGCCCGGCTTCATCACCGCTTCTTTAAAGGGGAACTTCATTCCTGTTTCCCTGAGTACCGAAACAATATTTAAGAATGCCGCCACTCCGTAGCAAAGCACGGTACCTACCGGTGCTCCCTGTATATTGATCGAAGGAATACCGATTAATATGTAATTGATGACAACCTTCAGAGCAGCACCGATCAGCAGATTTCTGATGGGCACCCGGATCCTGTCCATCCCCTGAAGGATTCCGGTAAGGGTCTGGACAATGGAAAGGAAAAGCACTGCCACCGCCATGGTTCTCAGAAGGCCGGCGGCCATGGCGATCTCCTGTTGATTCAGGGATCGATACAGCATCCCGATAATTGGCTGGGCCAAAACCCATAGCCCGGCTGCGGAAGGAAAGCCCAAAAGGAATGACAGCCTTAAGCCGGCAGAAGCCTTCGTTCTCACTGTCTTTTCATCCCCGATGGCATGGGACTGTGAAACAGCCGGCACCAGACTCATAGCCAGGGCTACAGTAAAAACAGCCGGCATATTCACCAGAGGATTCACCACCGCTGTCAGAAGCCCAAAAAGAGAGGTCGCTTCATTCTGGTGAAAGCCGATATCCTTCAGGCGGTTTATCACAATGCCGGTATCCAGGAAGCTTACCAGGGGAATGATGGATGCTCCCAGGGTAACAGGGATACCGATTCGCGCCAATTCCGATCCAATGGAAGCGAAACCCTCCTTATCGGAAGTCTTTCGCTGCATCCGATCCAGCGACAGATCCCTCTTTTTGCGATGATATACCCCCAGCAGCAGCACCAGGGCAGCGATCTCGCTCAAGGTCACGCCGATAAGGGCACCGGCAGCTCCATAAGCCGGCCCCATTTCCTTCCAACGATATGCAAGACCGAAGCCCAGAATCAATTTTCCCAGCTGCTCCACCAGTTGGGAAACTGCCGTAGGTTCCATCATCTGCATTCCCTGAAAATATCCCCTATATGCGGACAAAAGGGAAACAAAAAACAGGGAAGGGGCGATGGCCATGATGGCCAGGCCGGCATCCCGATTGCCTGCCAGGTCTGCAAAAAAGCGGCTTCCAAGCAACATCACGCTAGTGGTGATCGTCCCAATACATGCCAGGACCTTAAAGGAGGTCCGAAAGACCTCGTGGGCACCCTTCCGATTCCCCACTGCCAGCCTGGCACTAACCATTTTGGAAATGGCTGTCGGAATTCCTGTCGTAGACACCACCAGCAAAAAGGCATAGATTGGATAAGCAATTTGATAAAGCCCCATACCGGCTGGGCCAATTATGTTGGTTAAAGGTATTCGATAGAAGGCTCCGATAATTTTGCCCAAAAAACCGGCAAAGCCCAGAACCGCCGCTCCGCGAATAAAGGATTTTTTCTCCATAGCTCCTCCTGAAACTGCCACACATTCCCCTACCCATCTGATGAGTAATTGTATTCTCTATATGATATTATTGTCAATATATTTTTAGCATTTCATTTTGAAGAATTGCTTTCTTTTTTTGCTATTTCTGCATATAAAAAAAGCAGCGATCGCTGCTTTTTTTATATCTGCATGATAGGGGATAATTGCCATCTATTCTTCCATCTGTTTTCCTAAAAAACCGGCTGCAGTCTCTGCAACCTTCACTTCGGTATCCGTCATCCTTGCGTTTGGCTCTTTTGATAAAAGGATGACAGCTCCAATCGGGTCGCCCTCGGCAACAATCGGTACAATTACCTGGGCGCTGTATTTGGAATTTTCGTCATCATCCGAGCTGATATTGTAAAACTTACCGTCTTCACTGCGATTGGCAATGACTGTTTTCTTCGCTTCCATAATTTTTTCAAGGTAAGCACTAACCGGTTTATCCAGCAATTCCTTTTTGGAAGCGCCTGAAACGGCGATAATCATATCCTTATCCGCTACGCATGCCACATGACCCAAAGATTGATACAGTGACTCGGTGTATTCCTTGGCAAAATCACTCAACTCTCCGATAGGAGAATATTTTTTCAGGATTACTTCACCTTCGCGATCGGTAAAAATCTCGAGGGGATCTCCTTCTCTGATGCGTAAAGTTCGCCGAATTTCCTTTGGAATAACGACCCTTCCCAAATCATCAATTCTACGTACAATCCCCGTTGCTTTCACAGATTTCCCTCCTTTTTCTGCTCAAATTTACAAATCATCCTTGCGATCTTATTATTTAACTCTTAAATACCTTTTATACACAGAAAAGGATTTTTCTATAATTGTAAATTTTTACAGAAACCGGATATCATTACCTGTGATCGCACGATTGTGGCAAAACGCTTAAAATACATTCATATATTTTTTAATGTTTGCTTCCTTCTTCCATTGTTCAAGGGCGTCGTTCCAGGCCTTGTCTTCTTTCTCTTCCTGAAGTTCCTTCTGTAAGGACTCCTTTACCTCATCAAAGGGGATGGGGCCCTCCGGCACCTTTTCAACCAGTTTGATAATGTGGACACCAAACTGAGTGACTACCGGCCCGGTCATATCCCCTACATTTTGGAGCTTCAGGGCAGCTTCCTTGAATTCAGGAGCAAAGTCGCTGTCCTCTCCCAGCAGGTATCCCTTCTTCTTAACCCTGGGATCCCGCATTCCCGGGTCTTCCCCTGTGGTCTCCACCAATTTATCGAAATCCACACCGGCTTCAATTTCATCCAGAATGGCGTCCGCTTTCACCTTTAACATCTCAATGACCTTTTCCCGATGTTCCTTTGCTTCTTCCGTCTTTTTTTCCTCTTCCAGCTCATCGATCTTTTTCTGGTCTTCATCACTTATCTTGAAGAGGATGTGCTTGACCCGTATAAATCCTGCCGGCTGGTAGAGGATGATTTCGCCGGAAGATTCCGCTTTCTCAAAGGCCTTCGGATCTTTCGTAAATTTATCCTTCTGTTCCTTTAAGGCATCATCATAATGCTTCTTGACTTCGTCATCCGTTACCTTGACTTTACTGCGGACACTCTCCGACAATTTCTGATTGATATGGCCCTGACGGTATTGTTCCACCATCGAATCGACATCCATACCCTGCTGTTTTAGCATGGTTTGCATGGTTTCTTCCGCCTTCTTCTCAAGCTCAGCGTCGTCATCCTCTCCCTCCATCCTGAACTGCTCGATAAGAGAGTCCTTTAATCCCTGGAGGGCTGCATTGGCTTCTTCCTCTATCTGCTTGATTTCCTCCTCCGTCAAGCCCAGATTCATTTCTTCAGCCACGTGTTCCAAGACCTTTCTCTCGATCAATCCGTCCAGGATGCTTTCCTTTAGCTGCTTTGCCCTCTCCTTTAATTCAGGATCCTTCTCTGCATCCTCTCCCAGGCCATAGTTACCCCTTTGGGCTTCATAAATATCCATGACTTTGCCCTTGGTAATCACTTCATCATATACCCTGGCGGCAACCTGAGCCCGATCCTTTTCCGGATTCACCTTTACCATATTACAGCCTGTCAACAAGGCTGAGAGTAGAAAAACTGCTGCAATAACGATTTTGGTCAGGTTTCTCACATAAACCATCCTTTCCCTCTGGCAGTCTTACATATTGCTGCTTTTTTATCCATACAGCTTGTCATGTTATCCAAGCCTGTCCCTCTATTATACAAAATCATCAATGGTTCTGTAAATGTATAATTTTCTCTAAGAAAGCCTGTACATCCTTTACCAGCTTCTCAGGACCAGCATGTTTATCCTTCCACGTAAGAAAGGGAGGTTGGGTGGCAGACAAGGATACCTTGCTGCGATATTCATTCACAAGCTGAAGAAGGATACGAGGCTCGATCTTTTTCCCATCGTGGAATTTCAGCACCAGCTGACCTGGCCGGTGTACAACGGAAGCAATACGAAGCCTGGATGCCAATACCTTCAAATATGCAACGGCCATTAAATTCTGTACACTGGGAGGAAAATCACCAAATCGATCCTCGATCTCTTCCTCCACATCATTGTAATCCTCCTTGCTCCGGATGGATGCAATCTTTTTATAGATCTCAATCTTCTGACCTTCATCCCGTATATAATCCTCGGGAATATAGGCATCCATCCTGATGTCGATACCGGTCTCCAGCTCTTCTTCTTCAAAGAGCTCGCCCTTCATTTTGCGCAGGGTTTCCTCCAACAATTTGCAGTACAGGTCGTATCCCACCGCTGACATATGGCCGTGTTGCTCCGCCCCCAGAATATTCCCTGCTCCCCGTATCTCCAAATCCCTCATGGCTATCTTAAAGCCGGAGCCGAACTCCGTAAATTCCTTGATGGCGTGAAGCCTTTTTTCGGCGACCTCCGTCAGCACCTTATCCTTGCGGAAGGTCAAATAAGCATAAGCCAAACGGTTGGAGCGCCCAACCCGCCCCCGGAGCTGATAGAGCTGGGCCAGGCCAAAGCGGTCGGCATCATAGATAATAATGGTATTCACATTGGGAATATCCAGGCCCGTCTCGATGATGGTGGTGCATACCAGGACATCGAATTCCTTATTATAAAAATCCATCATGACCTCTTCCAGGAGGTTCTCACTCATCTGACCATGGGCAGCTGTAATCCTGGCTTCTGGTACCAGCTCTCTTAAAGCAGACGTTATCCTGTCAATGGAGCGCACCCGATTATAGACAAAATACACCTGTCCTCCCCGCTGTATCTCCCGCAGGATGGCATCCCTCACCAGGCCCTCATTGTATTCTACCACATAGGTCTGTACGGGATACCGTTCCTCCGGCGGATTCTCAATTATGCTCATATCCCTTATCCCGACCAGGGACATGTGGAGGGTCCTGGGAATGGGGGTGGCAGTCAGGGTCAGGACATCCACATTTTTCCGCAGGGTTTTAATGGTCTCTTTATGGGCCACTCCAAAACGCTGCTCCTCATCAATGATTAAAAGTCCCAAATCCTTAAAACGGACATCCTTCCCCAGAAGCCGGTGGGTTCCCACCACAATATCGACGGATCCGTTGAAAATCCTTCGGACAATATCCTTCTGCTCTGCCGGGCTTCTGAACCGGCTGAGGACCTCAATGGTCACAGGAAACTCGGCAAAACGCTGCATCAAGGTATTATAATGCTGCTGGGCCAGGATGGTGGTAGGCACCAGGAAAGCCACCTGTTTTCCCTCCACCACCGCTTTAAAGGCAGCACGGATGGCCACCTCCGTCTTCCCGTAGCCCACATCTCCGCAAAGAAGGCGGTCCATTACCTTGGAGGATTCCATATCCTTCTTCACTTCTTCGATGCACTGGAGCTGGTCAGGCGTTTCTTCATAGGGGAAATTATCCTCAAACTGCCGCTGCCAGGGCGTATCCTTTTGGAAGGTATGACCCTGGATGGACTGGCGGGCAGCATAGAGCTGGATTAAATCCTCGGCCATCTCCTTAATGGATTCCTTCACCCTTTTCTTTGTCCTGGCCCATTCCGTTCCGCCCAGCTTGGACAGCCTTGGCTCCTTCCCTTCTATGCCAATATAGCGCTGGATCATATCCATCTGATCGGTCGGGACATACAATTTATCACCGGCTGCATAGCGGATATGGAGATAATCCCTGGATTTTCCTTCCACTACCAGCTTCTCAATGCCTACATATACACCGATTCCATGCCTTTCATGGACCACATAGTCCCCTACCTTCAGGTCAGTAAACACATCGATCTTCTGGCCTGACTTTTTCCCTCTCACCCTGGTCCTTTTTTTCTGTACGCCGAATATCTCCTGGTCACTGATCAGGGCAAAGCGGATATCGGGGTATTCAAATCCCTTGCTGATGCTCCCGGGAAGGATGGTAATTTCCCCTGGCTGCATCTCCCGATGACGATCGGTCGTGAACACGGCCTGCACGCCAAAATCCTCCAAAATCTGGACAAGACGCTGTCCCCGGGACCTGGTGCCTGAAAGGATCAAGGTCCGGTAATCCCTGGCCCTCCAATTGAGCAGATCCTCTGCCAACAGCTCCAGCTGGCCGTGGAAGGAATGCATGGTCCTGGTGGTAAAATGATATACCCCTTTGGGCTTTATGTCGGCTGCAGCCCTGGGCAGCATATGAAAGGTAACCGTCATCCGACCCAGGCACTCCCTTAGAAAGGCATCATAGGGGGTAAAAAGATGGGCCTGAACCGGCATGACCTCTCCCCTCTCCAGCAGGATTTTGAAGTTCTCTTCAAACTCCAGTCCGGTATTGACCGTTCTCTCGCGAATCCGGGGAGGCTCATCCAGAAACACCAGGGTGTTTTCCCCCAGGTAGTCTAATAGATTCACATCTTCCTCATAAAAGATGGGGATATAGGCTTCGGTGGGCTCCGGATAGCCACCCTCCTTCAAGGTCCGGATATCCTCCTCTATTCGACTGATCAGCTTGACCGAGTCCCTGTCCAGCTTATCCCCTTTGCGGTAGAGGGCCAGTTGTTCCTCCAGCAGCTTGATTCCCCGACGGATCTCCTCCTGACCCAGAACGATCTCCATAGCAGGAAACACTTCAACCTTCTCCAGCTTTTGAATGGAACGTTGGGTCGTCACATCAAATTCACGGATGGAATCCACCTCATCATCAAAGAATTCCAACCGGTAGCCATTCTCTGCCGTAAGGGGATAGATGTCAAGGATTCCGCCGCGAATGCTGTACTGCCCTTTTCCTTCTACCATCTCTACCCTTTCATAGCCATTGGCGGTCAGCCAGCGGGCCATCTCCTGCAGCTCCATGACATCCCCCACGGCAATATTGCGTATCCCCTTTAAGAAAAGCTCCGGGGGAGCCAGCCTGGCCAGAAGGGCCTCCACCGACGCCACCACAAAACGAGCGCTTCCTTGATAGATCTGCTTTAGAACCTCCAGCCTTTGGATTGGAATGTCCATACTGCGGGCGGCAATGCGGTAGAAAGAAATCTCCCGGGCAGGAAAAAGCACAGCCTCCCCCACCCCGTAAAAGGAAAGATCTTCATAGATCTTCCGGGCCTGGACATCATTGTAGGTAACAATGAGCACAGGTCTTTGTATATGCTTTGAAAGGGCTGCAATCATATGCGATTTTTGTGTTTCGGACAGGCCAAAAACCGAAGCAGGGCTTTGCCCCCCCCGGATTGAATGTAAAAGTCTTCGATACTCCCTGAATTGCTCCAAGGGTGTAAATAAGATGTCAGACATATATGAACCTCATTCAACAAACATTCTCATTTCGAACCGTCCGATGGTGCAAAACGAGCCACCATCCGAAAATTCCATAGTCCATGAACCAGGATAGCTGCCAGCAATGCTCCCATGGGAGGCCCTCCCAAACGCAGCACGAGATAGGTCAGACCGCCAAAGAGGCTATGGCTGAACACGCTGAGAAAAGCGGCCATCCCCTGGTATCGCGAAGAGCTGTGGGTCAGGTCATAGACCGCCTCCCCTATGCCGAACAAAAAATGGACAAGAAAAAGGGGTACATTCCAATAAAGGGAAGGCAATGTTTTCAGTGCCTCCTCCAGCACGGGAGCCAGGGTGTAGATAATCCTGCCTCCCATGGTTTTCAACATGTACCTGTTTAAAATGTATGACAGAAAAAGAGATAATGCAATAACCCATATGGTTTTCCATAGCAGAAGACTATCCATTAAAGCGATTCATTGCCTCCTGACAACCCTTCCGTATGATGGTATCCACTGCCTCCGCCGCCCGCATCAAGGATTCATGAACCATCCTTTCTTCCTCTCCCCCAAAACCGGACAGAACGAAGTCTGCCATATCCATCCCGGCAGGTTTAGGGCCGATGCCAATGCGCACCCTGGGAAAGTCATCATCCTGCAGCTGATAGATGACGGATCGCATGCCGTTATGGGTGCCTGCACTTCCTCGAGGGCGGACGCGAATCTTTCCCAATTGGATGTCCACATCATCATAAATAATGATCAGATTGTTAAGAGGCAGTTTATAATAGGATACCATGTCCAGAATGCTTTCACCGCTGCGGTTCATGTAGGTTTGGGGTTTTGCAAGAATGACCTTGTGTCCGTTTATGCGTCCCTCACCAAACAAGGCCTTATGCTTATGCCTACTTAATACAAACCCCCATTTCTCACTTAAAATATCCACCGTCCGGAAGCCTACATTATGCCGGGTAAGGTGATATCTTTCTCCGGGGTTACCCAATCCTGCAACGATATAGCCGGCGGCAATCGTCCCATGGTCATCCACTGCCTTTCTTCGGAATAAACGCACCAGACTAAACATCACCATCACCTTTCCCTGCCGCGGGCAAGCCAGACAGCCAATCATACAGATCCTGATAAGAGCCCGCCGCGTCAAAATGGGGTTCTTCGTCAGATCGAAGAACGGCGTAATCTTTCAGCCAAAAAACCTTCATGCCCAGCTTTGAAGCAACCAGATCCTCCTCGGCATTGTTTCCCACCATGACGCATTCCTCCGCCTCCAGACCGAGCCTTTCCAGGATTTCCTCATAGTATTCCCTGTGGGGTTTGGTGGCGTGCATATTATCATATGTCGTGATCAGTTCAAAATCCTCCGGATCCAGCCCCGCCCACTCCATCCGAACCAGGATGGCTTTCTTAGGGAAAATGGGACTGGTGGCCAAAACCAAGCGGAATCCCTTTTCCTTGCACAAATCAATAATCCCGGGCACGAGGGGATGGGGAGGAAAATCGCGGCCCAGGGAGTGAAACTCCTTCTCATAAAACTCGTCAAAAACGGGCATGACAAGCTTTCTGTCCAATCCGGCAGCCTGCTCGAATGCTTCTATAAAAACCTCGACGTTGTATTTGGAAGGGTCGGTGTTGTCGATGGCTGCCATGGTGGCATCCAAAATATGCTTTGCCATCTGCCGGGGAGGCAGCAGATGAGCTGTGGCTTGGGTGACCCTCTCAAAATACTTCTTCAGGAAAACTTCCATGTCCATAGGGAGCAGGGTGCCATCCAAATCAAATAAGATCGCCTTTATCATCCAGTCACCTCATCCTTACTTAATAGGGTTATATAGAAAATCCGTGGGAGACCGCTTCCCCCACGGATAAACACCGGCAGCGCTTATTCAAACAGTGTACTGACCGGCAAATCCTCATAAATACGGTCAATGGCTTCCGCAAAAACAGATGCGACGGACAGGATCCTGATCTTGTCAATCCGCTTTTCCGGAGGAAGCTGAATGGTATTGGTAATGACCAGCTCCTTTAAGGCTGAATTCTGGATTCTCTCCAGAGCCGGTCCGGACAAGACACCATGGGTACAACAAGCATACACTTCCCGGGCTCCGTTTTTTACCAAAGCTTCCGCTCCATTTACAATGGTACCTGCCGTATCGATCAAATCATCAATCAGGATGGCCCTCTTGTCTTTGATATCTCCGATGATATTCATCACTTCGGACACATTGGCCCTGGGCCTCCTCTTATCGATGATGGCCAGGGAAACGTTGAGCCGATTGGCAAAATTGCGCGCCCGCGTCACACTGCCCACATCAGGAGAAACCACAACCACATCTTCTTCATCAAATCCATTCTCCAGAAAATAGGATGCCAAAATGGGGGCTCCCAGGAGATGATCCACCGGAATGGTAAAGAATCCCTGAATCTGGGCTGCGTGGAGATCCATCGTCAATACCCGGTCTGCTCCTGCACTGGTAATCAAATCTGCAACCAGCTTTGCGGTAATTGGATCCCGGGCCTTTACCTTTCTGTCCTGCCTGGCATATCCGTAATATGGAATCACAGCAGTGATCCGACCGGCCGAAGCCCTCTTGAAAGCATCAATCATAATTAAAAGTTCCATCAAATGATCATTAACGGGCTTGCTCATGGATTGGATGACAAAGACATCCGATCCTCGTACCGTTTCATAAATGTTCACGGATATCTCCCCATCGCTGAAGGTCGTTACCTTGGAATTGCCCATCGGTACCCCCACTTTTTTAGCGATATCCTGTGCCAACTCCATATTTGAATTGCCGGCAAAAACTTTTATGCTTGTCCCATGGGTAATCATGATAATCCTCCTATTTTTTCTAATAACCTATCTCTTTCCTGCTTTTACTTGTTTTATTCTTCTTGTTCATCTTCTGATTCTTTCGCTCTTCTTCTGGCCACCCATCCGTCCTTAATTGTTTGTCTGCAACGGGCGATACATAGGCTATCCCTGGGTACCTTCTCTGTCACTGTAGATCCTGCCGCTACAAAGGCATTCTCTTCTACCAGCACAGGGGCGACCAGGTTTACATTGCATCCGATGAAGGAGTTGTCTTCTACCACCGTCCTGTGTTTCTTCTGACCGTCATAATTCACAAACACAACGCCACAGCCAATGTTGCAGTTCCGCCCAATGCTTCCGTCACCCACATATGTCAAATGGGATACCTTGGAGCCATCCCCGATGGTGGAGTTCTTTACTTCCACAAAATCGCCGATGCGGACACCCTTTCCGATCTTGCTGCCTGGACGGAGATAGGCATAGGGACCGACGGTGCTGTCTTCCCCTACCTCACTGTCAAGAATGACGGAGCTTTGAATCTCCACACGATGATGAATCAGTCCATTCCGTATACGGTTATTGGGATACAGGATGCAATCCTCGCCTATCCTTGTCCTTCCTTCCAGGACATTCCCCGGATATACGACGGTATCCCTTCCTATCGTTACATCTTTATCGATATAGGTATGATCCGGATCGATGATGGTCACACCATTTATCATATGCTCGTAGCAAATTCGCTCTCTCATGGCCTTGGCAGCTTCCGCCAACTGAGAACGATTGTTTACACCCATGATCTCCCGGTTATCCTCCACGATAAGGGCTCCTACTTTGTAACCCTGATCCCGTAAGATCCCGATGACATCCGTCAGATAATATTCGCCCTGGGCGTTATCATTCCCCAGTTTTTCCAGGGCATCCATCAGGGCTGAAATGCGATAGCAGTACATGGAGGCATTGATCTCCCTGACCTTTTTCTCCTCCGGTCCTGCATCCTTTTCCTCAACGATTTTCTGGATCAAGCCTTGGGAATCTCGAAGGATTCTGCCGTAACCGGTCGGATTGTCCATAACGGCTGTAAGGGCTGCAGCGGTATATTCATTGCTTATGGTGAAATCCAAAAGCCTCCGGATCGTTTGACCTGTGATCAGGGGCGTATCCCCCGCCATCACAATCACATATCCTCCTTTTCCCCACAAAAAATCCCTTGCCATCATGACGGCATGACCTGTCCCCAGCTGTTTTTCCTGATAGGCGTATTGAACAGCATCCTGCAGGTATTCCTTCACCGCTGATGCACCATGACCGACGACCAGAACAGGGGGTTGGGTGCAAACCTCGTTTACCGCATCAAGAACGTACTCCACCATACTCTGCCCGCAAATGGAATGGAGTACCTTGGGGATCTTGGATTTCATGCGGGTTCCTTCCCCGGCTGCCATGATTACAGCGAACACATTGTCCATACTTTTTATGCTCCTTTCCAACCTTTTCATTCATCGCCAAGGACCTCAGATATCCATGAAAAGGGCTGATGGTGGGATTTACAGACCGTTCGTTCATCGTTTAACCATTATTGATTGTAGGTTATAACGGAGCGTATGTCAAGGTAAAGGGTATGAGGGAGGTTTGGCCCTTTCAGCGAACTTTAAAGGGGAACGTAACGTTCCCCTTTAAAGCGAATTTCAGACCTCTACTTCTGCGATCATTTCCTGGTATTTCTCTAGAATGGATTTCTGTATCATTCCTCGAGTTTCGGCGTTGATTGGATGAGCAATATCTTTATACTCTCCGTTAGGAGTCTTTCGGCTCGGCATGGCAATGAATAATCCGCTCTGCCCTTCGATTACCTTAATGTCATGAACCACGAACTCATCATCAAAGGTGACAGACACGATGGCCTTCATTTTTCCCTCTGTATTTATTTTGCGGATACGAACATCTGTGATATTCAACCTTTTCACCACCTTACCCTCATTTATAAGAAACACCGTTCTTGATTAATTCGTCAAAAAACACGAATTTCCTGCCAAGTATTTAAAAAATTCAAAAAAATTTCCCTTTAAAGGTCCTTTTTGTTTATTTCCCAGCAAGCCAGTCAGCGGGTTCTAAGTCAACCTTCATTTGATACTCGTCCACATCCTTCATGGTAATCAGGGATATATAATCATCTACCAGCTTCTTTTCGGGATGCTTTGTGGCTACCACAATCCCAATCCCCACTACCGTTACACTGAATTCTTTCATTAAATCAATCATTCCCTTGGCAGTTCCTCCGCCCTTCATAAAATCATCCACAATCAGGGCCTTCTGTCCTTCCTTCACCGCCCGTTTGGCCAGGGACATGGTTTGAAAGCGCCGGGCGGATCCTGACAGGTAATTGATGGTCACCAGCGAACCCTCCGTAATCCTGTTATCCCGTCTGGCAATGACCATGGGTACGTTCAACGCCCTGGCTGTCATCAGGGCGATGGAAATCCCCTTGGTTTCCACCGTTACGACAAAATCTGGCCTGGCCTTGTAAAACTGGGATGCGAGGATTTCTCCAATGCGTTGGGCGATTTTGGGCGTGGTCAGCATATCGACCATATATAAAAAACCACCGGGTAGTATTCGATGCGGATCCGAAAGCCGGCTGCATATATTTTGGATAAAGCGATAAGCGTCTTTCTCAAGGGGAATAGGGAGGTACTTGGCGCCTCCTGCAGCCCCTGCGATGGTCTGGATTTCGCCCAGATGAAAACGTTGGAAAATCTCCCGAATGATCATCATATCTTCACTGATGGTTGACTTGGCAGCTCCGAACATTTCACAGAAATGGCTTAGGGTGTATATCTCGTTAGGCGATTCCGTTAAGATTTTAATGATAGCCCCGATCCGCTGATTTCTTTTCACTTTTTCCAATCCAATTCCCTCCATTGCATTTCCGAATAATTTTCAGATTATTTATATTTTAATTCACTCTTTTGCTTTTTACCAGACCAAATTCAAAAAAGCGTAAGAATTGTATAAATTGGTATATGGACTTTTTTGTAGAACATCCTCAAAAATCCTGTTATAATTTGATAGGATCATTCATATGAAACTATTGATTAATTTCGAATAGCAGGGATATAATAGTGTATTATGGTTTAGGCGGTGTAATATAATGGTAAACGTCCATATTCATCACTATCGAGGCAAGAATATTCATTTCATCGGCATAGGCGGCATCAGCATGAGCGGTCTTGCCCATATCCTTTTATCGAATGGCTATAAGGTATCCGGTTCGGATATGAAATCCTCCCCCATCACGGATCATCTGCAGGAAGAGGGCGTGCTTTTCCACGAGGGGCACAAGGCCGAATATGTAGAGGGGGCGGATCTGGTTGTCCATACAGCCGCCATAAAGGATGATAATCCGGAAATGGTACAGGCAAGAAAACTGCGCATCCCCATCATCGATCGAGCCACCCTTTTGGGACAGATCATGGAGCAGTATCCTCATGCCATCGGAGTATCGGGGACCCATGGAAAAACCACGGTAACCTCCATCATTTCTACCATCATGGAACAGGCCGGGATGGATCCCACCATTCATATTGGAGGGGAACTGGACCTCATCGGAGGCAGTACAAAGGCCGGTAAGGGCCCCTATTTTATTACCGAAGCCTGCGAGTATGTGGAAAGCTTTCTGAAATTCCGTCCTACCATCGCTGTAGTGTTGAATATTGAAGAAGATCATTTGGATTACTTCAGAGATCTTGACCATATCTATCAGTCGTTCAAGAAATACGTTGCCCTTGTTCCTCCTGAAGGTTATCTGGTTGGCAACGGGGATGATCCCCTGGTCCAGCGTCTGATGAAAGAAAGCCAATGCCGGATCATCTCCTATGGCTTTCACCCCCACTGTGATTGGACTGCCCAGGACGTGACCTGGAATGTTTCCGGTTATCCTTCCTTTACCGCTTATTACAAGGGAAAAGAGTTTGGACGCTTTGATCTGACTGTACCGGGTCAGCATAATGTGTATAACGCTTTGGCTGCCATTGCTACGGTGTCCATCTTCCAGATTCCCGCGGAAAAGATACAGGAGAGCATTCAACATTATCGAGGCGCCCACCGCCGGTTTGAGCGCCAAGGTGAGATCGATGGGGTCACCATCATCCATGACTATGCCCATCATCCCACTGAAATCCGAGCTACTCTGAAGGCTGCTTCCCTGCTTCCCCACAGCCGGATGTGGTGTGTCTTCCAGCCCCATACCTACAGCCGTACCAAAAAGCTCTTTGATGAGTTTCTCACCGCATTTGACGGAACAAACAGCCTGATCATCACCGATATCTATGCGGCTCGTGAAAAAAATACCTGGGATATTCATGCCAAAGACCTGGCAAAAGCCATCGAAGCTACCGGAAAACAATGTATTTATATCAGTAGCTTTGAAGATATTGCCCAATACCTCCGTACCAACTGGCAACCGGGGGATATCGTCCTCACCCTTGGTGCCGGGGACATTGAGGGAATAGGAAAAATCCTGCTGAAGGAAAGCAAGAAAACCGTCTGCCAATAAAAAAAGCAGCCACGGCTGCCTTTTCTATTCTTCTTTACTCTTCGTCAAGTTCTTGAAAATCCTCCCTGGCCAGGATCCATTCATATACTTCACCGTCGTCCTCATAGCGGATACGGGCTCTGTTCCCCATGAACCGGATGATTCTTCCCTCCTTGCCATATCCCTGCCTAAAATTGGCATTCGTAATCCTAACCCTTTGACCGATCTGCTCCATAACCACCCTCCCATGCTGAATTTGGTCCAGACATCATCCCTTAATACAGCTTCAGATATTGAGTCAGCTGGGATCTGGCAGCCTCCAGATTTTGATCATCCTTCATTTGAATGCGGATGGTACCTCCCTGATTTGTAATGGTATAACCCTCCAACTCTTTCTCCTTCAGATATTGGTCCATCTCCACCAGGTCCTGTCCTTGATTCTTCATCATAGGCTTTTTCCCCAGGTATTGGTCATTCAGATATACCGCGAATTCTCTATTTATCATTCCGGCATCGGCGGCGCCGGATTCCCTTATTGTAGACGGGAAGGACATATAGGCTTCCGGATGACCTGTCTCATATCCTTTTTCCATCTTTCCATCTCCTCCTTTCCGTTGTGATCCTGAATCTATCCATAGTATGACTCCGGCTTGTCCGGAATATGTTTCCGGAATGTAATCAAAAATAAAAAAATAGATTGACAGGAGCAAGAAAAGCTGTTATTATTAGTCTCAATATTTAAATCATAGGTATTCCTATCATTTTAATATGGATTGCTCTTATCAAGAGTGGCGGAGGGACTGGCCCAATGAAGCCCGGCAACCGGCACGAAGTGCATGGTGCCAATTCCAGCAGGATTGATTACCCGAAAGATAAGAGGAAGGATGCAAACAGAGTCTTCCTGTATCGTTCAGGAAGGCTTTTTTATATCATCAAAAAAGGAGGCTCAGATGATGGAAAGAAAACTTGGCTTCTCAACCCTATCCCTGCATGCAGGTCAAAACCCCGATCCAGCTACAGGATCCCGAGCGGTTCCCATTTATCAAACCACCTCCTATGTGTTCGAGGATTCTCAACATGCCGCCCGGCTATTCGCCTTGGAGGAAAGCGGGAACATCTACACACGGATCATGAACCCCACCACGGATGTGCTGGAAAAACGCATCGCCGCTCTGGAAGGAGGTGTGGGCGCCCTCGCCCTGGCATCGGGTCATGCAGCCATGACCTTGGCCATCCTGAACATCGCCGAAGCAGGGGATGAGATTGTATCCGCATCCACCCTCTATGGAGGAACCTACAATCTCTTCACCCATACCCTTCCCCGCCTGGGCATCAAGGTTCATCTGGTGGACCCAGATGATCCAGAGAATTTTCGAAAGGCCATCACTTCCAGAACGAAAGCCCTTTTTGCGGAAACCATTGGCAATCCTCTGATCAATGTACTGGATATCGAAAAGGTGGCAGACATCGCCCATGAAGCAGGTATTCTCCTGATTGTGGATAATACCTTCGCTAGCCCCTACCTCTGCCGTCCATTCGAGTTTGGGGCGGATATTGTCATCCATTCCATGACCAAATTCCTTGGAGGCCATGGCACATCCATGGGAGGCATCATCGTGGACTCGGGAAAATTCAATTGGGATAACGGAAAATTTCCAGGCCTGACCGAACCCGATCCCAGCTACCATGACCTTGAATATGTCAAGGCCTTGGGTCCCCTTGCCTACATTACAAAAGCAAGGGTCCAGCTTCTGCGGGATTTAGGTCCTGCCATCAGTCCCTTTAATTCCTTCCTGATCCTGCAGGGAGTGGAGACATTGTCCCTGCGGATGGACCGCCACTGCCGCAATGCGATGGAGATTGCTTCCTATCTTGCCCGGCATCCTGCCATCGATTGGGTGAACTATCCCAGTTTGCCGGATAATCCCTATTATCCCCTAGCCGAAAAATACCTTCCAAAGGGAGCGGGCTCCATTTTTACCTTCGGACTGAAAGGTGGCCTTTCCGCAGGGCGAAAATTCATCGATCAGCTCAAAATCTTTTCCCATCTCGCCAATGTGGGTGATGCCAAATCCCTCGTGATTCATCCCGCCAGCACCACCCACAGCCAGCTGAGTCCCGAGGATCGGATCGCTGCGGGAGTAAGCGACGATATGGTCCGCGTCTCCATAGGCCTGGAGGATGTGGAGGATCTGATCAATGACCTCGATCAGGCCATTGCAGCGTCGCAAAACTGAGAAACAAAAATGCCGTTTTTGAAAAAGAACGGCATTTTTGGCCAGCCGCTAGCCGCCGGCTGCTGACCCAGGGTATTCCTATGGGGCTCGGTTGGCGATTCATTTGCTCTGCCCAACGAAAAAAACGATTGGTACGAAATACTCTCGGGGCAGACGACCTTTTATTGACCATAATGGGCTCCGGAGGCATGCCTGATCCGCCAAACGGGAGGCTCCAGAGGCATACCCTGGGGTTAACGGCTGGCGGCTGGCGGCCGGCGGCCGGCCTCCCCAAAGGAATACCCGGAAACACGACGCCTTAGCCTTCCGCATAAAGCAGGCATTCCTCCAGCAAAGACGGGCTATAACCCCTGCGGGCAAGATAAGCTGGGGTGAACAACAGATGATCCCCCTCCTTCAGGAACAGGCGGATGTGATATTTGATCCCGAAAAAGGAGCTGTAGACCATCTGTACCTTTCCCTCGTCAAAAATACTGTTTGTCCGGCCGGCCTCTTCCGTGCTGAGAAAGGGCGAAGAGGGACCGTTTTCTATTACAATCAATAGGATGTCCTCAGCAGGTCTCAAAATCACCATCTTCCTGAAGACTCCGATATGAATGGCCTTATAATGGGAATTGCTATGGACAAAGGATAAAAGGCCTTCATATTGGTGTACCCCGTCCAAAACATCAATAAAGCCGAAATACTTGATATAGCCGTTCATCCATTCCCCTGCCCTTTCGGCAAAAAGGGTCAGGATTTTCTCTGCCTCTTCGATGTCCTCAATCACCAATTCCCCTTCTATCGGGATGGACAATTCATCCCCCAGCTCTTTGAATTTTCTTCCAAATAATTCATCCAGTTCCATTGTGGATTTATTTCGATTTTTGATCATGGACTCCCTGATGTGAACCACATTTTGATTAATATGCTCGATTTGATCCGGCCCTACTCGATACTCTCGATCGATGAACTGGAGTTGATCCTTTTCCTTGCGAATGTGCTTTTGGTATTCCGCCACAAAACGGTCCAATGCTTCCTTGTGATCCTCGATAAAGCGATCATAATTCATAACATTCCAGCCTCCCATGCAAACCATTTATTTTATTTTAATCATATTTTTTGCAAAAATCAAAACAAATTCCTTGTATGCTTTCTATTCATCAAGCCAAAATACAGATAAAGGAGTGATGAACATGAAAAAAGCTGTTTTTTTCATAGTCCTGATCCTACTGGCTTCGACCGGCAGCGCCCTGGCGGCACCGCCGGAAGCAGCAGTTGAAGAAGAAGTCATTCAGGCCTATGTGCAAAAGGCTATAGAGATATGTCATTGAAAGCAAGAGGATATCGATCTCCTGGCAAGGGTGATCCATGCCGAAGCCCGGGGTGAAAAAATGCAGGGTAAGATCGCCGTTGGAGCCGTTATCCTGAATCGCATAGAATCCCAGCAGTTTCCCAATACCCTAACGGAAGTCATCTTTCAAGCAAATGCCTTTAGCTGCGTGCAGGATGGGCAAATTCATCTGACTCCGGATTTATCAAGCTACCAGGCAGCCCTGGAAGCCATATTGGGAAACGATCCTACCCATGGAAGTCTATTTTACTACAACCCGCGTACAGCTACATCCCGCTGGATACTCAATCGTAAAATTGTGCACGTCATCGGAAATCACGTCTTTACTGAATAGGCCGGTATCCCCGGCCCTTTATTCTTTCCTGTTTTAACATATATAACGGGTCTGTCCGGGAAGAGACGCTTTCCTTCCCTTTGACCCTTTTCAACAAGGATCATAAATGTTATGATATGGCATATAGATTCACTCTCTTAATTAAACCAAAAAAAAGGTAGGGAAGTCATGATGGATGTACAAATTTATAATGATTTGGATGCATTAAAAAGCAGTGCAGCCCAGGAGATTGCGAAACAAATCCGAGAAAATCCTTATATCCGGCTGGGATTGCCCACAGGAGGCACACCCGTCATGGTATATCAGGAGCTTGTCCGGCTGCATCGGGAAGAAAATCTCGATTTTCAGCACGTTACGACCTTTAACTTGGATGAATACATCGGTCTGGCACCGGATCATCCATGCAGCTATCGTTATTTCATGGATGACAACCTGTTTAATCACATCAATATCCCTCAGAATCAAATTCATATCCCCGATGGGATGGCAGAAGATCCGTTGGAGGAATGTGCTTCCTATGAAAGAGCCCTTGCGGAAGTAGGCGGAATTGATCTTCAGGTGTTGGGAATCGGTCAAAATGGACACATTGGATTCAATGAACCCGGTACTCCCTTCCACTCCCTTACCCACGTGGTAGATCTGACCCCTTCCACCCGGAAGGCGAATGCCCGCTTTTTCGAAAATGAAGACTTGGTGCCCCACAAGGCCATTTCAATGGGCATTAAGACCATTATGCAGGCCAGAAAAATCCTCCTCCTGGCTATTGGAGAATCCAAATCTGAAGTCCTCTACAAGGCCCTTTATGGACCCATCACCCCCGAGGTACCGGCTTCAGTGCTTCAGCTCCATCCCAACCTGATTGTGATGGCAGACCGGGATGCCGCTCAGGGCATTCTGGCAAACACCAATATAGAGGTCCGCTAAACCGGTCCTATCAAGACAGAAAGAATTATTTGCATAATACCGGAGGGAGAGACGAACCTATCACAGGTCATCTCTCCGTTAACCTTCTCAGTCATATCTATACCCGTATATACTTCCATTTCCCTTTCTTAAAGCGGAACCAATAAAGGGCAGCACGAACGGTAAAATCGGCAATAACGGCAATCCATACACCTATTACTCCCATGTGAAAATATTTATGTAAAATATAGGATAGGACCACTCGTAGAGTCCATATACCAATGATACTCGTATACATAATGTATTGGATATCTCCTGCCCCCCGAAGGATGGCGGATATGACGGACATGACTGCCAGCAAGGGTTCACCCAGAGCATAAATCCGGATGATCTTGGATCCCAGCTCAATTACCTCCGCTTCCTTAGAATAGAGGGAGGCCAATTGACGGGCGAACACGAACAATATGAGACCTATAATGGAAATGAGGACAACCGAAATATACAGGGTCTGAAGGCTGCATTCCTCCGCCTTATCCGGATCCCCCCGTCCCAGGTTCTGGCCGACCAGGGTAGTGGCGGCCAATGAAAATCCGAAGATGGGCATAAAAGCAAGGGAATTCACGGAATTTCCGATCTGGTAAACGGCGGAGGCTACCGTACCCATGGAAACCACCAGGACCTGCATGGCCAGAAAACCGCCTTGCATGACCACCTGTTCCAGGAATGCCGGAAGACCGACGCGGAAAATACGCCGGATCAGATCCATATCGAGGGAAAAACCATCCTTAAGAGAAAGGCCGATGACGGTATTGCCGGTGTAAAGGATCCACAGGATCATCACCGTTCCGATAGCCCTTGAGACGGAAATCGCCAGTCCTGCCCCCACGACACCAAGGGGCTTCAGGGTACTGCCCCCGAAAATAAGGAAATAGCCCAGAATCACGTTAATGACATTGACAATCAAGGAGATATACATGGGAGTCTTGGTATCTCCGGCCCCCCGGAAGGCTCCACCTACCACAATGTTAATAATCAGGAAGGGAAGACTGATCAATGTCACCTTATAGAACAACACGGCTAATTGGAAAACATCCTGTTCCGCTTTACCAAGAAAAAGTCTTAAGATGGGCAATGCGAAAATATAGCACAACAAGGTAATTGCTACCGACAATCCTACGGAAAGGATAAGAGACTGCCTGGTGGCATCTTTGGCCTTCGCCATATCCTCTTCACCCGTCAGCCGCGCCACCAATACCGTAGCTCCTGTAGAAAGGGCTGCAAAAACAGCCTGAATAAAGAATATGATCATGTTGACCATCCCGACGGCAACAATGGCTGCACTTCCAATTCGGCCAACGAGAATCGTTGTGACCATTCCTACCAGCATGATGAGCATCTGTTCAAGAATCGAGGGCCATGCCAGTTTTAATATATCCCGCCTGGTTTCCCTATGTTTATAGCTGAAAGCAAACTCCATACATCAATACCCCCCACTTTCCCGAAAATTGCACCCCAGCTATGATACCATTATACCATTCTCTTTACGGAGCGCATTTTCGGTCCTCCTTTCGGGCTATATATACAAGACTAGCCTTTCATCGGGAAAGAAAGCTTTATTTATATACAATTTCAAAGCTTACCCAGCCTTCGTGGACCTGTCCGGCTTCCAGAATCATCAGCCCGGACACATCCTTTTTCCCCTGATCATAGAGATTGTGGGCATCCGTAGAGCAGGTCTGGTTCTCAAGGCAGAAACAAGGCCGGTGCTTGGGCGTATACACCACCATGTGGGAAAAATCATCCGAAGCCCGCAGGCGCAGCTCCTTCTGCCATCCCAGGTATTTTACCGAAGCTGTCTTGCCTGCATCCATCTTCCAATAGACATCGTCCAGGTTCAACTCCTCCAATGGTCTGGGCTCACGAAGATCATATGGCGTATTATTTACCTCGATAAGCTCTCCGGTAGGCATGCAATCATGGGCTTCCATCACATAAGAGGCAGGTACCCGGATCAGAATATCCTTTCGGTTATCTATCAAGCGGAAAAAGGGATGGAGGGCAAAGCCAAAGGGAAAAGCCCTTCGATCGCGGTTTTCCACCCTATACTCCAAGACAAGCTTATGGGACAACAACCGGTAGCTAATCTCCAAAAGAAAACGAAATGGAAAGGCCTCATACACCGGATGTCCCTCCCGGCTCTCTATCCAGGTATTTACCTTGGCTTCCCCCGGTCCGGCCCATTCCTTTCCAAAGCTCCAGGCTTCATCACATACCAATCCGTGGATCAGTCGCTTTTCCCCCCTCTTCAGCTGGGGATATTCCTTCCCCTCATATCGAAACACACCGTTCCGCACCCGATTGGGTGTGGGAAACAGGATAGGGATGCCATACTTTACCCCCTTGACGGTAATATCCTCCGGTTCCATTAAAAGCTCCTGGCCGTCCAGCTGGAAGGAATAAAGATTGCTCCCCATTTCCGGAAGGATTTTTACCCGTTGGCCTTCGCCTTCCAAAACAAGCTGTTTTAAGCCAGATTGCAGCTCTTCCTCCCGAACCTGATATGTATTTGCCATGGCCATCCTCCTTCTTTCATGTCCGTTTGCTGTTCATATGAACTATTATATGATGAATCGATACATATTTAAATAGGCCTTTTGGTCCGCAGTTCGCGTACATTATCCCTGGGGTATTAACGAATTTCCCCGGAGGAATAAGGGTCAAACGATTGGTGGCTGGCGGCAAGCGGCTGGCCACCCTAAAGAAATACCCCAGGAAAAGGAGTCCCAGGATCTTTTTGGGACAACAACAGCCAATATTGCATCGTCGCAAAAGATTCTTGACATTTTTCCTGCAATCGTATAAAATTCTAACAAATAGAATAGGTAAAAGCGATGATGGGGAATAGTAGGTTTGGAAAGGGATCAAGAGAGCTGCCGGGAGGTGTGAGGCAGTATTCGCTCCAAGTCGAACTCGCCCCGAAGCTTACAGCTGAACATTCAGTAGGCTGCTACGGTTTTCCCGTTATCGGGCAGGTCTTTTTTACAGGCCGCTAAAGAGGGCTCTATGGAGCCTAAAAGAGTGGTACCGCGGAGGATTGCCTTTCGTCTCTTAGGAGACGGAAGGCTTTTTAATTGAATGGATCGTCGAAAGGGATATGAAAAAGGAGTTGTTATGTATGTCAAAGCACGGAATAGAAATTGAATCGAAATGGCAAAAGAAATGGGAAGAAACCCAACTGTACAAATTCAACCCCGAACGTGTCGATAAAAAACTCTACTGTTTGGAGATGTTCTCCTATCCATCGGGTGCAAAACTCCATGTAGGCCATTGGTATAACTATGGCCCCACCGATTCCTGGGCGCGGATGAAACGAATGCAGGGCTACGAAGTCTTCCAGCCCATGGGTTTTGATGCCTTCGGCCTGCCTGCCGAAAACTACGCCATCCAAACGGGCATCCATCCCCAGGATTCTACCCTCGCCAATATCGAAACCATGAAAAAGCAGCTTAAAGCGATGGGTGCCATGTTTGATTGGGATTACGAAGTCATAACATGTGTCCCCGAGTATTATCGATGGAATCAGTGGCTTTTTCTCCAATTGTATAAAAATGGACTGGCATATCGGAAGGAAGCTCCCGTAAACTGGTGTCCCAGCTGCAATACCGTTCTTGCCAATGAACAGGTAGTGGATGCATCCTGCGAGCGCTGCGGTACGGAGGTCACCAAAAAGAACCTCACCCAATGGTTCTTCAAGATTACCGAATACGCCGATGAGCTTTTGGAGAAGCTGGATACTTTGGATTGGCCGGAAAAGACAAAAATGATGCAGCGGAACTGGATCGGAAGGTCTACCGGCGGTGAAATCGACTTCCGTCTGGCAGACAGGGACGTCAGCTTTACCGTATTCACTACCCGGGCCGATACCCTGTTTGGAGTGACCTATGTGGTGCTGGCCCCCGAGCATCCCCTTGTCGGGCAAATTACGACGGAAGAGCAGCGTGAAGCGGTTGAACGCTATCAGAAATATGCCGCGAAAGCATCTGAAATCGATCGCTTGTCCACCACCAGAGAGAAAACCGGTGTATTCACCGGCACTTATGCCATCAATCCCATTAACGGGAGCAAGGTCCCCATATGGGTAGCCGATTATGTCCTCTATACCTATGGTACAGGGGCTGTCATGGCGGTTCCGGGCCATGATGAGAGGGACTATGAATTTGCCCAAAAATACAATCTCCCCATTGAAAGGGTTATCAAAGGCCCGGAGGGCGTGGATGATTCCCTGCCCTATGTGGATGACGGCTTCATGGTCAACAGCGGATCCTTTGACGGCCTGTCTACGGAAGATGGTAAGAAAAAAGTCATCGAAACGCTGGCTTCCGAAGGGAAAGGCCGGTTTAAGGTCAACTACCGGCTGCGGGACTGGCTGGTTTCCCGCCAGCGTTACTGGGGTACCCCGATTCCCATCATCTACTGTGATGACTGCGGCATTGTACCCGTTCCGGAGGAAGATCTGCCCGTCCTGCTCCCCTATGACGTGGACTTTACGCCCGACGGGAAATCTCCCCTGGCCAAGCATGAAGAATTCCTTCACACCAGCTGCCCCCAATGCGGAAAAGCTGCGGCACGGGATGCCGATACCCTGGACACCTTTGTCTGCTCCTCCTGGTATTATCTCCGATACCCGGACAACAAGAATGACCAAAAAGCCTTCGATAGCGAATGGATCAATAAAATGCTCCCTGTGGATAAATATGTGGGCGGACCCGAGCATGCCTGCATGCATCTCCTCTATGCCCGCTTTATCCTGAAAGCCCTGCGGGACATGGGGTATGTGGATTTTGATGAACCCTTCCTCTCCCTGACCCATCAGGGGATTATCCTAGGTCCGGACGGCAACCGGATGAGTAAATCCAAGGGAAATGTCATCTCCCCCGATGAATACATCCAGCAGTACGGTTCCGACGTGTTCCGGATGTATTTGATGTTCGGTTTCTCCTATGTGGAAGGCGGCGCATGGAGTGATGACGGCATCAAGGCCATCGACCGCTTCCTGGATCGCATCGAAAGGTTGGTCGAGTGGACAAAGGAAATCAAAGCTTCTCCTTCCAGTGATAAAATGGAAAGAGCGGAAAAGGAGCTGAACTATGCCAGACACTTTGCCATCCGGGGCGTTACGGAGGACGCGGATAAATTCCAGTTCAATACCGCCATTGCCCGTATGATGGAGCTGGTCAACAGCCTCTATAAATACGATGCCGACGTAGAGAACAAAAATACCCGCCTCTTTGAAGAGACGGTCAGGGACTTGATCCTGCTCATTGCCCCCTTTGCCCCTCATTTCGCGGAAGAAATGTGGGAAAGCATGGGCTATGAATATTCCGTCTTTAACCAAAAATGGCCAGAGTACGATCCAAAGGTCCTGGAAAAAGACGTTGTTGAGCTGGGTGTCCAGGTCAACGGTAAGATCAGAGGCCGGGTAGAGGTGCCAGCCGATCTGTCCGAGGAGGAGGTCCGAAAAATCGTTCTGGCTGATCCCAGGATCCAATCCTATGTGGAAGGCAAGACCATCCGTAAGCTCATTCTGATCAAGAATCGAATTGTGAATATCGTCGTTTAATGAACGCCAACAAAAAATCCGGTTTCTTAAGGTGGCTTCACCTTTAGGAAACCGGATTTTTTCATCCCATATTCTTCGATACGCTTCTCTTTTTTGAGAAGGCCAGTTCTTGTCCCAAAACATGACGTTTGTAAAACATGAGCAGGAATCCGGCAGTGGTTCGCTCCGCCAAAGGAATGGAGCATTTGGCAATCCGGTAGAACCTTTCCTTCCGGTCACCGATTCCTCCATACAGCCTGTGCATCTTCAATGCCGTTCGGCTGTTAAACTGAATATATTCCCGGAGCTCGTCAAACTCAATGATTCCCTTTTCTGCTTTCACATCATGGGTGCTGTTGTAAAAATGTTTTACAAAAGTTTCATATTTTCTATGGTTTGACAACAGCCGGATATTGGCATGTTGGGGGATTGTCATATCCTGTATCAAATGGGCCACTGCTCCCAGGAAGAAGACCGCCCTTTCCACCCGCCCCAGATAATAGGATCTTATGGCCTTGAAATAGTATTCTTCTGCCAGCTGGCGGGCATTTTTCTGTCCGTAAATCCCCTTCTTACGATAAGGGTGATAAAAATGCTGAAGGCTCTTAAAGTCCTGGTCGGCCCACACCGCTCCTTTATCCAGGATTTCCTTATGTTTCCCATAAAAAACATAGGCTTCCTGATAGCCCTCATTGTGCAGAATCCGAAGGGCTTGCTTGTTCATCTGTCGGTGTATTTTGCACTCCGTATGAACGGTGGCTTTCTTAAAGGGATTGAGGGCTGCCAGCACGAAGCGTGTCATCCCTCCATAGGTTCTTTCTCCTACTCCCATTCAACCATCCTCATTTCCTGTTCTGATTCAACCTTACTCCTTCAATGAAGTTTGGACGCATATCATCGAAAATAGTATAACCCATCTCCTTCAATTCCATTAGCTTTTATATCCATGGATTTTATTCCGATTTTCAGATCCAGCTCTTTAACTTATCCACATTCCGTATGAGGATGTTCTGGCGTTCTATCTCCAGAATGCCGGACTTCTTGAAGGTCGTCAGCACACGGGTAACGGTTTCCCGGGTGGTCCCCACCATGCTGCCCAGCTCTTGTCGGGAGATATGGAGTTTCAATTCAATTCCTTTCTCCGTCTTCCTGCCATGCTCTTTAGCCAGCCTGAGGAGGACGCTGGCCGTGCGGCTGTAAGCGTCGCTGAAAGCCAGCTGCTTCACCTGCAGTTGGGCCTGTATCAGGCGTTGGCTTAAGGTTTTGATGAGAGATAGGGCCAGGGATGCATTTTCCTGGACCAGCTTCTCCATATCCCGGTTACGGATCATACCGATCCGGGCATCTTCGATGACTTCAGCCGTTGCAGGATATTGAGCATCCGTAAACAAGACGACCTCTGCGAAGGTATCACCCGGACCTGCAATATCCAGGATGTGTTCCCTCCCATCCTCGGAGGTTTTGGATATTTTCACCTTTCCCGAATAGATAAAATAGAATGCCTCTCCGGGCTCAGCCTCAATAAACAAGATCATATTCTTACGATAATTCCGCTCGATCACAATGGCGGAAATTTTTTCGAGATCATCAGGAGACAGCTTGCTGAACATGGGAATGGTTTTCAGGATTTCTATTTTTGTCTTCAAGAAATCAACCTCCATTCCCACTTATTTTATCATATAATAAAAGAAGCGTCCATGAGGCTATGCCCTGGGGGATTCCTCTGAGGAGAGGCCAGCCGCTGGCGGCCGGCTGCTAGCCGTTAACCCCAGGGTATGCCTCTGGAGTCTCCCGTTTGGCGGAGGGCGGAGGGCGGATTTTTCCCACTGGAGCATTCCTCTAGGGTCCGGCCAGCCGCTAGCCGCGGCTGCTAGCCGTCAACCACAGGGTATGCCTTCAGAGTCCATTATGGCCAATAAAAGGTAGGGGTGGGTGGACGAATCTGTCTACCCGTCGAAATGAACGTTATCCCATGGAAATGATTAGGCCTTTGATAATCATTTCGGGCAGACAGGGTCGTCTGCCCCTACAATATTTCGTCCCGATCATTCACGCATATGATCCACGAACCGTAAACAAATTCCCCAGAGGAATACGCAAGCCATCAGCGGCTGGCTGCTGGCGGCCGGCGGCTGGCCACTTTTGAGGAATACCCCAGAGGATTAGGTCCACAAACCGTAAACAAATTCCCCAGAGGAATACGCAAGCCATTAGCGGCTGGCTGCTGGCGGCCGGCAGCTGGCCACTTTTGAGGAATACCCCAGAGGATTAGGTCCACAAACCGTAAACAAATTCCCCAGAGGAATACGCAAGCCATTAGCGGCTGGCTGCTGGCGGCCGGCGGCTGGCCACTTTTGAGGAATACCCCAGAATAATAATGCTGGGTTTGAAAACAGAAAAACCGTTTATGATAATACACAAGGAGGTATGTGCATATGGCTTTTTATGAAGAAATCAGCAAGCATTACGACAAGATTTTTCCTGCCTCCCAGGAAGCTCTGAACTTCTACAAACGACTCTTTAACGAGTACAGGGTCCGTTCCGTTCTGGATGCAGCCTGCGGCTCCGGAGAATACCTTCGGGTCTTTTCCCAATGGGGCCTTCGAAGCGTCGGAATCGACCTGGTTCCGGGAATGGTCGCCGCTGCCAACCGCAAATCCCAGGAATCGGGCAGCAGCTTCCAGGCCATCGAAGGCAGCATGCAGCAGCTTTCTCAAAAGGTCCGGGAAAGCTTTGATGCCGTCATCTGCATGGGCAATTCCCTTGTCCATCTCCCTTCCCTTGAAGACATGGAGGAGAGCTTGTCGGAATTTCACCGTGTTACCAATCCCAAAGGCCTGGTGCTTGTCCAGATTGTCAACTACGACAGGATCCTGGACCAAAATGTCAAGGAGCTTCCCACCATCACCAATCCCGACGCTGAGCTGCGATTCGTGCGCAAATATGAGTATGACGCTTCAAAAAAGCTCATCCATTTCAACACCCATTTAACGGTGGGAGAAGAAGAATATAAGAATTCCATTCCCCTTTTCCCTCTAAGGAAGGATGATCTGATTAAGCTCATGGAAAAAGCCGGTTACCGGCATATGAATTTTTATGGAAACTTCAAGGGAGAACCCTGGACCCCCGATTCCTTTGCTACCATTGTTGTGGGCCTCAAAGCCTGAACCCATCCTCCGTTGACAAGCCCTTGCCCCAGCGGTATACTATGGTTCATGATCTTTGTTCCAGGAAGGAGTACTATCCATGATAGACTACCATGTTCACAGCCTTTTGTCAGCGGATTGCGATGTTGAAATGGAAACAATGTGCCGGGAAGCTGTAAGAGCCGGTATCCGTGAGCTCTGCTTCACCGAGCATTTGGATCTCGATTATCCCTTGGGGGATCTCCCCTTTGATCTTGATTTTGATGACTACCACCGGCGCCTGGAGGAAATGAAGCGGCAATTTCCCCACCTTTCTATCAAAAAGGGGATTGAGATCGGCTATCAGCGGCATGTCCTGTCAGAGAACCTGGATGTGCTCCGGCGCCACAGCTTTGACTTTGTGCTCTCTTCCGTCCATGTGGTGGATGGCCTCGATCCCTATTTCCCATCTTATTTTGAGGGAAAAAGCAAGGAATTTGCCTATAGAAGGTATCTGGAGAAGGTATACGAATCCGTCACGGCATTTCATCATTACAACGTGATCGGGCATCTGGGCTATGTAAGCAGGGGTGCCCCCTATGAGGACCCAGAGCTCCGCTATGAAGACTTCCCCGATGAAATTGACGCCATCCTCCGGGAACTGATATCCTCTCATCGGGGCTTGGAGGTCAATACTTCGGGATACCGCCACAACCCCTTTCCCATACCCGGCCTCTCGATTCTAAAAAGATACAGGGAATTGGGCGGGGAAATCGTCACCCTGGGCTCTGATGCCCATTACCCCGAATACCTGGCCTTCCGTTTCTCCGACGCTCAGCAGCTACTGGAAGAAGCAGGATTCCGATACCTTGCGGTATTCGATAACATGGAGCCCCGATTTGTAAAAATCCAGGACCTCTAAGCCTCTTTGATGACCTTCCCGTAGACTCCTCCGCCCCCTTGGGCAATCCTCAGCTTTCCTTCCCGGGCAAGGACGATTTTCTCGGCTATATCAGGCGATACCACCTTCTCCAGCTCATCCCTGGAAACATGATGGAGAATATTCATTTCATTTCCAAAGTTATCAATGAGTCGGTTGATGGTTTTAGGACCCACCCCCGGGAGAAATTGCAGGGGCACCTGATAGTGATAGGGCGGGCGATTTTCCACCCCCTGGCTCTCCCTGTCCCGGATCATTTCCAGGCGATCCTTCACTCCCACCACCACCCTGTGTTGAGGATCCCTGGGGCAGTTGAGGATGGGAGGAGTTCCCTTAAAAATCGCTTCACAGCTCAGGCAAAAGGTGCGGTGGTATTTTCCCAGACGCGGGTCTAATCCGTAGTTAAGGGTTATTTTTCTGCCTCCCTCATTTTTCAATGCCATCAATACTTCCTTGTAATTCAAAGCCTCAAGGGCCATCACGTTGTATTCCCTTCCTATTCTGCTCAGCGAGTGGGCATCGGAATTGCTGATGAAGGTCTTGTCGTCCAGTTCCGAAACCTGAGAAGCCATGGCGGTATCGGCACTGAGACCCAGCTCAATGGCAGGCATCTTCCGGAGGGCATCTTCCCGGAAAACGTTCTTCAGCCGGTCGGTACAGTTGCCATAAAAACTTTTATGAGGTGTAAAGACGTGGGCAGGGATAAAGGTGTCATGGTGTCCGTCGACAATATCAAAAAGCTCCTGGCCTTTCAGGCGGCTGACCGTCGCATTCCCCAGCAGGTTGGTCATATAATGATCCATCTCCCTTGAAAAGGCCTTTACGTCTTCAAATCGTGGAAAGAAGGCAAGGGAATGGGCTGTGCACCTGTTTCGCTCCCGGGTCTCTATCTCTGAACCAAGCAACAGGACCAGCTCTTTCCGGTATAAAAGCCCTCCTTCCGGAATTTCATCCAATTCTCCCATGTCGAGGAGTTCCTCAATGTCCCGGATAATCCATGGGGATACACAATCCACCACTCCAATGACCTGGATACCTTTTCGGAATCGGGCTTCATAAGCGATGTTACCAAGTGTAAGATTGTTCGCAGTACCCCGTTTTGTGATGTGACCTCCTGTAGAACGACCAATATGAACATGTAAATCCACATAGTACTCCTTCATAGCCCAAGCTCCTTTCCATCGTCGATGAAAATGGCACGAAGCACCCAAAACATCGATTCTAGTATACCCCTTTTCATCCGCTTTAAAAAGATATAGAATGTTATTATAGGAAAAGGAGGCCGCTATGAACAAATATGACAAGAAAAAGCTTCTGATCCTGCTGGCATATATTCTTTTATGCCTCTTTACTTTTTTATATATTGCTCTGGCTCCTCCCTCTTCTGTCATGTCCGTTCTGGTGCTGGTATGCATTTTTCTAGGCTATTTTACTTATGTATACACGAAGAAGATGAAAAACAAAAGCGCCGTCTATGAAAAAAGGAGACTGTCCGCCAAGAAGAGGAGGAGGCGTCAGCTTCTGGACAAAAACCGGGGTAAGGTACTGGCCTTTCCGACCCATGACAAGAACGGAAACTCCTCTCCCCGCCATAAGAACTAAGCTGCTTTGTCCAAAAAAAGTACACCCCCAAATATTGGACCGATAGCTCAATATTTGGGGTGTACTGTAGAATGCCGTCCTTATTCGTATTCATTTATCACTTTTTCATATTCCTCCATGCAACCGATCAGCTGAGATGTATAACTATTCAGGCTGGATACTTTATTCACCGGGTTCAAGCCTAAAAATTGCTTGTTCAATCCCATCAGCTGGCGGAACATGTTGATCAACCGGTTGGTGTTTTCCTTTTGGTTTTCAATACGGTTATTCAAAGTCAATATCTGGGATTTCATCTCTTCTATAGTCAGATCCCGTTCCTCAAGCATCTTTTCCAGATGATTCTCCCTTTCCTTGCCCTTTTGAATCTCATGTTCCATTTTTTCCGCTTCAATGAGCAGGAGATCATATTTCACCGACAATCGATCATATTCATCCGCCTTTTTCTTGCTATACAGCTGACGAGCCGCCAGACGGGTAAGATTTCGTATACCCTTGAAGAATTCGACGAGATCCTCGCTCTGGATGATCTCCATGTCCTGAATGATCCCGGTCAGGATGTCTACAAAACTTTCCTGCCTCAGCAGCGGCTGAACCGGGGCTTGGCTTTGGCCCTGATTTTCTTCCCCTCCGTTGGCGCTCTGGGCAACCTTGGCCTGTCGGTCGTTTCCCCTGGACTTTTTCAGCTGACCGGTTTTCCCTACCCTCTTCTTGGTAAACGGATTGTAATAAACCCGTCCTTCCTTCTCCAGATAGGCCATCACATCGTTGACCATCTGACGATCGGATTTCAGCATGTTCCGATATTTGTTCTGATAACGAAGCATTTTCGTTTTATCGCCTTTTCCCAGCTCCAAGGCACATCCTCGTACTGATCGGCCTTGCCCCTGGGCTTCCAGCATGGCCACCATCAGATCCCATTTTTCTTGTTCCGTAAAGGGAATAAACCGTATAGTGTTGTCTCCTGAAACTTGTCCGCCGACTTCTTCCGGGTCTTCGCCCCGGTTTATCGTCCTGTCCGCAGCATCCATCAAGTCTTCGCCTCCCAGTTCTTTTTTATACGTGTAATAGAAATTCCGCACCGTATTGTACTTCCGTCCTGTACGCTCTGCCACCCTTTCAAAGGCTACACGAAGGGCTTCACCCCTCTCTCGGCAGGCCCGGATTTCCATAAGTAGCTGTTTGACATCCTGCTCTTTCCAACCGTTGATCAGGACTCGACCCTGATTCCTTTGCATCTGTAGTCCTGAATTTTGTTGCATATGGTTTCCCCCTGTCCTCTTTTTCTATATTATTGTCTATACATCCCGTGTTTATACACATCATCTGTATGACTTTATAAAAGATTACAGGCCGGAGGCCCGGAAAATTGTTTTACACAGTGGCGTGGATGCCGGGATAAAAAATGGGTATCCAGCTCATACAGAAAGAAGCAAAGTCGTTCATCCTTTGCTTCTTTGTATGCCATCCCGCAAGCCGGATGGCGCTCGAGGACCAGGCCACGGGAAAGCCTATTCTATTCATATGCAGAAGGGGGCTTGTTTAGTACATCCATTGTCCTTCCTTCAATCCCATTTATGATCCAGGGGATCAATAAATCTGTACTGGCTGAGGATAGACATGATTTCATGCTGCACATCTTCCGGTTCTGTATCGGGATCGGTGATCTGCAGATTAATGAGAAAACCCTCTCGGGCATAATAGGCTTCCAAAGGTGCCGTTTGATTCCTATATTCTTCAAACCTTTTCAGGATGACCTCTTCTCGATCATCCTCCCTTTGGACCAAAGGAACACGGCATTCATCACATTCCTGCAGACCCTGTCTGATATGGAACACCTTTCTGCATTTCGGGCATACTCGTCTCCCCAGTAAGCGATGAAGTAACACTTCCCTGGTTACTTTGAAATTCAATGTGAAATCAACTTTCTTACCCCGGTCAGCCAGATAGCTATCCAGGCTTTTTGCCTGGGCGATGGTCCGGGGGTATCCATCGAATATAACCCCCGAAGCATGTTCAGGTTCTTCCAAGGCATGCTGTACAACCTTATTCACCACCTCATCGGAGACGAGCTTTCCCTCCTTCATCACAGCGACATCCTTATACAGGGGATGATCCGGCTGATCAAAAATACCCCGAAACAGATCGCCCGTCGATAGATGGCTCAATCCCAGCTTTCGGGAAAGAATCGCGCCTTGGGTACCCTTGCCTGATCCGGGAGGACCTAACAATACAATATACATATTATTCCTCCTTTTCTCTCGAATGGAATTTTTTTAATTCGTTCTTTCCTATACAGGACGAGTATGTATGTCAGGACAACCACAAAAAAGTGATTTTCATATTCCCGTATGAATATATTTAACTAAGATTTGAAGGAGGGACAGATCATATGGATAATAATCCTATGCCTACTTTACTGCTCCGCTCATCGGGTATCCCCGGTCTTATAAAGATGAATGATATATTGGTCGGTGAAATAACCCAGGATATCCGGCAGCGAATCCCTATCCCCGTTTCAGCTACAGGGGCCTGTTTTATCAGCTTCATTCCCCTTGTTGGATGCGAAGACCGGGGAAATTACCTCCCTGTCACCCGTAAATTTATATTTCATCAGGGCAGATTGGTGATTCCGGACCCTATGGATTTTTGGGATAACATTGCTTTACTGGAATGGCCGGGAAACATCTACGAAGTCACCGTTTCACCCCTATATATCCCATATCCGCCCCTTTGTACAAGCATCCCGGAAACCATTGATCAGGCAGCCGGTGATTTCAATGGAGACGACAGGGAGGAGATTGCTACCGTCTTTATTGATAACTGTCTCCATGTCGTCATAGAAGACCCCACATCGGACCGCCTGCTTTTTCACTATACACCCCTTTTTGGTAAGGACTCCGCCCATCTCTACCTAAAGGATATGACGGGTAAGGGACTTTCTGACCTTGTCCTTCGAGGTCCCGTAGATGATCAGGCTGAATTTATCACTGTCATTTCATGGATCGACGGAGAATACCGGGTCTTGTTGGACGTATACGGAAACAGCATTGATATCTCTGATGATTTTCCGGGAAAAGTACGGGTGCTTCAGCGGCTTGAAGATACCTGCCGCCACGATGTTTCGAATACCTATACCTTCGACGGAAAGGTTTTTGGCCTGTCGAAGGCCGATATCCTATGGCTTTCAGGGGAACCCAGCTGGCCGAAAAGCCCCCAGAACACAGTCAAGGCCTTCCTGGATGCTGTAAAGCTGAATCTGGAGCAGGAAGCCATGGGATTTCTGAGCCATTCCTGCCGTAATAGGATGCCCTACCGGGAAATAAAGGGGCTGCTGGGGGAATTCGAAGGCTGGCATGAGCTGGACTTTCCTCATCCTGCCTATTCCACCCCTCATATCGGTTTAGGCTTGCTATACCCCATCCATCAAAAGTATCGAAAACTGGAAGCATTTTTCTTTGAGACGGTGGAAGAGCCCAACCATCAGGGGCTTTACAAAATCAACCGAATTGGAAAGATATCATCACCTGTTGTCTGAAGCGGTTGGCAGCCGGCCTTTTATTATTTTACGTTTTTTTGTTATAATAAAAGATACAGTATCATTCTCATCACAAATTCACTTACTGATTAAGGAGGTTTGATCGATGTTTCCGTATTTTTTCTGGGATCCTACCATGCTTCTTTTGATTCCCGGTATTATACTGGCCATGTACGCGCAAGCCAAGGTCCAGAGTACCTTTCATAGATACTCCCAAGTGCCTTCCAGAAACGGATGGACAGGTGCCCAGCTTGCCAGGGATTTGCTTTACCGGCATCATCTCGATGATGTGAAGGTTGAGATGGTGCACGGTAGCCTTTCCGACCACTACGATCCCAGGCGTAAGGTATTGCGCCTGTCACCGGAGGTGTATCATTCCACTTCCCTTGCTGCTTTGGGAGTTGCCGCCCATGAGGTTGGTCATGTCATGCAGCATCACCTGGCCTATATCCCTTTCAGGCTGCGAAGCGCCATTGTTCCCTTAGCCAGCATCGGTTCAACGGCCGCTTTTCCGCTGCTTATTCTGGGCCTTCTGATGGGTTCAAGGGATCTGGTCCTGATCGGTGTGCTTGCCTTCAGTCTGGCTGTACTCTTCCAATTGGTCACCCTGCCAGTGGAATACAATGCCAGCAGCAGGGCTATGGAAGCTTTGGTAGCTGGAGATTACGTGTACCGGGATGAAGTGGGGGCATCCCGAAAAGTGTTGAACGCCGCTGCGTTAACCTATGTAGCCGCCACCTTGATGGCCGTTCTCCAACTGCTGCGTTTGCTTCTCCTGTCCGGCCTGTTGGGCAGAGGACGCAGGCGGGATTAAAGTTCAGCCAGGATTTTCTTTCCGTCCTCCAGGATCCTGTCATGGTCAAAGGCCAATGGCGGGAGCTTGTCCACAGGAAACCACCTGGCATCGGTTGCATCGTCAGCCGCCTTTACGATCAGGTCAACCTTTTCCAGGATGGCCACATAAACGACGGTGATGGTTCGGCCCCGGGGATCCCTCCCCACATCACCGTATGCCCCCAACTGCTTAAGGGGGATTTTTTCTTTTCGTCCATCCAGTCCCGTCTCTTCCATAAGCTCTCGATAGGCCGTGTCTTCCAGATTCTCATCCATGTTGATAAATCCCCCCGGAAGGGCCCATTTCCCCTGGAAGGGATGGTTTTTTCTTTTGACCAGCAAAAGCTCCCAGCCTTTTTCCTGGCGGTTGAAGATCAAAACGTCTACGGTTACGGAAGGTTTTTCGTATTGGGAGGAATCGTATTGGGCCAGAAATTCTTCTTCCATCATTTCTATCTCTCTCATTGTTTGTTCATCCACTGAACTTCATCCTCCTCATCTATTCATCCGGTCAATATTCAACTGCTTATTCTCATCTCAATGCAAAGATTTCAGCTCCCGAAGCCTTCAAAGGAATCCGGCACCGGACCTTCCCTTGAGAGTTTTCTATGGGGAATTTCTCATGACTCATAAGGTTTACCACCCAGTGCATATCACCGATATCTGTCTGAAAGGTGATTTCTACCTCCGAATCTTTTTCATCCTCCCTTACGAGGACCAGCAGGTATTGTCCATCGTCACTCTTTAGAAGATCCACCCGTACATTGGGGTCATCGCTTTCCATATAAGGCACAGCACCGCATATATGAACCAGTGAGGCAATCAGCCTCTCCGGTTCGGGAGCAAGCATTTTCCCATAGGGATACCCAAGCAGGCTGCCAATGAGGATGGCCTGCCCCTTCCCATATCTGTTTTTCACTATAGCCGCTTTCCCATCCCGGAAACTGGCCAGCACCTTCCCTTGGAAGGGGATCAATTCGTCCATAAAGAAATAGCCTGGAATCTCTTCTCCTTTCCTGATAAAGGCCATATCCTCCCCGATTGCCATTGGCAGGAGGTTCCGGTCCTTGTTCTCTCTGGCCCATTCCCGTCCATAGGCATTCATAAAGCTGGATGCCGTCGTGGCGATTCCCTCCCTGGCACCAAAAACTTCGTCAAAGCCGAAACCTGGCATGGTGGTGGAATGGAGTCCGTTTTCCCCTTGTATGCCACCGAAGAAGGCTTCGCTGATGAAGCTGCCTCCCTTTTTGATCCACTCTCTGATGGAACGGGCTACCCTCTCCTCCATGTAATAGGGAAAGGGGTAGTACACGACTTTGTAACGGGCAAGGCTCTCTCCATCGATTTGATCCGTACTGATGACATCCCCCTTTCAGGGCCTTTTCCCACTGGTCCGGAAGGGGGTGGGGGCCCGGTAATATTGGGACCCGAAGGGTATGAATGCCTTCTTCCCCATAGCACTCCCTCCTCTGTCTCTTCTTCCTCTCAACCGCTCTTTTTGAATTCCTCAATTTTCATCACATCGGCTACCGCTTGCTCAATTTGATGGTAAATCGCATCTTCAGAAAGGGCCTTCACGGATGGATTGGATGGATCCAAATTCACCCGCATAAAAAACTCCCGCGTTCCCTTATTTCCCGTTACGGGGCTATGGGTGATACCGGCAACAGAATAACCCAATCCCTTGGTATAGCGGACCAGGTCCAACGGGATTTCCTTAAAAATACCGGGATCTTTGATCTCCCCTGATCTTCTTATCTCTGAATCCTCCACCTTAAAGAGGGGTTTCACCAGACAAAGAAGCTCTCCCATTCCCCCTAAAATGGCAGCAAAAATGGGGATGGCCTTCTTCAGGGAGAGGTAGGAAAGATCCACGGTTCCCAAGCTAGGCTTTGGATCCAGACGATTGGGATCGACATCACTGATATTGGTTCTTTCCATATTGACTACCCTGGGATCAATCCTGAGTTTCCCCGCCAGCTGTCCGAAACCCACATCCACTGCATAGACCTTTTTAGCGCCCCTTTGGAGAAGGCAGTCTGTAAAGCCTCCGGTAGAGGCTCCGGCATCAACAGCCACTCGTCCGGCAACATCCATGTCAAAGGCATCCAGGGCCCCTTTAAGCTTTAAACCGCCCTTGCTGACATATCTTTGCTCAATCCCCTTCACGATCAAGCCGGCGGTTATAGGAACCCGATGGCCGGGTTTATCAATCCTTTGGCCATCAGCCAGGACCTTTCCCATCAGAATCCAACTTTCTGCCGTCTTTCGGTCCTGAAAGAAGCCTTTTCTCACAAGGAGCTCCCATATGGCCGCTTTTTTCATTGTTGCCCTTCCTCCTCTCCATGCAGGGCAATTCCCTTTTTTATATTGCTGTATCTCCTCCTACCGCATATTCCATGATTAGGGAGCAGCCGATGGATCATCGGACCCATCGGTCTTCTGCTCCCTTTCAGGGAAACCAAGAAATGATGCTATTCCACCACTACCCCTTTTTTCAGGATGATATTGGCGTATAGGGCTTTTTCACCGGTAGCGACGATGGCATAGGCTTTCTTTGCCCGCTCATAGAAGGCAAAACGTTCCATATGCTCAAAATCGGTCAAGTCGGGTTCGTATTTTCCAACAATATTCCGATATTCGTCCCATATGACGGGCTTTGTGTTGTCTCCAGGGACAAGCTCCATTAAAACGACAGGTTTCTCAACATAAGTATCCAAGGGGAAAAGTTCCAAAATGGCATCCAGCAGCTCAGGCACCCCATGTCCGTCACATCTCACCAGCCTCTGGGCATAGGCGGCTGCAGGAAAATTACCGTCAGCCAGTACAATTTCATCCCCATGCCCCATCTCCATGAGAATCTTCAACAGATCCGGCGATAGAATGCCGGGAATCCCTTTCAACATAGCCATCACTCCTTTCGTTCTGTGAACTATATGGATCATTTCATAATATTCGAGCTTTTCTTTCTAATTCCTTCCAAAGGCAGGATTTTTCTATCTGTGCTGCCCGTCCCTTCTTAGACGGTTTTGCAATCTAATCGTAAATCCCCTTCAGGCCTTAGCGCAGCACATCAAAGGTGTAGTTGCTTCCAAAATTGTTGTCCCAGTTGTTCGCTTCATCCTTAAATGCAATATTGACCTGGGTAGTCTGGGGAATGGACAGAAGAAGCTCGAATTTCTGCTCCCCAAGCATACGCATAGGATAAACCTGTGCGTCCTGCGACAAGTCGTTGCTTCCGTATTTTACAACGGCATAAAGGTTCTTGGCTCCATTCTTGACCAGGAACCCGTTATATATGATCCGGCGGCCATCCGGGGTATCTTGCATAAATACACCTTTATCCCGGTAGGGATTAATCAGGGGAAGCAGCAACTCCGGACGGCTTTCCTCAGCGAATTCCTCTTTTTCCTTACCGATCCCCAGAGTCTTTCGCAGTGAATCAAATATCTCCATGTGGCATTACCTCCCTTCTGTTGATCACCTTATTATTTTTTGCCATGTTGTGTTTTTTTATCAGCTTGATAAAAGGGACGGATTGGATCCGTCCCTTTTCACTGTTGTGATCTTCATATATCCATGTTTCTAAAACCCGCCCTGCATTATCCCAGAATAAAGGTTGCACAATCCGTATCCTCGGTATGACTGGCATTACGGGGTTGGATTTCAATTTTCGCAGCATTGCAGTAGTCTCCCTCAGCATGATAATGACAGGTATTTACGACACATTTCACCCCTGGGAGATGCTGGTTCGTCTTGGGTATACGTTCTTTCATGAAAAATCACCTCCTCCCTGTTTCTACTTCTATTCTTCACCTTCAAAGCGTATTTATACGACTTCATTCTCCTGCAATTCCTGCCACTTTCAAAGCAGGATGGAACAACTATGAAACTGTACCTACCCGTCTAATTCGAAAATGCACATCGATATCAAAATCGGCATTGGCGTAAATCTCCCGCCATTCCTTTCCTTGAAAGAAATCCGGATGCCTTGCCCGAATGATTTCCCCAAAACATACGATATCTGATTTATACGCCTGGAGTTTTTTCAGGGTCTTGATCGCATCGCTTTTCAATTTTTCTTCAAACAGCCGCTCCTGCCGATCAATCAAGGCTTTGGAAATGGTCTTTCGATACAGAGGATCTTCCGACAGTTCAGCAGTGACCTTTAGTTCAACCTTGATCTTCACCTTGTCTTCCTCCGTCAGGGCTGTGATTTTTCTGGCTGTCCGATAAATATTGACAGCACTGGAATCAAGGAAGGATTCCTCACCCGATTTTGAAAGATCGATAACCATTTTGCCGGAATTCATTTTGTCCATCAAAATCATGGCCGCAATGCTTTCATCCCGATCCAGGGTTCCCGCCAAACGATCGCCACGAAACACTGCAATATTGTTTACAATGATTTGATCCCTTGCGGGAGAGATGATCAAATAAGGCATGCATGGATCTTTGCCTTCTATACCCAGACAACGGAAGAATTCCACCAGTTTACACCTGCAGCTAATACCTTCCCGATTGGATCCCTGCAATAGTTTCTTCAAAATAATCCCAGTGTAGGGATGCTGTTTTAACCTGCTCTCCGTTAAAAGCTCAGAGGCCTTCCCCTTGGTGATCCCCAGCAAGAGGGTTCCCCTCACATATGGATTTCGGAAAAAGGCATCCAAGAAAACCGAGATCCCCTCCTTTGCCGTCTCTTCCCCAATCAACAGCACCTGAATATGCCCTAAAACCACCTCCCGGTACAACTTGCTTTGGATATTGATCATGGCATCCTGGATGGACTTGCCCTGGCTGACGACACTGATGTTGGCTTCTTCCGCCTTTTCTTCAACGGTGGGGCCGGAAAGAGAAAAGGATAATATTCCCGAATCTTTCTCATCGATATCAATCCCTGCTGTGTATGCGACAAACAGCTCCTCCAGCTCCCTCTTATCCCAGCATCCTGTCAGAAAAACAGCAGTTATCCAAATAATCATCAAAGCAGCGCATATCCTATTCCGTCCTGTCAAGCTTGATTCCTCCTTCTTTTTTCATCAGCAGCGACAGAATGAGAAGTAACAGAGGAATCCCCAGTCCAACCGCCATGCTGGCAGCACCGATCAGTGTGTAAATATCCGCCAGAACCGCAACATTTTCAGGCAACCAGGCAATCAGAAGAACCAGAGGAAAGACGAATAGAGCGGCCTTCTTACGCTCCCCCAGCTTAAAAAGCAGCCCTCCCCCCAAAGAAGCCATGGAATACATGACACCAATACTTGCGGATATCGCGAAAAGTGCAATAAAGAAGGTGAACATATCCAATCTTTCAATCAGGGGTATTTCTACCGTTTCCAGATAGACCATGGGAGGAAATGTTACAAATTGAAGGGTCTTGGGTCCAAAAAACAATAGCAGGCAAAAAGTAGCCAGGGTATAGGCAAATATGGCATAAGCAAGGGCAATGGTCACCGTCTTGACTGTCTTGTTCGTATCTTGCGCATAGGAATAAATCATCAGGATAGACTCATAGCCTGCAAAGCCAAATACGCTGGAGGGAATTCCCGATAGGATTCCCCTAACCCCCTCCTGACCTAGCGGGAGGATATTGCTGATCATCCAATCGGAGGCGGGAAAAAGCATAATGATCAGAATGGACATGCTTGCCACTGTGATGATGGTACAATACCTTCCCAGAACCAAAATGCCTTTTCGCACCATATACGGGATGACGGTCAAGGATAGGGTTAGAATTATGAGCAAAGGGGTCTCGGGGAGAATCCAGGAAACCACCAGCTCACCCATAAAGCGTAGAAATATACCCGCCAGGAATATGAAATATATGATTAACAGCATCCCCAGAAATCTCCCCATCCATTTTCCGACGATGAATTGGGCATATTCTACAAAGGTGTATCCCGGAAAACGCCTGCACAGGAAAATGCTAACCAGGCTGCTAAGCAGGGCAAGCAGTCCCCCTAATATAATAGAGATCCATGCGTCTCTACCCGCTTTTCCAATAACAATGCGGTAAATTCCTAATAAAAATCCCCCAAGCATCGCCCTCGTTAAAATGGAATATAGTTGAATCTGGCTTAGCATATTCTCTTTCTCTATTTGAGATGTATCAGCCAAGAGGACCGTCCCCTTTTCGACCCCTCCTCCGAGTTTTGTCCACGGGTTCAGGGGTTTTAGGCCTTTTTCCCATAGCCCAGAATGGAAAACGAAACATGGTGTCCTTCCACTCTGAAAACGTCAGGGGTACCATAGGTGTAAAAAATGGAGTGCCGAAGGCTTCCAGGGCACTCAGGTGAATCAGAAGCACCATCCATGCCAGAAATATGCCAAAGAAGCCAAATGCTCCGGCAAGGATCATCATGGGGAAACGCACCAGCCGCAGAGGGTAAGAAAGGCTGTAGATCGGAACGGTAAAAGTAGCGATGGCCGTCAATGCCACGATGATAACCATGGCAGGACTGGCCAGCTGCGCACTTACCGCAGCCTGCCCCAGTACCAGCCCTCCCACCACACCAATGGTCTGTCCTAGGGGCCGGGTAGGCGAGAACTGGCTTCCCGTAGAAGTTCAATCGTAATTTCCATGGCAAGGGCTTCTATAAAAGCCGGAAAGGGTACCAGCAGCCGCCCAATGGCCAGGGTGAGAATGAGCCGATCAGGGATAAGCTGATGGTGAAAGGAGACCATGGCAACATACAGGGCAGGCAAGGTAGTGGCGATGGTGAAAACTCCGAAACGCATCAACCGCACAAAGGTGCCAAAGATAAAACGTTCATAGTAATCCTCCGGCGACTGAAAAAGGGTAGCTATGGAAACAGGCATCAGCAAAACAGAAGGACTGCCATCGGCTATTATGGCTACCCTTCCCTCCATCAGATTGGCTGCCACCTTGTCCGGCCGCTCTGTAGGGAGAATCTGAGGAAATATGGAAAATGGATTGTCTTCAATGTAAGATTCTATAGTGGAGCTGTCATGAATCATATCAATATCCACGGTGGCAAGCCGCCTTTCGACCTCTGCCACGACCTCTTCTTTAGCAATATCCCCCACATATAAAACTGTCACCTTTGTTTTGGACCGTTTCCCCAACTCACGGATCCTGACCTTTAGCTGGGGATCCCGGATCCCCCTTCTGATCAGGGCAATATTGACTGATAGGGTTTCCACAAAGCCTTCTTTCGGTCCTCTGACCACCTTTTCCAGCATGGAACTCTCTACGTTTCGCTTTTCCCATCCCGGTACTGAAAGGATCAGGGCTACCCTGGAATTGCCCATCAGCAGGACTGCCATGCCTGACAGTATGGCGGTATATAGCTCAACCCTGTCTGTCTCTTCCTCGATTTCGCCGATGCTGATATTGGATTCCTTCAGCCAATTTGCCGTGATTTCATGCTGCAAGCTTTCAGCATGTCGAGCCAAATCCATTAATGGACTTAATACCTGTTCATCGATGGTCTTTCTGTCTGCTAATCCATCTATATAGAGAAGGGCTCCCCGCCGCTTCCTCTGTGAATCCAGTTGAAACTCCCGAAAAACCACATCGGAGCATTCCTGGAAAACGTTTCGAAAGTACAGCAGATTTTTCTCCAGGGAGCGAGAAAGCCTTTCAGATTCACTTCTGTTCATTTTACTACTATTGTAGGCTTTCGTCTTATCAGGATCATGTATAATTAAGTTCGCAAAATAAAAAGAAGGAAAAACCATCGGCCACTCCGAATTTGGTAAGTGATGAACAAACCAAGGAGGAGTGTATAACCGATGGCTTACTCTAATCATAACCTAAATTTAGAAAAAATGCTATTGAAATTTTTGGCGGATGAAGATTCCATGCTTTCCATGCTCAAATGGCTTTGCGAGCAACTCATGGAAGCCGAAGTTTCTGCTAAAATCAATGCTGCCAAGTCAGAACGCAATCCCCAGCGCACAGGATACCGTTCCGGCTATCGAGTTCGACGTTTTGATACCCGTTTGGGAACTATGTATCTCTTTGTCCCTAAAATCCGCAACGGTGGTTATGTCCCTTTCTTTGTCACTGAAAAAAAGCGATCGGAAGTGGCATTGATGAATGTTATTCATGAAGCTTACATCAACGGTGTATCAACCCGTAAGATTGAAAAACTGGCCAAAAGCCTTGGCATCGACTCCATTTCCCGCAGCCAGGTTTCTCAGATAACTAAAGAACTGAATGATCAAGTGGCTGCTTTTCGGTAACGACCTCTGCAAGAAACTTATCCAGTGTTATGGGTGGATTCATTGTACGAAAAGATCCGCGTCGGCCACCAGGTTAAAAATCTGGCTGTGGCTGTAGTAACGGGAATCGATGAAAGCGGTAAACGGGATATTTTAGCAATAGAGCCCATGTATGAAGAATCTGAAACAACTTATCAAAGCTTATTTGAGAATCTTAAAGAACGTGGGCTTAAGAATACCTGGCTGGTAATCTCTGATGCACATAAAGGGCTTGTTCAAGCCATCCGAAAATCTTTTATTGGTTGTAGCTGGCAACGTTGCAAAGTGCATTTTATGCAGAACATCCTGGTTCATGTGCCGGCAAAGAGTAAATCAGAGTTTGCCAGGAAATTAAAGCAAATCTGGTTGCAACCTGATATAGAAAGTGCCAAGGCCTATGCAAATTCGCTCATGGATACATACGAGAATCAATACCCTGGAGCCATAGAAATATTAGAAGAAGGTCTTGAGGATTCGCTGCAGTTTTATGCCTTTAAACGAATCGATCACCGGAAGATTTCATCCACCAATATCCTGGAGCGTCTTAACCGGGAGATCCGGAGACGAACAGCAATCGTGGGAGTATTTCCGAATATGGATTCATATATTCGGCTCATCACAACATATCTTATTGAGTACTCAGAAGAATGGTCGACAGGACGCTCCTATATTAAGCCGGAAATCATTCAACTGACGAAAGAGGATCTTTCAAAAGTAGCATAAGTTGGGGCTCTGCCCCAAACCCCGTCCTCGCCGGAAGGCAGCCGGTCTGTCAAAACAGACCGGGAAGCAAAAGGATGTGTACTCATTGGAAATCAAGGGTCAAGATGAACTCGCTTACGCTCGCCCTTGATTTCCGCCGAATACATTCAAATTTTGATATGCCATGCTTACCATTCGGAGTTATTAAATAGATTTTGCGAACTTATATTGACACTAACCTTATCTTATCTTATCATTTATCAGCCAAAAATTTTTTTAAGAACGTAAACATATGGAATGATCCCCCGGAATTATAGCGTGATGGTTCATAGGCATTCCTTGTTATTATTGCCAAAGCTTAGCGCTTTCATCCAAAGCCAAGAAGTATCTGGTATCGTTGGGCTTATTCAAACCATTGTTCATCTATTGAAAAAAGCAGCAATCTGTATTTCTGCAAACTGCTGCTTTAAAGCTTCCGATAATGGAGCTTCTCCAACTCAAACCGTATTAATTTTTATTAATCGCATTTGCATTCGGGCAGACAGGGTCGAAAGAGGCTGCTCCTACAATATTTCGGTATAATCCTTTGAGGGAATTTGTTCCACACCATGTGCAAACCATTCTCGCCAATAGAGGTTTACGATCCAGGGTAGGGGTGGACGACTCTGTCCACCCGCGAAAATGACAATAATTTCGTGGATTTTTATATAAAAAACGAGATATCAAACATAGTATCTATCCTCAGCCCATTTTAGCGGGTTGTTTTCTATATACGAAGCAATCTCTTGATATGATATTTCATTTCGGATGATATGTTCATAGTAGTTTCGCTGCCATATTTGCTTCAAACCGTATTTGAAACACATTCTCGTCGTTACAGATTTATAGTCCTGAATGATCTTGGATAGGGGAGGACGATCCTGTCCGTCAGCGAAAATAATAATAATTCCATGGATATGGTTAGGCATCAGACAAAAAAGGTCCGTTCTTACATGATCATATATATCATTGATTTTATTCCAGCATTCACAAACTATTTTGCCGATTTCATTTGCCTTCATGACTGGTTGCGGGTAGACAGAATCGTCTGCATGTATGATTTCTCCGAACAATTTCTCCTTATCCTTCGTGCATATGGTAATAAAATAATATCCTGCTTGGGAATAATCGTAATGCTTTAGTCTGATCTCCTTTCGACGGAACAATTTATCCATACCGCTGCCTCCTACTTTTATTCTTTGTATGGCACATTATTCTTTCAATTTTCGGGCAGACAGGGTCGTCTGCCCCTACAATATTTCGTCCCGATCCTTTATGTAATGTGTTTCACATCATATTCCAAACATATTTGCATTGATGCATTTTCACAATCCAGGGTAGGGGTGGACGGCTCTGTCCAGCCGCAATTGTGTCTTTCCATTATTATACTTTCATCGGTAAGACGCGAGCAATATATTATTAATTGTAAAAACAGTACATATTTTAGAATATTATAAGGGATTTTTCAAAAAGGCCTTGAATTATTTTACAAAAGTATAGAATGTATTAAAAGTATTTTATATGTTGAGAAGGGATTGTATTGAAAAAGCTGCTGTATTTAATGAAAAGGATGTGTTGTCTGGCTTTCTGTGTTTCATTGACTCTTTTCAAGATTTTCTGTAAACGGACGAAATTGCTCTGCAACGAATATCAAGTCATCAACCGACAGATTACCGTTGGGAGTATTTCCGAGCCAACAATGTTTAGATCTGTTCGGACAACCGTACATATCAAGACAAACAGTTACCTTTTCAAATTGCATATTAATCACCACGATATGAATTAATATTAGCTTGTATTGTCTACAGAAGGGAGGCTTTGCATAAGTTCTTTATTTCAGGTAAAATGTTTTGATTACCCTCATGGGAGGAAATTCGCATAAACTAAGGGAAACAATTCTGCCTCGAAATGGCTTAAAATTGTCATTCACTATAGAGAGAGCTTTTAATATACCCTCGGGCTCATCTATTAAAATGCTGGCATGAGGAACCCAGCTTTCTGATTTTAAAGTATAATAGTATCCCACTTGACCACAATCATCATCATATTTTTGATGAAAGTTCTTATGAAAATTGATTAGTTCGTTGGAAACTCGTGGTGCCAGAAATAAGACATTCAAAGAAAATAATCCTAAATGGGTAAAGTTTATTTCAAATTCTTTGGCTGTATGACAAAATTCCTCAACCCAATTTAATAAATCTTTTTCTTCTACCCCTACATAAGCTCCTAATGTTATATGCGGAGGAACCGATGGGGTTTTAAAACCTTTATGCTCTAATTGTTTTTGAATCATCCTAAATTTTGAATTGGCTTCTTCATCAAACAAAGCCATAACACATAAATATTTATTTTCCAACAAATTTACCTCCTTGTACAATATAGTTAGTTTTTCGACGTGCTGAAAAATCAACTTTAAGCTCTTTGACAACCACATAGGAATTCTGGTACCTTTTGTCTGAATTATTCTCGTAGTGGCAGGGGGCTTCGATCTACCTCCTTGGGAAGCTTAACTGTCCCGATTTAAAGAGTGTTGCCCCTCCCCCATGAGATGTTTCGAATGAGCACGTTGTGGATGCGGCTTGCTGCATGCCTCGAGTCACGAGCAAGGTTGAAACTCATAGGGAGCTGCGGGAAACCCTGCCAAATAATCAGAAAGTAGGGATTAACATGTTCTATGGTGGTATTGATGTAGCCAAGTATCGTCATGAGATTTGTATTGTGGATGAAAGCGGTAATGTAATCCTCCAAATTTTTGTGGATAATACTAGAAATGGCCTTGATAAACTCATTCATAACTTGAAGCGATTAGAAATCGAGGTGAGTAATGTTGAGTTTTGTTTGGAAGCTACCGGCCACTACTGGTTAAGTCTTTACTACCACCTTACAGAGTTGGGGTATAAAATCCATGTGATAAACCCTATCCAATCCGATGCTTTACGTAATTTCTATGTCCGTAAAACTAAAACAGATCGTAAGGATGCTCACCTTCTTGCAGATATCGTTCGTTTTGGTCATATTTCTGAAACCAAACTTGCTTCAGAAACTGTTCTTAAGCTGCAAAACCTATCCCGGCTTCGTTTCGAATTTGTCCGGCAAGTGGGTGGGCTGAAAAACAGGGTTCTAGGTATCCTTGATAGGATCTTTCCTGAATACCCGCAATGTTTTTCTAATGTTTTTATTAATACATCCCGGGAATTACTTAAGTCTTTTACTGCACCAGAAGACCTGGCTGAAGCAGATCTATCAGAGCTAACCGCTTTTTTAAATAAGCATTCTCGGGGTAGGTTGGGAGTTGATCGGGCAAAGCAGATACAAGCTCTGGCTAAAGGCACTTTTGGCATTAATATTGCGCTAGATACTTTTACTCTTGAACTTCGATTATTAGTCGAACAAATTGAATTTATCGAAGAACAAATCAGTGTTATAGAAGAAGCCATTGACCAAGTTATGGAGGAAATGCGGCCTAGTAAGGATACTGCTTATCGCCATGTTTTAGAGACTATCCCTGGTATTGGACCTGTTTTAGCTGCTTCAATTATTGGAGAAATTGGCGATATTAACCGCTTTCCTAATGCTAAGGCTCTTGTGGCTTATGCTGGTTTAGATGCAACTGTGCGCTCTTCCGGTCAGTTTGAGGGTACCCGTAATCGCATTTCAAAAAGGGGTTCTCCTGTCCTAAGGCATAGTATTTGGCTCGCTGCTGTTTCCGCTAGACGTTTCAATCCGGAAATGAAAGAGTTTTTTGAGAAAAAACGCAGTGAAGGAAAGCATACCTTGGTTGCAACAGGTGCCGTAGCTCGCCGTATGGTTCACTTGATATACTCTCTATGGAAAGATAGCAGGCCTTTTGGCCCTAACTATCAATGGTCACCCACAAACTCTCGTTAGTACCAGAATCTCTATGTGGTTGTCAAAGAACAATTAAATATTTGTTGACTTTTTATAGCACGTCTTTAAAATATCAAAATCTACGAAGAATATAAGGGCATCTTATCCAACGAAAGCGATGCTTTATACGAATTGCGCGGCTATATAGTGGTTGATATGACACATTATATACATTAAAAGAAGAAAGGGACATTCATGACATGAATATAGTATCTTCTTTAGTCCATTTTAATGGATTGTTTTCTATATATGTAGCAATCTATAATCCTGGATGATCATATATATCATTTATATCATTGATTTTATTCCGGCATTCACAGGCGTTTTACCCATTTCATTCGTATCCGGGCAGACAGGGGCGTCTTCCTCTACAATATATCGTCACGATTATTCATACATATGATTATAAAGTGATGTCCCGTTTGGGAGGGCGAATATTTTATTAGGGTTCTTCACGCTATTATCCTTTTCAATAGTATACATTCATTGACAAGATGCAAGCAATAGAAGAATGCTTATACGATCTGAATAGACTCCATTATTTTGCTCATATTAGCAAATCACCCAAAAATAAGAACAGCAGTCTGCATTTCTGCAAACTGCTGCTTTAAAGCTTCCGGTGGTGGAGCTTATCGGACTCGAACCGACCACCTCTTCGTTGCGAACGAAGCGTTCTACCGGATGAACTAAAACCCCACGACACCCTTTATTATAGCATATCTGTTCCAAATTGAGAATCTTCTCTGATAAAAAACAATGGATTCACTTCAAAAACCATTAGTGGGAACTTCCCCTGACAGCCTCCAAATCCGTCATATAATTGACAAAATGGGAGAAAACAATCCCCGGTTCCTCCAGGGATAGATCCCATCGTTTTACCCATTCTAAGGAATAGAAACCGTCATAGCCGCCCTGCTCCAGGACCCGGACACAACCTTCAACGGGCAAGTCACCCCCGCCCAGCGTGGTATAACGGATCTTTCTGTTCTCCAATCGGGAATCCTTGATGTGGACATGGCGGATATATTTGGCGAGGTTGCCATAGGTCACCTCCGGGGACTCACCGGCAAAACGGTATGGATGATGGATATCCCAAAGGGCAGCCACATGAGGATGATTCAAGTCATCCAGCAGCCTGGCAAGCTTTTCTGTATTGGAGAAAAAACCGTTGGTCTCAATCAGCAAGGTTACATTCTCCTTGGCTGCATAATCAGCCAACCGGCCGGCCATGTCCTTGACAAGGCCGACATCCACATCACCCGTTGGTTCGGGATAGGTATCTCCCAGGAGGCGAATATAGGGAGCCTCAAGCCCCGCCGCCAGATCGATATATTCCTTTGCCTCCCGAAGGGTTCTCTCCCTCTCCTCCGGGATATGCAAGTCACAAGCCGAAGTGAGGCAGGGTATAGAGAGATTCAACCTCTTCAGCTCCCTTTTGCTTTCATCGATATTGGAGGGTAAAAAAGGCTTTGCCTTGGGTACATAGATTTCCTTTCGAATTCCCCGTACTTCAATGCCGCTATACCCCAGGTCCTTGGCTACAGCCAGAATTTCCTCCCAATACCATTCAGGACAGCCCAAGGTTGAAAAACAAAGTTTCATATCATTACCCCCTCAACTTCTCCGCTACTATCATCATATCATCTTTTCTTCAATCCGAAAACGTTTAGACGCCGGATCCAGTTTATTCATCCCAGGAGATCAGTCCCTGTTCCTCCAGATACATCTCATTGAACTCCATGTAGTCATCGATAATTTGGGCCATCGTCATTTCCAGAATATCCGGAAATGCTCCCTTATCCAGGATGCCATCCAAAATATATTCGAAGGCATCGTCATCATCATAATAGACTTCCTCGGTCCGGGGGTCCTCTTCATCCGTTATAATGCCCACTTTCTCCATATAGGCTTTATCCTGGACAATGGCCTGATCGACGATTTCCTCCAGTTTTTCTTTGGACATGTCCCGGTATTTTCCACTCTCCAGCAGTTGGCCCACGATATAGTCTCTGGCCTCTGCAGAAAAGAAATTGTTTATCATTCCGTTTCCTCCTTTATTGCCTCCATGCCTTCCTATCCGATCTAAGGAAGGCCTATAGAAGTATCCATTTATCCCTTTACCCTTTCGGCAAAGCTTGTTCCTTCGTTTTCATCCCGGCCAAAGGTTTAAAGGAGCTCCTCCATCTGATCCAATGTCTCTTCGAATACCCTCAGGGCATCGGCTACCGGCTTGGGAGTGGTCAGATCGACTCCCGCCCTCTTCAACAGCTCCAGAGGGTAATCCGATCCGCCGCTGCTCAGGAAGCGAATATAACGGTCCACCGCCTGTTGCCCCTCCTTCAAAATCATCTGGGAAAGGGCGATGGCCGATGCAAATCCGGTGGCATATTTGTATACATAAAAAGCGCTGTAGAAGTGAGGAATCCGGGCCCATTCCATGGCAATCTCCTCATCCACCACGATATCCGGTCCATAGTACTGTACGTTCAGGTCCCGATACATGCTGCACAAAAGCTTCGGTGTCAAAGCCTCTCCTTCCTCCACTTTCCGGTGGATCAGTTTTTCAAACTCTGCAAACATCACCTGTCTGTATATCACCGTACGGAACTGTTCCATAAAATGATTCAGCAGATACAGCCTTTCCTGGCGGTCCTGGGAACGCTCCAGCATATACGCCATCAGAAGGGCCTCGTTGACAGTGGAAGCCACCTCCGCTACCAGAATCTTATATCCCGCATTGATGTAGGGCTGGTTCTCATTGGAGTAATAGCTATGGAGGGCATGGCCCATCTCATGGGCCAGGGTGAATACATTATCCAGATTGTCCTGATAATTCAAGAGCACATAGGGATGGGTGCCATAGGCTCCCCATGAATAGGCTCCGCCGGTCTTCCCCCGATTTTCATACACATCCACCCAGCCATTTTCAAGACCTTCGGAAAGATGGCGTCCGTAATCCTCTCCCAAGGGTTCCAAGCCTTTCTTGACCATCTCTTTGGCTTCCTGATAGGGAACCTTCATTTCATAGTCCTTCACCATGGAAACATACAGGTCATACATGTGAATCTCGTCCAGTCCCAAGGCTTTCTTCCGCAAAGAAAGATAACGATGCAGGGCAGGCAGATGCTGGTGGACGGTGTCGATCAGCCGATCGTATACCTGGACGGGAACGTTATCCTGGTCAAGGGAGGCTTTCAAGGCTGATGAGTATTTTCGCATCCGGCTGTAAAAGATATCCTTCTTAACGCTTCCGTTCAAAATGGATGCCAGGGTATTCTTATATTTTTCGTATGTATGATATAAGCCCTCGAAGGCATCCTTCCTCACCCGCCGGTCTTTGCTTTCCATCAGGGTGATAAAGCGGCCGTGGGTAATCTCCACTTCCCGCCCTTCCTCATCCAGGATGACAGGAAATTTCAAGTCGGCGTTATTCAGCATGGTAAAGATATTCTCCGGAGCGTTGGCCATATCGCCTGCCTGGGCCAGGATCATCTCCTCCCTTTCAGACAGGATATGATCCTTCTGACGAATGATTTCATCCAGGTAATGGCTGAAAATCTCCAGTCCCTTCTCCTGTTTCAGAAAATCCCGGATCCGATCCCGGGGAATTTTTAGAATCTCCGGAGTAATATAAGAGCTGGCGCTGCTGACCTCCACATTCAGGGACATAGCCCGATCCGACATAGCCTGGTACTTCGTCCTGGTATTATCCTCGTCCCGACGCATATGGGCATATACAAACAGCTTCTCTACCAATTCGAAGGTATCGGAAAAGGCCTGGAGGCCTTTCAGCAGGGACTGGGCTGATTCTCCCAGCTTGCCCTGGAAGGAGGCCAGATAGGGAATGCTCTCCTTGGCCTTTTGGTAATCCTTCTCCCATAGCTCATCCTTCTCATACAGATCCTCTAATCGCCATTTATATTGATCCTTGATTTGATCCCGGGTAGGCAGTGAATGTTCCCTCTTCATCTCTTCCATCCTGAACACTCCTTTCCTCCAATCCATACACCTATTATAATCCCTCCTCTATGGGATTTCTATCCCGTGGAGGCTGTTCCGTCAGTTTTTCAGGCTGTGAATGGGTGCTGGAATCCTTCCACCCCTGTCAATGAAAGCCTTGCTGGAGAAAGGATTGACCGCCATAATGGGCGCCCTTCCCAAGAGGCCTCCAAACTCCACCATATCCCCAACGTTTTTTCCAGGCGCCGGAATGATCCGGACTGCCGTTGTCTTTTGGTTGATCACGCCGATGGCCGCCTCGTCGGCGATGATGGCTGCAATGGTTTCCGCTGGGGTATCTCCGGGCACGGCAATCATATCCAAGCCTACGGAACAGACACAGGTCATAGCCTCCAGCTTGTCCAGGCTAAGGGCACCCTTCTCCACCGCTTCAGTCATGCCGGCATCCTCACTGACGGGGATAAAGGCACCGCTCAATCCGCCCACATAGGAGGAAGCCATGATGCCGCCCTTTTTCACCGCATCGTTCAGCAGGGCCAGGGCAGCGGTGGTACCATGGGCTCCGCAGCTCTCCAGACCCATTTCCTCCAGAATATGGGCTACACTATCCCCCATGGCCGGAGTGGGTGCCAGGGACAGATCCACGATCCCAAATTCCGCCTTCAGGCGCCGGGATGCCTCCTGGGCAACCAACTGACCCATGCGGGTAATTTTAAAGGCCGTTTTCTTGACGGTTTCCGCCAGCTGACCGAAATCCGCTCCCTTGACAGCCTCCAAGGCACATTTCACCACCCCGGGGCCACTGATTCCTACATTGATTACGCACTCCGGCTCCCCAACGCCATGGAAGGCTCCGGCCATAAAGGGATTGTCCTCCACCGCATTGGCGAACACCACCAGCTTAGCGCAGCCCAAGCCGTCCCTGTCGGCTGTAAGCTCTGCCGTCTTTTTGATGACAAAGCCCATCTCCCTGACGGCATCCATATTGATGCCCGATTTGGTGGTGGCCACATTGACGGAAGAGCATACCCGTTCCGTGGATGCCAGAGCTTCCGGAATGGAACGGATAAGCTTCCTATCCCCCTCGGTATAGCCCTTATGAACGAGGGCGGAAAATCCCCCGATAAAATTCACCCCCACCTCTTCTGCAGCCTTCTCCAGTACACGGGCGAATGCTACGTAATCCTCTGTATCACTGGCTTCGGCCACCAGGGCAATGGGGGTTACGGAAATCCGCTTATTGACAATGGGAATGCCATATTCCCGCTCTATCTCCTCCCCCACCTTTACCAGGTTGGCTGCCAGACGGGTGATCTTATCATATATCTTCCCACAGGCCTTTCCCGGATCCGGATGACTGCAGTCCCGGAGGGAAATTCCCATGGTGATGGTCCGTATATCCAGCTTCTCCTTTTCAATCATTTGAATGGTCTGGAGAATTTCAAATTGGTTCAGCATCCATGTCCCTCCTAAATCCTGTGCATGGAATTGAAAATGTCTTCGTGCTGCATCCTGATAGACAGGCCCATTTCCTCTCCCAGGTCATTCAGCATCCGCTGCAGTTCACTGAAGGAGACCTTGATCTGGGACAGATCCACCAGCATGATCATGGTGAAATATTCCTGAAGAATGGTCTGGCTAATATCCAGGATATTGGCGTTGTTATCGGCTAAAACCCTGCTGACAGCAGCAATGATGCCTACCTTGTCCTTGCCGATGACGGTTACCACTGCTTTCATGATATCTCTCCTCTACGATTGGATTCGCGATGAATGAATTGCCTTGCCGTTATCAGCCATTAAGCTTGAGAAGCAGCTCCAGAAAGGCTTCCGGGTCCTTTCGCTCCTCCTCCGGCACATGGAATCTGTTCCAAAAACCATGGGCCATCTCCCTGGCGATTTGTTCCCGCTTTTCCGGCACAAACTCCTGCCGGCGCTGCATGAACTCCTTCAACAGGCGGTACTCCGCCCCATCCAGGGGATATGGGTTCACCGTCCCTTCAGCTCTTTCATTTCCCGGATCCGGTAAATAGGGACTCCTGATTCCGTAATCCCGCACCACAACGGTTCCGGCCAGGTAGTCACCGATCCTCCTGGACTCGGAGCTGATAAACATCACCAGAATTCCGATGCCATAGAAGCCCGGGAAGAAATCAGCCAAGCGGAAAATATTCCGGAGGACAGAACCCATAAAGGTAACGGGCTGCCCGCTGCTTTGGATCACCCGGATCTTCATCATGGCCTTTCCGGGTGTTCTCCCATGAAAAACCGTCTCAAAAAAGATAAAATAACCCATGAAGATCAGAAAAGACAGAATAATGAAAAGGGCGGTATACCAGGATAGGATTCCCTCGACTATCCCTTCCATGGTGATACCCGCCCCGAAAAGGCTGATCAGGAGGATGAAGAACAGCACCAGCTGAATGACGGTATCCACCATCAGGGCAGCAAATCGGGAACCAATGCCGGCTGCCTCAAACCTAATGTGCACGCTCTCCGGCGTGGTGATTCTGATTTCACCCTCCATAGGCGCCTCCCTGCTTATATTTTTTCAACGGTGATCCGGACAAGCTCACCATTGATGTTCCATTCCTTGGAATAGCCCGGTCCTTCGCCTTCCGTCATCTCATCAGCAAGGACCTCTGAAGCGATCCCGTCCTTGTTCCGGTTCATAATACCGGCGATCTTGTCATTATTCCGGAAGTATACCCGGATATGATCCTGAACTTCAAAATCCGCTTCCTTTCGCATGGTTTGGATTTTGCTGATCAATTCCCGTACAAAGCCCTCTTCGATCAGCTCGGGAGTCAGATTGGTATCCAGGACCACCGTCACATCCCGGTTGCTCTCCACAACAAAGCCTTCCTTATGGGAAGATTCGATCAGTACATCCTCTTCTCCCAGTTCCACGGTTGTACCGTCCACATCCAAGCTGATGCGCTTACCCTTCTTCAGCTCTTTGACGGCTTCATTGCCGTCCAGGGCTGCCAGAGCCTGGCTGATCTTGGGCACCAGCTTTCCATACCTGGGTCCCAATACCCTCAACTGGGGCTTCAGGTGATAGACCGTGAATTCATCTGCATCCTTCGTGAACACAAGCTCCTTGATATTCAATTCATCCGTCACCAAAGCCTGGAAGCTTTCCGGCAGCTCATAGGGCGCCTGGACATACATCCTGGCGATAGGCTGGCGATTCTTGATATTGGCGGTATTTCGGCATGCCCTTCCCTGAACCACCAAACGCAGCACGCCATCCATATGCTCTTCCAGCTCTTCATCGATGAAATCCCGGTTGACTTCGGGATAATCGCAAAAATGAACGCTTTCCGGTGCATCCTTGTCAAGGCTGCGAACCAGATTCTGATACATGTCTTCCGCCATGAAAGGCACGAAGGGGGCAATCAGCTTCGTAAGGGTGGTCAGGACCGTGTACAGGGTCATATAGGCATTCACCTTGTCCTGGGGCATATCCTTTCCCCAGAATCTTTCTCGGCTTCTCCGGACATACCAGTTGCTCAGTTCATCCACAAAATTCTGGATAGCCCGGGCCGGCTCCGTGGCCCGGTAAGCGTCGAGATTCTTTTCTACATTTTCAATCAGCGTATTCAAGCGGGAAAGGATCCATTTGTCCATCACCGACAACTTATCATACTCCAGGGTATACTCCGTCGGATTGAAGCGGTCGATGTTGGCATACAGCACATAAAAGGCGTAGGTGTTCCACAGGGTCCCCATGAATTTCCTCTGCCCCTCACTGACGGCCTCGCCATAGAAGCGGCTGGGCAGCCAGGGAGCACTGGTGGTAAAGAAATACCAGCGAACAGCATCGGCGCCCTGTTTGTTGAGGACGGACCAGGGGTCGACTACATTGCCCTTATGCTTGCTCATCTTCTCCCCGTTTTTGTCCAGCACATGGCCCAGGACAATGACATTCTTATATGGGGATTGATCAAAGAGCAAGGTGGAAATGGCGATCAGGCTGTAGAACCATCCCCGGGTCTGGTCAATGGCCTCGCTGATAAAATCAGCGGGGAAATGCTGCTCAAAGAGCTCCTTGTTTTCAAAGGGATAATGCCACTGGGCAAAGGGCATGGCCCCGGAGTCAAACCAGCAGTCAATGACTTCGGGAACCCGCTTCATGGTTCCCTGGCATTCAGGACAGGTCAGGAATACCTGATCAATATAGGGCTTATGAAGCTCGATATCGTCCGGCACATCCTGCCCCATTTCCTTCAGCTCTGCGATGCTGCCCACGGCATGACGATGACCGCAGCTGCACTCCCAGATGGGAAGGGGTGTTCCCCAATAGCGCTCCCGGCTCAGGCCCCAATCGATGACATTTTCCAGGAAATTGCCGAACCGACCGTCCCGGACATTCTCCGGAAGCCAATTGATCGTTTGGTTGTTGCGCAGGAGCTGATCCCGAACAGCCGTCATCTTGATAAACCAGGTATCCCGGGCATAGTAGAGCAAGGGCGTATCACAGCGCCAGCAAAACGGATAGGAGTGCTCGTAATCCACTGCTTTGTAAAGCTGATTCCTGCCGTCCAGGTTTTCCATAATCAAGGGGTCCGCATCCTTCACGAACATCCCTTTCCAAGGCTCCACAGCCTCCACAAACAAGCCCTGTTCATTAACCAGCTGGACAAAGGGCAGATCATTGTCCCGTCCTACCCGGGCGTCATCCTCACCAAAGGCAGGTGCGATATGGACAATACCGGTACCGTCCATCAGGGTGACATAGTCATCCGCCACCACGTAATGGGCTTTCTTATCCAAATCCCCAAAGGTAAAAAGGGGTTCATATTCCATGCCCACCAGCTGACTTCCCAGGAAGCTCTCCAGCAACTGGTACTCCTCTTCCAGCACACTTTCAGCCAGGGCTTCCGCCAGAATGTAAGCCTCATCACCACATTTGACCTTGATGTATTTCTCATCGGCATTTACCGCCAGGGCGACGTTGGAAGGCAGGGTCCAGGGAGTGGTGGTCCATGCCATCAGAAAGGTCTGCTTCTCTCCCTTGACCGGGAATTTCACATAGATGGAGGGCTCCTTTACATCCTTATATCCCTGAGCCACTTCATGGCTGGAGAGGGCCGTACCGCACCGGGGACAGTAGGGCACCACCTTGTGGCCCTTATACAGCAGCCCTTTCTCCCAGATTTGCTTTAGTGCCCACCATACGGATTCGATATATTCATTGTGGTAGGTGACGTAGGGATTCTCCATATCCAGCCAATAACCTAGCCGTTCACTCATCTTTTTCCATTCACCTTCGTATTTCCATACGCTCTTTTTGCATTGGTGGATGAAGGGCTCCACTCCATATTTCTCGATCTCCGGCTTTCCGTCAATGCCAAGCTGTTTCTCCACTTCCAATTCCACCGGAAGTCCATGGGTATCCCAACCCGCTTTTCGCAGGACATCGTATCCTTTCATGGACTTATAGCGGGGAATGATATCCTTGATCACCCGGGTGATGACATGCCCGATATGGGGCATACCGTTCGCCGTGGGAGGTCCGTCATAAAAGGTAAAGACCGGTTGCCCCTTCCGCAGCTCGATGCTCTTTTTAAAGGTGTTATTTTCTTCCCAGAACTTCAGAATATCAAGTTCTCGTTCGGCAAAATTCAAATCCGTTGATACTTTCTTATACACCGTGTTTCCTCCTTCATATTTGCCGGCAGCCGGCCGTCGGCTGATTCGTATATGTTTCCAGGAATGCTAATCCTTGATTCTTAACTGCGATTCCCCTTCAGCTAAGCAACGAATGATCCACCAACTAAAAAAACCTTCCTCCATACAGGACGAAAGGTTCTATTTCGCGGTACCACCTGAGTTGGCACAAAAAGTGCCCAGCTCTTTTCCATAGGAATACTCTCCTATGTATCCATGTAACGATGGATAAACGGCGAAGCTTACTGCCAGTTCAGCCAGCTGCTCCAGGGTGATTTTTCGCAATTTCTTCGGAACCGGACTCCCACCCTCTCCGGCTCGCTGTGTCTTCCGAAAAAGCTACTTTTCCCTATCATTGCATTTATGAATTATTTCCTGCAAAAATCGCTTTATACCATCATTTATCATATTATATGCAAAAAAGAGCATTTTGTAAAGGATCTTGCGGCCTTTTCAATGAAATATCCCTTTCCCGACGTCCCTGCTTTTGTTACAATGATGCCGGGGGTGATATGCGTGACGGAGGACCGATTCATTCGCAGATATCAGGAGGCATGGAAACAGCTGGATGACCTTCTCTGTTCCATACGGAAGAAGGGAGGCCTTAAAAAGCTTGACTTCTCAACCCTGGAGAAGCTGGATCGCCTTTACCGCCAGGTATCGTGCCATCTCTCCTATGCTCAAAGCTATTTTCCCGGTTCTCAAACCGTCCAATATCTGAACGGCCTCATCTCCAGAGCTCACCATCAGATTTACTCGGGCAAAAAGGGCAGTATGAGGGACATCCTGAAGTATTACCGCCAAGATGTTCCTTATACCATCCGCAAAAATTGGATTTTCCTGGCGGTTTCCTTTGGCATGTTCATGCTGGCCGCCCTTTTCAGCTTTATCTATACCTGGAACGAAGCCCAGGCAGCCTTCGTTTTTCTTCCCTCGGATATGGTCCGGGACTTGAACCTGGAAAAATCCCCCTCCATCCAATGGGATAACCCCGTCATGTCGAGTGTCATCATGACCAATAACATCTACGTGTCCCTTCTGGCCTTCGCTTACGGCATTTCCCTGGGGCTGGGAACAGGCTTTGTGCTCATCCTAAATGGGCTCCTTCTGGGCTCCCTCAGCGCCTTGGCCATGAAGCAGGGCGCTGCCCTCCTCTATTGGTCTCTGATCCTCCCCCACGGTGTGATTGAGCTTAGCGCCATTTTTTTGAGCGGTGCCGCCGGATTAAAGATAGGCTACAGCCTTATCGATCCGGGACCTTACCGCAGGCGGGATGCACTGCTCATCCAAGGGCGGGAATCCCTTAAAATCATGGGGGCGGTTATCCCCATGCTGGTTTTGGCAGCCATCATAGAAGGCTTTATCACACCCTCCGGCATGTCCCCGATCCTAAAGCTTATGTTCGCCGCCTTCACTGGCCTGGTGATGCTTGTTTACTTCCTGCACAGATAGGTTTCCTACATCCGCAGCTGCTTCTTCATCGCAATATATCGCTGGATAACCTCCAGGTTAAGATCCTGGGGCACCGCACTGATGCTGGGAATGCCCAGTCCCGCTAGGATACGGCCGGCATCCCGTTCCGTCTTCAGCCGGTACAGGGCAGCGGCCTTGGTATAGACATGCTGAAGATTCTCCACAGGGGCGGCCACCAATCCCTTAAAAATCGGATTCTGCAAAGAAATCAAAAGTAGGCTGTGCTTTTTCCGCAAAGGAGCCAGGACAGCCGCCAAATCCTTTCCCCTTTCCTCATCGCCAATATGGGTAAAGAGACATATCAAGGCCCTCTTTCGCTGATAGATACCCAGATGGGACACCAGCTCCCTATAATCGCTTTCGTAAAACTCCGCCTCCAGACCGTATAGGGTCTGGATGATTTTTTCCACCTGGACCATTCCCCTGGCTGGCTTCAAAGAAGCCTTGATGGCATTCCCAAAAACCACCAGCCCCACTTGATCCCCTTTATCCACAGCCGCCTGAGCCAGGACAAGGGCTGATTGAATAGAGTGATCCAACCGAGACAGCCCTTCCGACCTGCCAAGCATCCCGCGGCCGGTATCCATGGCGATGATAAGGGTCTGGCCCTTTTCCACATCATACTCATTAGAAATCAGCTTATGATGACGAGCGGAGGCATTCCAGTTAATCCTCCGAAATTCATCATCGGTGCTGTATTCCCGGAGCCCGCGGAAATCCGTACCCAAGCCCATGACCCGATGGGCCCTGGCTCCGGGTTCCACCAGATTCTGCCGGTGAGCCGTGAAGCGGACCTTTTTTAAGGGCTGCAGATTGGGGTAAACGGGTATGTCCTCCTTTGAAGGATACCGGAATTGCGACATATAAAGACCCATGACCCCTGTATAGCGCCCATAGAGATCACCAAAGCGATAATTTCCCCGCTTTCGGGGCCGGAGGAGATAATATCCTTCCGTCGTTCCCGGCCGGCAGTCGAGGGAAAGGGCAGGGTATTCATCCGCAAGCTCCTCGGGCACCATATCCCGGATGAGAAGCGATATCCTCCGCTTGCTTGTATTCACAACCCTGATCCCTATCCTGTTATCTCTTCCGATTTCCAGACGTCCTTCATGGATTCGCTCCAGACGGAATTGGTTCGGACTGGGGCTGATGTATCTATCCAGCAGGTACAAGCCAGCCAATATGCCATTGTATAGGAGAAAGACGGTGATATGGACGTCCAGGAACATTCCCGCTATAAGGGGGATCATTCCCAGCCATACCAGCAGCACCATCCTTTTGGTTGCAATCATGGCAAAACCTCCTGCATTTACCCTAGGGTATTCCTCTTGGGTGGCCAGCCGCCAGCCGCTTTACCTTAAGGGATTCCTATGAGGTAATTTGCATTCGCGCTTTATCGTTTACGAACCATATGGGTGAATAATCACGATGAAACATGGAATATTGTAGGGGCAGACGACTCTGTCTGCCCGAAACTATCTGCTCCCTAATCATAGTCATAGAATGATGATCATTTCCTCGGGTGGACAGAGTCGTCCACCCCTACCCTTCGATGGTTATAGATGCTGCCAAATACTAAAATATTTTGCTTCAGAGGCCTACTGTAATCCGCCCTAAAGGAATAATTTAGGGTAATCCGACAAACGGGAGGCTCCGGAGGCATACCCCAGAGTTAACGGCCGGCGGCTAGCGGCCAGCGGCTGGCTTCCCTAAAGGAATACCCCAGACCAGTGCTACCTTGGCACCTTCACCTGATTCAGGATGCCGTAGATGACATCGTCGGCCCGTACCCCTTCGATTTCAGACTCGGGGGATACCAGAACCCTGTGGCGCAGGACGGGCAGGCTGAGATATTTCGCATCATCGGGGATGACATAATCCCTGTTTTCAGCCGCCGCCAGGGTTTTTGAAGCCATCAGCAGGGCAATGGATGCCCTTGGACTGGCCCCCAGGAGCAAATGACGGGATTGGCGGGTGGCTCCTACGATGGCCATAATATAGGAGAAGATGCTCTCATCCACCCTGACCTGCCGGATCTCCTCCCTGCATTTCTCCAGCACGCCCCTGTGAATAAGCTTGTTCAGGCGGATCCCTCCAAAGTCATGGCTGTCGAAGCCCTGATGATATTGGCGCAGGACATCCTTTTCCTCTTCCTCCCCCGGATAATCCACCAGAAGCTTCATCATAAATCTATCCAACTGGGCTTCCGGGAGGGGGTAGGTCCCCTCAAACTCGATGGGATTCTGGGTTGCAAATACCATAAAGGGTTCGTCAAGAGGATAATCCTTTCCGTCGACGGTGATGCATCTTTCCTCCATGGCCTCCAAAAGAGCAGATTGGGTCTTTGGAGGGGTGCGATTGATCTCATCGGCCAGCAGGAAATTGGTAAACAATGGACCTTTCTTCAAATGAAAGGTCTGGGTCCTTAGGTCATAAATGTTGGTACCTGTGATATCCGAAGGCATCATATCCGGTGTAAACTGGATACGATGAAAATCCACATCGGCGACAGCGGCCAGGGCACGAACGGCAAGGGTTTTTCCCAGCCCCGGCACTCCTTCAACCAGGACATGTCCTTTGGAAAACAGACAAATCAGCAACAGATGGATAAACTCTTCCTGTCCCTTGATGACGCGACCCATCTCCTTCCTGATCCCTTCCATCGTTTTGGCGGTTATACCCCTATCGATCATGGCGTTTTATCTCCTCTCGCAGACGGTCTATTTTCTGAAAAGCCTGTATCAGGGCAGTATCCCCCGGACGGTTCCCCTGATTGACTTCTACCATATCCTCCCGGATCTCCCGTAATGTCTCCCGACCTCCCAGACCCCGTTCCTTCCAGGCATTCTCCAAAGCCGAATCTTCCGCCGGCCCTGTCCCCAGGTAATGGGCGGCTTCCCGAATAAACTCCTCGTAATAGAGGCGTAATGCATCCTCCTTCAAGGCAACCTGTCCCATCAATCGTCCCACGGCCAGCACACTCTCCTCCTCATTCCCCGCGAATTCCTGCCGGTAGGATCGTGGGAGACCGAATCTTTTTCCTTTTACAAGGGCAAAGAGGACAAGGCCCATGGCCATCTGCAGGAGGATCAGCTGTCCGGAGGGGCCCAACAGGCTGAAGACCGATCCAGGGCTACGCCCCCCTCCCTCTGTCCGTTTTTCAGCCGAGCCATATTCATAGAACAGAATCCTTCGGCTTCGATAATCCCAAAGGGCTTGGACAAAACGGGTGGCATTTCCCCGCTCCTTCATCCCGGCATTCACATACGGGGACGCCTCGTCCAGCAGGCGGAAACAGCCTCTTCCGTATGGGACATCCACAAAATGCCGGGAGGCATCCCCCGGCCGTTGTGGGTTGCTCAGGGCGTCCAGTTCCCTGTTATGGGGATCCATATAGCGGGAAACATCAAAATAACGACGGTAATTTCCGATCAGCACCAGATGATTGCCCCTATGGACCCAATCGTTCAGCCTCAGGATCTCCTTCTTTCGCGTCAGCATGGCAGGATCGGGTTCAACAATCACCAAAACGTCTCCGTCTTCCGGCGCTATTCCGTCCTCCGTCAGCCGCTCAACGAAAAAGCCCAGCTCCTGCAGCAGGAGATAGGCAGCCTTGAAGCCATGGGAGTCTGTCCCATGGGTAGAATAGGGCGGAAAGGTCTCCTTCTGAAAATGGGATAGGGCAAAAATCCCTGCTGCCGTCACACCAAGCAGGATCATCACGAAAATCAACAAGTCACGGGTCTGCTTCATGATTATCCCCACCTTCCCGCAGCGCCTTCACTCGCTCCTCCCATCGGGCAAAGTCCTCCGCTCCTGCCCGCTGCCCTCCATAACGGATCCCGTTGAAGGCATTCGCCAGCTCCCGGAAAGCAGCCAGTTGAGGATAATGGTTCCGTTTTAGTTCCTGAATATACTGCCGGTTGGCTTTGGCGTCATGGACGGAGAGAAAGGCCTGGTTTTCCAGGGTCCACAAAAGACTGATAAAGAGCCAGCGGATCCCTTCCCCATAAGCGCCCCTTTCTGAAGCCTCCTGTGCTCTCTGAAAGGCGATTTCGGCAGTCATGATCCACTGTTGTTCCTCTCTTTCTCTTTGGCTAAGCCTGGTGTTCCGGGCCAGGAACTGGGAAACACCCCATACAAAAAGAAAAAGCAAAAGAGCAAGGATGACTGCCGTAACCGACCAGACCAGCAAAGCTCCTGATGAAAACCCCCCTCCCGGAAAGGGAAGCTTTAAGCCGGCAAGCCATTCAGCAATCCACTTCATTATTTGGTCGAAAAGACGATCCCCGCCGATGGCGAATTCCGGCCGGGCCAAAATTTCCTCCATTTGTTTTTCGATGACTTCCGCCGGTGGCATGAAATCACCGCCAAAAGCAGCTGCTCTCATGCATCCATTCCTTCCATTCCCCGGGTCAGTAGCTCCAAATCGTATCCCTCCAGCCGGATACGCAGGTCATAGTAAAGGAGGGTGACGGCGATATGAATAATTGGGAGAACGAGGGCTGAAATCAGAAGGGTCAGGACCTCCTGGAAAACAGATCCTATGGGCGAAAAGAGGGCGATCCCAAAGCTAAAAATTCCCATGGCGGCAATGATTGCGTAAGACAGCAGATAAACCAAAGCTGTCACACCGAAAACCTTCCAGAACTTCTTTCCTACCAGTTTTATGCTGCGACCAATTGCATTGAAATGAAAGCTTCCTTCCGCAACCACGACCGGGTAGACCAAAGCGATCAGGGAATGGCTGATGACAGCAAAGGCCAACAGCACCAATAGAAACAGGATCAAAAGAACAACAAAAAGGGCGATCATCCCTCCCGAGGGATTTTCTCCTGCAATAATCCCCATCACCAGCCCGGGCACCAGAAACATAAGAACGATTATGCCGCCGATGACAGAAACACCGATATAATAGGCGATCAGGCTTAAGGAGGTTGCGATCAGCCGTCCATACCTTTTCCCTGTGGCTCGAAAGGCATCCGAAAGATCCACGGATACCCCATGAAGGGCTTGAGACGTGATGTGGATTATGCCTCCCTGTACAAAGGGCTCCACGAATATGTAGCCCAAGCCAGCTATGATCATGGTCAGGAAGGACACCAGCATCATTTGCAGGGCTTCCTCCACTCCCGGCCCAGGTTCAGCGAAGCCGGCTATGAAGCCCTCAAAATCCCCGATACGGATTCCTTGAATGATCAATTCCCAAGGATCCGACATCATCCCCGGAGGGCTTAGGGCTTGGTTCAGCACCAGGGTAAGAAGGTTATACAATCCGCTGATCAAGGCGCTGAATCCCAGAATGGCAATAAAATTTTTCCGGTATATAGAAAATGTCCGGTCCAGAATTCCGCCCACCGTCATGGGCTTTAATGAAAACCGCTTTAGGTCCATACCCACTCCTCCGCTTCCCTATATATTCGCTTCTATTTTACCGTGAAGCATCCCAAGCAGCAAGCAATTATTTCATCCGCTTTTGCATAAGCAATTGTCTAAATAAAAAAATAGTAAAGGACCAGGATTCATCCTGGTCTTCTTCTACATCCCCCATCCATTAAGCCGGTATCACTTTAATTTCAATATCCGGGAGCCGAACCTCCAACTGACGTATAATGCTGGTGTCACTTTTTGAATAAGGGGATTCACCCATAACTACGATAGTGATTTCATTTTTCCTAGCAAAATCCACGAGGGTATCGACAATGCGCTCCGCCCTTAGGACGGTCATATCCGCTCCGGCTTCCTTAGAAATCCGGAACAGATACTCTAAGGCCTCTCCTTCCTTGGGATTCCCAAGGATATTTTCCCCCTGCTTCGCCACATGAACCACCGATAATTCTCCCTTATTCTCCGTTGAAATTTTTACACCTATTTTGATCAAACGTTCACATGTTTTTTGACGTGTTACGCATACCATGATCTTGGGAATTCTCTTCACATTAATACCCCTTTAACATATATAATCTTGACCGGCTCCTGTTCGAATGACACCCACCTTTCGTTTATGACTCATATCTTTATTATATCATTTTTTTTATATAAACAGAATCCATAAATTCATCCATATCTGCGAACACCTTCTTCCTCCCATTCATATGATATAGCAAGCTACATCTTATGCATCCAAAGGAGGGATTCTGCATGACAGGCTTCAGAAAAGACGTTGATAACAGCCTTCTCTTTTTCTTTCTCATCCTGGTGATCATTTTCTGTAACTGCGGATTCTTTGATTCCGAAAGCGAGCTGCTGTTCTTCTTCCTGATTCTCGTTATTCTCTTCGGCGGCTGCTTCCAGAAGGATTTTTTCGGAATAAGATCTGTCGCCGAGTAGAATGAACAGCATCACCAAAGCTGAAACAGGCCTGAGATGATTCTCTGGCCTGTTTCTTTTGGGCATAGACCTATCCCCTGTAAAATCCACCGGCATTCAGCCGGATTCCATTCCTGGATCATTCATGGTTTTCATTGGGATAAGCCCCCTTTTTTAAAATCAGCTCCCATATTTCCGGCCTTGCAAAAAAACGAAAAGGGAGTCTTACGGTGCCAATTCCCTTGGAAATCAAAACCTTTGTGTGGAGTGTGACAACAAGACCCTGCCGGTATCTTTGACCATATTTGGAAGAAGTCAGAGGCGCCCAAAGGTTGAAAAGGGTGATCTGTCTCCCATGGGTATGACCGCTGAGGACAAGGTTCACGTACCGATTATCCAACTCCTCGGCAAAATCCGGGTTGTGGGACAGGAGGAGGAGAAAATCTCTGTCTCCCACATCCCGAAGAATAGATGCCAGATCCGGAACGGCCTCCCGGCAATCCGCCACACCGCCGATTTTGATTTTTTCCTTACCCCGATGCAACCACTTTCCGTCGTTCTCGAGCAAAATAATGCCTGCCCTTTCCATCCAAACCTTCATTTCCTCCCCGCCCACATGATAATCATGGTTCCCCAGGACCCCGTACATCCCCACCTTTACCTGCAGGGCCTTCAGTTCCGTAAAAAGACCGGGGATATAGCGGGGGCTCATGTCCACATAATCTCCGCCAAGAAGGATCAGATCCGGCTTCATTCCATTGACCTGCTCCACCAATCGGCGAAGGCATTTCCCGGAGAAATAAAGGTTATAGTGGATATCCGTCAAAAAAACGATCCGAAAGCCATCGAAAGCTTCGGGGAGGTCCGGATCGTAAAAAAGGAGCTCCTTCACGGCCAACCATCGGGCCTCCCAGAGCATATATACCACCAATCCTAGCATAAGGATTGGAAGAACGATCATTGTATGCACGAATTGTATCACCTATTCTTCTTGGGCCAGTACCGATTCAGATGGCATCCGACCCATGGCATATTCCTTTACAGTTCAGAGATAAGCGGCCGGCTGACGGCAGTCCGCCATCGACTCCTGAAAAATCCTTTTTATTGTAGCACGGATGGGGACGGCAGGCAATGGAATAAAAAGAAGGGGCTGTGTCCAACCCCTTCTTCACCTTGCACTTAGCCCTGAAATATCTTTCTGCGATCCACAACCCGTTTTGCCTTTCCCTCGCTTCGGGCAATGCTCCTGGGCTCCACCAGCTTCACTTCGGCACTGATACCAAGAGTCGCTTCAAATTCCTTGCGAATCTGTTTTTCCAGCCTCTCAATCTTTCTCACCTCATCGGAGAACATCTCCAGGGTCATCTCCACTTGCACTTCCATCACATCCCGATTCCCAACCCTATCGACATAGATCATGTAATGGGGTTCCACATTACCGAATTTGAGGAGAGCGGATTCAATCTGGGACGGGAATACATTGACACCCTTGATGATCAGCATATCATCGGAGCGACCCGTTACTTTTTCCATCCTGGGGCTGGTACGGCCGCAAGCGCATCTCCCGAAATGAAGCGCAGACAAATCCCGGGTTCGATAGCGTATCAAGGGCAATGCCTCCTTCGTAATACAGGTAAATACCAGTTCCCCTTTGGCCCCCTCCGGAAGCACCTCGCCCGTTTCCGGATCGATAATCTCGGGAATAAAGTGGTCGGCGGGAATATGGAGGCCTTGCTGTTCCTCGCAGTCCATGGAAACACCCGGTCCCATGATTTCACTGAGCCCGTAGATATCGTAAGCCTTTAAGCCAAGGCGCTCCTCAATCTCCCTCCTCATCTCATTGGTCCAGGGTTCGGCACCGAAAACACCCACCCTTAGCTTAAGGTCTTCTTTCGTAATCCCCATGTCCCCCATCTCGTCCGCCATGTACAGGGCATAGGAGGGGGTACAGCACAGAACGGTAGCCCCGAAATCCTTCAACAGCTGTATCTGCAGTTTCGTATTCCCTCCTGAAACGGGAACAACCGTTGCACCGATTCTTTCCGCACCGTAATGGGCACCCAGACCTCCGGTGAAAAGACCGTAGCCATAGGCAATATGGACAATATCCTTTTTGGTGACCCCTATATTATAAAATGCCCTGGCCATACACTCTGTCCAATTCTGGATGTCATTTTCCGTATAGCCCACGACCGTCTGCTTTCCTGTTGTCCCGGAAGAAGCATGAACCCTGACTACGTCCTCCAGGGGTACGGCAAAGGTCCCGAAGGGGTAGTTATCCCGCAAATCCGACTTGTTGGTAAAGGGCAGCTTTCTGAGGTCTTCCACACCCCGAATATCCTCCGGTGTAATCCCGGCATCCCTCATCTTTTGTGCATAATAAGGCACATTTTCATATACGCGCCTGACGGTAGCCACCAGTCTTTCATTTTGCAGCTCCCTTACCTGCTCCGGATCCATACATTCCAACTCTCTGTTCCAGTAGATCCCCATCGCAATCCCTCCATTTATCCTTTTTCAAAGCCTTTTTCCCCTCATATCCTTCTATTCTCTGCCGCAAAAGGCTGCAATAAAAAAAGCTTTCATCCTTCACTAGGACGAAAGGCTTTGCTTCCGCGGTACCACCTAATTTGCTGCCCAATACAATGCAGCCTCTCTTTCAGGTACGGGATCAAGATCCGATACCCTATCCCTTTTAACGGCGGGAACCCGCGCTCGCCTACTGTCATCTTCCTTTCAGCTCGCGTGCTCCAGAGGGAACTTCGGTGGATTTCCCCATAGGCCTGCTCTCAGTCTGTGACAGGCCCTCCCTGCATGCTTCCGTCCACTTACTTTCCTCCATCATTGCATTAGAGAATATAATTAACGACATTTTACCAGAAACAAAATTAGTCTGTCAAGGATATATTCAAAAATTTGTACCGGCACCTTTCTGTTGCAGAATCTCTTTCTCCAAGCTCAGGATTTGCCCTTTTAATTTCTCCAGCCTAGAAAGGAGGGGGCGTGTCCTCTCCTCATCCTTTAAGAAGCTCATATTCACCTCTGCATTCAAAAGGGCAACCAAACCCGCCGATCTTGCCAGCATGGCGGCAGCCTTCCCATCGGCTACGGCGTTTCGGTTGCCCTTGGCCACTGCCTCTGATATAAGGGAGATCAAGACGAGGATATCCTCTGCCATCCTTAATGAAAAACATACCGCTTCCTCAACCTTATCATCGATCATGCGCCTCCTGTATTCCTTCTGCCCATCGGTCTCTCGGGGCAGGCGGAAGGCTGCCATCAAGCCCCGGTAGGTTTCCACATCCCCCTCCATATCTTCCAGGAATATCTGACGGTAGCGGCTTCCCCTTCTCAGAATCTCCTCCATCTCCTCCTCCGCATCCCCATAGCTCCTTTTACCCAAGGTAGCGCGAGCCAGCAGTTCAAGCAGGGCTGCCGCCAAAGCTCCAACCAGGGCAGCCCCAGTTCCTCCTGCAGGGACGATGGAATGCTTGGATGCCACTGCATCCAAAAAGGATTTGATCATCATATCGCCATATTCGCCATCCATTTCCAATCCTCTCTTTCCGTTGAGAAAACTCAGGGATCATCCGCTTTTGATTTTCGGATAACCTGCTCCCGGTATTCTGCAGGTGTTATCCCATAATAGGCTTTGAAATTGCGATAAAAGCTGCTGACCTCCCGATAGCCCACTGCCTCGGCGATATCCTCCATGCTGGTATAAGGGTTCTTTAGGAGGGCAGCGGCCTTGTTTACCCGGATGTTCCGAAGGAGGGTACGAAAATTCTCTCCGGTATATTCCTTAATCATGCGACTCAGATATGCTTCATCAAAATAAAACTGTTTTGCCATCTTCGACAGGGTTGCCGTCTGATAGTTTGTCTGAATATACTGCAGGATTTCAGTTATGTCCTCATCCCGCTTCGAAATCAGATTGGGGACCTCCGCCTTGTGTTCATATTTCCGGAGAAGCTGACCACAAAAGAGCATGAACCAGCTCTTCAGAATATGATCCTGATTCTCCTCGGGGGCATCGTACTCCCGCACCATTTCCAGAATGATTCGCCGAAGTTCATAATCATCATCCGTATGGAAGAGTATGAACTGTCTGGTCTGCTCGTGATAGAGCATACGGGTAAACAAACTGGTCAGGATATTGTCCTCTACCAGAAGCCCAAAAAAGGCGGTATCAAAGGTACTCTTTCGTACCAAAATATTGACAATGATATCCGCTTCAGTCGCCATTCCCACGCAGTGGCGTACCCCCGGTCCAATGATGCAGACATCTCCTTTGTTTAGCTCCACTTCTTGATTATCGATGATCTGCCGAATATGGCCTTGGTAAATATAGAGGATCTCCAAAAAGGCATGGCTGTGGGCCTGAATCTGTTCATATCGGCTATGTCGGCCCAGGATGATGTTCCTGTCCGGCTCAAAGAAAAAGGATTCCTCCAGCCTCTCGGGAGGAGTGAAATCCCCCGTCCAATCCGCCGGGCCACGAAAAGGACGCGGTTTGCCAAAGCTTTGATAATATTTCAGGCTTTCCAGCTCCCTGCCGGTAAACTCCTTCAGCTTGACATCCGCAGCCCGATATGCCTCTCTCATCTTTTTCAGCATATCTTCCATGAACTCACCCCCCCGCCTTTTCATCATAAAGCATCTAGTCATGGAGCCCTATCTCCCGCAGTACTCCCAGCACCATGCCGGGATCATCACATGTCACCAGAGGTACCCCAAGGTCTGCCACCTGAAGGACCTCTTCCCTCGTATCCATTCCGTAAGGCCACGGATGAATTCCCCATTGTCTGAAAAAGTCCACCATTTCCTTTGATACATATTTCATATCGATACCTGCCGCATACATCAAACTATAGGTTCCCCCGGGCTCGTTCTCAAAATTCTGCATCAAAAAAGAAGGAAAACCCTGGCACTTTACCCCATATTTTTTCTTGATATATGCCAGGATAGCCGCATCAAAACAGGTAAAGACACAGCGGGCAACCACATCATACTTATCCAGTAGCCCCATACTGAGGTCCACCGCTTCATGGCTTTTGTCCTTGATCTCTACGTTGAAAAGCAATTCCCTATGGGGCGAAACAAATTCCAACAATTCCTCCAGGTTAGGTACCTTTTCTCCGGCAAACTGGGGCGAAAACCATCCCCCTGCATCGAGCTCCTTGATCTTCTTTAATGAAAAACCCCTTATCTGCCCCGATCCGTTCGTCGTCCTGTCCACAGTGCTGTCATGCATGATGATGGGTATCTGATCCCCGGTGAGATTGATGTCAAATTCGATCATATCCACGCCGACATCCAAGGCTTTTTCAAAGGAGAGCAGGGTGTTTTCCGGGTATTTCGCCTTATAACCCCTGTGACCTGCCACAATCATCCGGTTTTTCTTGTACAATCCATGTCACCTCTTTATCTTTGATCCCAGGTATCTATGAAAGCCAGTCTCCTTACCGGCTGCCTATATTCATTATATTCCATCCATAAGCCCAAAGCAAAATATTCGACACAATTAAGGAATTACCTGCCAAAGCCATAAAAAAAGACGAATACCCGTGGTATTCGTCTTTTGTCGTTGGCACACTCTGACCCTGGGGTATTCCTCCGGAGTTTGGCTAGCCGCCAGCCGCTGGTCGCCGGCCGTTGACTCTGGGGTATGCCTCCGGAGCCTCCCGTTTGTCGGATTACCCTAAATTATTCCTTTAGGGCGGATTACAGTAGGCCTCTGAAGCAAAATATTTTAGTATTTGGCAGCATCTATAACCATCGAAGGGTAGGGGTGGACGACTCTGTCCACCCGAGGAAATGATCATCATTCTATGACTATGATTAGGGAGCAGATAGTTTCGGGCAGACAGAGTCGTCTGCCCCTACAATATTCCATGTTTCATCGTGATTATTCACCCATATGGTTCGTAAACGATAAAGCGCGAATGCAAATTACCCCATAGGAATCCCTTAAGGTAAAGCGGCTGGCGGCTGGCCACCCAAGAGGAATACCCCAGAAAAAATCAGCTTTCGCTTGCCGCCGCTTCCTCCGTTGCTATCGGACCTCTGGTAACGGCTTTCCCCCTCCATTTTCCGCTGATAAAGCGCAGGAAGTTAGCCACAGCACCAATGGTGAATCCACTGATCATGGAGAAATACAAGCCCCGGTAATCTCCGGTCTTAACTGCCAGGAAGTAAGCCAGAGGAATACGAACCAGTATCATGGTGGTCAGGGAGATAATGGCAGGAAATAGCGCATCACCGGCACCCCGGAGAATTCCTCCCAAGAGGAAACTCAGCCCCAGAAGCCAATAGAAGGGACCCAGAATTCTCAGGGCGACTCCCCCGACCTCAAGCACTCGGGGGTCACTGGTAAAGAGGCGCATCAGAGCCGGTCCAAAGATCACGACCAAGGCCGACAAGGTTCCCCCTATACCGATAATCAGGAGCATGGCGGTCCTGGCACCCTTTTTGACCCGGTCTAACTTCCCTGCGCCCACGTTCTGGCCGATGAAAGTAGTGGTAGCCATGGATATGGACCCCATAGGCATTACCGCAAATCCGTCCACCCTCATGACCGCATTACCCGCTGCCATGACGGCATATCCAAAAGTATTGGTAAAGGACTGGATGACGATCATCCCAACAGAGAAAGCCGTATCCTGCAAACCGGAAGGTAATCCCAAACGAATTAGATGCTTGACAATGTCCCGGTCAATGCGAAGGTCACCCCGCTTCAAGCGGACATATTCTTCCCTGTGCTGCAGCTTGATAAAGGAAAAAACGGCGGCACAGAACTGGGCAATCAGGGTAGCCCATGCCGCCCCGGCAATTCCCCAACGGAAAACGGCCACAAAAAGCAGGTCCAATACAATATTGATCACACTGGCTACAATCAGGAAAAACAGGGGCCACTTGGAATCCCCCAAGCCCCGCAGGATCCCGCTGATGATATTGTATAGCAGGCTGGCAGGAGTCGCCAGGAAGATGATCATCACATACTCGTAGGCCATATCAAAGACATTGGCAGGGGTATTCAGCAAATGCAGCATAGGCTTGGCAAGAAATAAGCCCAACACTGACGAGCCGAAACCCACTATCAGGGTAAGGGTGATGGATGTACGAACAGCCTTCTTAAGCTGGACAAAGTCTTTCGCTCCGAAGTACTGACTAACTATCACGCCGCTTCCCATGGCAATCCCCATAAACAATGCAACCAACATATGTAGGACGGGGAAGCTGGTGCCTACCGCCGCCAAGGCCTCTCCTCCCACATATTGACCCACTACGATGGAATCCACCGTATTATACAGCTGCTGAAACACATTTCCAAACAGCATGGGTAAGGCAAAAAACAGCAGGGGCTTTAGAATCTTACCTTGGGTCATATCCCCCGCCATTGGTTTTCTCTCGATTGTTTTACTTTTTTCTTCCATATATTTGTCCCTCCAAATCTCCTTGCCTTGAATATAGTACAATTATATGTTACACTATGTTAGAATGTCAATCATTATGTTTTTATTCCATTGGAAGGGAGATCGCCCAACTATGAAACCCCATGAAAAAAGAGAATTAGAACGGTTAGAATGCAGGAAGTCCAGACGCCGCGAAATCATCCAGGCCGCCAAAAGGTTGTTTTTACGTAAAGGCGTGATGGAAACCAGCATGGTGGATATTGCCAATGAGGCGGAAATCAGCCGTTTTACCCTCTACCGGTATTTCAGCAACAAATACGAACTTCTGATCGAGGTCCAGCTTCTCCTGTATGAGGAAATGGGCTTGCCCCTGAAAATGGATCCCACTGAACAAGTGGATACCGTAGAGCAGCTCCGCCGATACCTCTATGGAATAGCTTCCTACCTTTATGGCAAACCGGATCTGGTTCGCTTCAGTTACACCCTCAATCATCTCTTCTCCAGCGCGGAAATCTCCCTGTATCTCCAGAAGAGATTCCGTCAAAGGGCAATGGAGCAGGGAGCGGCTATAAAGCGAAAGAACATTGCAATGATCATTGAAGAAGGAATAAAGGATGGTTCCTTCCGGGACGACATCGACCCGAAAGAAACCACCATATTGATGATAGAAACCGTCTGGGGCCTGGTAGGAAAGCTTTTGAATTCCCAGAACCATCCCATATGGGGCCATGACGTTGACCACCTGAAGTTACTCTGCAGCCTGGTGGATGTCCTGGTGGATCATATCAAAGCAGAATAGGCGGACTAACTCTCTGCACCTTGATTCAGCTTTTTCAACATCTCTTCCAGGGCTTCCTCGCTAAACCTTCCCCCGCTGAACATGATCAAGCTTCGTAGAGGCATATCCTTCACAATGGACGGCAATGCTTTTAAAAGATCCTCCCTGTCCTTGGGCGCATCCTCGGAGGGGGCAGGCCTGCCAAAGGATTGCATGAGCTTCATGATGACTTCAGCGGCAGCGGGATCCTCCAGCAAATCTCCCAGAGGGGAATTCCTCGTATACAGCCTCTTCGACGCTTTTGTGGATTTTACCCGAACAACTGCCTTCAAGGGCAGGTCCCTGGAGGATCCTCCTGCGAGGATCTCAAAATCCCCCGTCTCCACGATCCAATCTTTGGCCGTGGTATCGTAATAAGCAAAGGACCTTTTGTCCAAGGTGAAGACTACCTCCTTTTCTTCTCCGGGCTGCAGCTCCACCTTCTCAAATCCTTTCAGCTCCTTTCGGGGCCGTATAACCCTGCTTTCCACATCCCTTACATAGAGCTGGATGATTTCCTTTCCGGCCACAGGACCCACGTTCTTCACCTTGACCTTGACCCTCAAGGTTTCCTGATCGGTCATTTCCTCCTTCTCCAGAGAAATGCCGGTATAGGCAAAACGGGTATAGCTCAATCCATATCCGAAGGGGAAGAGAGGTTCGATCTCCCTCGCATCATAATAGCGGTAGCCTACAAAAATCCCCTCCCTGTACTCAACCTTTTCTCCATCACCCGGAAAGTTCAGATAGGATGGATTGTCCTCCGGCCTTTTGGGGAAGGTTTCGGCCAGCTTGCCGCAGGGGTTGGCCTCACCAAACAGCAGGTCCGCCACAGCGCCTCCAAAGGCCTGGCCCCCCAGGTATGCCTCCAGCACTCCCTTCACCTTGTCCAACCAGGGCATCTCAGTGGGAGAGCCGTTGCACAATACCACCACGACATTTTCCTGCACCTCAGCCACTTCTTCGATGAGGCGTCGATGACCTTCAGGGATTCTCATATGCCTTCTGTCATAGCTCTCCGACTCATAGCTGTCCGGCAATCCCGCAAAGATCACAGCCCGGTCGGCTTTTTTGGCAATCTCTTTGGCCTCCCGGATCAGTTCCGGATCGGGTGTATCACTGACGGAGGTAAAGGCTTGGCCACCGAACATGCCGGTCTCCTGGTCCAATTTGTAGCCCTCGGCATACAGGATTTTAACCCCATCGCCGGCTATCTTCTTCATCTCCTCCAGAGGATTATCCAATCGGGAGGGATTGACATGGGAACTGCCTCCCCCTTGGTATCGGGGTTTCTGAACGAAGGCTCCTATGACCACCAGGGTCCCTTCCTTCTTCAAGGGCAGTATATCCCCTTCATTCTTCAACAAAACCATGGATTCCCGTGCCGTTTCCCTGGCAAGCCTGTGGTGGCCCTCCCGATCATAGGAAGCACCTTCCTTCCGGTTATCCACAGCCTTGAATATGACCTTCAGCAGCCTTTCCACCGCCCGATCCAGTACGTCCTCCGAAAGCTTTCCTTCCCGAACGGCCTTTACAATTTTCCGGTCGCCCTGACCGCCACTGGAGGGCATCTCCAGCTCCAAGCCGGCTGCCAGCCCTTGATCTCTTTCATTGACGGCACCCCAATCCGATACCACAAAGCCTTCATGTCCCCATTCCTCCTTCAGGATGTCCGTCAGCAGATAGGGATGTTCGGAGCAATATACCCCATTCAGCCGGTTATATGCGCACATGACCGTCCAGGGCTGGGACTTCTTCACTGCTCCTTCAAAGCTGGCCAGGTAGATTTCCCTCAGGGGCCTCTCATCCACTTGGGCATCGATGGTCAACCGACGTTCCTCCTGGTTGTTAGCGGCATAGTGCTTCAGGGATGTACCTACTCCCTGGCTCTGGACTCCCTTGATGTGATGGGCGGCCATCTCCGATGACAAATAGGGATCTTCGGAAAGGTATTCAAAGGTCCTTCCACATAGGGGGGGATCGTTTGATGTTGGCAGCCGGCCCCAGAAGGATGGATACCCCTTCGGCCTGGCATTCCTCCCCCCAAGGCTACTCCCACCCGTTCAATCAACTTCCGGTCCCACGAGCAGGCCATGGCAGCTCCTGACGGAAAGCATGTGGCGGGCACGCTTTGATGTATTCCCAGATGATCGGCGCTCTGCTCCTGTTTGCGAAGCCCGTGGGGCCCGTCCGTCATCATGATGGAGGGGATACCCAGTCGTTCAATCCCCTTGGTGTGCCAGAAATCCAGCCCTGAACACAGGCTGGCCTTTTCCTCCAAGGTCATTTTTGATATGATTTCCTTGATATTCCTAGCCATGAAAATCCTCCTTTCATTCCGTTCCTGATTATAACCTGTCGGGGGTATAGATAATGGCCGCGTAATCCGGATCGGTTCGTTCCCTATCCCCATGGGAGTAGATCAGGGCATTGATGTGGGAAAAGGGTGGGAAATCAAAGGGCTTGCTTTTGGACACATCGATGTTCTCCGTGCAACGGATGTAGTTGTCGATCTTCTCCTTTGGAAGAGGATCCGGAAAATGAGAGATGATGAAGCGCTCAAAGTCAAGGGCTTTTATTTTGTAGAGGGTCTCGAGATACTCCTTCACGCTGCCGGATTCGGGCAAAAAGAGAAAAAGAAAAGGATTGGCAGCGTCCCCCAGGAAGATCAGCCCTTTTTCAGGGCATAAAAGGCCGATGGAGCCCGGGGTATGGCCGGGTACGGAAATCACCTCCAGGCGAATGCCTCCCAGATCGAAGCAGTGGCCTTCATCTACAGGGACAAGCTTTCCCGGTCCTTTCGCCCGATAGGCGTCTTCATCAAACTCTTCGGGAAGCAGCCCCTTCTCCTTGGCCTCCCTCAATGGCCCCTGGCGCATTTGAGGGGATGCATGCTCTTCCGCCAAGGCCATATCCGCCCTATGGATATGGACCTGATCAAAATGATAATTCCCGCACAGGTGATCCACGTGGCCATGGCTGTTGACCACCGTGAGGGGCAGATGCGTGAGCCGAGCCACATGCTCCTTCAGGTTCCCAATGCCATGAGCTGTATCAAAAAGCAAGGCTCTGTCCTCGCCGATGATCAGGCTTGCATAGACGCCCAAGGGATCCTCAATATGTATGACGTCCGGCGCCATTCGATGATCCTTGAAATACCCTCCTTCCATAAATAGCTCCTCCTTCCTTTCTTATCCTTTACGGTTATATATATTATCTCAAAAATTTTGCTTCCTTCCAATAGCGATTTTTGTGCATATGGAAGGTATTTTTTGTGTTGTTGGAAACCAGCCTGTTGAATGCACGAATGAATGCTGCCATTTATGCCAATAATAGCTACGAATATTCTCCACGGATTAGCAGAGGTGAAGCAGGGGATATGGCTGGCATCCTTCAAAAGATAATGGAAAAAATGAAAAAAAGAACAAGCAGCAGGTAAAGACAAGGAATACTGAAGATCTGAAGCGATTTACCCTCTCTAAAGATATCTACAGCAATATCGGACGGCTGAAGGATATCATGAACCATTCCTTTGACATCAAGGTCCGTGATTTCAAAATCGGTTTAAGCAATAAACGGGCTGCCATCCTCTATATCGAAAACCTTGCCCAGGAAGACATGATACTGGATCATATCCTGAAGCCTCTGATGTATGAAAGCACCCCCTTGCTGAAACAGACGGGGGAAGTTGACTTTCAGAAGATCAAGGATTGCCTGGTCACTATCGGCAGTGTGGACGCTGTCAAGACCTTTGACCGGATTGTCCTGGGAATCATGTCGGGAGATACCTTTCTATCCATTGAGGGATCTAAGGAGGGGCTTTTGATCAATGTCAGGGAATACCATGGGAAGCAGTTCAGCACACCCTCCATGGAACCTTCCGTCAAGGGCCCCCAGGAGGCCTTCATCGAAACCCTCAAGCAGAATATCGGCCTGATCCACAAACGGCTCAGAGATCCAAACCTCGTTTTTGAGAGTTATCAGCTTGGCCGGCGTACCAAGCAGGATGCGGTGCTTGCCTTTATAAAGGATATCGCAGACCCGGATATTGTAGATGAGGTGAGAAGAAGGGTTGATGCTATTGATGTGGATGGTCTGGAATCAGCCACCCAGATCGGGCTCCTGATGTCGGAAAAACCCAACTCCATCTTTCCCCTGGTTCAGACCACAGAGCGCCCTTCCAGGTTGGTTTCCGCTTTATTGGCAGGCAGGGTAGCCGTCCTTCTTAACGGTTCTCCGGATGCCATCCTCCTTCCCACGACTCTTCCTACGCTGCTGCAGAGCGTGGATGATTATCTGGAAAACTGGATTGCGGCCTCCGTCATTCGCATCTCCCGCTATGTAGCCTTGTTTATCTCTGCCCTCTTTCCTGCCCTGTACATCGCCATCACCTCTTTCCATCCCGGCATGCTTCCTACTAACCTGGTCCTGTCCATTACCGCAACAAGGACAGGAGTACCCTTTCCCGCCTTCGTTGAGGCGATTTTAATGGAGCTGGCCTTGGAGCTTCCGCAGGAGGCCGGTATCCGGTTGCTCAGGGTGGTGGGACAGACGGTCTCTATCGTGGGAGGTCTGGTGATCGGCCAGGCGGCTGTCCAGGCTGGGGTGGTCAGCCCCATCATGGTGATCATTATATCCATTACAGCCGTTGCCTCTTATACCATACCCGACTACAGTCTAAGCCTGGCCACCCGCATTGTGAGGATCCCCTTCATGGTCCTCGGCGTCACCCTTGGCACTTTCGGCATCGTCATGGGAATGCTGCTTTTACTGACCTATCTTTCCTCCTTAAAGAGCGTCGGCGTCCGATACTTAAGCCCCATCAGTCCCTACCGGCTGGGGGACTGGAAGGATACCTTTATACGGGTTCATTTAACTTACATGAAAAAACGCCCTGAATTACTCAATCCTCAGGATATCCACCGGCAGAATACCCCTACGGGAAAGGAGAATAGCCCCAATGAAAACTGAGAGACTGCATCCCCTCCAGGTCATGACCACGACCGTTGGGGCTGTATTTGGCGTTGATATTCTGCTGGCTCCCAATAAGATGGTATCCGTAGCCAGACAGGATAGATGGATTTCCTTGACACTGGGTGGCCTGCCGGTCTTGATCATAGGAAGCATGAACTATTATCTGGCCTCCCTTTACCCTGACAAGGACCTGCCCCAAATTTTCCTCCATGTGGCAGGTAAGTTTTGGGGGAGAATTCTCATGTTCCCCTTTACCGTGTATATGATCTTGTATATCGCACTGTCCATGAGAATCTTCGCCCAAGCCCTGAAGATGTTTCTCCTGGACAGGACACCCATTTCCGTGATTGTCTTCGTCATGGCCCTGGTGGCAGCTTATGCCGTTTATCATGGAATTTATACCATTGGAGAGGTGGTGGACATTATCTTTCCCATTTGCCTGTTTACCATCTTCAGCATCATTCTCCTGTCCCTGCAACAGGTCAATACAAGCTATTTGGAGCCCATTCTCTTTGAAAACACCGGCAATGTGATCAAAGGTATTCTTCCGGGATTCCGACAGTTTACCGGATATGGAGTGACCCCCTATATCTATTGCTATGTCCAAAAATCCAAAGGAGTCTACAAGTGGTATCTGACGGGGCTTATCATTACCATTGTAGCCTACGTGGCTCTCACTTTGGTCAGCATCATGGTCTTCTCTTACCAAAGCGTCAGCCATACCATCTACCCCACCCTTAGCCTGACAAAATCCATTGAATTCCCTGCCACCTTCCTGGAGAGGCTGGAAGCTTTTGCAGCCATCCTCTGGATTGGCATCGTCTTTATGTCCGTGATCTTATACTTCTTCGCTACCGATCGGGATATAAGCACCTTCTTTGGTATAAAAGAAAAATATCAGAAGTTTGTAGTCTGGGGACTAATTCCCCTTCTGGTTGCCGGCGCTCTCGTCATCCGAAGCGGTCTCAAAATCATGCAGGTCTATGAAACGGTGAAGGTTCTTGAGACCTCCATTGCAATGGTTGTTTTCCCTATCTTTACGTTTTTTGCTCGGCTAAAGAAGAAAAAGGAGGCCAAAGGATGAAGCGTCTTATCCTTCTGCTTTTACCTGTCATGCTGCTTCTGAGCGGCTGTTGGGATCAAAGGGACATCGAGACCAGGGGCTACGTCCTGGGCGTCGCCATTGATCTCTATCCTCCCATGCCCAAGGAAGGGGAAAAGGCTGCTTCGGAAAAAGCCTCGCCCAAGGAAGAGGAAAAAATGGAGAAGATGGAACTTCATACGGGTCAGTCTATTTATGCCATGACCCTCCAGCTGCCCTTTGTGGGCAAAGCCAAGGCCATCGGTGCAGAATCAGGCGGAGGCGGAACTGATGAGGGCTCCCGTACCTGGGAAATCACCCAGATCGGAAACTCCTTCATGAGCATCAGCCGGGAGATCCACTCCCGAACCAGCTTCTTCCTCAATTTTGAGCATCTTCAGGTCATTATTCTGTCGGATGAAGTGGCAAGAGGAGGAATCGGAAATATTTTGGATTTTTTCTGCGGGATCCCGAAATGCGGCGTAGGGTGAGGCTATACATCAGCCAGGGGGAAGCAAAAAAAATCCTGGATGTCGTACCCAGAATAGAAGATTACTCCTCCCTTTATCTGGCTATGCTGCCTATGAATGCCGTAAGAAACTCCAGGATGGTCCACAAGGTAGATCTTGGGGCGGCCCTAACCAATGTCCACGCAGGCTATGCCTTTGTACTGCCCAGGGTTCAGGCCACAAAGGATGAAATCAAGGCAAGCGGAGGCGCTGCGTTCAAAGGAGACAGGATGGTGGGATGGATCAGCGAGTTGGAGATGGAGGCCATCAAATTCATTCGCAATCTGTATCTGGGAGGGGTCGTGACAGTAAAGGCTCCCGGCTTTGAAAACGGGATGGTTACCCTGGAGATCACCAAAGCCCACAGCAGGATCACCCCCCTGATCGATGATGAAGATGTCCGCTTTCAAGTGGACATTCAGGTTGAATGCAATTTTGGAGAAGCAATCAATATGCATTCCCATGGTAAAATCAACAGTGAGTTGCTGAAAAAGCTGGAGCTTGAATGTTCCCGGGAGATCGAAAGGATTTGCCGGCAAACCATTCGCAGGACCCAGGAAGAACTGAAGACGGATATCTTCCTCTCCGATCATCTCTTGGAAACAAAGAAACCCGCTTTTTGGAAAAAGGTAGGGAAACAGTGGGACATCATCTTTCCCGATGTGGAAGTGGACGTAAAGGTGGACACGGAAATCATCCTGATAGGCCTTGTGAAATAGCATTATTGAGTGGTTTCATCCTTTATCCAGGACAGAACGATGGACAGCTTGCCTTCTAACAGATTGTCCTCGTATTTGACGGTATATGCCAAATTCCCGTCCAAGGGTATATCTACTTTTCTCCCGTCTACTGCCAGGGCATGATTTGCGATTTTTGCCGCCATTTCCTCCAGAAGTCTGCAAACTTCCCTTCCCATTAAGATATATGTCTCCCTTTCTTTTTTGGCAGTGCTCCCGGCATCCGCCCGCTCAGCTCTTATCTCCCTGGTTTGCTGCCATGATTCATGATCCACAGGGGGACTTAGCCTTTCCGCAGACAGCTCCATTTGAACCGTCTGGCCAAAAAGTCCCTCTGACATCACGATTTCCAATCCATGGCTGCCCTGGCTGCGGATCCGATCTGCAGCTTCATTCAATTTCACCAGCAGTGCTTGATAGGAAAGACTTTCCTGTCGGCTTTCCTCGAGAGGGAGTACATCCGGCATCTCCGGATTTCCGTCACCAAGTTTTTCATCGGTCTTCTCTACAAGCTCTGCTTCCGTCCTTTCCGGACCAACTTCCTCTTTTTGCCCTTCCTTACGCTCCTCGACTTTTTCTGCGATAGCTGCTTCCTTCTCAACCTCTACTTTTCCTTCACCGGGAACGTTCTTATGAGGCTCTTCCTTTTTTTCGACAGAGGCTTCAATATGCTTCGGTTTATTTTCTTCGATCAACCCTTCTTTATACTCCTGGCTGTCCACCTTTGCTTCGGCTGCCTCCCTCAACTTCTTCTCCGTCTCCTGGATGGCCAAAATGAACCTTTCATGAATCGTGATAAGGGTTTTGTATAGACCAAATCCTTTTACTTTCAATGTTCCTGTCCCCTTTCCCCTTTAAACAATGATCCATCATAGGTGTTGTAATCCGATATACCGTCCATATACTAATAATGTATGCTCCTTTGGGCAATTTGTGCTCATTTCCCTCTCCAATACAAAGAAATCTATGCTGTTTTATATCTATATTTATATCTATGTATGCACAATCCGGAGATGACTGAATACTATAATGTATAAAACGATACACAATAAACAAAATGATGAAGGAGGTTAAAAATGTCCTTCTTTTCCTACAGGAACGCCCATGATCTACCTCCTGATGCTATCCAGGAGGATGCGGGACAGGAATCGTTCGAGAGGGTATGTATACAGGTCGAAAAAGTGTATGATGCCTGCCTGCAGCAGGAACGGCTGGAGGATCTGCCCATCCTCATCCGGGACATCCGCCCCTCGGGAGTCAAGTTAGCCCGACCCCTTTGTTTTGTCAGCTGCAGGAGCCTTTCCAATGAAGGGGTGATTCGCAATCTGCGGCTTGATCCCCTCCCCAATCGGCCAAATTTTGCCCGGCTAAGGGCTGATATCGATATTCCAATTGACGTGACCTTCACCGATGCAACAGGTCATCGGGGAACGGGAGTCGCTACCGTTTCCGTCGAAAAGGACGGGATTTTGCTGGTACCCGATGAATCCCTTGTACCCTATAAGGTAGAAGCAACGGTAAGTGCTGTTTGTGTCGATGGCAGCTTCATAAGCGATTTCCGATTCAAGATAAGCATCTGTGTCACCGTTATCATGAAGATCGTAGCCAAGGTCCACCTACTCGTCCCAGCCTATGCCTTCTGTCATATACCCCCTTGTGAAGAATTTGCCGAAAGCGTCTGCGATGAGTTCTTCAACCTCCCCATTTTCCCTCCCCAGCCTAAGAGATAAGCCTTTAAGCATCACGATAAACAGATCTGAGCTATTGACCCTCCACAGTAGTCCAGATCTGTTTTTTTGGGACAGTCATTTTGCTCAACCCCTTAAAACCAAGGTTTGACATGGAAATCGAATTGGAGTACGATTAGCTTGTAAAGCTTGGAATGGCTCCATAAAAAATCCAAATGTATGGATGAAGTGAGGGGGATACTCAATGATGAAGAAACTATCGGTTCTTTTGCTGACCCTTGTCCTGATGGCCGCTCCCCTGGCCGGATGCTCTTCCGATGGGAAGGACACCCTTGTCGTGGGGATGGAACTGGCTTATCCACCCTTTGAGACCAAGGACGCCCAAGGAAATCCGACAGGGGTCAGCGTCGATTTGGCTCAAGCCCTGGGCGAATACCTGAACAGGCCTGTGAGGATCGAAAATATAAACTGGGATGGCCTGATCCCCTCCCTGGAGACGGGTAAGGTGGATGTGGTCATCTCCTCCATGACCATTACGGAGGAACGGGCCAAGACCGTGGATTTTTCCCAGCCCTATGCCCATACCTATCTCGCTCTCCTGGTGAATAAAGACTCGGGAATCCAAAGCATCGAGGACTTGGACCAGGAAGGCAAGGTCCTGGCCCTCAAAAAGGGAACCACAGGCCATGTGTATGCGGACAAGCACCTGACCAAGGCCACCATCAATGCCCTGTCCTCTGAAAACGCCTGTGTGACGGAAGTCGTCCAAGGGAAAGCCGACGCTTTCATCTACGACCAGCTCACCATTTACCGCCAGAGTCAGAAGCATTCCGACACCACCCAGGCGATTCTCATCCCCTTCCAGGATGCCGAGGCTTGGGGGATGGCCGTCAAAAAGGGAAATACGGAGCTCCTCAAGCAGATCAATGCTTTCCTGGAAGATTTCCGGGCCAAAAAGAGATTTGAGCAGCTAACGGAAAAATACCTGGCAGAGGAGAAGAAAACCTTCGATGAACTTGGCTTCCCATGGTTCTTCGAGTAGGAGTCGGCCATGACAGAAAGACCGAACGACAAAGCGACAGCCCTCAACAAGATGATCAGCATATGCATGGTGGCACTGATCCTGGTGGCCTTTATATGGTTTCCCATCAAGGCCATTGGTCTGAAACTGGATTTTGCCAGTCTCCTTTCCTATAAGAACCGGATATGGCAGGGTTTCTCCATGACCCTGATCATCGCCTTCGCCAGCCTGATGGTGAGCCTGGTCATCGGCTCCGTGACAGCCCTGGGCCAGCAGGCTCGTTTGCTTGTGGTCCGCTACTTGTCCAGGACCTATGTCCAGATCATCCGGGGAACACCCCTTCTGGTCCAGATCTATTTCTTCTACTACATAATCGGTACCGCATGGGGCATCGATAACCGCTATATCGCCGGGGTTCTGATCCTGTCCATCTTTGAAGGGGCTTACATCTCAGAGATCATACGGGGAGGCATCGAAAGCATTGATCCCCAGCAGTATGAAATCACCAGGTCCATCGGCCTCAGTCCTCTCCAAACCTTGAGATTGGTCACCTTCCCGATTTTAATGTCCCGAATTCTGCCCGCCCTTGCCGGGCAGCTGGCTTCCATTATCAAGGATTCCTCCCTCCTGTCCGTCATTGCCGTCATCGAGCTTACCCAGACGACCCAGGAAATATCCGCCGATAACTTTCGGATGTTCGAAAACTACCTGTTTCTAGGCTTCCTATACTTTCTGCTGACCTTCGCCGTCTCGTTGCTGACAAGGGCCTTGGAGAGGAGGTATAAGCATGAGAATTGAGCTTAGAAACATTTCAAAGCACTTCGACGGCCGAGTGGTATTGAAGGACATCTCGTATGAAGACAGCTTCCACTCTCTCGCCATTATCGGTCCCTCGGGGGCCGGAAAATCCACCCTGCTGCGCATCATTGGCGGGCTCCTTAGACCCAGCAACGGTGATTTGTATATGGATGGTCAAAGGGTCGTGTTTGATGAAAGGTCCCTCCGGGCCTATCGGCGCAGCATCGGCTTTGTGTTTCAATCCAAAGGACTGTTCGAGCATCTGACGGCTATGGAGAACGTCACCCTGCCCCTGATCCATACCTTTGGCATGAACCGGGTCGATGCCGTTCAGGTGGCGAATCGGCTGTTTGACCGATTTGGCTTGTCCATGGAAAAGGACAAATATCCCTCCCAGCTTTCAGGAGGCCAGCAGCAGCGAATCGCCATCGCCAGGGCGATTGGAATAAAACCAAAGCTTCTGCTCCTGGACGAGCCCACCTCGGCCCTGGATCCGGAATTAACCGGCGAGGTCTTAGATATGCTGGGCGAGCTCCAGGGAGATGGACTGAACACCATCATAGTCACCCATGAGATGGGCTTCGCCAAAAATGCCTGTGAAAAGATCCTGTTCCTTGCCGACAATACCATCCTGGAGACAGGCGAAAGCAGCCGGATTTTTAAGGCTCCCCAAACGGCACAGCTGAAATCCTTTCTCAATAGAATGCTGGAGTGGAATGTATAGATCAGATTGGCGGATACCGAAGGGCAAAGACTTGAAAGCAAGTTGAATAAGTTGATATGGGAAGCTTATCTTAAAAAAAGAAAAAAAAGCTATTGACAATCGGATGCCTTTTTGCTAGACTTGATGAAAACAACTGTATACGTGAAAACCGTTGAATAAGAGTAGTAGGTAATGCATTTCGTTTTCAGAGAGCCCCAGGTTGGTGCGATTGGGGTAAATGAAAGCTTGCTGAATGGACTTATGAGGTTGGGAAGAAAGGCAAACGGCCGAGTAATGCCCGACGGGAACTCCATCCGTTACCACAGGAGCATATATGATAGTATATGAGAATGAGTGGGTAATGTTATATTACCAAACCGGGTGGTACCGCAGAAGTCAACAAGACTTTTGTCCCAGTAATTTGCTGAGACAAGGGTCTTTTTTTATTGCATAATGATCATATCCCAAACCCTATGAGCATACTCCGGCCGGTTTGCTTAATAATAGGAATAATGAATGAAAGGAGAATGAATCATGGCGAAAGTACCCCATCGAGTTTATCTTACGGAGGATCAACTGCCCACGAAGTGGTACAATCTTCGGGCTGACATGAAGGAACAGCCCGATCCCATGCTGAATCCCCAGACCTTCCAACCCGTCTCCGAAGAAGATTTGTATCCCGTATTCTGCAAAGAGCTGGCCCACCAGGAGATGGACAGCACCACCAGGTATGTGGAAATTCCGGAGGAGATACAGAAGTTCTACAAAATGTATCGCCCGTCTCCCCTGATCCGCGCTTATAACCTGGAAAAATACCTGGATACCCCTGCCAGGATTTACTACAAATTCGAGGGCAACAATACCTCCGGCAGCCACAAATTAAACTCCGCCGTTGCCCAAGCCTATTATGCCAAGAAAGAGGGACTAAGCGGCCTCACCACTGAAACGGGTGCCGGCCAATGGGGGACCGCCTTGGCAGAGGCCTGTTCCTTCTTTGACATCCCTCTGATCGTCTATATGGTAAAATGCTCATACGAGCAAAAGCCTTTCCGGAAAGCCATCATCGAAACCTTCGGCGGCACCATCATTCCCAGCCCCAGTACCACCACGGAAGCCGGGCGTAAAATCCTGGCGGAAGACCCCGATACGGGCGGAAGTCTGGGTTGTGCCATCTCGGAAGCAATTGAAAAGGCGGTCACCACAGAGGGCTACCGCTACGTGTTGGGTTCTGTTCTGAACCAGGTCCTTCTCCATCAATCCGTGATCGGACTGGAATGCAAAACCGCCATGGAGATGCTGGATGAATACCCTGATATCATCATCGGCTGTGCAGGAGGCGGCTCCAACCTGGGAGGCTTAATTGCACCCTTTATGCGGGATAAGCTGCTGGGCAAGGCCAACCCCAGAATCATCGCCGTGGAACCGGCTTCCTGTCCCTCCCTGACCCGAGGCCGCTATGCCTATGACTTTTGTGACACGGGGAAGGTCACTCCTTTGGCAAGGATGTACACCCTAGGCAGCGGTTTTATGCCCTCCCCCAACCATGCCGGCGGCCTGCGCTATCACGGAATGGCTCCGATTCTGTCCAAACTGTATCACGACGGTTACATGGAAGCGGTAGCCGTGGAGCAAACAAAGGTGTTCGAGGCAGCCGTCCTGTTTGCAAAGCAGGAGACCATTCTGCCCGCCCCTGAATCGGCCCATGCCATCCGCGGAGCCATCGATGAAGCCATCAAATGCAGGGAATCGGGAGAGGCAAAAACCATCCTCTTCGGCCTCACCGGCACAGGCTTTTTCGATATGACGGCATACAGCGATTACCTGGAAGGCAAAATGACTGACTATATCCCCACGGATGAAGACCTGGAAAAGGGATTTGCCCAGTTGCCTAACATTCCAGACATTCAAGAGTAATGAACTCCGCCTGATCTGACAAACAAAACCGCTCCAAACCATGGCTTAAATTCACCATGGTTTGGAGTGGTTTTCATTTCGCCTATCATCCGGCATAATAGGCATCCAGGATGGCCTTCCATTCCCTGCTCCCCCTGCTGATGCTGCATAGCTCCTCTAAGACCTTTTCAGGTCCATACTCTTTTAGCAGGGCTGATACCTGACCGGCAGCCGGATCCTTAAAATGCAGGGCTGCAGCGATGCCTGCGCAGATGTGTATAGACTCTATACCATGCTTGATACACAGGTTCAGTGCCCCCACCAGTCGGTCCTTTGGCGCCAGCTTTCTTTGGAGATCCCTCCCCACCCGATCTATGGTATCCCCCAATTGCCGGTTGTCAAACCTGGCGATCAGATCCTCCACATAGGCTTGTATCTCCTTCAGATCCACCCCATGCTCCTTTGAGAGGGCCCGGGCTGCCTCCATCATGGCCCCCATACAGGTCTGACGGATGCTTTCATCCCCAATAGCTTCCCATATATAGCGGTAGCCTTTTTTTTGCCCCAGATATGCGGTAACGGCATGGCCCATGTTATGGATGAACAGCTTCCTTTGGATGTAGAAAGTAAAGGGGCTATAGGGGAGCATATTCTTGATATCCGGTATCTCTCCCTTGAAACCTTCCTTGCCCACAGGCAATTCGGCATACTCCTCGGTGCATATCCTGAGCAGATTTCCCTCTGACATTTCAGGAGTAGCGACGGGTACCATCCTGCCAATGGATGCCTCCACAAAGCCTACCAATTCCTCCAGCTCCCTTTGGGCTTCTTCATCCAGTTGCTCCTTTATCAGACTTTTCAGGTAATGATCGGCATCCAAAAGGTTTTCACATACGATGATATTCAAGGGCTTCGTATTTTGATTCTCCCAGCGTTTCTGTAAACCCTTGGCAACAGTGGGGGCGATTTTAGACAGGACATTGGCTCCAACCGCCGTCGCCATCAGATCCGCTTCACTGATCTCCTTGGCCACCTCCTCCAGATCCAGGCCGTTGACCGCCCGCACATTCCTGATCATCAATTCCCGGTTCCCCTTATCTGAAACAAAGCGGATGGGATAAGCCCTCTTTCGGTTCAGCTCCTCCACCAGTTGGGGATTCACGTCGATAAACACCACTTCATAACCCGATTGGGACAAGAGCTGCCCGATAAAACCTCTTCCAATGTTTCCTGCTCCGTACATAACTGCTTTCTTCATTCAATTTCCCACTTTCAACTTTATATTGTATTGTAAGAAAATATGTATTCAGTTTCCTTTCGTAGCACCGGCCGCATCCTGGCCGATGGCTATATCCGGCCTCTGTATATCCTTCACGGCCGGATAGATCCGCTTGTAGGTCTGGAATTTCTCCATATAGATCCTGTGAAGCTTCTCATCGGGATAGAATGTCTTTTTCACCCTCACCAGTTTATCTACTGCGTCTTCAATGCTCCGATACACTCCGGCTGCGGTCCCGGCCAAAATCGCGACGCCCAGGGTTCCCGCCTCCGAAATATGGAGAGTTGTGATCTTCCTGCCCATCATATCCGCCTTTAGCTGCAGGAAGGTGGCGGACCTGGCCAAGCCTCCTACCGCTCTCAGTTCACCGATGCGGATACCAGCCTCCTCCAATTTTTCCACATTCACCATGATTTCGAAGGTAATCCCCTCCAGGATTGCCATGATGATATCCTCCGCTGTGGTATCGATATGGAGGCCCACAATGGCTCCCCTGGCCTCGGTATCCATATAGGGGGTGGCGGCACCGGCAAAATGGGGAAGGACAAAAATGTCCGTCGGGCGCTGGGCGGCTTTCTGGATCATAAGGTCATATACGTTGGTATTGCTCTTTCTTGCTTCCTCCCTGTATGGAGTGCCGAAATGATCCCGGAACCATTTCAGCATGCTTCCGGCTGTGAAGGTAAAGGCATAGGTAACATACGTATCCCTGATTACATGGGGCACACATGCGAAGCTATTCCGGGCCATGGAATCGGATAGGATGGGCTGATCAAAAGCCGGGGTAATGCACTCGGTTGTTCCCAGACCGTCCACCGCCAAACCCTTTTGTATGGCTCCGGCTCCCAGGGCTGCGCAGGGCTGGTCGTGGCCCCCTGCCACCAGCAGGACCCCTTTGGGGAGACCCAGCTCCTCTCCTATATCCTTGGCGATTTCCCCTACCACCGTCCCTGCCTGGACGGGTTCACCGAACTTATCCGCCTCTATGCCTGCCCATTCCAGGATCTCCCATGACCAGTTTTTTTGAATGATATCAAAGGCCATGGTCCTTGCCGCCAGGGAATAATCGGTATGGGGCTTTGCCCCCAGCTTGAACAGGATAAAATCTGCATAAAGCAGGAATTTCCATGTGTGATTGTAAACATCCGGCCTATGGGCCTTCAGCCACATGATTTTGCCGATGCTGTACATGGGATGAACCAGAACTCCGGTTATCCCCAGTATTTTCTCCCAGCCCAGCCCCTCTTCCAAAGCCCTGGCTTCTTCCTGGCCCCTCGGGTCTATGTAGATGATGCTATTGCCCAACACATTTCCCTGGCAATCAATCGGGATCACCGCTTCTCCAAAGGAGGACACACTGATGGCCTTTATGCCGTCCCCATGATATTCTGCCAGCGAATGCCTGATAACTTCCTTCACGGAATTCCAAACCAACCGGGGATCCAGCTCCTGCCAGCCCGCTTGGGGAGACAGCAGGGAATACTCACGATATGCCTGTCCCTTTACATTCCCTTCTTTGTCTACAATGGTGGCCTTACAGCCGGACGTCCCGATATCAATACCTAAAAGAGACATACAAGCCCTCCTCCCCTCATCACTCTTTTCCGGTCACCTTTTCTATCCCGTATCTTAGCGGTACCAGAGCTCCAGATACTTTCGTACCAGCTTTTTCATTTCATGGAAAACGATCTGCTGCCGATAGGCTGTGGTGAAAAAATCAAGTGAAGCTGCATCCTGGGACGAGCATTTCGGGCCCAGGTATCCTGCCTGTTTTAATTCCTCCACCACGCTACGGCCTGCCACTTTGGAGGCATTTTCCACCATGGATCGGAACAGGACGGGAGATGAATCCCGCTCCAAAGTTGTCCAAATGTTGACCTTGCACACACCGTCGTCAATCAGCTGGGCAATTTGGTCATCCGGTACCGACGAGGTTCCGTGGAGAACAATGCGGTTACCGATCCGCTCCTTGATCTTCCTGGCCTGATCGCCGTAATATTTCAGCTCCTTACCGCTGGCCCGGTGCTCCGTGCCCAGATTGGCCACGATCAGATCCACACCCGTCCCTTCGAGATAAGCCCAGGCTTCTTCCGCAGTGGTCAGTTCGTTCCTTATCTCCCCTCCTGCATCTGCGATCTCATCACAGGCCCCCTCGACGACGATTTTATTCCCCTGCTCCTCCACAAACTGCCGGGTCAGCCTGATATTCTCCTGAAGGGGAAGCTTGGAAGCATCAAACATGATGGAGGAAAATGCACCCATATCCCAGGACAGCAGCTCCCTGTCCTCATCAAATTGGATATGATCCAAATGGACCATCACCCTTAGCTTCTTATAGGGGGAGCCCTTTTCCGTAAGGATACGAAGATCCTCCAGGAATAGCTTTATTCCGATGTCCCAACGGTGGGTATGGGTATAAAAGGTGGATTGGGCCCGGTGACTGTACAGGTTTGTAATGGCTACAATGATGGGCAAATCCGGGATGCCCTTTTCATCCCCATATTCCCTTGCCGCCTCCAGTATTGCTTCCGTTGTGGTCAGGTTTTCGGTGCATAGACAGGGCAGAACCCATCGGCTGGATTCTGCCTCCCTGTATATGCCCAGAACCTGCTCGCGATCCGTTATAATTGGCATGATTTATTACCCCCACTTTTTATCTGTTTCCTTTGCTGTCATTCAGTGCTCCCTATGTATATGGTTCAGATATCCATCAGATCATATCCTAAATATGTGGTAAAGGCCTCCCGCACTGCTTCGGCTACGTGCCCGAAGGTGACGCCTACATGGTGCCTGTAGCCATTTTTGCCGATGGCTATGAGCTTATCCTGGAGGTTTTCGATCTCTGCCACACCCCCGCAACCAAAAAACTCCTCTTCAATGGGTTCACCGGTGAAACGACCTTCACCCAGATAGAACTTCAGCCTGCCGTCCTCCGTCTTGGCGCTGGCAAAGGTCATGGGAGAGGCAGCAATCCTTCCGGCATTGCATCCCCAGCCACAGCCGGCTCCATAGCTTTTGGCAAACATCTTGTGCTCCACCACCAGGCCCTTTTCCTCCATCAATGTCTGGGGCACGGGACCGCAATGGAACAAAATGCATTTATCCTCGTCCTCCCCATAGTTGTTGTTCCAATCCAGCACCGTAGCAGGCATCTCGGATGCAGCCGTCAGGGTATACATGGCAACGGCATTGCCTACATCCAGCTCACAGGCGGCGACAATTCCCCTGTCATTCAACTCACTCAGCAGCACACAGGGTGAAACCCCAAGCTCCAGCTCCATCTCCTCCCAGCAGCGCAAGGCCAGGGCATCCAGCTTATAATCATCGATGATCTCATCGATGGCAACGCTCACCTTCGTGAGCATATCGATTTTCTCTTCAGGCACCCCTGTCCAATTGGTATAGTTCAACAACCGCTCCTTCTTTTGAGCGAATTTGTCCGTTCCCTCCTTAATATCCCTTACCCGCATAAACAACTCCGACAGGTCAAGGGCTTCGGTAGTAATCTCGTACTTTTGGAGGGTGAGCTCATCAAAACGCACCGTTTTGAAGGCTGTTGTCCGGGCTCCAATCGCACCGACAGTAAAGCGCCTCATCCTTTTGACGATCCGGCAAACGGCTGCAAAATCCAACAGCTGCTTTTTGAAGGCCTCCGTCGTCGGATGGATTACATGGGGTTTGAATACGGTAAAGGGAAGGTTGTATTGATAGAACACATCCATGATGGAGAACTTACCGCAATAGGCATCCCGTCTATGCTCAAAATCCATCTTGCCAATCTCATCGGGGTAGGCCTGAATCAGAATGGGCACCCCGCAGTCCCGGAGGGCGGCAATGGCCCCGTTCTCATCTCCGAAGTTGGGCAGACACAGGATGACTCCGTCATATTCCCCCCTATGGGCTTCCAAAAAGGCTGCATACTTCCTGCCCTCCTCGGCATTCTCCACACCACCTGTCCTGGTAGCCTTCTCATCCATCATGAGGGTATGATAACCCAACTGCTCCACTGCTTCTTTCATTTCCCTTCTTGCGCCGGCAATCAAGGACTCGGGGAAGAACCCTCTGTTGCCAAAATACAGGGCAAAGGTCATTTTTTCCATGATTGAACCCCCTTCTTATGTAATTGTGAATACGCATGAAAAACCCTGATTTGATCGGAAATGGGAATAAAGCCCTGTTTGAAGGGCTTCAAGGGTTGAATATACGTCTTCGAAAGGAATGCGATTTTGAAGTATATGTATTCTACGTATGATTATGTATATTCCCAGTTCATTCAAACATACAGAAAATACTGCAATTAACAGCCACGTCTGCTTTCATTATAGTATTAATCGGGCTTTTACTCAATGAAATTATTGAATGTTTATAATTACAGGAAAATCATTGGTGCCTTCCGCTTCTCTATTTTTAGCTTTGGCTGTTATCTAGATCAGCAAAGATAGGGTGCCTGTTACGATCATGATCAGGCCCAGGATGGATTTTGGGGAGAGTTTTTCCTTGAGGAAGAAATACGAAAATGCAATGGTCACCAGGATGCTCAATTTATCAATCGGTACAACCACACTGGCCGGGCCATCCTGGAGAGCTCGATAATAACACAGCCAGGATCCGCCGGTGGCAAATCCCGACAGGATAAGATAGATCCCGCTCTTCCTATCGATATCCTTGACTGTGTGCTGTTTCCCGGTGACAAAAACGATCAGCCATGCCATCACCAATACCACAATGGTTCGAATGGCCGTTCCCAGGTTGGATTCGATCCCTTCAATCCCTATCTTAGCAAGGATGGATGTCAGACTGGCAAAAATCGCTGCACCGATGGCGTAGACAAGCCACAGGCTGCTTTCAGGGGCCTTGCTGCCCGTTTGCTTTTTCTGAATCATCAGATAGGTGCCAAGGCCAATCAATACCATGGCCAGCACCTTTATCGGCGTGATGGCTTCACCCAGAAAAATGAAGGCAAAGATCATGGTTAGTACGGTACTCGACTTGTCAACCGGCGTTACCTTGTTCACATCGCCTAATTGCAAGGCTTTAAAATAGCAGAGCCAGGATGCTCCTGTAGCCAGTCCTGATAATACCAGAAAAAGCAATGTCTTTCCGCTGATATTCAGTATCTCGTTTTGGGACCCTACCAGAAAGACCATCAACCACGAAAACAGCAGCACCACACCCGTCCTTATGGCAGTGGCCACATTGGAATCCATGTTTCGAATCCCAATCTTCGATAGAATAGCTGTAATCCCCGCAAATATGGCAGCTCCAAATGCAAACAAAACCCACATGATGAAATCTCCTTTCCTATAACTCGCCTGCCTTCTTCTTTCAATTGTTTCACAACCGAAACCGCTATACGATTAGTTTCGATAGATATTCATAAATCCCTTCCCGAAAATGGGGACGGTGACTTTTTACACCATTATCTTCCACATTATTCACCTTTTCCGCTATCTGCCTGCACTCATCTCTGAAAATATTCCAGAATATGGTCGCAAAAGTCACCGTCCCCAATTGCGATTAGACTATTGACAAATGAAGCTCTTTACTTTATATTATATTAACGTAATATTAAAATATTATCATACAGGAAGGGATGAGAAGGTATGGCTAAAAAGGCAAAGGAAAAAGGATTTCGTTCTTATATCTGGTCGATATTGGTGGTTTTTTTGATCATCGGTTGGTTTTATCCTATTGTGGGTTTTGCGGCGCTTATATGCATGGCTGCTCCTGTGGTCGTTGCAGCCATAAAGGGTAAAAGAAGTTGGTGCGCCCTGTTTTGTCCCAGAGGGGTCTTTAATGATGTCATTCTATCCAAAATCTCAAGAAAGGCGAAGGCACCGGCTTTTCTTCGATCCACTTGGTTCAAAATCCTGTTTCTCATTTTTCTAATGGGAAATATGGTCTGGGGACTGGCGAATGCTTCCAACCCCGCTGAAGCAGGGCTGGTATTCGTCCGCTTGGTTGCCCTCACCACGGCTGTAACGATTGTCCTTGGCTATGTATATCACCAAAGAACATGGTGCAGTTTCTGCCCTATGGGATTTCTTGCTTCCCTCATGATCCAGCTCAGGAGAATATGGGGAATTAGCGGAAAGCAAAAGAGCATACAGGATATCCCCTAATATTACAAATGGGGACGATGACTTTCCCTCTGCAATTACGGTAAAGCCTTCGTCCCCGATTTCCTTGATTTTAATTAACTTCCAATATATGGTCGCAAAAGTCACCGTCCCCAATTACACAAAAGTCACCGTCCCCAATTACACAATTACAGGGGGATGGCTTCTAAATCGCTGAGAACTTTTATGTTTCTGATCCTGTCCAACAGGCCGGTGTTCAGCTCTTCCAGTGCATCCACCACTTCGGGGTCAAAGAGAATCCCTTTGTTCTGCACAATATATTCCTTCGCTGCATCAATCGAATCACCGGCCTTGTGATACGGCCTTTCCGATAACATGGCATCGAACACGTCGGCAACGGTAATGATTCTGGCAAGCAATGGGATGGATTCCTTCTCCAAGCCATCGGGATAACCCGATCCGTCCCATTTCTCATGATGGCTTCTGATAATGGTGAGGAGGGGATTCAGAAAGGGCACAGGCTTGATGATCTCCTCCGCCACCATACTATGGGCCTTCATTACCTCCCACTCATCCTTCTCCAATGGCCCCTTTTTCATCAGTATCTCATTGGGTACCCCTATTTTCCCCAGATCATGCAATATGGCCGCCCAGTATAATTCCGAGAGCTGGGCCGGCTCCAGCCCCATTCTTTTTCCAATCATGACGGATAGCAGGGCAACCTTCTGATAATGAAATCGGGTATCCGGATCCCTGGCTTCAAGGGTATTGACCATGGACATCAAAAATCTGTGATACACATCAGACAACTGCCGGTTATACTGTATCAATTCTCTTGTACTTTCCTTTACCCATCCTAAAATCAATCCGACTAAGCATCCAATGAATGAGAAAACCAGAAGCCGCAACAACCAGTTATAAACTGTCTGGATTTCACCGGTGTATGTATTAACAGGCATAAAGGGTCCAACGGATGAAGCAGATATACATGCTACTGCAATCCCCCCCTTTCCAACCCCACCTGAAGCAGGAGTAAAGGATGGGAATATACAACAAATGGGACCATGCATACTGGATTCCCCCCGTCTCATACACAATCCAAGCAATGATCCCAACCGCTGTCAGAATTCCCGCTGCCACCAAAATTTCCAACATCCAATTTCCCGTTGAAAAAGCATATTTCATGATTATGTGTGAATGCCGTTTGGGAAAATGGCTCTCCCAGAAAATACGAACATACTCTTTCATTCTTATCCCCCCAATCATTCCTTCGAAAACACCAAAAAACCTGTCAATTTTCATTTTACAATGCTTCTATCTGTTTTTATACCCTATTTTTAATGTTAAAATCGATTATTTCCAAATAATTTGACCACAGCGGATGCAGCCTTCAGATAGGCTATATGCAGATAAGCCCGACAAATGAAAAGCTCAAGAGTTAATAAATATTGGCCAGATAGATTCCGGATACAGAAAAGAGGATGAGACCGATTAGTAAACGTATAAGAAAATTCTTATACCTTGATATGAACAACCAATAGAATATCGACATGGGAAAGAAAAGCATTGATAATCCTGCACCAATTATGTTGACAAGGGGACTTACGTCTTCACTGTCTGCAAAAAAACCACAAATGATGAATAACACCCAAAAAACCAGCCCAATAAAGTCTTTTATCCTATACCGGGTGAAAACCCCCTTGAGAAAACCTTCTGATTTTTTCCGTAGGTGAAAATATAGCGTAACACCCACTACAATGACCAAAACAAGAAAAAAAGCATATTCCGGAAAGAAGTAAAAAAACTCTCCAATAACCATCATGTAGAAAATAGCATCCTCGATGTTCACGATCATATAAATGGCGAAAACAAAGGCTATAAAAACCCCTGCAAAAATAAGCATACCGATAAAGATATTTCTTATCCCAACAATTCTGTACTTATCCATTAAATTCATTTTAATTAAGATGGGAATGGTTATAGGTGCCAGGACTCCGGTAAAGCTTAGTATGAGCAGAAGGACTGATAACCAGCCTTTCGCTCCGATGCTCAAATACTTTCCAAAGGTAATGCTTTGATTAAATTCCTCTTCACCATACAATGTACTCTTTCCAAACTCTACAGCCATCTCAAAGGCATTTTTCAGAAACTCATCAAACGAAACAGTGGAGTAGTACTCAGCTTTCCTCCTGGCCTCCTCTTGTCTTCTGCTAAAATCCTTCTCAGCGGAAGCATATGAACGCTTTCTCATGGCATCATATTGAGCCCTGCTATGATCATCGATTAATATTTCATAGGCTTCCGCTATTTCGATAAACTTGTCATGGGCATCTTCGCTTTTATTCACATCCGGATGCCACTGCTTGGCCAGCCTTCTATAGGCTTTTTTTATGTCATCCTTTGAACAATTGGGTTCTACTCCTAAAATCTTATAATAATCCTTCACGTCAATGTCCTTCCCATCTGTAATATATCGAAGCTTCGTTTAAAGATATCATCCTCTCAATAAGATTATCGTCAGTTTTATGTAAAGTTTAATAGAAAAATGGGGCATGGAGTTGTAGCCCAATCCATGCCCCATAAAAACATCGGCTTCGCACATTTTTTTATGATCCCTCTATATGCTTTTTAACACTTTGCACCGCTTTATCGATCAGGTTCGGCATTGCATCTGTTCGATCAACTCCAATCACTTCAATATTGCAGCGATTGAGGGGCAGGAGAATCTTTTTGGCCGGACTTTCTGCAATGGCCTTTGCCATTGAAGGTGTCAGTTCACCCAGCATTGAGTTTGCCGCAATGATACCTACTGTACCTACGATGATGTCAACCCTGTCTGCATTGAATACAATGGCGTTTTCTCCCGTAGCCCCCTCCGTTGCACCGGCTTTTAGCATATTGGATGTCGCAACGGAGTTTGTACCCAGTGCGATGATTTCAATCTCTTCAGGCAGTTCCTTCCTTAATTTCTCAACGATGGCTCTACCGATGCCACCGCCTTGACCGTCTATTACAGCAATTCGCACATTATCCCCCCTGTCATTCGATTATTATCGATTTCATGATCTGTATACCCTTTTATATAAAACCCTTCTTTCCAGACCATTATACCATCACCCATTCCATCCGGTAAGCCATCAAAAGCATATATGAAATAAAAGCGATCACTCAAAATGTTTCACTATAGAAACAGTCTTCGTGGCCGCAATGCCTTCAAAGTTTCCTTTTACAGCCGGCTCCGCCCCTTAATTTTTAACGCTTTTCCAGGGGAACATATTCCTGCGGCTCTGAAACCGACTTATATGCCGGTCTGATGATTTTTCCTGCATTCGCGATTTCCTCCATGCGATGAGCCGCCCAGCCGGCTATGCGCGCGATGGCAAACAAAGGTGTGAACAGCTGCAAAGGCAAATCAAGCATATTGTAAACAAAACCACTATAGAAGTCAACATTAGCGCTTACACCCTTATAAATTCGCCTTTTCTTTGCGATAATCTCCGGTGCCAGCCTTTCAACCAAGCTATAAAGCTTAAACTCTTCCATACGGTTCTTTTCTTTTGAAAGGCTTTCTACGAATGTTTTCAACATTTTAGCCCGGGGATCCGATATGGAATAGACAGCATGCCCCATACCGTAAATCAAGCCCGAACGGTCAAAGGCTTGTTTATCCAGGAGGCGGCCGAGATAGTCTGCCACGCTGGCTTCGTCGGTCCAATCGGAAATGTTCGCCTTTATATCCTCAAACATCTGCACCACTTTTATATTGGCGCCGCCATGCCTGGGCCCCTTCAGGGAGCCGAGGGCCGCTGTAATAGCCGAATAGGTGTCCGTCCCTGAAGATGTGACCACATGAGTGGTAAAGGCTGAATTATTCCCGCCACCATGCTCGGCATGCAATACCAGTGCCAGATCAAGTATTTTCGCTTCCAATGGGGAATACTGGCTGTCCAGTCGCAGGATATATAAAATATTCTCAGCAGTGGACAATTCCGGTTGAGGTGAATGGATAAAGAGGCTCTTATTGTCATGGTAATGACAATAAGCCTGGTAACCATACACAGACAACAAAGGAAACAATGCCATTAACTGCAGCGATTGACGCAATACATTAGGCAGCGAAGTGTCATCGGCATAATCATCGTAAGCATACATGGTCAATACGCTCCGAGCCAGCGTATTCATCATATCCTTACTGGGAGCCTTCATAATGATATCGCGCACAAAACTTGTTGGCAGGGAACGATAGTTGGCCAGAATTTGATTAAACTTATCCAGCTGCCCGGCATTGGGCAAATTGCCGAACAACAATAAATAAGCGACTTCTTCATATCCAAAACGGTTTTCATTGATAAAGCCTTCTACGATTTTTTCCAGATCAATACCCCTGTAATATAGTTTTCCTTCACAGGGACGTTCTTCACCGTCAACAATTTCTGAGGAGACGATTTCCGAGATAGCCGTCAAGCCTGTCAGCACACCTTTACCGTCTAAATCCCGAAGCCCCCTTTTTACATTGTATTTATCGTAAAGCGTGGGGTCGATTCTGCTATTGCGTTCAAATAGTGCAGCCAGCTCCAGGATTTCAGGAGTTGTTTGAGAGAAACGATTCGTCATACATTCAGTCACGCCTTTCATCTTCCATGTTTTTTGCTGTATATTTTCTGATTATACATGAACAGCGACCTTTTGGAAAGCCACTTGTATTTTTTACATGGTAAATATGGATTGAGAAAGGCATGAAGGTTCAATCGTTCAATCAGCACGGCACCTTTATTAAAAAGGAAAAGTGCTTGCGCGCCTTGAAGCGCAAGTACTTTTCGCTACCTGAATATGCTATTCTTCCCCGCATTCACCATGATGGGCGTGATCATTGCAAATCGCATCGCTGGATTTCAATCTGCCCTCCAGATATGCTTCTGCTGCTGCTCTGGCATTGCCCCTTACCCCGACAATCACTTCGATCCCTTTTTCCTGAAAGATATCCATCGCAGCGCTGCCCATGCCACCGGATATGATGATATTCACACCTAAGTCATTGAGATAGTTGGGAAGGAAGCCAGGTCTGTGCCCTGGATTCGGAATAGAGTTCATCTTAATGATTTGATTGTTTTCCACATCAAAAATGTTGAAGTTGGCACAGTGTCCAAAATGCTCCGTCACCTTATCCTTTTCGCTTGCTACTGCAATTCTGATCATTTTTTCTCCTCCATTTCTTCCAATCTATCCGCCACTGGGTCAAGCCAATTCCCATCGAAAAGCTCGATCAAACCCTTGTCACATGCAGCGGATATCTTTGGATCAATCGGCAGTTTGGCAAGAACCTGCAAATGATGGGTATCCGCTATTTCATCAATGTGGCTGTCACCGAATATTTGATAGTCTTTCCCGTTATCAGGACATCGAAAATAGGACATGTTCTCTACCAAACCGATAATAGGAATATTCATCATTTCAGCCATCTTGACCGCTTTGGATACGATCATGGATACCAGCTCTTGTGGAGAAGTTACCACAATAATCCCGTCAACAGCGATGGATTGAAATACCGTAAGAAGCACATCACCGGTGCCCGGCGGCATATCAATGAACATAAAATCGACATTGCTCCAGATCACATCGGTCCAAAACTGCTTGACGGTACCGGCGATAATCGGGCCCCTCCAGACAACCGGATCAGTCTCGTTTTCCAAAAGCAAATTCACGGACATAATATCGATACCGGTCTTGGTTCTTACGGGGAATAAGCCAAATTCGCTGCCGGTAGCCTTTTCCTTGATGCCAAAGGCTTTCGGAATCGAAGGCCCGGTAACGTCCGCATCAAGAATGGCAGTATGATAACCCCTTCTGTTCATGGTCACGGCAAGCATAGAGGTAACAATTGACTTCCCTACTCCTCCTTTACCGCTGATCACGCCGATGACCTTTTTGATGCTGCTCATCTCATGGGGTTTCTCAGAAAAATCGATTTTTTGTTCTTTCTTCTCGGCACAGTCTTCTGAGCAGCTGTTACAGTTTTGATTGCAGTTTGTACTCATCATCCTATCTCCTTTTTTCAGATTGTTATTTCAGCGATCTCTGACTTAAATTGAAAGGGTGATATGCTTCTCCCATCGCGGATTGATATTCATGGCCTTTGTTCAAGCTCTTCTTCAAAAAGCAGTTGCATCGTTTTATCAAAAACCGCCTTCACGGCCTTGCCCGACGGGCAATCGATGTCCACAACGGTCCGGCCATGGTTAATGGCTTTTACTGTCTCAGGATCAAAGGGAATTCTGCCCATGAAGGAAAGTCCCCTTTCCCTGCAAAAGGTTTCAATCCTTTCCGTGTTGTCCATGTTGGTATCATATTTGTTGATGCATACCGCTGTTTTTGTTCCAAATTGCGCCGCAGTATCGACGATTCGCTCCATATCACTAATGCCCGATACGGAGGGTTCAGCCACAATCAACACCATATCCACACCGTTAAGGGATGCGATCACCGGACAGCCTATACCGGGAGAACCGTCAAAAATGGCAATACGGGTGGGAGGCGCTGCCGATTTCATCTGTTTTTTCACCTCAGTGACCAGCAAGCCGGAGTTTCCGCTGCCCATTTTCAGTTGGGCTGTGGAAAAGACTTCCTCAGCATTTGCATATAGCATCAACTCACCGGATGCTGCCGGTTTTAAGGTGATGGCTTCTGCGGGACAGACAAGCTCACAAACTCCACAGCCTTCACAGGCAAAAGGGTCTACTCTGTATGTCTGTTCCCCTGAAATGGCATCAAATCTGCAGCTTTCCCAGCATCGATCACATTCAATACACAGCTCCGGATCGATCTCTGCTTTCGGTAATCCATAATAATCTGTTTTCTTCGGGTCTGTCTTTTGTGCTGTAATAAGGTGCAGATTGGGAGCATCCACATCACAATCGGCATAGGCCTTGGCCTTCGAAAGTTGAATAAAGGCACTGGCAATTGTCGTTTTACCTGTTCCCCCTTTTCCGCTAAGAATGAGTAGTTGCTTCATGCTGCATCTCCTCTTTCACTGTTTTGAGCAAAGAAGAAAACAGATCGCGGTATTGCTCGTTTACCCTGACCACTATTTCGGCCTTTGAGTTCAAGTTACCGAGTTCATGATCAAAAGGTATCCGAGCCAGAATTTTGATGCCTTTTTCCAAACAAAACTCCTCTGCCGGATTTTTTCCGTCAAGACATTTGTTCAGCACCACTCCAAAGGGCTTATCAAACAATTTGACCAGTTCATATACCATATTGAGATTATGTACCCCAAACAATGTCGGTTCAGCAACCAATATACAATAGTCTGCATCCCTGATCGTTTCCATGACGATGCAGGCACTGCCGGGCGGACAGTCTATGAAGATCATTTTGTCCCGGACAGCCCGATTCTCATCAAGCAGCTTTTGAATAATAGGGATACCCGACGCTTCGCCGGTGTTCATGATCCCGGTCCATACCGTTACCTCAGCGGAAACGCCTTTTTGAACTTTTCCGATCCCTTTATCCCTTTCCGTCAGCGCCTTTTCGGGACAAAGCATCACGCAACCGCCACAGGAATGGCAAACCTCCTCAAAAACGATCAGTTTCTCTCTGATATAGGCAAGGGCATTAAATTTGCAAAAATCAACACAATTCCGGCAGCCATTGCAAAGATCATCATCCGGCTGGGGGATTTTTACCGCCACTGTTTCCTCCAGGATATTTTCAGGTTTGAAAAATAGATGGCCGTTTGGCTCCTCCACATCGCAATCGATATACACGGATGGGCTCGCTGCTGCAGCCAAATTTACCGATACCAGCGTCTTTCCGGTGCCGCCCTTGCCGCTTATCACTGCTATCTGCATATTAATTGCCCCTGTGTCTATGAAATCCGGCATGAAATTCACCCAGTACCGGAAGTTTCCCAGCCATAAAGGCATCAATATTCTCTTTCACGGAAGCCAATGTCGATTTATACATTTTCACACCGGCGGATTCAAGGACTTCGGCGGCGTTTTTCCCACAACGGGGGGTAAGCAATGCTTGAACCTCATTATCTGCGATGATTTGTGCAGCCTTGATGCCTGCACCCCCAGTGCTCGCTGCTGCGCTGTTATCCAGGAATGAGCTTTCCTGGCTTTCCGTATCATAAATCAGAAAATAGGCTGCACGTCCAAAGGATAAACCTACGTTTGTCTCCATCTTTTTTTCATCCACAGGAATTGCTATTCTCATTGGAATCCTCCACTCTGTTTGAATTTTAACGAATCAATCTTGTCAATCAGCTGAAGCCCATAATCTATAAGCGTCTGCCGCGCCCATACCCATGTCCATGTCCATGCCTATGTCTATGACATCCCAGGCCACATCCGCTACCAATTTCATCGCAAAGCCGGTATTCACCGCCTTCAATCCACAGCACCTTGCCGTTTATCAACGAATCAGCCAGCTTTTTTCTCGCTCCGGCGTAAATGCCCTGAACGGTGGTACGAGCAACGTTCATCTGTTTGGCACACTCTTCTTGGGTAAAACCCTCCAGATCGATCAGCCTTATGGTTTCATACTCGTCGACTGTCATTCTTACAAAATTGCTTTCATCCGCATTTACATTAAGTGGGCCAAAGCGATTGACTTGTGGCAAACCGCATACTCTTCTCCATTTCATTGGTCTTGGCATCGTTTTTCACCTCACTTTTAACCAAAGCCTCTTTAAGTCATTGGACCGCCTCTCATCGGGCCGGTTCCATCCTTCCCGGCTTCCTTTTTACCCCCATAGTATACGACATATGTCGTTATCAATTCTATTATACTCTCTTTATGACATATGTCAATTACAACTGATTGATTTTTTATTGAAAAAACTGCCAATCAAGCGGATTCATTGATTGGCAGTCTGGGCTTTATCTTTATATTTTAGAACCGGTTCTTTATTTTTTTGAATACTGGATGGCATCCTCCGGGCATACCTGTTGGCAGTTGGTACATTGCAAACACATTGACCTTTCGATTTCAGCCTTTTTATCTGATCCAACGGCTATCGCATCGGAAGGGCAAACCCTCTCACAAATCTTGCATCCAATGCAGCTTTCTTGTTTCACCTTTTCTGAAAACTTCGCAAATCTGCCAAAGACTTTCTGAAGGGCCCCGAAGGGACATATCAAATTGTGGAATACGGTCGGCTTGTATCGAAGGGTGATGAGGATGGACACAAGCAACCAGATAAGCAGGATAGGTATGTTTTTCTGTAATGCCTTTCCTGCAAACAGCATGACCGCCCCACTTGCAATCAAAGCGAACCAGACAAATCTACCTGATTGAAGCCATTTGGGGGATTGGTCCGTCTGTAGCTTCAACTTCTTTGAAAGCCATTCCGTGGGAATCATCACTGTGTGCATAGGACAGGCATAAGCACAATATACCCTGCCGAATACGACTGCTACCGGCAAACTCAGGGCAAACAATGCAAACCAAAGCATCATTTTCCCCTTCGCTACCAAAAATAAAAACAGCGCCAGGAACAATATCCGTATTGCTGAAATCATATATTTCATATGGCCCCCTCCCTCATGCATTGTTTTTCTAATATTATAGCGTTATCATAAAAGAAAAAGTGTTACCAAGGTAACTACATGGGGGGGATTTTAATATGCATCCACGCATTCAGCCGCTGCAAAAAATTACTTTGCTGGATTCCTTGTCAGACGAAGAGATTCTGACCCATCTTAAGAACGGTACCTTTAGAATTGTTTCGTATGCCAAAAACAGCGTCATTCATTTAGACGGGGAGTTGTGTAAAAAGTTAGAAATTATCCTGTCCGGCAAGGTTGTCGTCGACCGAATCGATGAATCCGGAAATTTAATGACAATCTCTGAATTTTACAGCGATGATATTTTAGGCGGCAACCTGCTGTTTTCAAAAAACCCGTATTATCCAATGACTGTTTCCACACAAAAGCTTACGGAAATTCTGGAGATCGACAGGGACACTCTGTTTGACTTGCTCTGTCATAAGCCTTCGTTCTTGCGGGCTTATTTGGAACTTATTTCGGACCATGCATTTATTCTGGGAAACAAGATAAAACACTACGTCAACAAAACAATCCGTGAAAGCGTTATGGATTATCTCCATTACGAAAGCAAAAAGCAAAATTCCAAGCGCATCAGGCCGAATATGACCAAAAAGGCACTGGCAGAAAAACTCGGTGTGCAGCGGACATCGTTATCCCGGGAGCTGGCAAAAATGAGAAAAGACGGCTTGATTGTTTTTGATCGGGATTCGATTACTCTCCTGGAATGACAAGAGGCCGGTTGTTTTCAGTGAAAAACGCCGGTCAGCTGAACCTTTCCTTCGCAAACACATATAAAGCTCCCCTATTTCCCTTGAAAAAGGATATAGAGGAGCTTTTTAAACCTCTCGATGAATAAGTGAACAATCTCTGAAAATATGCAGAAAGTCTGTAATGATTAGGGCTCTTTTGGCAACTCTTCAGCTACAATATTCCAACTGATCCCAAACTTATCCCTTACTCCTGCATGAAAAGTGGTATAAAATGCTTCAACAGGAGGAAGGGTAACATAGCCCTCATCGCTTAACATGTCGAAAATTCTTTTTGCTTCCTTGGATGTGGGTACGATGGCCGTCAGTTTGATCATGTTCCCCTTTTGAACGGGTTGTACACCTTTTTCCAGAGCAAATCCTATTGGCATACTAAACAGCTCTTGTTCTTCATCTCTTTTTTTCCAGTATCCAGAATAGATTTATCGAAGCATAGGTATATTGATGATCGTTTCATTCAGCTGTTCATAGGATTTCCAGGCGTCCCGTGGAACAGCAGCACACATAGAAAGGAAATCCTTCAGCATTTTCAAAATTTCTTCCGTCGTATGCCCCGTTCTATCTGCGATCCATTTATCCGTCACTGCAACAATCTCATGGGCAGCAAGATTCCGCGCATTTTCCTCTATTTCACGAAGTTTTTTCGCTAAAGCTCTTGCTTCCATGTCCCCCTTGGCTGAAATAAGCGGTGCAAGATTGGCAGCTGAAGGTGGACTATCCTTATATCCCCACGGACTATATTCGTCATCAAGTACTGCCAGTAAACCCGGAGGCAAAAGAGTTCTCGAAAGCTTAAGAATCTTTTTAGATCCGCTTGCTTTATAGTAATTTTTTACATTGATCCCGCATTTCTTATCCAGATATAACTCAAACATTGTGGTAAGAATCGGAGAGATCCCCCGTATAAAATCAGCAAATTCACCTCTTATCAGCTTTATCTGCAGAGTGAGGATATATTCAACTGCATTCTTTACTACCTTAGCAGACCTTCTTCTACCCTTTACCGGAAGCAATTCATATCCAACACTACTTGCATGTATTTCTGCATCATCTGTATTTAATGTCAACCTCTGGCAGGCTGCTTGAATCAGCTTTAATGCACGAGGATCCATATAATCGGGGATGGTCTCTGCAACTGATAGGGCGGCGCGATAATCATAGGCCGCAACATGCTTTGTGATCATTTCCCCTTTAATCAGGGCTTGGAAATTCTCACTTCTGACAACCGTACAACGGTTTGTTGGATGCTCATCAGTATTGTCTTCATTTAATTCCCATTCTATTTCGAGATCAAAGGATTCCCCTACAGGCATCTCAATGTTTGCTTTCTTCACAGGTGTTGATACCTGGATAGGTATCAGTCGGCGATTGCTTAAGTTACAAACCATCCGCAACGCAGCCTTCATCTGCGGTGTGCCGGAAGAGAGGTTCAGTAGAATTTCACTGTCTGGGTTTTCTTCGATAACCCTTTGGATATCACGGGTAAAATCAAAGTAAAAGGCGTCAAAATCATGTACATCCACGAGCTTCTCATGCTTGATCTTTTCTACTGCACAATGAAAACCGAGCTTTTCGCACAGCTTTTGAAGATACGACTCATAGCGATTATCCAAACTGTCAAGACGACATATTTCAGCCGACATATAGAGGTAGGCTTTATGAGGTCTATAAAAACGGCAAATATGGATAAAGGCACCATCGCGAAAGCCTCGTGTAGGATCTGTCATGCCGATTGGTGAGTAAAGAACGCATTTCGCCATCTTATCCCTCCTCATGATTCATTTGTCTTCTATCGCCAGGCATGGGCGTAACACGGCAACCGCCCATCCCAAGAGATGTCTTTATCCCAATACCGGCGTATTCCGCAAAGGACAGCAGCATTCCAGTCAAACGAACCAACTGCTCCGGTCCGCATATCGAAAGGGTTATGCGACCCATATACCCGTTTACCTTAATGCTTTCCAAATGATATAAGGCAGAGCGTAGCGAATATCGAGTCAGCCGTGTATGCTCTACCAACTGCATCATCATCTCCTCGTCGTCAAGGGAGAAATCCTGGGCAAAAGCACAAAAGCGTGCATGCAGGCTCTGGATGATCAGCTTTGGAGTCGGATACAGGACATATTCACCGTCACTTTTGTGCGTACAAGGAGTAACAAACTCCAACTGATATCTTCTGCATGGATTATCTGTAGAAAAGAAATGGGTCACGAAGTCGCGCTCGCTCTGTATATTTCGGGTTACTTCTGTCACTTCCAGCTCAATATTCTTATGCTTTAACTGTATATTCGTAAGCGGCATAACAGTCCTGGCGATTGCATCCCCCGCTTCCTTCTCCCAGATGCCTATATGCCATTCCAAGCTGTTATCCGTTAAAGGCAAGACATATTGTGAAAAAGGTCGCAGCTTGCTTTCATGAAGCCAGCTAACCGTTTGACCCGGAAGTGTCTCCATCAATACACCGTGCATCAACGATCCCCAATTATAAGATGATCTTGCTTCCCCCTTAAAGTCGCATTTCAATATAAGTTTTTGAAACACATTGATCATTCCTTTCCGTCCCCTGACGGGGAATTCGTGTTGCCGTTCTGTGGCATCCGCACTATCCTTGCAGGTTATAACTTTTTCGTCCCCTCACAAGGGCGAGTTGTTACTGTTTAAAGACGTGCTATGAAAAGTCAACAAATATTTAATTGTTCTTTGACAACCACATAGAGATTCTGGTACTAACGAGAGTTTGTGGGTGACCATTGATAGTTAGGGTCAAAAGGCCTGTTATCTTTCCATAGAGAGTATATCAAGTGAACCATACGGCGAGCTACGGCACCTGTTGCAACCAAGGTATGCTTTCCTTCACTGCGTTTTTTCTCAAAAAACTCTTTCATTTCCGGATTGAAACGTCTAGCGGAAACAGCAGCGAGCCAAATACTATGCCTTAGGACAGGAGAACCCCTTTTTGAAATGCGATTACGGGTACCCTCAAACTGACCGGAAGAGCGCACAGTTGCATCTAAACCAGCATAAGCCACAAGAGCCTTAGCATTAGGAAAGCGGTTAATATCGCCAATTTCTCCAATAATTGAAGCAGCTAAAACAGGTCCAATACCAGGGATAGTCTCTAAAACATGGCGATAAGCAGTATCCTTACCAGGCCGCATTTCCTCCATAACTTGGTCAATGGCTTCTTCTATAACACTGATTTGTTCTTCGATAAATTCAATTTGTTCGACTAATAATCGAAGTTCAAGAGTAAAAGTATCTAGCGCAATATTAATGCCAAAAGTGCCTTTAGCCAGAGCTTGTATCTGCTTTGCCCGATCAACTCCCAACCTACCCCGAGAATGCTTATTTAAAAAAGCGGTTAGCTCTGATAGATCTGCTTCAGCCAGGTCTTCTGGTGCAGTAAAAGACTTAAGTAATTCCCGGGATGTATTAATAAAAACATTAGAAAAACATTGCGGGTATTCAGGAAAGATCCTATCAAGGATACCTAGAACCCTGTTTTTCAGCCCACCCACTTGCCGGACAAATTCGAAACGAAGCCGGGATAGGTTTTGCAGCTTAAGAACAGTTTCTGAAGCAAGTTTGGTTTCAGAAATATGACCAAAACGAACGATATCTGCAAGAAGGTGAGCATCCTTACGATCTGTTTTAGTTTTACGGACATAGAAATTACGTAAAGCATCGGATTGGATAGGGTTTATCACATGGATTTTATACCCCAACTCTGTAAGGTGGTAGTAAAGACTTAACCAGTAGTGGCCGGTAGCTTCCAAACAAAACTCAACATTACTCACCTCGATTTCTAATCGCTTCAAGTTATGAATGAGTTTATCAAGGCCATTTCTAGTATTATCCACAAAAATTTGGAGGATTACATTACCGCTTTCATCCACAATACAAATCTCATGACGATACTTGGCTACATCAATACCACCATAGAACATGTTAATCCCTACTTTCTGATTATTTGGCAGGGTTTCCCGCAGCTCCCTATGAGTTTCAACCTTGCTCGTGACTCGAGGCATGCAGCAAGCCGCATCCACAACGTGCTCATTCGAAACATCTCATGGGGGAGGGGCAACACTCTTTAAATCGGGACAGTTAAGCTTCCCAAGGAGGTAGATCGAAGCCCCCTGCCACTACGAGAATAATTCAGACAAAAGGTACCAGAATTCCTATGTGGTTGTCCAAGAGCTTAAAGTTGATTTTTCAGCACGTCGAAAAACTAACTATATTGTACAAAGGATGTATGGATGTAAAAAGTATAGTGTTTCCGTCCCCTCGCGGGGGCGAGTTGTTACTTAGGTGGTTCTATTTTTGGTGGTCTTCGGTTCCGTTTCCGTCCCCTCGCGGGGGCGAGTTGTTACGTGCAGGGGATATGCTGGCATCCATCTTTAACAAAGGGTTTCCGTCCCCTCGCGGGGGCGAGTTGTTACGCGGGCAAAAGGGTACACACTAGCCTCAATATTTGTTTCCGTCCCCTCGCGGGGGCGAGTTGTTACCTTCTTTGACACCGACAATGATTTCAGGGTAGCGGTTTCCGTCCCCTCGCGGGGGCGAGTTGTTACTATTAAGTCTATATTGTAGTGGGTATAAGGCTTGGTTTCCGTCCCCTCGCGGGGGCGAGTTGTTACGCGGGCAAAAGGGTACACACTAGCCTCAATATTTGTTTCCGTCCCCTCGCGGGGGCGAGTTGTTACGATTTTGAGTACTGGGTAGAAGAGCTCTATCGCAAGTTTCCGTCCCCTCGCGGGGGCGAGTTGTTACGCGGGCAAAAGGGTACACACTAGCCTCAATATTTGTTTCCGTCCCCTCGCGGGGGCGAGTTGTTACGATTTTGAGTACTGGGTAGAAGAGCTCTATCGCAAGTTTCCGTCCCCTCGCGGGGGCGAGTTGTTACTTAGATAGCAATGCTCGATATTGTACCCAATGTGGTTTCCGTCCCCTCGCGGGGGCGAGTTGTTACACATCCGTCATTTAGAACATCATTATAAGATACAGTTTCCGTCCCCTCGCGGGGGCGAGTTGTTACTTTTTGTGAAGGTGGAGGGGTCAGGATGGCGAGGTTTCCGTCCCCTCGCGGGGGCGAGTTGTTACTTCACGGGGAGCCTATACGTTACATTGTTGTAATCGTTTCCGTCCCCTCGCGGGGGCGAGTTGTTACATGCCCCATAGAGTTTTGCCGATGTAAAATTTGTGTTTCCGTCCCCTCGCGGGGGCGAGTTGTTACTCCCCGTCCAAGTAGGACGTGGTTGGCGGCTTGCGGTTTCCGTCCCCTCGCGGGGGCGAGTTGTTACAGCTCCTATGTTGGAGTTCGGGACGAAGAAGATGTTTCCGTCCCCTCGCGGGGGCGAGTTGTTACATGTACTCAGTAGCCTTGTCCAGCGGCTCATAATTGTTTCCGTCCCCTCGCGGGGGCGAGTTGTTACCCGGACTTCTTAAAATGTCAGAAATAACACGGGAAGTTTCCGTCCCCTCGCGGGGGCGAGTTGTTACAGTATCAAAGCATCTATGCAATGGCAGTGTATGCGTTTCCGTCCCCTCGCGGGGGCGAGTTGTTACGTCGAACACGATGCCTAAAGCGATACTTGAACTGGTTTCCGTCCCCTCGCGGGGGCGAGTTGTTACAAATCCGAGAGTTGAAATTAATATTACGGAGGGGTGTTTCCGTCCCCTCGCGGGGGCGAGTTGTTACTATTGCTACCGGTGATTTAGCGGCTTTCCGGCAAGTTTCCGTCCCCTCGCGGGGGCGAGTTGTTACTTTCAAGAAGAATTGGTTGTTGAGAAACAAAAAGTTTCCGTCCCCTCGCGGGGGCGAGTTGTTACTCCAAATGTTAGACGTACTTGTCTTTATGCTATTGTTTCCGTCCCCTCGCGGGGGCGAGTTGTTACGACTGTCGATGGCCCACCATCCGTTGGACAATAAGTTTCCGTCCCCTCGCGGGGGCGAGTTGTTACGAAGATAAGTTGGCGAAGTTGCTCAAGTACTAAGTTTCCGTCCCCTCGCGGGGGCGAGTTGTTACAAGAACCAGCTACCGTGATAGACGAGTTGTTTCAGTTTCCGTCCCCTCGCGGGGGCGAGTTGTTACTTCAGGTGACAACATCAAGGAGCCCAAATATAACGTTTCCGTCCCCTCGCGGGGGCGAGTTGTTACAGTATACACCTCAAATACAGTTATAGCCACCTTTTCCGAAACAATTCCCGCGAACCTCATTTTTCATCTTCATCTCTTGTCGTGAAATTTTCATTTATACTATGCAACACCTAGAAAAAACCCAATCGCGAACCTCCCGGGATTTTTATGTGTACTCTGGGTTCGCGCAATTACCTTGCAGGTCTAACTGAAAATTACCTCACACTTTCCCATTTGATAATACTTTCCCTTATACATCGTCGTCTTCAGCATATGGGGTGATACTTTGAAAAGAGTCGCATCCTTTTCATGCTGATGTCTGGAAAACTGCTTTGTCATCATTCTTCCAACCATTCGTAGTGCCCTTTGATGTGGACGAACCAACGGATACATGATGGTTTTTGTGGCATAGCCTGCTCCGCCGCCTATAACAATATCCACTCCTTCCTTCGCAGCTGTATCGGCATCCTCAAGCAGGGATGCAAAATGCCGGTCGAAATACTCGTATTGCATATCGGCAAAACTATGAAGGGCATCCTTGATGAATTTTACATCGATACCCGCCTTGGCCAACACGGGCAAATCCATTGTCATTGAAAATACCGTCTCCGTACCCGGTGCCAGGCATTCCCGAAAAATAGGCAACAGATTCACAAAACCATCGGGCTTTCGGTCATACTTCCCGCAGACGGTAAGATTTTCGAAGCCAATCGGTGAGCTGTCACTGATCTGTATGCCTCGCATGAAATCATTTACCAGGTTGTCCCATCGTATTCTGTCTGTATTTCGTGGATCAGTATAATTCAACCTGCAGAAAAGCTTTCTTTCCAAAGCATCCGTTTGGTATGAAAGATAGCGTCTGCGACCACGAAAATCATCGATTGCCCTATCAATATCTGCAACGTTTCTCTCGTAATTACCCGCTTGCACCAGTCTTGCAGCAATTGCAGTCCGGATCGCACCCTTCACGCTGGAACCGGGAATATAGGGGTAGCCGTCAGGCCCTTTCACAAACAGCAACAGCCCTCGAAATCTCTCCGAAGCGGCCACTTCCCCTGCATCCACACTGTACCGTACAAAGGAGTGGTAATCCTTCTTTCCAACTTTATGCTCGGATAAAAAAGCCCGCAGATCATTTTTGTGAGGATGGGTAACGAATTCCTCAAAAGCAGCTATCAAGCCCCTCTTTGATAAAAAAGCTGTGAATCGGGCCAGATCTGGCACATGAATCGTACCGCTTTCATCCTCAAAGATATATTCCTTCTTCGTCAGGCTCTCTCCAGAACCGATGAATACCGGCGACAGGGTGCGCAAGCGTATTTCTGCTTTTTCAAGGTGACCATACCTCATAATCTCACCCCCGCAAACAGGGTCTTTCCACACCGCCATACCGGATGGGCTCCTCCGTCGGCCAGATCGAATATCCCGCCCTCAAATCTACTTTTCAGGCACGAACCGGGCGTCAGCATATATATGGTGCGTTTTTTCAACGGCGTCTGGGAATAGGTTTCTGATCGCACAAAGCCTCCGCGGCGGACTACACCATACCATCCATTGTTAAGGGCCGTATCCAATTCATGATCCGGCGGCAGTGCTGTGCCCAGAAGCATCTGATAATCGGCCCCCGTATCCTCCAAAAGGTCTATCAGCTTTGAAGGTACGCTACATTTGTGAAGGCTGAATTTCCCTAATCCTACAGATTGTTTACCGCCAATACCAGAAAAGCCCAAGGCAGACAGTGTATCCTCCAGAAAGGAAAGGGCTGTCTCCTCCTTATAACGAACAATGATATAAAGCCCGCTATCCTCGTTGAAGCGCCAGTAGGCAACATTGTAGGGTGTTGATTGGGAAGCACCCTTAAGAGCTACCCGGGTATCTACGATCAATCGGCCAAAATCATATTTCAGGGATTCGGGTTCCATCTCCCCGCCGGATGACAGGCTTTCCACGTATTCTGTAAAGACTGATAGGGCAATGTATTCAATGGCCTTGAACATTTTTTTCTGTTCAGAATTCCCCTCCCGCTTCACATTCCCTATAAAGAGTACGGGCTTTGGCAGATAAAACTCATCCTTATGGTAAGGCAAGGCATCGGATATCGTTAGCAGATTCCCGGCAAAAAGGTCATACAAGCGGTTGACGCTGCCGTTCTTTGCGCACTCACAGCACAAAGCAGAGAACAGGGTATCAGAATGGATGGTCATACGGCCATCATCCAGAGATGAACCCCCGCTATCAACTCCGATATGCAAGCCTGTTGAGAATTCAAGCCTATAAAGCGAATATGCCATATTTCTCCACTCCCTCAAGCAGCTCTAAGAGTTCTTCTATAGGCACAGGGCATTTTCCATACTTCACTGCAAGCTCAAAATCGGAAAAAGCTACCTTCCCGTATCCTCGCGATCCGTGACCACCCAAATAATCCATTGAAAGAAGCTTTAACGCCTTGGCGATGTTCTCAAAATCCTCCTTGATCTCCCCCGCCTTTTCCATATCATATACCATCTGAATAGCAAACTCCGTCCCTCGTACTACCCGCTCTATTTGCCGGGGCATGGCTACCGAGGTGATACGGCTTATGGTGTTTTCAAATTTTACTTCCGTCATGCCGCTCCTTTTTTTCAAGGCATCTGCATTCAAAAGAAAAGCATCGGAAAATTGAAGGCGAGCTCCTTTAATCTTCCCCCCGCGCCGGCTGTTTCCAGCAGTCCCAAACAAGCGTTTCAATTCATCCGGGTCATCAGCACATTCCTGGGTGATGTAATCGTTCTTGATTGCTTTCGCCAATAAGGTACGCATCTTTCCCTTCAGACTGGAACCCGGTAGCATGGGTTCACCGGTCATGGCATCTCGAATAACCGGGCTGTCCACCGCGCCGATCGCCGAGAAGACAGATGAACCGCCGATATGCATGCCAGTCAACACCGTAAGCTTACATTTGATTACGATTTTCCCATACATATTGTTCCCCTCCTCTACATATCCCTACCGTCATAGAAACGGTGATAGGCCACCAACGCTTCCATATAACGAGAAAAAGTGATGAACCTACTGCGGCTGTTACCAATAGCGGAGATGATTTCCTGCAGCTGTGCTTTCTGACAGAAGGTCTTCACGATTTGTTCCCTGCCGCACTCATACACCAGCCGCACCTTCAGATGAAGAATCCGGTCTTGAACATCCTGGCTTAACGTTTCCTCCTGCTCCAACAATACATCATTATAGATTTCATTGACCATGGAAAGAATATTCCTGATCTTTGAAGTAGTAAAATTCCGGAAATTTCTTTCCCGCCTCAACTCTTGTATTACTTTTTCAGCCTTGGAAGTATAATCCCGAAGGTCAATTGTCGGTGTATTAGCCATTATCCCTCTCCTCCTTTTCATCACGCATTGTATAGATATACAGCAGAATTGCAGTAATGAGCTGCCGCCTGTCCTCCGGCTCCATAGCCCAGCGGTATAGCCTGGTTGTAAAGGCCTTATATGCCTCCTTGAGTGCATCGGGAGCGTTCCTTGCCGGTTCCCGACGGGCCAGGAGATAAGCAAGCCGTGCTATATTAATTTTATCCTCATCAGCCTCTCTGAGAAGATAGAGGATACTGTACAGGAAAACATTGCCGTAATCACCGCCTGCAGCAAACAACTCCCGTATTGTGGCATACTTCTCCCCCAGTACTTTGTTTTCAAATGTATCCCAGCTGTAAGTATGGCGATCCGTCAGCAAACCGTTGTCCATCTCGAGGCCGAACAAAGAGATGGCGTTTTTTGGATTGCCGGCATCCTGATGCTGTTTGGCTCTTCTTTCGAGCTCTTCCGTCTCTTTCGCCATCCGGGAGATGGGATATTTCGCATCGAAGATGGCGAAACCGGCCGAAAGGGTGAGGGTACCGCCCGTGTAACGGGAAAAGGCCTTCCGGATATCCACTGCCGCCGAAAGAACTTCATCCCAGGCTCCGACAATGAACATGTCATCCCCGCCGGAGTAAACAATAACCGCATTTCTCCTGCCCTGCTTTCCGGTAAGGGAGTATGCCGGCTTATCAAGCAAAAGATTCATATAGTATTTAAAGAAAATGGATAAGCTGCGAGACAATGTAGCTGTACGGGAAATCGTAACATAGCGATACTTGGCTTTCAGGTCCCCTTCCCTTATAAAGCCCCTTACAAAAGCTGTACCCAGATTGTCCACATCTGCCTGCAGAACGCCAATCCGATCAATTCCCTCTGATTCTTCGGATAATTCCACAAAGGTTTTTAAACCACCCTCATGATTTCTCGCTGCAAAGTCACCCATCCAGAGCTTTGTTGCCAGCCTCAAGCCTGTCCGGTACATATTTTTGCTGTACAGGCGGACAACTTTATCCGGATTCTCTTTCAGCATTCTTCTCGCCTCATCTTCCGTCATAGCCTGAAGGAATATTTCACGGCCGTCAGCGGAAAAAAGAGGTAAATTTACACTGCCTGTCCACCCCTTCAACACTGCAAAAACACAGTCGGGCTTGATTAAATCCCTCGATATCTCAGCAAAGGCAGCACAGGTTTTACAAATCATGCCTTCGACATATTCCTTCAACCTGGCAGATGTACCGCATATCGAGCATTCCCGACCTTCCTTGTCCGTACTCGTAGCGTTTAACCGCCGGATATCATCGGCTGAATACCGGCGCAGCTTCATCGACGATATTTGAGCCGATAAACTTCGAAAAATGTTGGTATAGCTCTCCGGATCATCCGTTTTCGATATGAGTTCATTGGCGGAGCATGTTTGTAAGCCATAGGCAATGAATAGAGACGAGTCAAAATGCTCCATCAGTTTTTGGTTGATATGCCGGAAGGCCTGCCTTGTCTGATGCTGCACTTCGTCCGTGTTCGGCAACAGGATATATGCATGTCCACCGCCGGTATATAACAAATTGGCCCGGGAGACACGACAAGCAGATAGGATTTCATCCACGGTGTTCTCTAAGAGTACTTCAAGGTAAAAGGAACGGGAGCGTAGCGCTCTTAGGGCACCTTTTGATGAAATGGTATAGATGAATTGCTGAATTCCTGAGATGTCAATGGAAAGCAAACAAAATGCTTTCTCTGTAAAGAAATCCGTCTCCTTCTCAAAAAGCTCCGCCCGGTAATTCAATCTTGCACGATCCTCCAGATATAGGGCAATGCAAGCAGCCAGGGCGGCTGTAATTTTTGAATGGTCAAACAGCGAAATATCGGAAACCTGGCCTCGGTATGTAGAGGACGGCACATAGGAAAGATAGGCTTCACACAAATCCAACAGTGAATTGATGTATTCGGGTTGTAAGTATATACCTGCAAGTCCGTTTGAAAAACCGGAAAGGATTTTGTTGTAGTCTGATGATAGGTTCTGTGGTGAGATTGTTTCCGGATAGTTAATCGTATCAGCAATTTCAGCAGGACGGTGGACTGCCCTGCCGTTATTATTGTTTAACAGGTTGAATACCGATGCCAACGGACGATTTTTATCAAAGCCGCCTGTGGTTTCTCCTTCATTTTCCCTCCTGTCCGCACCAGAGGCAATATTATCTGCAATATACACAATGTATGCCGGACTGTCATCGGGCAAGTGGGCATCGATTAATTCCTGCCTGTGGTGGTACCGAATACAATCCAATATACCTTTCTCTTCCGTAAATTGTTGTATGTACTCGGTGCCTGAAATACTATGCGCCCGTCCATCCACATTCCCGGCACGATGCAATACCTTGCCAATATCATGCAGCAGTGCGCCCAATGAAACGGTCTGAACTATATCTCTCAACACACCACCCCACCCCCCATTTCATTATTATAGAACTCATTCTCCATCATCTTCCAAAATCCTTCCTATTTTTCAAATGTGACAGAGAACCGTCCCCTGTCACACAAAATATGCATCCACTGTCGTGCGAATAACAGAAAGGATCTTCTCATCGGCCTGCTCATCCGGTAACAGATCGGTATGGGGAATATAAGCATTCTCCTTTACAGGGACCTGGAAAAGTGCTCTCAGCCATATACATGCCAAAGCGTATCTGCCATACAGAAAATCCATGTGAAAACCGTCACGACAAAGGGATCTTCCTCCGGCTTCCATAAGAAAGGGTTCCGTGCTCCTCAACTTCTGTATGATATCTGCGCTGGGGATCAAGGGAAGTTGATACTTTTCAGCCATATATTCATAACACTTAATTAGTCTTTCGTACATTTCCAATTGATTGCGATGATAACGCATAAAATGCTCATGCGTGCTGTTTGGATCATACGCCCAGGTCTTATGAAGCCAGATTTGCGCCTTGGGTGCCTGTTGACGTAAGTAACCAAGAAGCAGGCCTAAGAATGGTTCATACGAATCTAGCCATCCACTGTCATGACTGACCTGCTGGGTCACAATATCATCCCAAGTATCCTCCCTTAGCATCTCCTGTATGGATACATAACGATCCATCATCTTTCCATTGATCCGGTATTGATAGGCTGCCTCACCACTTTCTACATTACTCCAATGCCGTTCCAGCGAGCAGCCTCCGATGTATAAGTTGACGACTTTTGTTTCAATGCCTGCGGCTTTTGCAGTCTGATGCAGATAATAGGTTGCATCCTCAGAAAAGCTGTTCCCGATTGCCAGTATTTTGCGCATACCGATTCGATCATCCTTTCCTAAACTCTATCCAATGCATAAGTAGCTTTCCTACTCATTCTCCATCATCTTCCAAAATCCTTCCTATTTTTCAAATGTGACAAAGAACCTTCCCCTGTCACAGCTCATTTTATTAATTTCCCTGTCCTTACCCCTTTGAGAATGTCTACATGCTTATAGTTATCTACGATCTCTATAAGATTTGTCATTTCATCCGTTATTGCCTTATTCTTATGGTATACGATGCTAAAGTATCGATCCCAGTCCCGGCCCGTATGCTGAATGACATGTATTTTCCCGTTTTTTATCTCCTCTTCGACCAGGCGGATTGAAATAACCGCTAAACATTGATTTTCGATTACAGCCCTTTTAATCGATGCAGAGCTGTTCCCTTCCAAGACGATTCTTATCGGTATGCCCCTCTCCAGCATGGATCTTTCAAACAGCTCTCTGGTTCCGCTGCTTTCCTCCCGCATGGCGAAATGCTCTTCTCTGAGCTCTTCTATCTTAACGGTTTCCCGCTTTGCAAAAGGGTGCTCCTTGCTGCAGATCAGTACCAGGAAGTCGTTCACTTCAGGGATGGAAATCAAATCCGGGCTTTTCACCATACCCTCTACGATAGCGATATCCAGTTCCGATTTCAACAGCTTCTCTTCAATATTCCTCGTGTTGTCTACATAAGAATAGGTTTCGATTTGAGGGTCCGTTTCCTTGAAAGCATTGATCACATCGCCAAGGATGCAGTCACCGACGGTGTGGGTGGCACCGATTCGAATCTTCTTCACGTAATGATCCTGAAGCATCATTTCTTCCATATCGTCAAACTGCTTCACCACATTTCTTGCATAGGAAAGAAGTTTTTCACCCTTTGGCGTGATATACAGTTTCTTGGAAAGCCGTTCAAACAAAAGCCCTCCATAGTGTTCCTCCAGCTCCCGAATTGCCTGGCTTACGGTAGGTTGTGAAATGAAAAGTTTCTCTGCCGCAGCGCTCATTTTGCCGCTGTCCACCACTGCAATGAATATTCTCAAATGCCTGATCGTCATATGATCACCTTCCCTTCGAATCGAATGAATATCAATAGGTTTTACCTATTACTTTGATTAGATAATATCATTTTGTTATTAATCTAACAAGTGATAAACTTAAATCAGAGGAGAGTTTTCTAATACAAAGAGGTGTAAGGAATGAGAGTACTTATTATTGGCGGAGTAGCAGCCGGTACCAAGGTTGCTGCAAAGTTAAAACGCGAAGATCCCGACTCTGATGTGACCATTTTGACAAAAAGTAAAGAAATTTCCTATGCAGGTTGCGGACTGCCCTATTATGTGGGAAAAGTGATTCCGGAACGCAGCCAAATCATCGTCAATACTCCGGAAAGTTTTTCGGCATTAACCGGGGTTTCGGTCATGACGGAAACAGAAGTCACAAAGGTCAATCCCGGTGAAAAAACCGTGGATGCACTGGATCTTAAGAGCCAGGAAAGCCTCAAATTCAGTTATGACAAACTGGTGATTGCCTCGGGTGCGGAAGCTGTCAAACCACCCATCGATGGCGTGCATTTAAAAAACGTATTTGCTTTAAGAACACCGGAAGATGCGGACAGCTTACGGGAAGCCGTAGCAGCCGGTGATATCAGGCGTGCCGTTGTCGTCGGCGGTGGTTATGTCGGGCTGGAGATCGCCGAGAATCTATCCGCCCAAGGAGTTCGGACCACGATTATTGATATGGCCAAGCACATCCTGCCCGGTTTTGATGAAGAATTCGCTGAGTATGTTGAAAACCATTTGGCTGATCAAGGCATCATCACCTTTACGGAAACAAAGCTTGAAGGGATTCTTGGCGAAGAAAAGGTGGAGAAAGTTCAAACGAGCAGGCGTGCCTTCAAAACGGATGCTGTGATCCTTGCCGTAGGCATACGGGCCAATACGGATTTTCTGGAAGGTTCGGGCATTGAACGGATGCCGAATGGCACCATTAAAGTAAATGAATTTTTGGAAACAAACATTGAAGATATCTATGCTGTTGGCGACTGTGCCACCGTAGCGAACAGGATGACGAATGAAGCTTGCTGGTCTCCGATGGGTTCTACAGCGAATATCGCCGGTCGTATCGCAGCTCGGAACATTGCAGGGGCTCGGATCCCTTACCCAGGCGTTTTGGATACGACCGTTGCCAAGCTTCCGAAGCTAAACGTAGGAAGAACCGGTTTAACGGAAACAGCGGCAAAGCAATGCGGCTTCCATCCTGTCAGTGTCGTGGCCGTTGTGGACGACAAAGCCCACTACTACCCCGGCGCTTCGTCCTTTATTGTAAAGATGATCGCTGACCGGGAGACGAAGAGATTATTGGGCCTCCAAGTCCTTGGCGAAGGTGCCGTGGATAAAATGGTTGACATTGCGGTGACCGCCATGACCATGGGCGCCACCCTGCACGACATTGAAAATATGGACCTGGCCTATGCGCCACCCTTCTCAACGGCAATCCACCCTTTCTCCCATACAGTGAATATTCTATTGAATAAAATGAGCGGGGCTTTTGAAAGCGTCACCCCTGCGGCTTATCGAAACGGAGAGGCCAAAGACTACAAGGTCATTGACGCATCGATAAGTCCGAGCATCGACGGTGCCCATTTTGTTGATCTTGCGAAGATCCATGGGGAGCTTCCTGAACTTGCAAAGGGTGAAAAATTGCTTCTGGTTTGTACAAAAGGAAAAAGGGCTTACATGCTTCAAAACCGTCTAAAGCATTATGGTTATACGAACACCCTGGTTCTCGAGGGCGGGTACCAGCTTTAATGAACTGGATATATAAAGGGATACATATTTTGATTGGAGGTTTGAAAAGATGGCAAATTTAACGGTTAGCGCTGCTGACGAAAAAAGAGTAAAAGCTTTAGGTTTTCTAAGAAACAAAGGTACGGATAACTTCTCCGGGAGAATTATTACAGTAAACGGTAAAATCACCGCCGCCCAAAACAAATGCATCAGCGAAGCCGCTGAGCTTTTCGGAAATGGCAACATCACCTTTACCAGTCGGTTAACCGTCGAAGTGCAGGGGATCCCCTACGACAAGATTGAAGACTTCAGGGCTTATATTGCCAAGGAAGGCCTTGTAACCGGTGGTACCGGCTCAAAGGTGCGACTGGTGGTATCCTGTAAAGGTACCACCTGCCAATACGGGACCATTGATACCTTTGCGTTGTCTGAAGAGATTCACAAGAGGTTTTACGAAGGCTATTCCGATGTAAGGCTTCCCCATAAATTCAAAATTGGCGTCGGCGGCTGTCCGAATAACTGCGTCAAGCCGGATTTAAATGATCTGGGCATTGTGGGGCAAATGGTCCCGAATTACGATGAGGACGAATGCGTGGGATGCAAAAAGTGTTCCGTAGAAGAAGTTTGCCCGATCGGTGCAGCAAAGGTGATTGACGGTGTCCTGACGATTGATATGGAAGAATGCAATAACTGCGGACGCTGCATCGGTCAATGCCACTTTGACACCATTGAAGACGGCGTAGTCGGCTACAAAGTATACATCGGCGGCCGATGGGGAAAACGGGTGGCCCGCGGAAAGCCCCTCTCTAAGATCTTCACGGACAAAAAAGAGGCTTTGGATATCGTCGAAAAGGCGATCCTGCTATACAGAGAACAAGGCAAAACCGGTGAACGTTTCGTTGAAAGCATTGAGCGAATCGGCTTTGAAAACGTAGAAGCTCAACTCCTCGCAAACGATCTTTTAGACAGAAAACAGGAAATTCTGGATGCGCAGCTGCACCTTGCAGGCGGAGCTACCTGCTAATTGCCTATGCAGCTAAGCAGCTAAAAAGAAAAGCTTTCGTTCCTTTCAAAGAAAGGAGCGAAAGCTTTTTTTCTATACGTGATTTTATTTTAAACAGAATACATACTGCTTTGAGCCTTCATCTCCGGTCTTGTTTATTTATACCATCGTTTACTCAAAGATACGCGCGGCGGCAGCCATGTTCTCAATAATGGGTACACCAAAAGGACAGCGCTCTTCACAACTTCCACATGCGATACAGGCACTGCCACCGTTGGCTAGCGCTGTGTAATGGGAACGGATGGAAGGCGGAATGTTCTCCCCATCCAGCCGGGCGATATCCAGATATTTATTGACAGCCGCGATATCAATATCAACGGGGCAGGGCTGACAGTGGCTGCAATAGACACAGTTGCCCCGGAAGTCGTTGCGCAGGGTACCCAATACAGGGGTGTAGTCACGCTCGCTGTCGCTCATATCGAGATAGCGCACAGCATCCAGGACTTCTGCACGGGTCTGGCAGCCCAGCATCACGCTGGCTACAGCTGGACGTGTCAGCGCATAATGGATACATTGTGCGACAGTCATGGGTTGCTGAAAGGGGGTATGCTCAGCCGAGATCAGCTTTCCCGCTCCCAGGGTTTTCATTACCGTAATGCCTATTCCTTTTTGCTCACATAACTTGTAGAGGGCAGCGCGCTTGGGATCAATTCCCCGGAAAGCTGACGCATCCAGTCCCTGACCCAGCTCATCGAGCACATACGTTTCGGCCGGATAAAGGTCGAATGCCATGTTGATGCTGAAAAGAAGAATTTCCGGCAGTCCTGTCTCAATAACACGCATCGCCATTTCCGGATTATGCGAACTGAAGCCGATGTGGCCAATGTCGCCCTGCTTTTTTAAACGCTGTACATAATCAGCAAAGCCTGTATCAAAAACTCCCCTGTAATCCTCCTCGGAATCAATAAAAAACATCATGCCAAAGTCGATATAGCCGCCAAAGATACGGAGCAGATCCTCGAAATAGCGCTTAACCACCGGCAGATCACGGCTGATGTCGTACTGCTGGCGAATATCCGTAGAACCGATATGGCCCTGGATCATGACATCTTTGCGCCGGTTGCCCAATGCCTTTGCAATATTCTCCCGTACTTCCCTGCCGGGCATAAACACATCAAAGATATTTATTCCCTGCTCCAGAGCCGCGTCAACGGTCTCTTCGACCTGTTCATAGGGTTTTCTGTCCAGATGCTCACAGCCAAGACCGATAATGCTCGCCTTGCATCCGGTTTTCCCGATTTCCCTGTATTCCATATCCTTCACCAGTCCTTTCACCCTTTACATCATTTATGTAGAGATTTAAATTATTCAATCCCTTTCACTTTACTATATAACGGAAACAAATTCAATTGCGTGACAGAGAACCCTCCCCTGTCCCAATAGTCCCCTGTCACAAACGTAGAAACAAAAAATGCGATTTGGAGTAAACCCTCCAAATTGCATTTTTAAAAGCTTTTATGGAGCTGATGACGGGAATCGAACCCGTGAACCTCTTCCTTACCAAGGAAGTGCTCTACCTACTGAGCTACATCAGCATTTCGGTCGACGACAAAGGTTATTATAACCCAACATCCGATAGAATGCAAGGCCCTTTTGCATGTATTTTTCAGGAAAAGCCACAGCTGCATTTCTCTTTCGCCCAAAAAGGGATCCCTGAGTAAAAAAGATCCCTTCAAATAAAAAGATCACCTATAAGGATCCTTTTATTTAGAAGGGGGGATAATATGAAAAAAGTAATGTTGTCGTATATAATAATAACTCATTGCGACAAAAAAATCAATAAAAAGCTTGAATTTTGTCATATATTTTGCAATATAAGCTGCCGTAGAATCCCCGTATTAAATTGTCTCCCCCATCCAGAGCCCTATCCGCTTGTTTTTAGTTTATTAAATATATCAGATTTGGTTTGGACGATCCCGATAAACACATCCACGATATTCTCGTCAAACTGGCTTCCCTTACACCTTTCGAGTTCATCCAGGGCTTCATCCAGATTCTTGCCCCTTTTAGAAGGCCTCGAAGTTGTCATGGCATCAAAGCTGTTGGCTACCGTCAGAATGTGGGTAAGAAAGGGAATCTGGCTTCCACGCAGACCCTCGGGATAACCTGTCCCGTCCATTCTTTCATGATGATACAAGATTAACGGCACAACCTCCTCTATGGACTTTATAGGACGGATTATCTCTGCCCCGACAACGGGATGTTGCTTTATGGTATTCCATTCTTCTTCTGTCAACTTGTCCCCTCTGCTCAACAATTCCTTGGGGATTTCGATTTTTCCGATATCATGGAGGTATGCGCCATACTGGAGAATCTTCATATCCCTTTCAGGCAAAGCCATGGCTTCACCAATCAACTTGCAGTACTGTACCACCCGTTCCGTATGGCCATATGTATAGTGATCCTTTGCATTGATGATACCGATCAGTGTCTTGATGGAGTTGATGATATCCGCGTATTCTCCGTTCAATTCATCCTTCAGATCGTCCAGAACGGAATAATACATTTCTACCTTGTTTTTGCTCATGAACTTAGCCCTGTACAAGGCTTCATCCGCATTATCGATGAGCTCGGATTTTGTCTTGGCGTGATAAGGATAAGTCGCCACCCCAATCGAAATGGTAAGCTTCTCATCATGATGACCTTCCGATCCTTGAAAATCCGCGTCTTCTATGAGAGTCCGAAGGCGTTCCGCTTTTTTCAGCGCCGCATCCATATCGTAACCCGGCAGGATGATGGCAAATTCTTCACCCCCATAGCGGACAGGGATACCTATACTGCCAACCTCTCGCTCAATGATTCGACTCACTTCCACCAATACCTTGTCTCCTGCCTGGTGACCATATACATCATTATAGAATTTAAAGTTGTCCAGATCTGCAATAAGCAGGGAAACAACTCCTTCGTCCCGACTTGCCTTATCCAGCTCAAATGTCAGCTCCTGCTGGAAAAAGCGGTGATTGTACAAGCCCGTCAGCTCATCTATATTGGCCAAATTGGATAGAATATTACGGGTCAACTCCTCCGTTCTCACATAATATCCCAGCAGACCGCTTGTCACGAAAAAAATACCGAACAAAATCAAATCCGATTCAAAATATGGATTGACCTGATCAAGGGGCAAATAGAACAGATCAATGGCCGCAATGCAAAAAGACGCTGACCCCGCTGTAATCATGCCCCAACGTAAGCCGTACTGGATGGTAGTCGTAATAATAGTAAACAAGAACAGGATCTTATATTGACTTTGACCTCCACCTGTATAAATAATGATGAATGAAACGACTAACAAATATACGACAGTTTCGATTACATCCTTCCATGTGGTGTTCTTTTGAATCGAGGTTTTGTGCACAATATGGGACAATATCTGATAAATGATACCAAAAAGTAAAATGCAGAAGAAAATAGACGGTATGAAATTAAACCATCCATCTTCCTGAAGGTTCATATAACTAAATATGGGAATTGCGTAAAAAAAGGTTGATAGAACTTTGACAGTTACAATAACCTCATAAATTTTTCTCCTTCGATCATCTTCATGCCGCTTCATGGGTAATCATCCTAAGTACAAAAAATATGCCTTTTCTTCGCTTAATAGCAAAAGAGGTTGTGGACAACCTCTTTTGCTACGCATTACTCTTCCCTTAATGCTTTTGGAACTTCTGGTTGATACAGCATTGTCCAACATGCCGATGCCGCTGATGCATTAGCAACAAGGGTCAATAGCGAAGCTCCCAATACTACCAAAATCCTCCATGTCTTCTTCACCACATTTCACCTCCATTTGCTTATTTGGGCTATTGCAAGGCCTACGATGTGACTGGCCTTGATCACTTTTTGAGCATCCCATTACTTCATACCTTAACGGAACAGTTATTCATTATTATCAAGCAACGGCTACCTTTCGAATGCCCTTCAACGAACAACATAACTGAGTAGATTGTCATAAACATTTGTAAATCGATGGCCTATATTCGTTAAGGTAAAACTCTGCCATAACAGCCCTGTAGTGATTGAAAGGTTTATTACAGTTGCGTAACGAAATCGCCATAAGCTGTTTGCAAAAACGAAAAAACTGATTAGCAAGGCACAAAAGACTAAATAAGTAACCGCTCTAAGTCTGAGTCTTTTTTTTGTTTCTTCTTTTCTAATCGGCTTATTTGGCGAATCAACCGGACTCAACTGTATTACCAAAACAAATGACACTGCAAAACCAATAAGCATATAAAGATGATATAACATGGAGCTTGCATATATCGCTGCAATTTTCACTAGATAAGCTAAAACCGTAAATATAACGGCTCCTCCTACGGTGCATCGGTTAGGAGTCGTGCAGTGAGCACCCCCGGAGAATTTTCTCAGCATAGCGACAACAATTGTAATAATCGTAATTGGAAGAAGGATATTCATAAAATATCCAACGATTACTATCACCAGAAAAGACCAAAACGTGTGGATCAGAGCCAAAGCTCCATATGCAATGACTTCTCTCTTTTCCTGATCAAAATCCATATTATCAGAGATAGTCTTTGAAATAGCTTGAGCCAATTTCTCACTAATCGTCATTCTGATTTTCGCCTCAAATTGTATTTTTTCTTTATAATACTGATAATCACAATTATAATAAAAGTAAAAATTAAAGAAGAAGAACCATATTGAACAATTTTTACTGGATCTTGGGCCAGAGACTCCAATGGGACCCCAACCAGGCTGGCAATCAGGGGATATGTTACAGCTTCAGCGACAAATAGTATAACGATATATAGGATGCATGATGTAACGGCTTTAATCAAATGAACTCTGTTTATTTGTACAGCAATGAATATAAAGAAAATAAGACTTATGATCGTATGTACACCGAATTTTATTGGCAGGAAACGCACTAAGTACGTTATAATACCGAATAAAACCCCACTTAACAATAGCTTCTTATAGTTAATTCTTTCCCCTGAAAAAACGTATATGGCATAAAATCCTAATATGCCTTCTGGGATCGCACGGAAAAACAAGAGTAAAGGCGGAGCTTGTAACATCTACCATCACCCCCTATTATAAGATATATAAATTCAGCTTTCAATGAATAGTGTTCGACATATTTTTCGTTTTTCCTCCAAAAAACATGAACTATTTAAGTAGTTTGACTAAAATTTATTTCTTCGTTATAATAAATTGTAGAATTTTAACAAATTATGGTGTTTTTTCGCCATATAGTGTTATAGTATAAATACTATACATATTACAAATGTAAGGAGTATCTATACGATGAGGATCTTTTTTCATCTATATAATTTTATAGAATTCTTTCTGGGATTCTTTATTGGTTCCCGTCTAATCGGTATAAAATTAAAGACCCGTATTCTCATTCTTATGACCCTTGTGACCCAGTTTGTCTTTACAATCACATACGACTTTTTTGCCAGCAATCCGGAAGTTCTGGGATACCGACCCCTACTAACCTTCTTAATCGCTATTCTTGCATACATGTTTATCGGGAAACAAAAAGTACTGCATAGCCTACTGGGGGTAGCCATCCATCTTTTTATCTTTATCGCCGATGATATATTAATGGTACCTATAACGAATTGTATTCTCCACGTACAAAGTGGACCTCCTATGGACAATCCTATAAAGTATTTTCTATATGGATTATTCCTTCGTATTCCTTTAATTATCCTTTCACTCCTCATACATTTTAAGAAATTGAAGATCATCGATATACAAACAATGAGAAAATAACGATTATATGTATAGGAGTCTTTTGTATGTTTAAGAATCCAGAAAACAGTACGTTTTTCATAATATTCTGCATTGTATTTCAAACGACAATCAGTCTGGTCATGCACGGACTCAATTACCTGACCGAATACGGGTTTATTAATATGTGGATTCCCTCTATATACAACGCCCTTGTCATCATTACCGCTATAATCTCTCTCCGGTCCATTCGCCGCATCTTCGAACTTACCGAGGCGAAAAAGGAAGCGGAGATCAATCTTCTGAAGCTAAAGGAGAGCGATGAGACCATTTTGGCTCTGCGCACCCAACGCCACGATTTCATCAATCATCTTCAGGTCATCCAAGGCCTTCTCCAACTGGAACGCTACGATCGAGTTCGGGAATATATCGGGGAATTGACGGAAAAAATTGCCCCCATCTATATTCCCTTCCAGATCCACCTTCCTGAAGCCACGGCCACAATTATGAAAAAGATTCCCCTGGCCCAGGAAGCGGGCATCGAGATGGACCTTCAAATTGAGTCCTCGCTTGAGTATCTTTCCATCAGCGGTGTGGATCTGGCCAGCATTCTCACCAATCTGATCGACAATGCCATTGAAGCCCTCAAAGAAGTGTCGAGTGCCGACAAGCGAATCTGCATCTGTACCGACGAAACAGATCAGGAATACATCATAGAAGTGGAAAATAATCTACCCATCATTCCTCCGGAAGCGCAAAAAAATATCTTCAAGGAGGGCTTCAGTACAAAAGCTGAAAATGGCAGGGGACTGGGTCTGCCCATTGTAAGAAAGCTGGTCCGGAAAAATGGAGGCCGCATTGAGCTGCAAAGCCGGGAGGGAATGGGAACGATTTTCGCCCTCCATTTTCCCAAAAAATAAAGGGTTGCCTTCGCTTTTTCACAGCGGGCAACCCTTTTGTGATGTCTTTTGTGATACTATCGGGATATCTTCCCTTCTATCAGCAGAGCCCTTACAGGGGCCGCTTCCACACCGGTGATTTTTAAGGGTGCTGCCGCCAAGGTGTATTCGCCCGGCGGTACATCCTTCAGGCGCAGGCCTTCCAGGATCAGGATGCCCTGCTCCAGCAGGGTTTTATGGGTGGCATGATCCGGTTGACTCCGCTCAATTCCCAGGGCGTCTATACCCACTCCTTTAATCCCCAGCTTTGCCAGGTATTTCGCCCCTTCATGTTTGAGATAGATAAAATCCGGATCGAAGCCTTCCCTAAAGGAGTTCCGTGTTTTGAACAGGATAAACTCCCCTTCCTTGATATGGAACTCTTCCAAATGGGACGCTTCGATGCCATCCTCCACATCCGTCAAATCCAGGACTCTGCAGGCTAATACCATGTTCTCCACCTGAAAAATATCCGTTGTAGCGCCCCCCTCTACCATATGGAGGGGAGCGTCCATATGGGTTCCCGTATGAAGTTCCAACAGGATTCGGGATTCCCTGACCCCCTGACCGTTTTCGAAATCCCTCAATACTTCTATCCGAGGCTGTTTTTCCGCCTTATTCTTGTATACCGTCATGCCCGGATAAATACTCATAGAGATATCATATATAGTCATCGTGAACAACCTCCTTTATCTGTTCCCTGGACGGGTTCCTATTCAATATTCATCCAGCTTCTTCCTTCCCGCTGGAGGAGTTCATCCGCCTCCCGGGGGCCCCATGTGCCGGGATCATAATTGGGAAAGGCGGGTTTTTCCTCAGCCCATGCGGCTGAAATGCTGTCTACAAAGCGCCACGAAGCTTCTACCTCATCCCAGCGGGTAAAGAGGGTGGAATCCCCCCGCATCACATCATCCAGCAGCCGCTCATAGGCCTCAGGGGAGGTCTCCTCCACATCACAGTTTTGGCAGAAATCCATTTTTACGGGTATGATCTCACTACGAATGCCCGGCCTTTTGGCGTTGAAATGAAGCATCACTCCCTCCTCCGGCTGTACACGGATGACGAGAAGATTGGGCACCATCGGGCCGAACTCTTTAAAATACAGCACCCCCGGCAGTTCTGAAAACTGGATGATGATTTCCGTGGATTTTCGAGCCAGACGTTTCCCCGTCCGGATATAGAAGGGAACGCCTGCCCAGCGGAAATTATCGATCTCTGCCTTCATAGCTACAAAGGTTTCCGTGTCGGATTGAGGGGATACCTTATCCTCCTCCCTATATCCGGCAACGGCTTGCCCATCGATGAAACCCCTGCCATACTGACCCCTCACCACCTGCTGCCTAACCTGATCCGGGCTGAGGGGCTCCAAAGTCCTCAATACCTTCACCTTTTCATCCCGAATCGCCTCCGGATCGAGGCTATAGGGGGGCTCCATAGCCGTCAGAGTAAGGAGCTGCAGCATATGATTCTGCACCATATCCCTGAGGGCCCCTGCTTTATCATAGTAATTTCCACGGTTCATCACGCCCAGGGTTTCGCTGGAGTTGATCTGAATATGGTCGATGTATTTATTATTCCATACCGGCTCAAACAGGGAATTGGCAAAGCGGATCACCATCAAGTTCTGCATCATTTCCTTCCCCAGATAATGATCGATCCGGTATATGTGCTGCTCATCGAATACCTGGGTAAGACCATCGTTCAGGCGCTTGGCCGACGAAAGGTCGGATCCAAAGGGCTTTTCGATCACCACCCTCTGCCAGTTCCTCCGGTTGCTCGCCATCTTCTTCAGGTAGAGGTGATGGGCGATGGGCAGAAAATATTCAGGGGCCGCTGCCAGGTAAAAAACCCTGTTCCCTGCAGTACCGTGGACCCTGTCAATGCTGTCCAGATAGATCTTTAGGTCATGATAGCCTCTATGATCGGTGAAATCCAGCTTCCAGTAATAGATGAGGCGAACAAAACGATCCCACGTTTCAGGATCTGTTATGCCCTGCCGGGAAAAATCCCTGATATAGCCGGCCAATTCCTCCCGAAGCTCTTCCGTGCTTTTGTCCCTCCTGCCGATGGCAACGACTGCAAATTCCTCGGGCAGGGAGCCGTCCAAATATAGATTGTACACAGCGGGAAACAGCTTTCGCTGGGCCAAATCCCCTGTTGCACCAAATATCACAAAAATGCAAGCCTTCTTCGTCAATGTCTTATCGATGGGAAATCCCTCCATTCTTTTGCATCTCCAATACACTTATACCCTTGCTCGCATCGGATGAAACCTTGCCCTGGGGTATTCCTCTGGAGCCTCCCGTTGGGCATTGAGCAAACTCTATGACCGACGAAGGGTAGGGGTACTAAACTATTCCCGGGCAGACAGGGTCGTCTGCCCCTACAATATCTCGTTTCATATGGTTCGTTCACGGATCATATCTGATTCGTTTAGGGGCCGTTAAGCGGAAATCGTCAACGAAAAATACCCTATAGGAATACCTAAATAGCGACAAGCGGCCGTTTTCATACAGTATTTCCCAACATTATCTTAATATGAATGAACGATCATTTCCAGACAAAAAACCTCGGAAAACAAATTTCCAAGGCTTCATATGTCTGTCAGACAGACTGCATCAACGGGCCATTCGATGCAGGTGTTCCTCCATCCTTCGTTTGTCCCTCTCCACTGTAAAAATGATGAGGAGGAACAATATGCCGGAAGGTATCCACCAGCTAATGGCAAAGTTCAGGGTAAAACCGTATCCCATCCCTTTAATCAGCAGGCCTCCCAGCCAAGGACCGATCCCCTTTCCGATGCTGTCCGTGAGATTAAAAATGGCAAAGGCCGATCCCCTGTTCTCCGGAGGATTGACCGCCATCAGCAGGGCTTTCACATTTGCAGAAGCCAGGCTGACGATCACGCCGGCAAAAAAACCGACAATGGAAGGCAGGATAAATTCCGACCATCCGGGATCCGGCGGAAACTGCATGGCCGTCATGTAATACCACGGGAAAACACCTAAAACAATGGAAAGGCCTGAAAAGAAAGGCAGGTACTTCGGATTGCGCTTGTATAATTCCTGGCCTGCATGCCCCCCGATCAAGCCGCCCAGGATGGTACCCATCCCAAAAATCACGGTCAGGCTGGTGGCAATATCCGCATGAAAACCCTTTACCTCCCTGTAGAAGTCCACAAAGAAAAAGGGCAGGATACCCCACGGAAGGGTTCCTGGAACCCCTTGCAAAAAGGCCAGCACATTCGTAGGAATACGCAGGATACGTTTAAAATCCGAAGGTTTGATGACAGAAGTGTATTCTCTGCCTGCCTGGAACAACTCCTCCAGTTGCTCTTCCGTGGCGCCCCTTTTGGGTTCCCGGGCAAAAGCGAAAAAAAGTGGCACGAGGACGTAATTCGGCACGGACACCAGGATAAAAGGCAGCCGCCAACCATAATCTTCCACCAAAAAACCTGCAATTGCCTGACCCATAACCTGGCCTACAGCCCATGCCACGCCTACCCATGCCACAGCCGTTACCCGATGCTCTGCTTTGAAATAATCAGCCACCAGTGAATAGGTCAGGGGAAATATCCCCCCTACTCCAATTCCCGTCAAAATCCTTAAAAACAGAAATTGCTCATATGTCTGAGTAAACAGGCGAAACCCGCACAGGAAGCAGGGTATCTCTCCCAGCAACACGGTAAACACGAGAAGATTCTTACGGGACACCTTATCGGTATAATAACCCCATATCAAGCTGACAAGGGCACCCAGAAGCAGAAAAGCAGAGCCAATGATCCCAATCTTGTCCTTTGGTACACCGTATTCTTGCTGTAATTCCTGGATAACCGGGTTTACAACGTTCTGATCAGCATAAAGGAACACCGATATCAAAATCAACAGAACCAGTGTTATCACATCGCGGGATGTCATCTTTGGATAACCGTCTTCATGATGTATCGGTAGATGCAAACAAGTTCCCCCTCTTTTTTTGAAAAATCAGCTTACGACTCCTCAATCATTCCCCTCAGAGCATTAAAAACAATATTCGACAGAAAACCACGAAGTCCTTTTTAAAAAATTAATAGTTTCTCCGTCGAAAACTGCTCAAAGTATAAAAACCTTGTTTTTTATACTTTGGGTATAGTAAACTATTGATAACTATTATCATAGAGGACAAGGAGTTTTTCTAAAATGAAGAAAATAGGAATTTTAACCAGTGGAGGAAATGCATCTGCTTCAAATGCTGCCATCCATGCAGTATCTAAGACATGTGCCAAAAACGGCATTGAACTCATTGGTTTTTATGAGGGCTATCATGGATTGTTGAAAAATAAATACACGATCCTGACTCCCTCCATTACATCCCCGCGTTCTCTGGATAACGGTAGTTTTCTGAAAAGCGCCCGGAGCATGGCCTTCAAAACACAGGAAGGCATGCAAAAGGCCTTGGCCAATATAAAGGAACATGAACTGGATGCCATCATCGTCATAGGTGGGAACGGATCCCTGTCGGGGGCATGGGATCTGGTGAAGCTGGGTGTTCCCATGATGGGCATACCCGCCACCATCGACAATGACGTTCCTTTTACGGATTTCTCCCTGGGGGTGGATACTGCCTGCAACGTGGTCCTTGATGCCATTTTGCACATCAAGGAAGGCGCTGAATCCATCCTGATGGAAAACGATTTTCGTGTTTTTCTGATAGAAGTTATGGGCAGGGGATGCGGCTACCTTACCCTCGCTTCTGCCATATCGGGGGATTGCGATTTTGCCCTTATCCCTGAGATTCCCTTTAGCATGGAAAAGCTGGCCAAGGATATCGTGGGGAAGAGTCAATCCGGTGCACCCTATGCCACGGTGCTGCTGGCGGAGGGGGTAGCCAGGGCTGCTGATTTCAGCAAAGAGCTGGAGGAAATGACCGGTATACGCCCCAGGATCGTCGTCCTGGGCCATACCCAGCGTGGAGGAAATCCAACCCATTTTGATCTTACCCTGGCCGTACGCTTTGGATATAAAGCCGTAGAGCTTCTCTTAAAGGGCGAAAAGAACAGGATGGTAGCTCTTCAAAACAATAAGATTGTATCCGTTGACCTGGAACAGGCCGTCACATCCACAAAGGCCATAGATCCGGAGCTGGTCAGGATCCATGACAATCTTTTCTGAATGGGCAGAGCCATGAGTCAAAGGGTATTCATACAAGGTGCGAAAAAGGCATCGCCCATCGTCCTGGGATATGTACCCATTGGCCTTGCTTTTGGTGTGATGGCCGTCCAGCAGGGTTTGACCATCCTGGAGATCTTTCTGATGTCCCTGCTGGTGTATGCCGGCTCTTCCCAGTTTATTGCTGCCGGCATGATAGCTGCCCAAGCTTCCGTTGGCGGGATCATTGCCACGACATTCCTGGTCAACCTCCGCCATCTGCTGATGAGTGCATCCCTATCTACTTATTTGAAAGGGGTTTCTCCCCTGCTTCAATCCGTCATTTCCTTTGGCATTACGGATGAAACCTTTGCAGTAGGGATCACCGAGGTAAAGAAGGGAAGTCAGGAAAGTTCTTTCTTTTTGGGCCTCCACTTCACCTCCCAGCTTGCATGGATCATCAGCACGGTCCTTGGCGGGGTGCTGGGCAACCTCATTCCCAATCCGGATAAGCTTGGCCTGAATTATGCCCTGCCTGCCATGTTCATTGGGCTTTTGCTGATGCAGATGAATAATCGGCAGGAGCTTCTGGTAGCCCTTTTCTCCGGAGCCCTCTCCATCGGGCTGCTGACTCTACTGGATGGAAACTTGAATATCATACTTGCCACAATCATTGGGGCAACCGTCGGGGTGGTGATGGAAGGATGGAAAAAGAAATCCTCCTTGTCATTGTCGGAATGAGCCTGGTCACCTATCTTCCCCGGGTGCTGCCCATTGCCATTTTATCCAAGGTCAATCTGCCGGACTGGTTTCTGAGCTGGCTGAAATACATTCCCGTGGCGGTTCTGGCCGCCCTCCTGGCGCCGACCCTGTTTATGCAGGATGGCCATGTTGCGCTCTCCTTCAGCAACAAAGCCCTCTGGGCTTCCATCCCCTGCTTTTTCGTCGCCGCGCGGACAAGGAATCTGTTCCTGACAGTGTCGGTGGGGATAGTAGCCATGTTTCTGTTGAATCTGATTTGATTTGCTTCGCGGACATTGCCTGGGCTGGGGTATTCCTCTGGGGCAATTCTTAAGGTGACAATATCCCAAGGTATTCTATCGGTTCATTTGGACCTTACAGTGAAGAGAGGAACGTGATATGGTAGGGGCAGACGACCCTGTCTGCCCGGAATTGTTTATTCCTAAATATATGATCATTTCTTCGGGTGGACAGAGTCGTCCACCCCTACCCTACGTTGCTCATAGAGTCCGCGAAACGCCAAACGAATTCGATTCGAAGGTTTACCAAAATCCGCTCCAAAGGCATACTCGAATAGCGGCAAGCGGCCGGCAGCCGGCGGCTGGCCTCTCTAAAGGAATACCCCAGCCCAGAGTAGGAATCGCCCAACAAAAAAAGTGGAGCCCTCAAAGGGTTCCACTTTTTTGTCATTTATTTTCTTTGTGGTTCCAGGCTCAGATTTCTGAAAACCAGTTTATCATTTTCAACATCCGCCAGCACCTTATCACCAATCTTCACCCGGCCTGCCAGCAGCTCCTCGGACAGGTTATCCTCTACCATACGCTGGATTGCCCTTCGCAGGGGTCGGGCGCCATAGGCGACATCAAATCCTTCTATTGCCAGGAATTCTTCGGCCTTCGGGGTCACCTCAAGGTGAACATCCCTTTCTTTAAGCCGCTTTGCCACACTGGCCAGCATCAGCTTGACGATCTGACGGGTATGTTCCTCTTCCAGGGCATGGAAGACGATGATTTCGTCGATACGGTTGAGGAACTCGGGACGGAAGGTTCTCTTCAATTCATCCATCACGTTTTCCTTCATCCGCTCATAGGTTCCCTCCCTATCAACTGCCGCTGTGAAGCCTACGGTTTTCCGGTCACGGATGGTATGGGCGCCTACGTTGGAAGTCATGATGATTACGGTATTTCTGCAGTCTACCGTCCTGCCTTTTCCATCCGTCAGACGACCGTCCTCCATGATCTGCAACAGGATATTGAAGACATCCGGATGTGCCTTCTCAATTTCATCCAGAAGGACAACGGAATAAGGCTTTGTGCGGATCTTCTCGGTCAACTGACCACCCTCTTCATATCCCACATATCCCGGAGGTGAACCGATCAGGCGGGATACAGTATGCCGCTCCATATATTCTGACATATCGATTCGGATCATGGCCTCCTCATCACCGAAAAGGGCTTCTGCCAAGGCTCTGGAAAGCTCGGTTTTTCCCACACCGGTGGGACCCAGGAATATAAAGGAGCCAATCGGCCTGTTGGGATCCTTCAAGCCTGCATATGCCCTCCGGATAGCTCTGGATACAGCCTTCACCGCTTCATCCTGGCCGATCACCCGCCGGTGCAGGACATCTTCCATATTCAGAAGTCTTTGGGATTCTTCCTCGGTCAACTTATTCACCGGGATTCCGGTCCAGCTGGAAACGATCTCGGCAATATCCTCTTCTCTCACCGTTTCGGCGGCAGGATGCTTCCTGTTTTCCCAATCCTTCTTTATTTTTTCCATCTCTTCCTTTACTTTCTTCTCTTCATCCCTCATTCTGGCTGCCTTCTCATAATTCTGGTTCATGACAGCCTCTTCTTTTTCCTTGCGGATATCCTCCAGCTTTTCCTCCAGCTCCTTCATGGCGGGAGGTGCGGTAAATCGCATAATCCTCACACGGGATGCCGCTTCATCCACCAGATCAATGGCCTTGTCCGGCAGAAAACGATCCGTGATATAACGATCCGACAAATCAACGGCCGCCTTAATGGCCTCGTCGGTGATCCTCACCTTGTGATGGGCTTCATAGCGGTCCCTCAGCCCGAAGAGAATCTGTATAGCCTCCTCCTTGCTGGGCTCGCCCACCATGACAGGCTGAAATCTTCTTTCAAGGGCCGGATCCTTCTCGACATGCTTCCGGTATTCATCCAGGGTAGTCGCACCAATGGCCTGTATCTCACCTCTGGACAGGGCGGGCTTCAGGATATTGGAAGCATCGATGGCTCCCTCTGCAGCTCCGGCACCGATGATGGTGTGCATCTCATCAATGAATAGGATGACGTCGCCGGCCTTTCGGATTTCCACCATCGCATTCTTCAATCGCTCCTCAAACTCACCCCTGTACTTGGCTCCTGCCACCATACCGGACAGATCCAGGGTAACCACCCGCTTATTCCGGAGAAGCTCGGGAATGTTCCCTTCTACAATCCGCTGGGCCAATCCCTCGGCAATGGCCGTTTTTCCAACCCCAGGTTCTCCGATCAGCACGGGATTGTTCTTGGTACGCCGGCTGAGGATTTGAACCACCCGCTCAATTTCATTGTCCCGGCCAATAACAGGATCCAGCTTGCCCTCGGCAGCAGCCTCCGTTAAGTCCCTGCCAAACTGATCCAGAGTAGGTGTACTGCTTTGTCTTCCCTTCGCCGGGCTATGGGGCTCCGCATCTTCCTCTTTTAAGAGTTTAATAACCTGTTCCCGAACCTGCTGGATATTGATGTTGTTGTCCATGAGGATCCGGGCTGCAACTCCCTCTCCCTCCCGGATTAATGCCAGAAGGAGATGTTCTGTGCCCACATAGTTGTGGCCCAGGTTCCGAGCTTCATAAAAGCTCAGCTCCATCACCCTCTTGGTCCTGGGGGTATAGCCAAATCCTTCTTTAAAATTGAAATTCCCTTTGCCAACCAACTCTACTACCTTGGCCCTTACGCGTTCGGTATCCACTCCCAGTCCTTTCAGCACCTTTGCGGCCGCTCCTTCTTCTACCCTCAGCAGACCCAGAAGAAGATGCTCCGTACCTACATAATTATGTCCCAAAGAACGAGCTTCCTCCTGGGCATATACCAACGCCCTCTGAGCTCCTTCTGTAAATCTTCCGAAAAACGCCATGTTTTCACTCCTTTCCTCATCTCAACACATGACTCTATATCTTTACATGATCATCATATTTAAACTTCATTCTCTTTATTATTACCCTGCATGAACTTATTGAAACATATATAATCCTTTGGGGAGGCCAATCGCCTGCCGCCTGCCGCTGTTTCGGTATTCCTATAGGGTATTTTTCATTCACGATTTTCAGTTAATGAACCAGATATTTTCCGTGAACGGAAGGTATGGAACGTGATATTGTAGGGGCAGACGACCCTGTCTGCCCGAATTGGTTTGATGTACAAACACATCCGTCGAATGCAGATCATTTCCCCGGGTGGACAGAGTCGTCCACCCCTACCCTTCGTCGGTCATAGAGTTTGCCCAACGCCAAACGATTTTGCTTCGAAGACCTACTGAAATCCGCCCCGGAGAAATACACAGGCGATACACGATTGGCGGCCAGCGGCTGGCGGCTGGTCACCCTAGAGGAATACCCTAATCCAACCCCTGCACTGTCTTCCGCACCAGTTTCGCCCTGATGACATCCCGCTCTTCCGGAGACAATTCCCTGCCCTCCATTTTCTGCAGGCTGGCGGGCTGTCCCTGGATCATGAGGCGGTTGATGGTGGGTCGATCGATATGGGCAATCAATCCCAGATCAATGGCCAGACGGACATCCGATAACAGCTTCATGAATTCCTTGGAGTCCATCCTGCGAGCGTTGGCAAAGATGCCGTAGGATCTGAAGAGGCGATCCTCCAGTTCAACGGTTTTATTCTTTAGGATCGTATTCCTGGCTGCCCTTTCCTTACCGATAATCTGACGGGAGGTATCGATCAGGTTTCGGATGATATCCTCCTCCGTCTGCCCCAGGGTTATCTGGTTCGAGATCGTGTACATATTCCCCAGGACTTCCGTCCCCTCCCCGTAAATCCCTCTTACGGCAAGGCCGATTTTGGATACGGCCTGGAGCACCGATCCAATATATCCCGTCATGGCCAGCGCCGGCAAATGCATCATCACGGAAGCCCGCATTCCCGTTCCAACATTGGTCGGACAACAGGTGAGATAACCCAGCTGCTCATCATAGGAATACTCATTCGCTTCCTCGATGGAATCGTCGATTTCGATTGCTCTTTGGCAGGCTTCCTCCAGCTGCAAGCCCGGAAGCAGGCATTGAATACGAAGATGATCCTCCTCGTTAATCATAATACTGATGGTCTCATCGTCCCTCACTAAGAGGGCTCCCTTATCCGGATAGCGCAGCAGATCGGGACTGGCCAGATGCTTCTCCACCAGAACCTGCTGCTCTACAGTGGGCAGATCCATCAGGGACAGAAAATGATACGCCTGCCCCTTGGACTGCTTCCGCTTCATGACTGCCTCTCTGGCCCTTCTGGCCACTTCCTGGGCCCCTTTTGTATCCATCATGGTGGGAAAGGGAATATCATGGAAATTTCTCGCCAGCCGGACCCGGCTGCTGATATTCACATCCCCTTCCGGACCGTTCATCTCCATCCACATGGGCATATCAAACCCTCCCTACTCCTTGGTCTTCTTTTTCAGCTCTCGAATCTTATCCCGCAGCTCTGCAGCCCTTTCAAAGGCCTCTATCCGGATGGCCTGGTTCAGTTCTGCCTTCAATTGCTCCAATTCCCTGCGTACCCGGAGCTCAGCCCCCGCCTTTCTCGGTATCTTTCCGCTATGCTGCAGGCTTCCGTGAAGGCGCCGCAGAACGGGTGACAGCTGCTCCTTAAAGGCGTTATAGCAGTTGCTGCAGCCCAAACGGCCTATTTTCTGAAACTGGGTAAAGGTCATGCCGCATCGGTCGCATTTGGGTACCTTGGCCGTCCCAATCGGTACAGTATGGGAACCCTGTCCAATATCCAGAAAACTGGCCAAAAAATCACTCATGGAGAAGGGTGTAAAGATGTTCAGTTCATTGCGTTTGCCTGCACACTCCTCACATAAGTGAAGCTCTTGCTTTTGTCCATTGATGATGGTAGTATAATGGACACTCGCAGCATTTTTCTTACAATCATCGCAAATCATGCTTCTACAAACCTCCTTGCAGGCGAATCTTCCTACTTATCCCCATGGGCAATGAGGGAAATAATCATGGCCTTAAACACCTTCGCCCTTATAGCATCCTTCAAAGTAGCCGGGATGGCAATGGCCTTGTCGCTTATAGCAGATTTCATAAGGGCTGCTTCTCGCTTGGTGACGATTTTCTGCTCCTCTAACCTGTCGATGATGGCTTCCGCCGTATGCAGGCTCAGATCCTTGCCTATCTTGGAGGTCGCCAGATGGAGCAGGTAATCATTCTTATCCACATCGATCCGAGTTACACGAATATAGCCCCCACCGCCCCTGCGGCTTTCAATATAATATCCTCGATCCAGGTTGAACCGGGTTGCAAGCACATAATTTATCTGGGAAGGGGCACAATTGAAATAGTCCGCCAGTTCGTTCCGCTGGAGCTCAATCTCTCCCTCTGCTTCCCGGATGAGAGCTTTTATGAACTCCTCTATGGTATCACTGATTCTGGCCATTACCCTCACCTCCTAATCTTTGACTTTCTTTGACCTTAATATTATTATAACCCATTTGTACAGAATTACAATAGTTTTTGCGAAAAAAAGACCGGATTGATACCGGTCATTTTTCTTGATCCTTTACACCATTATTGTATAAATTTCTTGATATCCAGCTTATAGGTAACGGGGATATAATTCCCTTCGGACATATACATATCCACAAGGAGCAGCTGATCCGGTTCGTTGGAGAGGTAAAATTCGCTGGTCATCAGGTCAAAAAGCTCCTCATCGGTCTGGGAAGACAGGCTATATACCCTAAGGTTGGTAGCAAAAAGTTCCTCTTCGTCCACATCCATCCCCTTATCCACGGTATAGTAAAGCTTATCCCCATCCCAGGACCACTGGTAGCTCATCACCAGCTTCCCTTCGTTGATGATCCGCTCCTCGCCGTTTGCCATATTCCTGATCTTCAGCCTGGTGAGGAGCTCATCCTCTTCCCCTTCCATCAGTTCCTCAATGGCCATCCATTCCCCATCCGGGGAAAGCTTCAGGCTGGAACCCTGGGCAAATACCGCCCTGCTGCCCCCGGCGGGATCCAGGGAATAGATCACTCCTCCGTCCCCCGCGTTTTCGTCAGCGAAATACAGCCGGTCGTTCCAAAACTCCACATCCCCATAGGTCCCCGGCTGATCTTCCAGCTGCCTTAGCCTTTCATCGGGATCCTGTTCGAGGTCATATGCCATCAGATAAGGCTCCTCCTCACCTGTCATGGCATAGACAGTTCTGCTGTCATCGGACCAGCAGAAGGTGATGGTATGGGTTCCAAACCCCTCGTCGGAGAGATCCAGGATCTCCTTTGTCTCTATGTCATATATATACAGGATTCGAAAATCCTCCAGCTGTTCCAGCAAGGCCAACTTTTTGCCGTCGGGAGAAAATCGCGCCTGCAGAATGGATGAGAACTCGTTTTCCATAAAAGGCTGCCGCTGCCCGTCCACCCCGCCGATCCATACCTCCTCATTGATGAGGGGGAGATCATTATGGATGTCTTCCTCGTCGGAAAGGGGTTTTGCATACACAAAGGCCTTTTTATCAAGGCTCCAATCCAGGAAACGGCCGTCGGGAATCAGAACGGGCAGGGTGTGGGTCTCTCCCTTCGCCTTGATCATAGGTTTCTTTTCGATCCCCTCCAAGTCCGCTCCTTTGTCGTATGGAGGCAGGGCTTTCCCATCCAGCTCTATGATCCGGATTACCTTGCCGGCATATTTCTCTCCCAGCTTCCTGACCAGGGAATCCTCGAATTTCTCCGCTTCCTTTTCCGTAGAAAAGGGCTGGGAGATCAAGGTCACATTCATACCGTCCTCGCACAGGCTAGGCGTTAAGCCTGCATCCCGGGGAAATTCGTCATTCTGGTATTCGTCGAAGGCGTTCATCACGACGTAGTAAGCCTTTTTGCTTTCTCCCTCCAGGGGACGGAGCTTTAGTACAAGCCTTCCCTCGTCCTCCTCTACCTGATAAGCCGCGGGACCTGCCAGCTGAAAATAGAGGGCAGTATTGGTGTTGTCCATGGGCAGCTCTTTAAAATGGCCCTTTACAAAAGAAAGCTCCTCCCACGGTGCATCCACCGTATAATCCCAATAATTCAACCCATCGACATGGAGTACAAAGCGATATGGATCCCTGAGCTCTTCCGTAATATACAAAGGGGGAGCGTCCAGACCGGCTTCATCCACCCCAAATCTTATACTACCATATACGAAATCCATGGTGATGAGGGTTTCCCCATTCTCCTCCCGGATGGTCATGGCCTTCAGATTCACATCATCGGTCTCTTCCCCACCCTCAAAGGACTGATCCACATCATAATAGCCCTTGATAGGTGATTTCGGCGCAAGCTTTTCCCGGCGAGGTACGGAAGCTTCACGGCTTCCGCCTCCACAAGCCATCAAGGCCGTCAGAAGGCCTATACAACACAAAAAAACAATCCCTTTCCGCAACATCCTCCAGCTCTTCCTTCCCTTATTTCCAATTTTATTTGTATAATCTCCCGGCAATCCTTTTGATTTCATAAAAAACCCTTTCCCGGTCAATGGTCAGGAATTCGCCCTTTTCATAGATAACTTTTCCGTTGACCGTCACCAGCTCCACATCGGAAGCCTGGCCGCTGTACACCAGATGGGCCTCCATATCCGTCTTTGGGTAATAGTGGGGTTTGTTCCCGTTCACCATCACCAAATCCGCTTTTTTCCCTACCTCCAGGGAGCCGATTTCCCCGTCCCAGTCCAGGGCTTTCGCTCCGGCGAAGGTCGCCATTCGAAGGGCCTCGGAAGCCGGCAGGGCAGTAGCGTCTTTTGTGACGCCCTTGTGAATCAAGGCCGCCAGGGACATCTCCTCCCAGAGGTTCAGGTTGTTGTTGCTGGCAGCACCGTCCGTGCCCAGGCAAACGGTGATTCCCTTTTTCTTCATTTCCGTCACGGGAGCAAATCCACTGGCCAGCTTCAGATTGCTTCCCGGGTTATGTACGACAAATACCCCTTTATCCGCCAGGATATCCAGGTCCTCCTGATCCAGCACCACACAGTGGGCAGCCGTCACATGGCGGTCCAATATCCCCAGATCGGCCAGGAAGGCAACGGGACTTTTCCCGTGACGTCCCCGGCATTCCTCCACTTCCCGTTCGGTCTCGGAGACATGGATATGGATACCGGTCCCCAGCTCATCCGCCAGCTCCATAGCCTGAATAAGAAATTCCGGCGAACAGGTATACTCCGCATGGGGGCCTGCCATGACCTTGATGCGGCCCTGGGCCTTGTTATGCCAGTTCCGGTGAAGCTCCCTGTTCTCCTTCAGTCGCAGGTCTGAATTAGCATCAGGACCTTGAAGGCCCCTTGCCAGGACTGCCCGGATGCCCACCTCCTCCACGGCCTCCGCTACGCGATCCATGAAGAAATACATATCCGAGAAGGCGGTGCAGCCCCCCGCCAGCAATTCCATGATGCCAAGAAGGGAAGCCCAGTACACGTCCTCCCCGTCGATCTGATCCTCCAGGGGCCAGATTTTTTCCGACAGCCACTCCCATAGGGGCAGACCGTTGGCATATCCCCGGAACAAGGTCATCCCCAGATGGGTGTGGCCGTTCACCATGCCGGGGATCAGCAGCCTGTCCTTGCCTTCTATGATCCGATCCGGATGGAAATCCCCGGGAACGCCCTCCTTCGGACCTACATAGCTAATTGTATCATCCTCTATGCACAGGCTTCCAACGGTAAAATGTGTATTCTCCGGATCCATCGTATATATTTCTGCATTCCGTATTAAAATGTTCATCTTATTCCCAGCCTTCCAGATATTCCTTTTGCTCCGGCAGGAGGCTGTCGATACGGATCCCCATGGCTTCCAGCTTCATACGGGCCACCCGCTGATCAATCTCCCCGGGCACCTCATATACCTTTCTGTCCATCCTGTCGTGGTTCTCCAGGATGTAGCGGGCGGACAGGGCCTGCAGGGCAAAGCTCATATCCATAATCTCCGCGGGATGGCCGTCGCCTGCCGCCAGGTTCACCAAGCGGCCCTCCGCCAGCAGGTTGAGGACCCTCCCGTCCTCCATGACATAGCCCTGGATGTTCCGCCTCATCGGACGGATCTCCCTTGCAAGGGCCTCCAGGTCGGGCTTGTAGACCTCCACATCGAAGTGGCCGGCGTTTGCGAGCAGCACGCCGTCCTTCATCCTTTCAAAATGCTCCCTTCGGATGACCTTGTTGCATCCGGTGACGGTAATGAAGATATCCCCCAGGGGGGCTGCCTCCTCCATGGTCATCACCCGGAAACCGTCCATGACCGCCTCAATGGCCTTGATGGGATTGATCTCGGTGATGATGACATCAGCCCCCAGGCCCTTGGCCTTCATGGCCACTCCCCGTCCGCACCAGCCGTAACCGGCCACCACCACAGTCTTCCCGGCCACGATCAGATTGGTGGTCCGCATGATGCCGTCCCAGACCGATTGGCCCGTCCCGTATCGATTATCAAACAGGTATTTACAGTACGCATCGTTGACCGACACCATGGGAAATAAAAGCTGCCCCTCCCGCTCCCGGGCCTTCAGCCGCAGCACGCCCGTAGTCGTCTCCTCACATCCGCCCATCACATGCTCTGCCAGATCTCTTCGATCGGTGTGGAGAATATGGGCCAGATCGCCCCCGTCATCAATGATGATATCCGGCCCAAACGCCAAGGTTTTTTCCAAATGATCCCGGTATTCCTCCTCCGTGGCTCCATACCAGGCGTATGCCGTCAAACCGTCCTCCACCAGGGCAGCCGCCACATCGTCCTGGGTGGACAGGGGATTGCTGCCGGTGACGGCCATCTCGGCTCCACCTGCTGCCAGGACCTTTGAAAGGTAAGCCGTCTTCGCCTCCAGGTGGACAGAAAGGCTGATCTTTTTTCCCTTAAAGGGTTTTTCCCTCGAAAATTCCTCCTCCAGCCGGTTCAACAAGGGCATGTATTTCTTTACCCACCGGATCTTGTCATGCCCCTGGCGGGCCAGCCTGGAATTCCGGATAATGCTCATCTTGCTTCCTCCTTGTATCCCAAAATATGCATCTCCTATAGTATCCCATTCCTGCCGCCTGCCATGCAACAGGAACGGAGCGATCCACAGCTATCCCCATTATTATAACAAAATCCACCCGCCATATGGAAAATACTTTAATGAAAAAGAGAAAAGTGGGGGAAAATATTATTATTAGGACTTTTGGACTATTCTAGGATAAACATATCAATTTTGTGAAATTTCATTTTTTATCTTTTATTCTCGAACTTGGCATGCTAAAATGATATGCGTATGATTCAAATAGCCCTAATTTTCACATCATTTATCATCAATCGCGATGACACCGCGCAGTGTTTCGACATAAAGGAGTGAATGAAATGGTGACCCTCCGTGCTTTGAAGAAGTTGTTCGTGAAAAAGGAGGCATTTAGTTCCCCTAATGAATACCTTCTGACATCGAAGGAAAAAGAACACGTGGTCTTATTCTTCTCCTTAATCTGTGTTGCCATATTGATTATTGGAGGCCTTTTTATCGCGAACCGATAAAGCTCTGTACGAAGATAAAGAGAACCGGGTGAATCCGGTTCTCTTTCCTGTTCTTCAGGATCCTTATTCGCTTTCAGCATCTACGGCTATGCTTCATCCATAATGCCCTGTTCCTTCACCAGCTTCTTTAAATAGTGGCGGAAGGACTTATTCAAATCCTCCCTCTTCAGGGCAAACTCAATGGTGGCTTCCAGGAATCCCAGCTTATTCCCTACATCATAGCGCTTGCCGATAAAGCTGTAGGCATACATGGCTTCCTGTCCGGCCAGCTCCCGCAAGGCATCGGTCAGCTGAATTTCGCCCCCTGCGCCGGGTTGAGTATTCTCCAGCAGGCTGAAGATCTGAGGGGTGATGATATAACGGCCCAGGATGGCGATATTGGAAGGAGCCTCCTCCTTTAATGGCTTTTCCACCAGGTCCTTCACCTTATAAACCCGATCTTCAATATGCTCAGGGGATACAATGCCGTACTTGTCCACATCCTCCCAATCCACTTCCTGTACCCCCAGAACGGTTGTCTTGTATTCATTATACACATCAATAAGCTGTTTGAGACAGGGAACAGGGGCGTCCACGATGTCATCCCCAAGGAGGACGGCGAAGGGCTCATTGCCGATAAAAGAACGGGCGCAGTAAATGGCATGGCCCAGGCCCTTGGGCTCCTTCTGCCGGATATAGTGGATATCCACCAGGTTGGATATGTCCTCCACCAAATGGAGAAGATCATCTTTTTTCTTCTTCCTCAGCTCCAGCTCCAGCTCCAGGGATTTGTCGAAATGGTCTTCAATGGCCCTTTTATTCCGGCCGGTTACAATGATAATATCCTCAATTCCCGAGGCAATGGCTTCCTCCACAATAAACTGGATTGTAGGCTTGTCAACGATGGGCAGCATCTCTTTGGGTTGTGCTTTGGTAGCGGGTAAAAAACGGGTACCCAAGCCTGCGGCAGGTATAATCGCTTTTCTGACCTTCATACTTTCATTCTCCTTTTGTTTCCCGAAATTATTTTTCAACAAAAAATGATGCCTTTATTTCTGACAAAGCGGCTGGCATCATTATATCATGGATTTCATGGGAAATACAGTCCAAGCCGAGCTGCCGTAGTTTGAAGCCCCATGCCCTTCAATGATTTCTGGTTTTAGACAAAAAAAAACTGGGCTTTTACACCCAATTTACTCTTCTCTGACTTCTTTTCCCTTGGTTATCTTTCTTGCCAGATAAAAGGCACCTACTAAATAAGCAACCAAAGTGACCCATAAATACGAGTCGTCCAAGGAAGACTCACTCTCCTTTAAAGATATTATCCATACGACTACACTTTTCCTAGCTTAATCATACTGTTTTCTGAAAATTTAATCAAACGGCGAATTCCCCCTTTTAAGCTCTCAAATCCTTCCTAGCCGTAACTAATCAATATTAACTAGCTTTCCCCGCCTCTTCTTTTCCCTTTCTTTCCTCCTCGCCAGACTCCTCTAAAGACCGATCTTGCATAATATTGGTATCGGGTAGGAAAAAGTAGATTGTTACACGGATTTTACATTCATGTAACAGAATTGTAATATTTTAAAGGATTTTAAAAAAATCCTATCTTTGACACAAATCGACATTTCTGTCATACTACCACTAAACAATCACGCTGAATCCCTGATGCATGAGGGTACGGAGGAACCGGATCCAGGGGTTAATCCATGTATGATGGTAGGGATGCCTTCTATCCCGCACCCGTCAGCTAACTCCGGAAGCAATAAACGGAAGGGGTTGTATGTATCATGAACTTATCCAAAAAAATCGCAGCATTTACTGCAGGCACAATACTTAGCGGCTTACTTCTCTTCCCCGGGGGAAAGGCATTGGCTGCAAGCTGCCTGTCCTATGGCATGAGGGGACCGGAAGTAACCAAACTACAAAACACCCTGAAAGCCAAGGGTTTTTTCAGCGCCAAATCCACCGGCTACTACGGAACCATTACCAGGAATTCCGTGCGAAACTACCAGAAATCCGCCGGTTTGGTCGTAGACGGCATCGCAGGGCCTCAGACTTTGGGCTCTCTCTACAAGGGATCAGAAAGCAGCTCCCTTTTAAGGTGGGGCAGCCGGGGCCCGGAGGTCACAAAGCTCCAAAACGCCCTGAAGGCAAAGGGCTATTTTCACGCCAATGTCACCGGCTATTACGGCAGAATTACCACGGAAGCCGTCAAGACCTTCCAGAGGGATCACGGTTTGATGGTGGACGGCATCGCCGGGCCCCAAACCAAGGGCGCCCTTTATCAGCAGTCCACAGCCTCCAGAGGCGGATCGACCCGATCGAGCCAGGAGGAGGGGGACATCTACTGGCTGGCCCGCATCATCGAAGCGGAAGCCGGAGGCGAACCCTACCTGGGCAAACTGGCCGTGGGGAACGTCATCATGAACAGGGTACAATCCAAGCAATTTCCCGATACCGTCTATAAGGTAATCTTCGAATACTATCAAGGCATTCCCCAGTTCAGTCCCGTTGCCGACGGCACCATCCATAATACCCCCAGTGCCGACAGCATGAAGGCAGCCAGGGAAAGCTATTACGGAACGAAAAAACCGGTAGGCAATGCCCTCTATTTCTTCAATCCTGCCAAGGCGGCAGGCACATGGATCGTGAAAAACCGCTCCTATGTCACCACCATCGGAGGACATGCCTTCTACGCATAAAAAGTGGCAATGATATAGGAAGGCCGGCCGTCAAAAGCCGTCGGGATGGCTTTCGTGCCATTTCCAGGCCGAAGCCACGATATCATCCAGCCTGTTGAAGCTGGGCTGCCAGCCCAGCTCCCGGATGATCTTCTCGGAGCTGGCAATCAGCACCGCCGGATCTCCCGGCCGCCGCGGCCCCTCTTCCCAGGCCACCTTTTTCCCGGTAACCTTCTCCACCGTATCGATGACCTCCTTGACGGAGAAGCCATTCCCATTCCCCAGATTATACACCGTGGAGGGAGCCCCCTGCTGCATGGCCTCCAGGGCCAGGATATGGGCATCCGCCAGATCCGTCACATGGATATAATCCCGTATGCAGGTGCCGTCGGGGGTGAGATAATCCGTACCGAAGATGTTCAGCTTCTCCCGCTTTCCCAGCAGAACCTGCATGATGATGGGAATAAGATGGGTCTCTGGCATGTGATCCTCTCCGATGCTGCCGCTTTCATGGGCTCCTGCCGCATTGAAATAGCGAAGGGCGGTGTATTTCAAACCATAAGCCCGGTCAAAATCCTCGAGCATTTCCTCGATGACCAGCTTGGTCCTGCCATATACGCTGGTCGGTTTTTTTTCGGCATCCTCCTTGATGGGCACTTCCTCGGGTTCGCCGTAGGTGGCTGCCGTAGAGGAGAACACAATGTATTTTATCCCTGTTTGGATAGCGGTTTCCAAAAGCGACAATGTCCCCGCCACATTATTGCGGTAATACTTCGCCGGGGAAGTCATGGACTCTCCCACTAAACTGTCGGCGGCAAAATGGATGATGGAATCCACCCCGTGCTCCCGGATCGTACGCTCCAGCCTGGAGCGATCAAAGAGATCGCCCACCACCAGGGGACAATCCTGAACGGCTTCCTTGTGGCCTTTGCTCAGGTTGTCATATACAACGACTTCCTTTCCCCTGGCCACCAGCTCCTTTACCGTATGACTGCCGATATAACCGGCCCCGCCTGTTACCAAGATCGACATGATATAACGACTCCTTTCATGGAAGAGATTGATCCGATTCAACGCTTACGATGTCATTATACTCCTTCCATTCCAGGATATTCAATCCTTAACCATTTTTTCTGATCGTTCCCCTAATCCCCTCCATAAGAAGGGGCGAAGTCGGATCAGAATGGCCAGGCAAATACCGACGGAATCAATCAATACATCCCGGAATGACGGGTCCCGCTGGGGAACAAAGGACTGGTGCCACTCATCCGTGCAGGCATAAAGGAAGCTGAAAATCCCCGCCCAAAGCAGGGTCCTCGCCCTGCTTCGCCCCTCATCCTCCAGGGCTCTGATCCACAGTGTGGCCAGGATGAAGTATCCTATGATATGGGCCAGCTTTCGGATGACCAGGTTCATGTTCACCCATGAATCCATCCACTGCAGATCGATACCCATTCCGGATAGGATTCTCAGAATCAAGGCATTGTTCCGGCTCGACTCCATCCCCGTTTGGGAGGAGAAGAAAAAAATCACTCCCATCCAAAGAATGAGCATACCCCACCGGATGATCTTATTTTTTCGATCCATCTCATCTATTCCCCCTTATGAAAGCGCTGACGTCAACCGCCGAACACACCCATTATACCATAGGCTTTTCCTATAGAACCATCAAAAAAAATGTTAAAAAAATTGATTCAACCGACGCCCTTGGGGTATTTATAAATTGAAAAAAGACGACAGATAGCACCCAAGGTTATCCCTCTTCACGCCACATCCCCCCCAAGATTCGGCACGTAACCCCTGGGTAGCTATTTCAATATAAAAGAGGACGGTACTTTTTCAGTTCGTCCTCTTTTTCTGCAATTTTCGGCCTTTGCCGGAATATTCTACATTTTTCACCCATCTTGTGATATAATATTAATACTTTATTATGGATAATTTATTGTCTGGAGGAGTAATATCCCATGATTTGCCCATCCTGTCATACCCGCAATAACTATTACCACAGGTACTGCTACTATTGCGGAACCAAGCTGAACAATGAAGAATTCACGGAAGACAAAGGCCAGGAGCTTTTTGACGAAGACGAAATGCTTCATGAAGAATACCCTTGTCACCCTGGATCCCGAGCCTGAATCGGAACCGGCATCCAAGGGCAGCCCCGTCAAAATGCTAAGTCTGGCAATCATTGTGCTGGTGCTGGTCGCTGGCATCATCGCTCTGATGCTTTCCATGAATCGCCCTAAGGCGGATCCCTCTCAGTCAAATCGCCATGAGGCAAGCGATCCGTCCCCTACTCCAACCAAAACCGAGGAAGCTGCTGCCCAGGAAAAGGCGCCCCTGGAGCTCCTAGCCCCTGTCTCGCTTACGGAGGAAACCCTGGAGAACGTCTATACCCTCCGGATCAAAAGCCTGCCGGGGACAGACATATTCCTAAACGATGAGCATATCAGCTCCCATATGGACGAAGACGGGCTGATCCAAATCGATGTGCCCATCGAGGCCGAGGGGGACAACGTCTTCATCATCAGGGCAGAACGGAAGGATATGGCGTCCCATGAAATCAGGGCGGTTCTCCATAAGCCCCCTATGGAGATCCCCATCACCGTCCACAACCCCCAGCCCTACGAAAGCGAAGATGCTGTGTATACCATCACAGGTACCACCGAGCCGGGAGCAACGATAAGCTCCGGCCACGCTGCGGAGGGGCCTGTCACGGCGGATGACGAAACGGGGGATTTTGAAATCCAGGTACAGCTCAGCAGCGAACCGGGGGATCATCCCGTTATCCTGACGGCCTCCAAAGAAGGCAAAAAGGATTCCTCCCTCCTCCTGCACGTGGAAAAAATTATGACCGAAGCCCAATACTTGGAGAGGGCCGTCCCCTTGGACTACGACATGCTGGCGGCAGATCCCTCCGGGCATTCGGATATCATCCTTGACGTCACCGGAAGGGTCACGGAAATCCTTCGGGAGGAAGACCTGCCCCTTTTCCTCCTGGATGTGAGCACGCCGTCCGAGCCCCGGATCCTCATGGTGGAATATTTAGGGGAAACTTCCATTGAGACAGGCAGACGCTATAAATTAATAGGCCAACCTGCAGGAGAGCAAGATGGCCATATACTCATCCGAGCACGATTGGGATATAAATACCGCTGGTAGCCGAGGCTGTTACCATTCCGCCACCGTACCGTCCTCATTGCGCCATACTGGATTCTTCCAGTTATGGCCTTTTTTATCGGCTTCCACCACTTTTTCTTCGTCAATCTCAATTCCCAGTCCCGGAGCGGCAGGCAAGGCGACAAAGCCTTCTTCATAGCGGAATACACCGGGATCCTTCAGGTAATCCAGCAGGTCGCTGCCCTGGTTGTAATGGATTCCCAGGCTCTGCTCCTGGATAAAGACATTGGGGGTGCATGCATCCATCTGGATACAAGCCGCCAAAGCAATGGGACCCAGGGGACAATGGGGAGCCACCGCCACATCAAAGGCCTCCGCCATGGCCGCAATCTTCTTGCATTCCGATATGCCTCCGGCATGGGACAGATCGGGCTGGATGATATCCACCACTCTCAGCATGAACAAATCCTTAAAATCCCAGCGGGAGTACATCCTCTCGCCTGTAGCGATGGGAATGGAGGTGTGGTTGGCAATCTCCCGCAGCGCTTCATTGTTTTCAGGAAGTACCGGTTCTTCAATAAACATGGGTTTGTAGGGCTCCAACTCCTTGGCCAATACCTTGGCCATGCTCTTGTGGACCCTGCCATGGAAGTCGATGCCCACTTCCAGATCAAAGCCTACTTCCTCCCGGATGGCGGAAATCCGCTCCAGGACCGCATCCAGCTTCCGATGGGAATCGATATAGTGGAGCTCCTCCGTCGCATTCATCTTGACGGCGGTAAAGCCTGCCTCCAGCTGCTCCCGGGCTGCCCGCCCGATATCCCTGGGCCGATCCCCGCCAATCCAGGAATATACCCGGATTTTGTCCCGACAGGCACCGCCCAACAGGTCATAGACGGGTGCATTGTAGTATTTGCCCTTGATATCCCACAGGGCCTGGTCGATCCCTGCAATGGCGCTCATCATGATGGGACCGCCCCGGTAAAATCCACCCCTGTAAAGAACCTGCCAATGATCTTCGATCTTCAAGGGATCCTTGCCGATCAGGTAGCCCTTCAGTTCTTCGACGGCAGCCTTTACGGTAGCCGCTCTTCCCTCCACCACCGGTTCACCCCAGCCTGTCAGGCCTTCGTTCGTCTCCACCTTCAGGAACAGCCATCGCGGCTCCACCGTATACAGCTTCATATCGGTAATTTTCATACGTCCCTATCCCCCATTTCTAGATAATTTCTACATATTTATATAATTCCATTATCCTTCCGGCCGTAGAGGATGTCAAGCTGCAATCGCCTGCGGCGATTGCCCAGCCGCCAGCCGTAAACCCCAGGGTAGGCCTTTTAAGTCTCTCGTTGGGCGATTGACGTTTTGTGATCCTTTGACCGTCGAAGGGTAGGGGGGACGACTCTGTCCCCCCGCGGAAATCAGCATTCCATGAATCTACTGATACACCAGCCAATTCCGGGCAGACAGGGTCGTCTGCCCCTACCATATTTCGTATTTCATCCCTATCCCGATCATACACATCAATTTCGTTTGGTGGATATAATCCCAGGGTATTCCTATGGGGGGTAGCCGACGGCTGCCTAAGGCCAAATCAAGACCCTAGAGGAATACCCCAAGGTAAAGCGGCCGGCGGCTGGCGACTGGCGGCAAGCCTGACCCGAAAGGAATACCTCAGTAGTAAAATCTTGCGCTTTTTAGCAATTTAGATGCCAAACCCTATGCCAAAACGGGAATTATTCCTTATGTCAGCAATATATTCCTATAAATCGCAATAATTTACCGTTACAATAGTGAAGATAGGTGTATAATATAGTTAGTGAAAGAAGTTGGCAAGGATTTTGCTAGTACAAGAAAGAGAGGTGAAGAAGATGAAGAAGATGCTGAAGAAGTTTTTAGATTTCGTGACCGTTGATGATGCAAAGGACTATGTCATTACGAACTATGACCTCAACCCCAACCGCCCCTACTAATGGACGGAGGCGAGGAAACAAGTAGAAATCCAGTATCAAGAGAAAGGTGATGAATAGAATGAAAAAGAACAGTGTAAAGAACATCTTGGGTTTTGTAACGGTCGAAGATGCAAAGAACTACGTAGCCATTAATTATATGCCGGAATCATTTAGAATATTCTAAGGAAAAGGAGATCTCATATGGTCATATTAGATGTGTATCTACCTAAGGGGAAAGGCGCTTTCTGAAAAAAGTGGAAGGCGCCTTTAATTATACTTTTTTTCAAAAAACAACAAATTTCTTTTTCCGTTTTGCAGGAAACAGAGCGGAATCGTCGAATATTTTATACATATATATAATAATCATGACAGGCGGTGAAAATGATGTTAAGAGTCAGTTATTATGATTTCCTGATAAATTGTAAGTCCGAAGCGGAACACCGTCTTAAGAATCTGTATGCACAGTTAGACATCCTTGAGGGACAGGATAAACAATCGAGGGAAAACATCTTGCACAAGATTAACAGATGTGAAAAGATCCTGGACTCCATTGAAACGGCCTTGGCTGATCAATCCCCTGCAGATTCCCTATAAGGATGCAACGAAATTCTCTTTTATCAAAATATGCAGTAAAGAAAAAATTTTGTCGAATCTCTTGATATTTGGGCGAATCTATGTTATATATAATATATAAACACGATCATACATTCTATTAACCACACTCTCTTCGTACTACTGTTTGCATCACAATTTAGATCATTTAATTGCACTCTATGGGTTAGAATTTTATTCTAACCCTATTTCCAGCAAACTCACTTCTCTTTATATGTTGCGCTGAAGATGGACTTGTAAAAGTCCATCTTTTTTTTGCCTTTCTGACAGGAACAAAAAGAAGAAGGATCAAAAACCTGCTTTGGAGCTTTTGATCCTTCCTCTTCCAGATACCTGATCTTGAACAGGAAAATATTAATATGTCTCTGCGAACAGCTCAAAGTGAGCCTTGGGATGAACGCATGCCGGGCATGTTTGCGGAGCCTCCGTCCCTTCATGGATGTATCCACAATTACCGCACTTCCAGCGAACGACGGTATCTCTCTTAAATACCCTGTCATTCTCCATATTTTCGATTAGCTTGTTGAAACGGACCTCATGATTCACCTCAGCGTCAGCAATCTTGCGGAATGCGTTGGCGATATCAGGAAAACCTTCCTCATCGGCCACATCGGCAAAGGCGGGATACAAGTCTGACCATTCTTCTTTTTCGCCGGCTGCTGCGGCCTTTAAATTATCCAAAGTGGTGCCTTGGGCTACAGGATAATCTGCTGTAATGTTAACGGTTGTGGGAAGTTCCCCTTCAAAACCGGCCAATAGGAATTTGAAAAATCTCTTTGCATGCTCCTTTTCATTATCGGCCGTCTCGATAAAAATATTCCTGATTTGCTTGTAGCCTTCCTGGTCAGCAACGGACGCATAAAAGGTATAGCGGTTCCGTGCCTGGGACTCGCCGGCGAAAGCCTTCAACAGATTCTCAGCAGTTTTTGTTCCCTTTAATGGTTTCACGATATCTACCTCCAACATTAATTTTTATCTTAAAGGCATTTGGGACAAACGCCTTTAAAATACACATTCCTTTCTTCTGTCCGGAATCCATCCAAACCGGCCGTTTCCATGCTGTCAAAGTCAACGATGAAATCATAAATCCCGCCGCAGTCGCGGCATTTGAAATGTCCATGCTCGGAAACGGTGGCGTCAAAGCGGGCGGTATTCTCTTCGATGTTAATCTGTTTAACCAGCTTGGCATCCTTGAACCGTTCCAAGGTATTATAGACCGTGGTTTTTGACAATGTAGGAATCCGCTTGATCAGCGTATGGTATATTTCATCAACGGTAGGATGGCTCTTCTCCGTGACCAGATATTGCAGGATCTTCATTCTGGCATATGAAGGCCTGATATGATGTTTTAAAAGATAGTCGCCATAGTTTTGGATTGCTTTTTCCATGGATCCGCCCTCTTTCGACTGCAGTATTGGCTATTCGAAATCTGTCATCCATCATTCTAGCGTTTTTTATACGGATTGCCTTTTTGTACTCATTACAATTTTGCAATCTTTACATATCATATCAATATATATATCCACTTTTAGAGAAATGAAACATTTTTTTTGAAAAAAATGCCCTGGCGGGCTAAAAAATCATGAATGTTTATTCGGAAGCAAAGTTATCAAAATAACCTTGGATCAGCACAATCGGGGTTCCCTTGTCACCGCTGCCGCTGGTCAGATCACAAAGGCTTCCCAAAAGATCCGTCAGCTGCCGTGGGGTGGTTCCCTGGGATTCGACGGAGTCACGCAGGTTTTCTCTCTTTGTCCGGATACGCTCCTTGGCTGCTTCATCCGCCTCCGCACCCTTCAGGTCGCTGAGCAGGTTATCCGCCAGGTATTTCAGCTTCAGCTCATTGGGGGTACCCAGAAGGCCTGATGTATAGGCGGGAGACACCACCGGATCGGCCAGCTCCCAGATCTTCCCGACCGGGTCCTTGAAGGCCCCATCCCCATAGATCATGACCTCTACATGCTTGCCCGTCATTTCCAGGAGACGTGCCTGGACCTGCCAGACAAAGTCATCGCCGTCCCGGGGAAAGAGCTTTAGCTTTTCCTCCGTTGCCTTATTGGATCCCAACAAACCGAATTGGGGATTGAAGCCGCTGTCGCCCACGGGTTCCGTGCACAGGTCATCCAGACAGTATACGATTTGGGCACCGGCCTTCTTCAGTATCCTTTTTGTCCGGCTTCGGGAATGGATATCGGCCGTCAAGACTTTTTTCGTATACTGAAGGATGGTCCTGGGATCATTGGACAGGATGATCTCCATGCCGCCGGCAGGAGCCATCTCCTTATACAATTTGATGTAATCCACACCGGTAAAGCCATGTTTGACTTCCCATCCAAACATCCGCCTGTAATCAGCATCTGTCAGGACATCGCTATAAGGGTTGATCCCCAACTCGTCCATCTTATCCACATCCATCAGGTGATTGCCCACCTCATCGGCTGGATAGCTGAGCTGAAGGATGATCCGGTCTGCCGCCCTGGCAATCCCCTTCAATATCAAAGAAAAGCGGTTTCGGCTCAGGATGGGAAAGACCACTCCGATCTCCCCGCCGCCGAATTTTTCCCGTACATCCCGGGCGATGTCATCCGCAGTCACAAAATTCCCCTGAGCCCTGGCCAAGAGGGACTCTGTAATGCCTACCACATCCCTGTCCCTTAGAGAGAAATTCTCCGATTCCCAGGCCTTCCTCAGGGAATCTACCACGATTTCTACCAGATCATCCCCTTGTTTGATGATGGGGGCTCGAATCCCCCGCACTTGGGTTCCAACATACCTTGCCATACTACTCTCCTTCTTTTTTTACAGATTATTGCAGCCTAAAAACCATGATCCCTACTGCTACTCCTCAACGACGGCCAGCTCATAGAGGGCCTGAGTAAAGATCTGCCCGTGAAGCATCAGATCCTCTACCAGGACAAATTCGTCGGGCTGATGAGCTCCGGTCTCCCGGAAGCTTGCTCCAAAAGCCACCCCGTTATTTCTCAGGGTTCTGGCATAGGTGCCTCCTCCCATGGATTGGAGCTCCGCCTTTTCTCCCATGATCATCTCATAGGCCCTGCTGATCTTCACAATCAGGGGATGGTCGTCGGGCACGTATAAGGGCTCCATATGATGATCCACCCTTACGGAAATGCCAAAGGCCTCCGCCTGCTTCCTGATGGCATCCACGATTTCATCAGCGGAACAGGTTACCGGATAGCGGATGTCGATGGAGGCTTCCCATTTCGCCCCGTCTCCCCGGAGGATGCCCAGGTTCAGGGTCAGTTCTCCCGACGGCTCATCCATGCAGGCAATTCCCATGGATTCGCCCCTGGTCTCCAAGCCGATCTTTTGAGAAAGGAAGGTCAGAAAATCACCCAACGGAAAATCCCCTGCACCTTTTGCGAGCACATGCAAGAGACATGATACGGCATTCACACCGTCCTCCGGACCGGCTCCGTGGGCTGATTTACCCATCACCCTGATGAGCGTCCCTTCCTGGGAGGAGCTTTCCTCTATGCGGCACTGGGGAATTTCCCCTGCCAGCTCCTTCATGGCCTTCAAATCCTGCTCGCTGAGGGTCCCATGGTCCACCAAAGCCTCGCATGTATCGGGCACCATATTGACCACGCTGCCCCCATGGATTCGACGGATGGCCGACCCCTGCTCCCCGCTCATTTCCTTGGTGAAACTGATGCGAAGAAGTCCCTTCTCCCGATTGGTAATAGGGTATCCCGCATCAGGAGAGAAACCCATATCGGGCACCGGTTCCTTGGAAAAATAGTAGTCCATATCCGTCATGCCGCTCTCCTCGTCGGTGCCGAAGATAATCCGGATCCTCTTTTGAGGCCGGATCCCCAGATTCTTCAGGGCCTTTAAACCATATAAGGCCACAATGGCGGGACCTTTGTTGTCGGAGGCTCCCCGCCCGTAAATGGCGCCATCCTCCAAAACCCCCCCGAAGGGCGGAAAGGTCCAGCCTTCTCCCGCCGGCACCACATCCAGATGGACCAGAACCCCTACAATCTCCTCGCCTTCTCCAAACTCCACATGGCCCGCATAACCGTCCACATTCTTCGCACGGAACCCTAGCCTTTCGCCTAGTTCCAGCATCGCCTCCAGGGCTTTATAGGGGCCTTCTCCAAAAGGCTTTCCCTCCGAAGGGACATCCCTTACGCTGGGAATTTGTATCAGCCTTTGAAGCTCCCGGATGATATCCTCCTGATAATTCAGAATAGCCTTTCTAACATGCATATCCCATCTCTTCCTTTCCATACCGTCTTGCTTCATAAGGGAAACTTCTGTCCAACGCCTTTTTCACAACTATTATTATACCATCTTATCCCTACAGTAATGAAAAAAATCATTTTCTTATCGATTTTACAATGAATATCTTCAGTAATAGTTGGTCACAATTCCTCTGGGCTTGACGGGCAGTCCTGCCTTGTAGAGATGGGATACATCTCCTACACCGAGACACCTTGGCACAGCCCATTCCTCCGAGCGCTGATCGAACAATAGGGTGGTTACCGAAGTAGTGGGAAGCCAAAAGCCCGACCACATCAAGGTTACAGGAATCTCCAGGAGATGAGCCAGCCAAGTGAGGCCAAAACCCGCATGACAGAACACGGCGATCTTCTCTTCATTGGGATTGACGCAGCGGTATCGGCCTCCCTCCCGCTCATATCCATGGCGGGCAATGAAGCGGTCGGAATTTTTCTTCAGCTCCTCGTAAACACCCCGCACTTCGTACTCCTTCAACACCGAGGACAGATGCCAGTTTTCGTAGGTGGGGTACTCCCCCTCGATCCGGATGTGCTCACCCGGAATATTAATGGCCATGATATCGCCCCAAGGGGTGCCCTTCAGGGCCAGTTCCGGCCAGAGTTCCTTTGTCCAATGCTCAATATTATATGGAAGCCCGAGGAGATCCGCCGTATATTTCATCGTGGCAATGGCCCGTCCCAAGGGGGAGGAGTAAATCCTGGTAATGCATTCATGGGCCAGTCTCTCTGCCAGGGCCTGGGCTTCCTTGTGGCCGTCCTCCGTGATGGTATCCGCCTCATAGTCGGGATCCCCATGGCGGATGATATAAAGTCGCATGCCTCCACTCCCTTTCTTACACTTTTCGCTCAGATTCACGCGAATAATATTATACCATTTCCTGCCCTCATATGTAAAATAGGCCATTCCATAATAAAAGGGACGATACCCGGTCGGAAAGCAATCCGGGAATCGTCCCTTCCTTACGTTGTTCAATTATACAAGCTTTCCCTTCGTTCTATGCCCTGGGGATACAAATCCTCTGACCGATCAGGAGGGCATTGGGGTTGACCCCGGGATTAGCGGCCATCAGGGCAGCAACCGTCACATTAAACCTTCTGGCGATGGATGTGAAGGTATCCCCCGCCACAATGACATATGGGGTTGTGCCGCTGGGACACTCTACCGGCGGAGTAGCCAAGGGGATGCAAATCACCTGGCCTACCCGCAGCCGTCTGGGATCTACGCCGGGATTTGCCTCCAGAAGATCATCCAGGGATACATTAAAGGTCCGGGCAATGGCAAAGAAGGTATCCCCGGCCCGAATGGTGTAGTAATTTCCTTCAGGGCATGCCGGGAATTGGGGCTGGGTGGGTATGCAGAGGATTTGGCCGACCCGGAGGATATCGGGAAACTGTCCTATGATGGGGTTTGCCGCAATGATGGCCGCTACTGTGGTGCCAAAGCGCCCAGCCAGTCTGTAAAGGGTATCCCCCGGCCGGACAATGTAGCGAACCGTACCCGGAGGGCATACGGGGACCTCGGGCCCTGTGGGAATGCAGACCCGCTGTCCGATCATCAATCTATTGGGATCCACACCGGGATTCGCCGCCACAATGGCAGCTACCGTCGTACCGTACCTCTGAGCCAGTCTGAAGAAATTGTCGCCGGGCTGGATGATATATGCTGTCGTTCCGGCAGGACACGGTGTCATCTGAAGGGCATCATAGCTATCGTAATAATCGTAATACATGATTGTACTCACCTCCAATCGATATACTACATTATATGACGATAGATAAATGATGTTCATATTTCTATGGGGGATTCCTTTGGGATCTGGCCAGCCGCCGGCCGCTGGCCGCTTGCCGCTTATCCCTAGGGTATTCCCCTCGGGTAACCCTTTTAACGAAACCCATTACCAAAAAAGGTACAAGTGGACGACTCTGTCCACCCGAAAAATGATTATCATTTCATAGATATGTTCAGACATTCGATAATCATTCCGGGCAGACAGGGTCGTCTGCCCCTACAATATTCCATCAGGCTTGCACGTGTAAGACCATTTGTCAGGGCATGCATACATTAGATCGTTTGACATTTTTCGTTATCGTTTGGCGAAGTCCTTTACCAAAAAAGGTAGGGGTGGACGACTCTGTCCACCCGTAGATTACCATATAGAAATACCCCAAGGTAATATCGCCTAACGACAAACGGTAAACGGGAGACTCCAGAGGCATACCCCAGGGGCAGACCCCAAAGGAATCCCCCAGAATCAAGCGGCTGACGGCTGGCGGCTAGCGGCTAGCCGGACCCAAAAGGAATCCCCTAGGGCTTAACATGCATACACGCTTCCGCTTCATACCAAGGCACCGTAAAACTGCGGCCCTTCGCGCAAAATACCGAGGAGGAGCTATACTCGGGATCCCTGTTCTTATCATACCCCTTCTTCTCGATGACCTCCTGGGGATTGTGGCAGGGATGATAGCCCCCGAAAGTCAGGGTGATGGTACTCCTCCCCTGGGTATAGGAGGCCAGCTCACTGCTGTAATTCATAAAGGTAGCTGCCGGCACCTTGCCCGTCACCACCGCCTTGTCCCCGGATATCCTGGGAGCTTCGAAACGGCCGTAGGCGCTCAGGACATCAGCCAGCACCCTGCCCAGATGGTCCAGGTTTACCTTGATGCGAAAATCGTAATAGGGTTCCAACAGGATATTCTCCGCCTTCTCCAGGGCCTGGCGCAGTGCCCTGAAGGTGGCTTCCCTGAAATCACCGCCGGATGTATGCTTGACATGGGCCCGCTCATTCAATAAGGTAATTTTTAAGTCCGTCAGGGGAGAACCCGTCAGCAAACCCCGATGCTCCCTTTCAAAAATATGGTGACGGATGAGGTTCTGATAACCTACTGCCAGGTCGTCGGGATGGCATGCATTCACAAAGACAATGCCCCCGCCCCGTTCTCCCGGCTCCACCTTTAAATGAACCTCGGCGTAGTGCTTCAGGGGCTCAAAATGGCCATAGCCTATCACCGAATTTCCAACGGTCTCCTTATAGAGAATTTCCGGCTTGACAAAGGTCACCTCGAAGCCAAAGCGCTCCCGGACCAGCTGTTCCAGTACCTCCAGCTGAACGGTACCCATCACATGGATATCCATCTCCTGCAGGTTCTCCTCCCAGGTGACATCCAGGGAAGGATCTTCTCCTTCCAGCAGGCGAAAGGCCTGTAAGACTTCCTTTACATTCAAAGAAGGATCAAACAGGACCCTGGCCTTCAGGGTGGGGATCATCTGATAGGCGGACCTTTCCTCCAGGGCTCCCAGCCCGTCCCCCGGGGATAGCATGGAAAGTCCCGTCACCCCGAAAAGGGCTCCTGCCCCCACCTGATCCACCGCCTTATATTTGCTGCCGTTGTACATCCTGATTTGGGTGACCTTTTCCCAGATCCTGTCCCGGCCTTCTCCAAATCCAAATTCATCCCGCACCTTCAAGGTCCCCTGCAGGGCTTTGATGTAGGTAATCCTGGTGCCGGTGTCATCATGGCGTATCTTGTAGATCCTCCCTGCGAAGGGCCCCTCCTGGGGGTAATCTGTCACAGTCATCAGATCCAGCTTATCCAGAAAATCGATGATCCCTATATCCTTCAGGGCCGAACCCCTGGCACAGGGAAAGATCCGCCTTTCCCTGATCATCCTTCTCATGGCTTTGAGCCATTGTTCCTGGTCATAGGAGCCCTCCAGGTAGGCCTCCATCAGCTCTTCATCCCGTTCCGCCAGGAATTCCATCTAGGAATCTTCCATCATCCCATCCCGGAAAGCCTCAGTGATGTCACAGATGTCCTCCGTCAGATTCAAGCGGATATCCTCCAATATCCCGGGTATATCCACTTCCTCCCTGTCGGTTTTATTGATAAAGAAAAAAACGGGCACTTTGTGCCTTTGGAGGAGCTGACATACGGTTTCTGTATGGCCTTCCACCCCTTCCAAACCATTGATGATGACAATCCCGTAGTCCATGATCCGGAGAGACCGCTCCATTTCCGGGGAAAAGTCCACGTGCCCCGGCGTATCGATTAACGTATCGATTAAATAGTAAGTTGAATCCTTATACTTGAATACAGCCTGATCGGAGAATACGGTAATCCCCCGCTGACTTTCGATATCATGGCTGTCCAAAAAAGCATTCCTGTGGTCCACCCTGCCCCTTTGCCGGATACTCCCGGTATGGTAAAGAAGCTGCTCCGCAAAGGTGGTCTTGCCCGCATCCACATGGGCCAATATTCCAATTGTCTTATTCATATCAACTTCCTTCTTTTCGATGATCACCATATACCAGAGGATGATCGTATAATTTGTGTTTTATCTCATGATTCCATGGCTTGGAGGATATCTTGGAGGATAGTCTCCTGGTATCCTGCCCGTTTTTCCTCCATCATAGCCTGGACCAGAGCTTTCAGGCGGGGATGCTCTACCCCTTTGAGCTTATGCAACCTTCTGTCATCCAGGAGGACATTGGAACATGCCTTTTTGTAATCGGATATATCCATGGCGCAAAGCTCCATGCGCGGAAATCTCTTTAACAATTTGTCAGCGATCAAAAGCCCTTCCGGATCAAAATCACCGGAATACAAAATATTGCAGCCTGACTCATACAAAGCACTCAAAACCACGAAAACGGCAATATTGGGCTGTCCACTCCCGCAAATACAGGGGATACCCTTTCTTTTTTCGATCAATGCCGCAAAGACAGACGGATTCTCTACCACCAACACAGACTTGGTAGGACTGTCTATTCTGTCTACTCCATTCAGATTATTGAGGGATACCGTCAAGGGATATCTCGCCTCCCAAGCTGCCTTCCATACCGGATGGAGATCTTCACCGTTCCAGGCCAGTAGCCCATTGGTCAGAACGAAATTGGAGAATTCATCAATGAGAATTCCATGTTCATACAATAGTTCCGCCCTTCCCTCCGCATCCTGTGGCAAAGGCTGCTGCTTAAGAAAAGCCAGGGCCTTCAAAAAATATCGACCCGTATCCCGGTCCAAATCAAAAAAATGGGGATCGGAGCTTATTCGGGCGGCAAATACCGGCAAACTGATCCGAGGACTTTGAGGAAGATGAAGCAGACCCCGGCAGACAAGGGTCAAATCATCCAGCAGTCCTTCCTTTTCATCCATTCTTTCAAAAATGGACCGGTATTCCAGGGGGCTGCTCTGGATCTCCCGGATCCAGCCCCAAACCCTGCTGTCCTGAACCCTCTCCATCAGCTCTGAAAAGAAGGCTTTCCTTTCCTCTTCCAGCTTCTGCCGGGCTTCCTGGCGGGTCACCAGCTTCTCCTTCAGGACCCCCTCCAGGATATCCTCCAGGCTGATCCCCTCAAAGCGGGTGTTCTGCAGCTCTCTTTCAAACTTTTTTACATGAAACCGCAGAGGATGCCTATGGGAAAAATCCTCCCGCAAGAAGCGGGATAGTACCTCCACTTCGGCATCCGTAGGATGTGAAAGGACCACAAGCCCGCCAAAGCGACCCAGGGACCAGTACTTCCGACGAATCTCTTGCAAAGCCCGTCGAAAACCCCTATGGCTGAAATAGTCCATGCACTCCCGATAAATGTCCATGCCACTCGCTCCCATATTCATGCAATGCCAACCATTCTTCTTTCTTTTCCCGTCCAAAAATACTTGACCTTTAATACCGTGCTGCTGTTTTTCTCCCGCAGCAATTCATAGATCACCAGGGAAGGCACCGTCCGGTAATCCCCCCATAGAGACTGGGAGTTCATGATGAAATTGAAACCCAGGCTTTGGATCAGGCCAAACATATTCTCAATATTGTTCTCATCCACCCCGGCGAAGGCTTCATCCATAGCAATCACTTTCGGTGCATCCTCCCTGGCACTGTCATACTTCGCATACAGGGCGGCCAGCAACGGAACGTATATGGACAGGGCCTTTTCCCCGCCGCTGAATTTATCATAGGCATTATTGGACAGCTCACGCCTGCTTTCCCCTGTCTTTTGGTAATAGAGCTTGAATTCAAACCATTGACGATAGTCCAGGATCTCCCGCATGATCATGTGCAGGGCGGAATAATCCTGTCCATCGTCCCGGTACCGTCTGGCCCTGTCAATCCTGGTTTTAAAGTGATTGGTGATTTTGCGCCGGTCACTGTCTTTAATGGCCTTGGGATCCATCTCCAACAGGTTCACCAATTCATTGGTATGGAGTTCATCGTCGTCCTGGGCTCCCTGGGCATGCCATCTTAGCTGGAACTCAAGACCGCTGGAGGTATCCATGCCCTTCATAATTCGATTCATATTATCAATCCACTTGCGGGCTTTTCTGATCTTCGCGCTGATCTTGCTACCGATGCTGTTGGCCAGGATGTCTTCAAACAGCCTTCTCTCTTCCTGCTGAATCAACAATTCACACTCCTGGATGTTGCCTTTGAGGATTTCAAGGAGACGATACAGGCTGTGATAGCTTCCCTCCAGCTTAAAGGTGATCAGAAGGCGGGAATTTCCATAACGATACTCCTTAAATTCGATATTCGGGCTGTATTCCAACAGAGCAGCCTGGTGCCGGTTCATTTCCACCTCCATCCGGTGATTCATCTCATCCCGTTGGTTATCGTTACCCTTGAAAAGACTGTCCAGCTCCCGGCATTGCTCCAAGACGAAGGCATCCAGCTCCTCTTCTGTCTGGGGATACCCAGGGATAAAGCCAAAGGACAGCTCCTCCTTCAAGCGGTTCAAGGCTGTTTTTAGCTGGGAGCCAAGCTCCTGAACCTGTTCCCTCCGCTCCTCCCGAAGGGCTTCAGACCTGCTTCGCTGGGCAGCCGCATCCTCCTTTCGCCTGCCCAGATCCTCCAATTCCTCGGGGATCTGTTCCAGACGCCGGATACACCGCTCGATTTCTCCCTTGATCTCCTCTACATCCCGTTCCTTTAAAACATTCTCCATCTCCTCAATGGCTTTTCGATACCCATCCATCTGTCTGAGATCCTTGCCCAGCTCGTACAGAATGTCATCCAGATCCTCCTGGGTCTCCTGGATCCGCTCCTCCGTCACCTGAAGCAGGGTGTTGTCATTCCGATACAGGTGGAGCAGCTGCTCCAACTCCTGAAGGACATCCCGATACGCTTGTGCATCCTCTCTGGCCGTCCGAAACACCTCCAGGGTCAGATTCAGCTTCATGTCTATGGCCAGACGGGACACTTCTTCTTTTAGTGTCAGCAATTCCCTGTAGATGGCCTCCCGCTTCTCCTTTAGCTCTTCCAGTTCCTTTGTCAGCCGCCCCAGCCATACTTCATATTCATCCAACAGTTCGTAGGCCGCATCTAAATCTTCAAAGTCGGGAAAACGGTCATATTCTTCCTGAAGCTGTTTCTCCTTTTCAACGATTTCAGCAATTTCCGCTTCTTTGGCTGTCACTGCCTCTCTGGCTTGCTCAATGCTTTCCAGAAGCTTTCGTATCTGCTCCTCCCGATACCGCTTCCGCGCCTCCATCCCAATGTACCGGGCTTTGTAGGCGGAAGTGGTCCTCCCTTGGAGGATCCCGATACCATACAAGCCTTCCTCATTCAGAAATACGCCGCCTTTTTCATGATTCAAGCCGATGCTGGCCAATACATCGGCCACATCCTGCTGCGCAATCCCTTCCGGCAGGGTTTTTCCAGGCATCACCATCATATCCAGGGTCTGAACCATGAATTTAGGATTGGGAAAAAGGATACTCTCCTTCACGTCAGAGGTGAGATTCCGAAGGATTTCCCGGTAACGAGCGGGAACGATCAGGCTGTCCAAAATGCCCATATCCAGCAATCCCTGCTCTATGATATCCCGTACCTCCTCCTTCACCGTATCCCGAAATTCTACCGCCAAATAGAAGGGAACATGGGGGATGCCCAGGGCTTGGAGTCTTTCCCGGGCCAGGACCCGCAGTTCTTCCGTGGGGTATAACCGTTCCTCCTGGGACTTCAAGCCGGCTATCTCTTCCTCCCAGCCCCTGATCCGCTTTTCCCATTCCTCGATCTCGGAAGACAGCTTTCCCTTCTCCCGTGTAAAACGGGAAAGGTGCCGCTGATAAATCGGAAGTAGACGGTTCAGGACCAGATGCCTGCCCCCCTTTCCCCGAATCCGGTTGATTTCCTGAAAGATGCCCACCTCTTCCTCCTTCTCCAGGTTAAGACAGTGGTTGCCCCTATGGTAGGCGCTGATCCTTTCCTTCAGTCTGTTCTTGCTGTCCTCGATAACCAACTCCGTTTGCTCCATCAAAGTATGGAGATGCTTTCTCTCTTTTTCCTTTTCATCCACTTCCCGTTCTTTGTCAGCAAATTCCCGCTTCTTTGCCTCACTCCTGTTCAGCTTCTCCCATATCTTCTCCACCTTGCCGTGGAAAGCCTTCGCCTCCTCCTTGAGCAGCTTCAGATTAGCCGTTTCATTCCAATTCAAATTCTTCAGCATTTCCCAATGGCTTTCCAGAAACAAATCCTCGCATAGAGAGAAGGCCTCCTCTAACTCCTCCTTGATTTCCTTTTCTCTCCTGTACAGGCAATCCTGCTTTTCTTTTCGGTCCCTCAACAGATTGGTCAGCTGATCGTTCTTCCTTCTCCTGGCCTCCTCCCTGCCGTGGATGGTCTCCTGAAGGCGGGCGGCTTCTTCCTTCAAGCGAGCCAGCTTTTCAGCAGTTTTATACTCCTCCCTTTCCCGTAGTTCTTCCTGTCGAATCCGCAGCCTTCTTTCTTCACTCCGCAGTTCCTCGATCTGTTGGGATAATCGCTCCCATTCTCGGGTCTTTTCGGCAATATCCCTTTCCAGCTTTTCCATGGCCTTTCGTTCCCGTTCCAGCTGTTCCTTGGTGCGAAGATATCCCTTCACCTTTTCATAGAGCATGTACTTGTTGTATCTGTCGTACTCCCTTCGAAGGCTCTCGGCTGAAGCATAGCTGTCCTTCATGGATCCCAGCCGGGTTTGGATGGCATCCAGATTTTCGATGGATTCCGAAAGCTGTCTCAAATCATCCTCCGACAGGCGGGGAAGGGAATCCTGCATAATATCATACACACGGGAAGGTCTAAGATCCCTGGACAATTTGGGCGTACGGATCTTGACGATCAGATCCACCATCTCCTCAAACTCCTCCAGGCTGTCATAGCCAAAGAGCAGCTTGTTCACCTCGGCCGCATATTGTTCCTGCCTGTCCAGGACCATTCCGCCGTCTCCGATGAGATTCTCCAGCTTTCTCCTGGTTAAAGCCACTTTCCCATCCAGGACCTTCTCATACAGGAAGAAGTCGATTCCGATCCGCCTCCCGTCCGTCAGGATAAAATACCATATACCTCCAATTCCTTGGCCTTTTCTGGCCCGCATCCCCATACCGATGGAGACATATACCTCCTCATGCCTTCGCTTAAACTCCAGGAAGAGATAACCCGTCCCGGCCTCCTTCCCGTTCACCTCGTACTCCCCGAGGAGGTAATCCTCCAATTTCCGGGCCTTGGAATTAAAGGGATCCAAGCGTTCGGGATTCCTCTTTCCATCCAACAGCAGGGGAATAAAGCTCTGCATGGTGACGGATTTTCCCGCTCCGTTTTGTCCCCGAATCAGCATCCTCCCATCGGCAAAGTCGAAATATTCTTCATCATAATACCAGTAATCCAAAATCCCTGCCCGGTTCAAAACCCAGCTGTTTTGCTTATTCATTCACGACATCCTCCAGAGCTTCATCCCCACCGTAAGTGCCCCGAAAACGCAGGGCCAATGGCAGGAAACAGTATTCTCCATCCTGCAGCCGCAGCATGTTGTTCCATTGAAAATATTCCACCAGATCCTTCTTGAGGACACCCGGCTTCTTCTCCCGGAACTCCTTATTCCACCATTCGCCATGACACTCCATGCAGTCCGCCAGCATGTCATCAAAGGTCTCCTCGTCCAGCCAGACGGTATCATCCGCCCGAAGCTTGAGCCTGCCGTCTGCCACTCCGTCCAGCAGCCTGTCCAGAAACAGGAGCGCTACATCGCACAGGTTACTGTCCTCAGGAAAGGTATGCCTGAACCGGTTATCCTCCACCACGCCATAGGCACAGGTCTTATACGGATGGAGGGATGCCCCCATATAGGCCTCCAGATCCGATTGAATGGTGCTTCGAAAATTCCTGATGTACAAAAACAGGGTATCATCATCCCGATACACCCCCGTATTGAGAAACAAAGCCCGGTACACCCGCATTCTTCGTATGATCCCTTTGCTTTCGTCCCCCGAAAGCCATTCTCCCTCCAAAACATCCTCAGCCCTGTGAAAAGCGGTCATCTCCCGGGCAAGATTACGGATAAAATACCGCGACAGGCCTGTGCTTTCATAAAGAACCTCCGTCTCGTAGCTTTCGGAAAAAAGCTCATGGTTTCCGTCATCCACTTGAATAAAGCCCATACCGATGGCGAAATTCAGCACCCGGACCAGGCTCTTCCGCTGGTGATACAAGGTCCAATCAATGTCACCGTCGGGATAGGTCAGCTTAAAATATTCCGTGATATGGGAGAGGAGAAACTGCTCATCCCTGTTCTTATCCTCGAGAAAGCTGAGAAGAAGACAAAGAAACACGTAGTCCATGGGTTCACGAAAATCGGGAATCCCCATCCATGCTTCCGGTGTCTCCGGCACTTTCTCCAGCTTCACCAGGTATTGATTCACCACCAGATTATATCCCAGCTTTTCCCGGATAAAATCCTTGGTCTCCCTGTCCATGTTTTTGTATTGATAGTATAGCTCCTTGTCGGTATCCTTGCGAATCCAGAAGTTTTCCAACAAAGGTACAATGTCCATCGGCTCATCCCTCATTCTCTTCCCATCGGATTTCAAAGGCAGGCATCTCCATATCCCCGTCAATGCAGCGCAGCAGGCAACGCTTTTTCGGATCCGGCAACACCACCCGGTACATCCGTCCCGTATCCGTACGGGTCAATTTGCCATCCCTGCCCCGCACCAGCCACAACAGCAGCCGCTTGCGGATATCCTCTGTCAATATGGGAAGGTTTTCAAAGGCAATCACCCCATCCCTTGAAATCCGTTGCAGGAGTTCCCTTTCCTCTGCTTCCCGTTGTTCATACTCCTGAAAAGCGCTTTGCTTCTCGGCACTTTTATCCTGGATAGGATTGTTTCGAATTTTCTCACGGTAAGCCCTTGTCCTGGAACGGAGCCGGACCTCAAAGGGGGAGATGTCCATGACACTGAGATTCACATTCTCGCTCTCTCGTATGAAATCCCCCTTTATATGGCGGGTATGAAAAACCCCAAAGACCATGGCGGACAGCTTGGCCGCTTCCTCCATATCCATTCCGGCAAACAATCGGGCTAAATGACGATACTCTTCTCTCCGGTTGTGGGCTACATTCTTATTCTCGATGATTCGCAGGGCATAGGAAGTCATCTTCTTGATGATATCCGTCGTTACATCGATCAGGGCTTTGGCGTCGCTCTCTCCATCCTCCCTGGCGAACCAATTGCATATATTTTCCCAGCGGCTGTAAACCTCTTCCCGGATAACCTCCCTGTCCTGAATCAGGATATTCCTGGGCTCTTCCTCTTCAATGGCAACCACCCGATCCAGAATGAGGCGGACCTGTCTCTCATCCAAAGAAAAGATCATTTCCTCCAGCAATGGATAGTAGTGGAGAAGTTGGTTGATGAACTGGTTCAGATAACGGATCAGCTTATCCTTATAAATGAGAAATCCCTCTGTGGAGATCAGGCTTTCCGTCCTGGTACCCTGCAACATGGATATAAAGTCGGTGTATTCATTATTAATGGTTTGAAAGTCCCGGTTGATTTCCTTCCACCATTGGGCAATGGCCTCATCCTTCACCTCTCCAAGCTTGTTCATTTTTTGCAGGTGAAAAAGCATCTTTTCAAATAACTTCGGCTCCAGGGAGCCCCTCACCCCCGTAGAATGCTCAATTTTCTCCAACAGTCTTTCAAGCTCTACGGATATTTCCGACAGCATGTATTTGAAACGCTTATTCTTAAACTCCTCCAGGGTGGAGGCCTTGGATGTGTCTTGCACAGCCAGCAGGTTCTTCTTATCCACCAGTACCTTCAAGTCATTCTGACAGTCCTCCAGGGTATAATCGGAAAAGATGGGATACTGGCGAAGAAAGGCGAAGATCTCCTCCTTCTTCAGCCAATACCTCATCCTCTGATGCTGTATATACATGAACCGCATAATCGCCCTATAGCGTTCTACATTTTGTGCCGTGAGATAGCTTGTCTCCTCCACCGGTTTCAGAGAAGCAGCCGATAAGATATCTTTCATTCCAACCTCCCAATTCGGTATCCAAGGGATGGACTTTGAGAATTACATATATATATTCAATTATATCATATTCAAAACAGACAAGGGGATAGGAAATGGCCTGATATATCCTATCGGCCAAAGTCCCTATCCCCTTGTTATGATCGGGCTTCTGTAAATGAATCCGTCGGAACTTCCCCTAGCCAATGATTCAAAGCTTATAGTATGCGGTATTGATCACTGTTTCGATGATATCGGATTTTTCCGGTTCAGGCTCCGGCTCCTGGGCCGGTTCCTCCCCGCGGATGCTGATATGCCCGTTATTGTTGCGAACCTTTTTCCTGATTGCATTCTTCAGATCCTGAGCGATCACCAGGGCGCTGTTGTTTAACAGGATCTCATGGATTCTTTCCGACAAAAGCTCCGCTGTCACATCCGGGGAGATTTCAACCGAAGCATTGGCAATATGGAAGGTGGCACCGTCTTCAAAGCCCTCCAGCATTTCACGGTCGATTGTGCTTGCCTCGTTGCTGATATCCATCCATTCCCCTTTGTATACCGTCAGCTCGCCATATTTCCTGCACTTTTCAAAGAAAACATCCGCTATGCTGTCCGCGATACAGACGGAACCCATGACCTGCAGCTCCTCCACCGCATTCAGGGCATCGGCGTCCTCCCCGTCTATCCTCAGATCACCTTCCACGAAAATACGCTTTCCGAATCTGCGGACGGCCAGCATATCCAGCCTGCCGCCTTCCATGAGCTTATAACCCCTCGGAATGATGGTGCAGCCCATATGGCCTTCCACTAGCTGCATGAGCACCTCGGCATTTTCCTCCGTGGCGGTCACCCATCCGGTATAAAAACGAATGTTCTTGCTCTTCAATGCCTCCAGATCAAGGGGTTCAAGGGCACTGAGTCCAGTTCTTTTGAAAACACCCGATACAGCATTTTTCGGATCATCCCCTACATGACCCATATCCCCTGGCATCCCCTGCACAAAGTAGGTGGCACCCGGAACCGCCGTCCGGATGAAAGAATCCGTCAGCTCAAGGCCTTGCAGGATTAGGATGGCTCCGTCCGGGTAGGTCATGGCACCGCCGTTTATATAGAAGTTGGAGGTGTCGAAACTCATGGGATGCAGCACTCCTCCATTGATCACAACGGCTTTGTACTGGTCAAGGGATTTTTTTTCGCTTTCTTCAATTACAAGTCCGCCATTGACAAGCAATACCGTAGGCTCCTTAGGCGCTTCAAAGTCGGCTGTCATTTTCTTTCCGCCATTTATCATCACCACCTTGACATCCTCATCCGTCGGAATCTCAATCATATTCGCCATATTGATTTTGACCTTGGCCTGGGAGAGCAGGCGCCGGGTCCTTTCCGTTGTCATGCACATTGCGCAGTTGATTTTGATGGAATCATACGCTTCAATCGCTTCTGGCTTTGTCGAGAGCATGTCACATAACGCCGTATTGACCTTCAAATGCCTTTCCATACCTTTCCCTCCTTACTTATTACTCCTTATTCCAGTATTTCCGTAAAAGCGCGCATGCCTTGCGAAGCCGGGTCCGCACGGTGGCAGGAGGAATCCCCAGTATTTTCCCGATGGTTGTGCTGTCCATGTCTGCAAAATATCGCATAGCGACCAGGTCCTGCAAATCCTCCGGCAGCATCCCAATGACTTCCGCCACGGCCGCTGCGGACAAATCGTCCTCCACTCTGTCGGGCTCGGGGATGATCCTGGATTCCAAGCTTTTTCTGCGGGCAAGATCGATCAGCATGCGCTTTGCGGAAGTGTAAAGCCATGCACGACATTGCTTCGGAGACATGGTGGCAAGAAGGCTCTGGTGCTTCACCGCTTGTAGAAACACCTGGGATGCAATGTCCTCAGCAGCTTCCAGGCTGGAGGTATCCTTTCGGATATAACCAGTGAGCTCACCATAGTAGCGCTTCCACATCTCAACAACGTCCATGCTTTCACCCCTTCCGCGTGCTTTCATATATAAAGACGAACAAGGCGGGGAAAGTGTTTGATTTTTTTCTCTATTTCACCGGACAGGGGGACAGAAACCTTGTCACGGTGTGTCCCCCCATGGCTCACACTGTGACAGAGAACCGTCCTCTGACACAAACTAGATGAATCAGACTCCTTCGCCGGATTGAACCAGGTTGTTTATCCATTTTTTCGTGAAGAAACGTCTGTATCCAAAAATGATTTTGAAGACCTCCTCCGTGGCTACCAGCAGAAACACCCAATAGACCGGAAGGTCCATCAGGATGCCGCCGATAAAGGCCAGGGGAATACCGATGCACCAGACCCCCACCGAATCCAGAAATAGAGAGTACCGGGTATCGCCCCCACTGCGCAGAATGCCTATAATGATGATCAGATTAAAAATCCTGACCGGCATAATAAGGCCAAAAATAAGCAGGATCCTTTGGGCAGCCAGATCAACTTCCGGGGAGATATTGAAAAAGGTCAGCAGGAATCCCCTGGACAAGATCAGAATAAAGCCCATCAGAATTCAGAAAAGGGGGTCCAGGGTAAGGAAACGCTTTCCATAGTCATAGGCCTTGTCTTCCTCCCCTGCGCCTATACGATTGCCGATCATCACCGACGAAGCATTGGCCATTCCAAAGAAAAGCACCATGGCGATTCGTTCGATGGTCCCCGAAATGTTCACTGCCGCCACTGCCCCCGTCCCGATCCGGCCATACACGATGGCATAGATGGATGTCCCAATAGCCCAAAGGGATTCATTCAAAATCACCGGGACGGTGGTTCTGTAAAACCTTTTTACAAAGTCCCTGGACAAATCCAGCAGCTCCCTGATGCTGCCTGCCGCTACATGCTTCTTTGCATAGACAAGAAGCACCATTAGAACGGCCTCCACTGCCCGGGCAATTACGGTCGCTATCGCAGCGCCTTTTACCCCCATCATGGGAAAGCCAAATTGACCGAAGATGAGTACATAATTTAACAGGGTATTCGTTCCCAAGCCCACCACGCTCAGCATCATGGGAAGTTTTGCCTGCTCGGTGCTTCTCAATACGGCGGAATAGGCAAAGGTAATCGCTGTGATCCCGTAGCTCCATCCCACTATCCGAAGATAATCGCTACCCAGGGCAATCACCGCCGGATCGGCTGAATAAATTCGCAGGACCTGCTCTGGAAACAGCAAAGCCAGGGTTGTAAAGATAACAGACGCCATGGTAGCCGCCATCAGTCCGATCCCCAGGACCCTCCTGATGTTCTTGATGTCCCGTTTGCCCCAGAACTGGGCGGTAAAGATGGATGCACCACTGTTCACTCCAAAAAAGAAAAAGCATAAATAAAAAAAAGAGCTGGTTGGCTTGGCCTACCGCTGCAATCTCCGTTTCCCCCAAGCGCCCAATCATAATGGTGTCCACCATATTCAAGGAGGAGGCCACCAAGTTCTGAGTGGCGATCGAAATCGCCAGATGCAGCAGGGTTTTGTAAAACTGTTTGTCGTTGTATAAATACCTCATGTGTCCCTTCACTTTCTCTGATCGATGATTATTGTATTTGACTTATATCGCGTTTACCGCATCCATTATATAATCCGCTCCGGAGAAATACAAGACGGAAAATTGGGGGACAGAGAACCGTCCCCTGACCCATGTACCCTAGGGTATTCCTTTAGGGAGGCCAGCCGCCAGCCGCTTATCGCCTGTGTATTCCTTCGGGGCGGATTTCCGTAGGTCTTCGAAGCAGAATCGTTCTGCGTTGGACGAACTCTATGATCGACAAAAGGTAGGGGTGGACGACTCTGTCCACCCGGCGTAATGGCTGATATTGCATGGAAATGTTTAGGCATCAGATAACAATTTCGGGCAGACAGGGTCGTCTGCCCCTACAATATTTCGGCAGGTTTGCACGTATAGGAATGCATGTCAGGGGGACGGTTCTTGTGTGTCAGGGGGACGGTTCTTGTGACAAAAATGGGATTGTATCAAATATGCTTACACCAGCTCTGTAATGCGCTGGTTGAGATTGTCCTGGTACAAGCCGCCGTGGTAGCAGATGACCTTCTCAATGTCATAGCGGCTTAGCTTCTTCAATGACTCGCGGGCCAGATCCATATCAAAGGTATACACCGGATTGGGTCCGACAAGCTTTCCGTCCATCAGATTCATGGCATCACCGGTCACCAGGGCCTTGTACTTCTTCAGATACAGGCAGATATGCCCGGGGGTATGACCGGGGGTATGAATGATGACAATCCCGCCGCAGTAGGGCAATTCCTCGCCGTCCTCCACCGTCCGGTCTACCTTGGTGGGAATGCTGTCATACATCGCCTGCATGGCTTTGCGCTCCTTCTCCGGCAAGGCCTTCAGCTGGGCTTCCCGCTGGGCCAAACGCTCCGGCGTCATTTTGATGGGGAGCTTTTCCCCTTGTATGTAGGGTTTTTCACCCTCATGGGCCAGGACCTCCACTTTATTGTCCAGAGCCTTGACCACACTGGACAAACTTCCGATATGGTCCATGTCATGATGAGTAATGATGACCCGCTTCAGGCTCTCAAAGGGTACGCCGGCCTCCTCCATAGCCTTGCGGATCGTATCCAGCTGACCCGGCAGGCCTGCATCCACCAGAACGGCCCCTCCCTCGTCCCAGATCAGGGTCAGATTCAGGGCCCCCGGACCTCCCCCTTCTCTTCTGATCTCCAGCATTTCCAATCCATCCGCTATTCTCATACCTTCCAAAGCTCAATCCTGAGCTTTGATTCACCTCCTTATGATTCTTCATATTCACAGGTTTTCACAGGATTTAGCCTGTCCATCCTTATTATACCATAATATCCCACCACTAATATGGAAGGGATAAAAATAAAAACGAGCCTGGATACAGGATTCCATTCACCCTCAAAAGGTCTCCAGCCCAGATTGCTTTGACCGGATATGTGGGATATACTGAGTTGGTAAAGGCTAAGCGATTTTTATGAAATATCTGATAAAATGAGGAGGTATTCACATGGATCCTGATTTCAGAAGACAATATCTTGGCCCAATTGTTGAGGAAATGAAAGTGCATTGGCCCAATAACCGCCCCATTCATATCGTATGTCATGGCCACAGTGTACCTGCCGGTTATTTCGCCACTCCTATGGTCAATACCTTTCATGCATATCCTCATCTTTTGCATAAAGGCCTTAAGGAACGCTTTCCATATGCTATTGTGAATGTCATCGTAACCGCCATAGGGGGTGAAAACTCCATAACAGGATTACAAAGATTGGATACCGATGTGCTCTGCCATAAACCGGATATCCTGACCATAGACTATGCTTTAACCGATAGGTGGATAGGGCTGATAGAATCAGAAAAGTCGTGGCGCTCCATGATTGAAAAAGCCCTGGGGAATGATGTGAAAGTCATTCTTCTGACTCCATCCATGGACATAAACGCTGGTCAGAGCCCTTATTCCGAGGAATGGAAGGTTCTTGAGGAGTATGCAATCATGATACGCAATTTAGCTGATGCATATCATATAGGCTTGGCAGACAGCTTTGCTGCCTTCGAGAAATACATTATAAATGGAGGAGACATCACTGATCTGCTCTCATGGTCTAACCATCCAAATGGTAAAGGGCATGAATTGATCGCACAGGAACTGCTGCGTTGGTTCACCATACATTAATATCATATCAATGGGAGCAGCTCTAATTACCCCCCTCCCCCCGATCAGACGTGGAGGTCTCGCCTGTTAAAAAAGTAGATTCCTCCTCCGTACAGCACTGCAGCGAGCAATACAAATACTGCCATGCCCATATAGGCGAATCCGTCCCCCGCAATCAGCTTGTCGGGATCGTAGAGGCTATACAGGGAAAGATTTCCGATCCAGCTCAGTTTCTCAACGATACCACCCAGCATCTGAAGGATCAGAAAGGCCACAGGCAAACCCACGCCAATGCTCAGGCTAGTTTTGCTTTCATTGGCGATACAGGAGGCAAAGAATCCGATCCCACCGATGGTGAAATACATCAGTAGGGCATAGACATTCACCAGAATGAACTTCCCGACCTCCAGTTCCCCGGGAAACATGGCTTCCGAAACGACAATGGTGAAGGGGGTGATGAAAAGAAAGAATGCCGTCATGGTGACCAAGCTGAATACGGCCTGGGTCATGGCGATCTTTAGTCGTGAATTGGGCGTAGCCAGAAGATAAGCCATGCTGCCCTTGTCCACAAGGCTGGCGATGAGCCGATGGTTGATCGTCACGGAGATGACCATAGGAAAGAGGAAGATCAAAAAGCCGTACAAATAACCGGTGATGAAGGTAAGCAGGCTGGTTCCCAGATTATCAAGGCCAAAAGCCCCGATCATGGCATCCGGCAGCATATCCAGCATATCTTCCATGGTTTGGGCTCCTTCCGGGTCGAACAGGGATACAACGGTTGAAACATAAAAGCAGAATACACAGGTCATGATGATCCATATGGTGCGGTTGTTGCGCAGATTCGCCTTAAAAATGGTCCACGACATCTAGTTCCCCTTCTTCCCATAAAAACGGATAAAGATCTGCTCCAGCGTCTGAGGCACCTCTTCCAGGCCCGTCACCCTGCAAGACGCCAAAGTCGAGAACATTTTATTATAATCCTCGCTGATGAATATTTCCACACGGGTATCATCCATGGGCCTGATCTCCAGGCCGCTGCCCCTGATCCTTTCCATATCCTCAGGACCTGCCACGGTCACCACATAGCCCTTGCGCTGGAATGCTTTCAGTCTGGAGATGTCGTCGATGGCGACGATCCTCCCCTCCCGAATGATGGCCGCCCGGTCACATGTGCGCTCTACCTCCTCGAACATATGGGAGGACAGGAGGATGGTCTTGCCCCGCTCCTTCTCTTCCAGGATCAGCTCAACAAAACGCCTCTGCATCAGGGATCCAGACCGCTGGTGGGTTCATCCAGGATCAGCACATCCGGGTCGTGCATAAAGGCGGTAATCAGGCCCAGCTTCTGCTTCATCCCCTTGGACATCCTGCGTATCTTCCGATCCCCCTCCAGCTCAAAGCGCTCCATGAGGCTGTCCCTCCGCCGGGTATCGGTGATCCCCCGCAGATCGGCGATAAATTCCATGAACTGCATGCCCGTCATGTTATCAAAAAAGGCAATCTCCCCCGGCACATAGCCCAGCTTCTTCTGGATCTCTACCGCCTTCAGCCGGCAGTCCATCCCATCGATACGACAGCTGCCTTTTGTGGGGTTTATAAAGCCGAGGAGATTCCGTATTGTGGTGGTTTTTCCCGCGCCATTGGGACCTAAAAACCAAAGACCTCCCCCTTGGGAACCGTGAAGCTGACATCAAAGATTCCCTTGCCGTTGGCATACCGCTTCGTCAGCTCCTTCACTTCAATCATGGTCCCCCCTCCCTCTCCTGTTTTATAAGATGGATCACTTCATGTTCAGATGATAAGCTGCCCTTTCATTTATCAAATGAAGAAGTCCTATCATCCCTGTTGACTCAGCAAGTCCTCCATCTTTACTTATAGTATAGTATATATTAAAATGAAGGATATGGAAAAGGCCTATTCACTCGAGACAACTCTTGAAGTGAATAGAAAGGATGCCAACTTTGAAGAAGTTTGCGTTATGGACCGCCGCCATCCTCTTCCTATTGCTTGCAGGGGAAAGCATCTACGTATACTCCATCCTGAACCGGATCAGACATGTGCCTCTGACGGCTCCGGAGCCGGTCGCCTCCGAAGACTCCGGGGAACCTGCCTCCACTCCCAAACCCCTGACTCCCGAGGATCTGGGCATCACAGTGGATTCACCCGATGAGAAGGAGACGGAGGTCATCAACATCCTCCTTTTCGGACTGGACAGGCGCTCCAGGGAGGAAAGATCCCGTTCCGATACAATTATGATTGCGACCATTGACAAGAAAAATAAGACCTTGAAGCTGACCTCCCTGATGCGGGACATGTACGTCCCCATACCGGGCAGGGCCGACAACCGGATCAATGCCGCCTATGCCTTCGGAGGGGCTGCCCTGGCCATTCAGACCGTCAACCGCAACTTTCATCTGGACATCACGCGCTATATCACGGTGGACTTCTTCGGCCTGGAGAAGATCATCGACAGGCTGGGAGGCGTATCCATCGATGTCACCCCTGGCGAGGCGCAGATACTGGGGGTTTCCTCGGGCGTTCAAACCCTCAACGGGGAGCAGGCGGTGCGCTATTCACGGATTCGCAGGATCGGGAACGACTACGCACGAACCGAAAGGCAGAGGACCGTCCTCAGCGAAATGTTTAAGAAGGCCAAAGCAATAAACATGATCCAATATCCCGATCTGGTCGCTACCTTTATGCCCCATATCGAAACCAATATGTCGAAGCTGGAGATCATGTCCCTGGCTCTTCAATTAAGCAGCTTCAAAGGGGAAATCCAGCAGTACCGTCTTCCGGTAGACGGCACCTTCCAATCCCGAAGGATCCAGGGCAAGGCCGTCCTGGTCCCGGATATCGAAAAAAAACACCCAGCTTCTGAAGCAATTCATCTATGAACAATAGGCCGGCATAGCTCTATGCCGGCCTTTCCATATGACCTCTCTCCCTATCCAATTCATAATTCATCGACATAAAAGGCAATTTAACTCTGTACAATGATTTTTGACTGCGTTATTATATTAACAATGATACGTGCTAAATTTACCATTTAAACTTAAGAAATGGAGGGACTCGTTGTTGATACCTTATCGCGACACATTGCCGGAAGTACTGAATGAGCTGAATGTAAACCCCGATCAGGGCCTTTCGACATCCGAGGCTGAAAGTCGCCTGGCCCGGTATGGCGAAAACAAGCTCCAGGAAAAAAGGAAGAAAACCAATCTGGAGCGCTTTTTTGAGCAGTTCAAGGATGTCATGATCCTGATCCTGATCGCTGCCGCCCTTATCTCCTTCGTTGTCGCTTGCTATGAAGGCGAAGGCTTTTTTGAACCCATCCTGATCCTGCTGATCGTTGTGCTCAATGCCATCATGGGCGTCGTTCAGGAAAGCCGGGCTGAAAAGGCCCTGGAGGCCCTCAAGAATCTGTCGGCCCCCCATGCCCGGGTGCTGCGGGGTGGGCAGGAAAATGTGATCGAGGCCAGCCAACTGGTACCGGGAGATATTGTCTTGGTTGAGGCAGGGGATTTTGTCCCGGCCGATGCAAGGCTCATCAGCTCCTTCAGTCTGAAATCCGAGGAATCTGCTCTGACGGGGGAATCCGTTCCCTCGGAAAAGGATGCGGAAGCCCATGTGGCGGAGGATGCCCCCCTGGGAGACCGCCACAATATGATCTATTCGGGCTGTGGGATCAGCTATGGCCATGCCAAGGCGGTGGTCACCGCTACGGGCATGAATACGGAAATGGGAAAAATCGCAAACCTCCTGGCAGAAGAACAGGAAGGCCAGACTCCTCTGCAGGAGAAACTGTCCACCCTGGGAAAATACCTGGGGATCGCTGCCCTGGCAGCATGTGCCGTCATCTTCATTATCGGTCTCCTGGACGGCATGCACGTCATGGGGCTCTTTATGATCTCCGTATCCCTTGCGGTTTCCGCCATACCCGAAGGCCTGCCGGCCATTGTAACCATCGTACTGGCCATCGGAGTCCAGCGCATGGTCAAGCGAAATGCCATCATCCGTCGGCTGCCCGCCGTAGAAACCCTGGGCAGCGCCTCAGTCATCTGTTCGGATAAAACAGGGACCCTCACCCAAAACCGCATGACCCTCACCAAGGCCTATGCCGCCGGTGAAGGTCGGCTGGAAGACGTGGGCGAGAGCAATTCTCCCGCCGTCAAGGATCTCCTCCGCCACGCCAGCCTATGCTGCGACGGGAAGGTAATATTCGAAGACGACCAGGAGAAGCACATCGGTGATCCCACCGAGACGGCCATCGTCCTTGCCGCCCATCGAAACGGCATGCCAAAGGAAGAGCTGGATAAGGAGTATCCCCGTCTGGCCGAGATCCCCTTCGATTCCGATCGGAAGCTGATGACAACGGTGCACCGCATCGACGGGAAGAACATCGTCATCGTCAAGGGAGCCTTCGATGTCCTGGCCTCACGATGTATTGAGGGCGATATCCAGGCAGGAAGGGAAATCACCGAGAAAATGGGTGCGGAAGCCCTTCGGGTACTGGCCGTCGGATACAAGGAGATCGACGAGGTTCCCTCCAATCCCAGTTCCGAAGAGTTGGAAGACGGCCTGATCTTTATGGGCCTGGTAGGGATGATCGACCCGCCCCGACCCGAGGCCAAGGAAGCCGTTGCCGTATGCCGTCGGGCAGGCATCAAGCCTGTGATGATCACTGGGGACCACGTCCTCACGGCTTCTGCCATCGCCAAAGAGCTGGACATCCTCCGGGAGGGTGATGATGCCGTCACAGGCACCGAACTGCAGGGAATGTCGGAGGAAGAACTGGACAAGCGGGTCCGAAACATCTCCGTCTACGCCCGGGTTTCCCCTTCGGATAAAATCCGTATTGTACGGGCCTGGCAGCGCCAGGGTCAGGTGGTTTCCATGACGGGAGACGGCGTCAACGATGCCCCCGCCCTGAAGGCCGCTGACATCGGCTGTGCCATGGGTATCACCGGCACGGATGTAGCAAAGAGCGCTGCGGACATGACCCTGACCGATGACAACTTTGCCACCATCGTCGAGGCTGTACGGGAAGGCCGGAGCATCTATGATAACATCAAAAAGGTCGTAGGCTTCCTCCTCGGCACCAACATCGGTGAGATATTCACCGTATTCTTCGCCATGATTTTATGGAGGAAGGCACCCCTCCTGTCCATGCAGCTTCTGTGGATCAACCTGGTGACGGACAGCCTGCCGGCCATTTCCCTCGGCATGGAGCCCGTGGAGGCGGATATCATGGACCGGAAGCCAAAGCCCAGGGAGGAGGGCATCTTTGCCAACGGGCTGGGTATCCAGGTACTTTTACAGGGAATGATGTTCGCCGCCCTTACCCTGGCAGGATTCATCCTGGGTTGGAAGGGCACCGGCGATCTCACGGCAGGCCGTACCACGGCCTTCCTGATCCTGTCCCTAACTCAGGTGGTTCATTCCTTTAATATGCGGTCCAACCACTCCCTGTTCGAGATCGGTGTATTCACCAACAAGGCCCTGAACCGCTCGGCTGTCATTTCCATCGTCCTGATTGCCCTGGTGTTATTCGTTCCACCGGTGGCAACCGTCTTTGGCCTGACCCAGCTGAGCCCAGGTTTATACCTCATTGCCGTGCTGCTGGCCTGTGTGCCTATCCCGGTTTTGGAGATTGTGAAAAGGGTGGGCCTGATCAGGCATAGGCATTCGTAAGCGGATAAAACTAGATAAAACAGGATTGAATAAAATAATAAACAAGGAGGATGGGATCCATCCTCCTTGTTTATTCGGGCGGACAGGGTCGTCCGCCCCTACAACATGCGGACGGACAGAGTCGTCCTCCCTACCACATATCGGAAATCAAGCATTCCTTTTCCAATCAGATCTCCCGCACGATTTTGCACATCTCCTCGTATTTATCCAGCATATCCTGGGCCAAGCGGATCTGGCATCGGGCCCGGTCCAGATTGTGGTTCTCCCTGTGGATGCGGAAGTATTTATCGCCGTCCAAATGGTCCGCTAAAAAGCGGGAAGCCAACTCGATGGTAATCACCATCGCCCCAAGGGCCATGTTCTCCTTCTCCTTCTCCGTGAGAAAATCCCCCGCAGCTTTCATGAAGCCCCGGGTAAATTCCCGATAGTGATCCATGTTCAGCCCCACTTTGGACAGATCCGTCTCATCCTCCGGGGCGGTATTGGCGGCAAAACGGATGGCATCGCCAAAATCATACATGGCCAGCCCCGGCATCACGGTGTCCAGATCGATGACGCACAGGGGCTCGCAGCTCTCCCGATGCATCAGGATATTGTTATACTTGGTATCATTATGGGTCACCCGCAGGGGCAGCTCACCCTTTTCCTGAAGCTCCACCAGCCTGGTGGCAATGCTGCGGTGCTTCTCAAAAAAGGCGATTTCCTCCTGTACTTCCGCAGCCCTGCCTACTGGATCCCGATCCACTACTTCAAAGAAATCCTCCAGCCTCTTTCGGGTATTATGGAAATCCGGGATGGTCTCGTGGAGCTTCTCCATGGGAAAATCCGACAGGAGGGCCTGGAATCTTCCGAAGGCATATCCGGCACTGGCCAATACCTTGCTGTTCTCCACCGTTTCATAAGTCACGGAGTTGGGCACATAGGGGCATACCCGCCAATAATCCCCGTCCAGCAGGGTATGGTTTTTGCCTTCCCTGTTGTCCAGGAAAGTAATGATATCGCAGTCCGTATCGCTTTTCCTGGACTGAAGGTGCCGGCCGATCTCCTTGATGTTGCTCATCACCTTCTCCGGTTCCTTGAAGACATAGCTGTTGATTTTCTGAAAGATGTATTCCTTGACAGTCCCCCCTGAAGCAAAGTCTACAATGTATGTCGTATTGATATGGCCGTTCTTGCATTCACGAAAACTTTCCAAGGTCCCCGGCAAATCATAATACTCACTGACTCGCTTTAGCATCTCGATAATTTGACTGTTCATCCTGACTATCCCCCTCCTTCATTGCTGCAAAGATCTGTAAAAGATCCAAAGTTAAAAAAATGCTTTTCCCTCGCGATTCGACACTTAGTATATATTATAGGCCAAGGACCTTTCCGGTTACAATATTTTCAAGAAGAAATCCTGTCAGCCCCACTGTTTTTCAGAAGCGGTGTCGGCTCGCCGGAATAGTATATGCACAAGACATGCAGGGCTCTGGTGCAGGCGGTATAAAAGAGCAGTCGCTCCTCCTCAACACTGTAATTGTCATCCCCGGCGTTGTAGATCAGCACCACGTCGAATTCCAAGCCTTTGGCCAGGTAGGAGGGAATAACCAGGATGCCTCCCACATATTCATCGTCATCCTTCAGGATGGCATGTATATGGACCTGGTCCTTCAGGAAGCTGTATACCTTCTCGGCTTCCTTTACCGTTCTTGTGATGACCGCAATGGATTGATAGCCCTTCTCCTTATACTTTTTGATATCCTCAACCAGCCTTTCATGGATGGCCCCTTCATCCGGGAAGCCAAGGACCAGGGGTTCCTCTCCCCTTCTTTCGATCCAGCCGGCCTCATCCAGCTTACCCAACAGCCTCCTTGAAAAGCGGGTAATCTCCATGGTGGATCTGTAGCTCTTGGTTAAATGGATCAGCAGGCTTTGATCCTTCGGGAACAAATGGGAAATATGCTCATAGCCACCCAGATTCATGTACGGATTGATGGCCTGATGCAAATCCCCCAATATCGTCATATTGGCATGCTCGAAGAGCTGGAGAAAGACCTCGTACTGCAGGGAGGTGTAATCCTGGGCTTCATCGACGATGACATGTTTTATATCCGAGATCTTCGGAAGATCTCCCAGGGCGCCCTTGAGATAGAGAAAAGGAGGCTGATCCTCGTAATAGAGCATTCCGACGTTCAGGTTTTCCAGGGTATAGCCCTTGATGTCTTCGATTTCTTCCGGTCCCCAGTCCCCTGCATCGGAAGCCGGATAAAAGGATTCAAGCCTTTCAAACAGCTCTTTATAGATATCGATCAGATCAAAGCCCGTCACCCGGTCGATCTCATCGTACATATCCCTTTCTTCAGTCTGTACAATGGCTGCGCTGCGCTCCCTTATTTCCCCTCTCGTCATCGAGGCCTCCTTTACCTCCAGCTCAGTGGATACTTCCTCTATCCGCTGCTTTTCATAGGGCTCTAATAGATAGAAAATCCGATTCCTGATCCTCTCCAGCCTCCTTTTCAACGGAAGATGGGCGTAATCCTTGAAAAACAATACTCTTAGTTCCTCGGCGGAGATGATCAGCCGGCCTCTGAAGACGATATCTTTAAAAGCTCTGTCCTCCTTATCCAGCCAGGCGACATAGCGCTTCAATATATCCATAAATGCTTTGGAGGACTTGAATTGTATACTGTTGATTCGCCTATGGTAGGCAGGCTGATGCCTGGAACCAAGGATATATTCCATCATATCGCCGTAGCTTTCCTTCTTCAGCTCACCGCCCAGGGCCTGGTGCATATAGTCCTTGAAGGTGGTCTGGTACATATTCTCTTCACCAAGCTCCGGCAACACATTGGAGATATAATCATTGAAGATTTCATTGGGGGAGAATATCACGATATGCTGGGGCCCGATTTTATCCCGATGCTTGTAAAGAAGGTATGCAATCCGATGAAGGGCTACGGAGGTTTTGCCGCTTCCTGCAGGACCCTGGACAATCAGGTATTTGTAGTCCTCATTCCGAATCACCCTGTTCTGCTCCCTTTGAATGGTGGTGACGATAGCCTTCATCTTGGTATCGGTGCTCTTGCTCAGGATATCCTGCAGGATCTCATCGTCTATCTTAAGGCTGGAGTCAAACATGTACTCCATTTTCCCCTTGCTGATCTTATACTGCCTTTTCAGGGTAATCTCCCCATGGATCGTCCCTTCAGGGCATTCATAGCTGGCTTCCCCGATTTCCCAATCATAAAACATGCTGGAAACGGGCGCCCGCCAGTCGTATACCAGAATATTGTTATCATCGTCCACCAGGCTCGAGATGCCAATATAGTATTTTTCCGGCTCCTCCTCACCCTCTTCCTTGAAATCGATTCGGCCAAAATAAGGGGAGTCAAGCACCCGCTCATATTTTTGTACCTGCCTTCGGGTGAACTCATGGCTTCGCTTCTGCATCCTCATGGTATTGATGTAGCTCATAAAATCTGCGATATGCTCCAATCCACTGTCGGAAGAGACAACCCCTATGTCCTCCCACATTTCCCTTTGGGTTTTAATGGCATCCTTTCTCGATTCTGCCTGTATCCCACGATTTTTATCCAGCTGTTTTTGGGCCTCCTTCAGGACCTTTTGCAGCCATTCATTTTCAAGCTTCCAATCCAGATCCTTCCTGTCCATCCGATCTTCCTCCCCATTATCATTCTTTCAGAAAATTTTTACCAAACCCTATTGACTTCGTTCTCTTGGTGGTGTATAATATAATTGCGGTGTTGTGTTCTGTTTTCAATGTTGTTTGGTATCAGAGCTATCATATCACTTCTGTATTACGATGTCAATAAAAAGACATTTGCCATCAGACAAATGTCTTTTTTGTTTACCTTCTCACCAGGCTGCCAACGGCGGTCCCGATCAGGGCAATGACGCCATACACGACGATATAAATCCAGGCACTGCTGTTATAGTATATGAAAATTGTGGGGACAAAGAGGACGGCTACGATGATCCAATAGCTGAAATCAAAGCCCCATCTTCGCCCATATAACAGGGCCGCTATAAAACTGATCAAGGGTATGGCGATCAACAGGATGAACATAAAGCTGCCGGTATCGCTGCCGAATAAGGGAAGCAGATAAAAGGCTGCCGCTGTCACCAATAAATAGGCCAGCATCTGTTTTAGCCTGACCATGGTAATCCCCTTCTTTCCTTACCATCATGTATCCAATTATCGCATATCCACTGAAAAAAATCTAGAATCGGGGCTTACCAACAAAAAAGGCAGCAATGAGTCCCGGTCCGCAATGGGAACCGATGGTGGGACCAATGTAGCTGATGAAGGAATCTCTAAATCCGCACCGATTGATAAGGGTTTCTGAAAAAGTCTTGACCTCTTCCTCCTTGCAGTCAGAATGGCAGATATACACCGTTTGATCGGCTGCATCCACCACCAGCTCTTCAACAATCTCGTATATCCGTCTTAGCGCCTTCTTCCGTCCCCTCACCTTCTCCTGTACGATCAGATGCCCCTCCTTATCCAGGTTCAGGATCGGATTGATGTTCAGGATCGTGCCGACCGTTGCCCCCACCCTGCTGACGCGTCCGCTGCGGTAGAGATATTTCAAATCATCACAGGTATAATATGTATTGACAAGTCCTTTGCGGCTTTCCAGCCACTCTACACAGGCTTCGGGCGCTTCCCCGGCATCCCGTATATCCGCCGCCCAAACGCTCAGCATGCCATAACCGATGGAAGCTAAGGTGGAGTCCACAACAAAAATCTTGGCTTCCGGATGAGCTTCCAGGAATATATCCTTGGCAATCAGGGAATTGGCGTATGTGCCGGATATCCCGCTGCCCATGGCAACATGGACGATGGGTAATTGGAACTCCTTCCATAAGCCGGACCAGAAATCCACAAACTCATAGGGTGTCATCTGACTGGTCCGGGGCACATCTCCCGCCCTCATCCGGTCATAAAAGGCAACACAATCCTCCGGCTTCATCTGATCGATAAATTCTACTTCATCGATGGTATACTTCATGTGATAGGCGTGAATACTCCGGTCTTTACAAAACGCTGCAGGCAGGTCACAACCAGAATCGGTAGAAACGCAGAACTTAATCATAAAACCGTCCCTCCTCTTTGATTTGCTCTACTGGCAGAATGGAGTTTTGCTTTACAATTCTGGTGTTGTGGTTGGGTGTTTCACGGGTTCATCAATTGATCCGAGTGATGTGAAATGCTACAGAACATACTATAATTATATAAAAAATGGAAGAGTATTGCAAATGATCCATATACCATCCATCGCCATATATAAAGCCATATCCCCTTCCCGCAAATAAACAGCCTCATGGATCGTGAAAAGGCTGTTTTTTTCTTGTGAAAAAGAGGAAAAACATCCCTGTCACAGAATAGTACAGATTATGGTCTTAATCGTTATGATGCAGACATAGTATGAATATAGAAGCTGAAAAGAATGGACTGGAGTGGCAGAGGTGGACGATATGGATAAGGAACGACAGAAAATCACCCATGATTCGATAGATGAGCTGTCAAAAGAGCGAATCGAAGAGCCGACGAAAAATCCACAGGGGGAAGCAATAGAAGCGGCAGAAAAGCCAGGCCAAGGGAAAAAGAAGAAAAGGAAAAAAAAATGGAAGAGAATCTTCATCGCTATCATCATCTTCATTTTTATCCTGCTTGCTGCCTACCTCGGCATAGCCTATTATTTCTCGGATCATTACTACTATGGCAGCACCATCAACTGCTTTGATGTGTCAGGCAAAACCGTTGATGAAGCAAAAGCCGTCATCAACTTCGACGTCCAGCAGTATACCCTGCGGTTAAAGGAGCGGGGCGGCAATATTATGGAGGTAAAAGCCGCTGAAGTGGGCCTGAGGTACGAGTCCGAGGAAGCCTTTCATCAATTTAAGCATGACCAGGATCCCCTGAAGTGGATTTTCGCCTACTTCGATGAAAATAAACCGGCAATGACCCTAGGGCGCACATACGATGAGAGAATGCTCAGAGAAAGAATAGATAGCCTTCCCTGCTTTGACAGCAGCAATATTATCGAGCCCAAAAATCCCCGCATTGAATATGACGGCAACCGCTATGTCATCATCGAAGAAGATCGTGGAAAAAAAGTGGATAAAGATATCCTGTATGCCCTGGTGGCAGAGGCAATCCTGAAAGAGGAAACGGAACTGGATCTGGATGCTGCCGGCTGTTACGCAGAGCCCGAATACACTTCCAAATCACAGAAGGTGGTTGAAGCGGTCAATCTTCTGAATACATACGCAGGTGCGAGCATTACATATACCTTTGGGAGCCGGAAAGAAACCCTGGACGGTTCCACCATCCATAAATGGCTCACAGTGGATGAGGAGTATAAAGTGACGTTTGATGAAAAGAAGGCAGAGGAGTACATCGACGAACTCCTGAAAAACTATAACACCATCGGCAAGACGAGAACATTCCGTACATCATCCGGGAAGACCATCAAGGTCAAAGGCGGTGATTACGGCTGGGCCGTCGACAAAGCCAAAGAGACGGAACGGTTAATCGCTGCCATCAAAGAGGGAAAAACGGTTGTCCAGGAGCCAGAATACAAACAAAGGGCCCTATCCCACGGTGAAGACGACATTGGCAATACATACGTGGAAATCGATCTGAAAGGACAGCATATATGGTTTTATAAAAAAGGTGTTCTGATCACCCACGGGGATATCGTGACAGGAGATCTCAAAAGAGGCTATGCAACACCCAAAGGGGTCTACCGGCTGAAATATAAAGCGAAGGATGTGATCCTGAGAGGTGAGGATTATGAAGCCCCCGTCACCTATTGGATGCCCTTTAACAGAGGTATCGGGATTCATGACACAAGCTGGAGAAAATCCTTCGGAGGGGAGATCTATAAGACCAACGGATCCCATGGCTGTATCAATACGCCCTTCCCTGTAGCAAAGGCGATATTCAACAATATTAAGGCGAATACTCCTGTGATTTGTTATTAATGGCGATTTATAACTTGATAAGGAGACGTTGCTTCGGCAGCGTCTCCGAAATTAGATTTTCTCCTGTTGAGGTTCGTCATGATTAGATTTATTCAAAATAGATCTTTGGGTACCATTAGCTTCCATTCGCTATTATAATAGCTATTCTTCTTTGCTTCGCTTACAAGATACCGTGTGCTTCTTCTTATTTTGATTTTATAATACTCTATAAACTTCTTTGTGAGCTGCATTTCTTTTTGATAGTGTTCAAAGAGAAATACTGCCTTTTAGTAAAGGCCTTGGATATTATATATATTCAGGTATCATCTTAACCTGTTCTCGTCCAAGTAATGAATTCCTTCCAAACAGTTCAGCAGTCCTTCGAATCCACCTACTCCTTACGAGTACGATATAGTTGATATCGACACCAACTTTTTGGAGTAACCATCGGTTTTTCGCTCCTCTTTGGTTAGCTCATTACTTACCAGATTTGGAGTGCCCGATGGTTCTCTTCTTTACTTATGCGAACTCAAACATACATTATCAATATGCATAATTTGGTATATTTTTTTATATAATGTGAATAATATGATATAAGAAATTATAAGTTGGTGATGTAATTTATGATAAAATATCGTAGAAATATTGTAAACGATATGAAAAAATGCTATCATTTAATAAATAAGGGGGTGAATTTCATGCTAATTGAATATAGAGTAAAAAACTTCAAGTCTTTTAAAAATGAAATAGTTCTTTCAATGGTAGCCGATAAAAATCGAGAACTACCAGATACCAATCTGTTTCAATACAAAAATATGACCCTCTTAAAAAGTGCTGCAGTTTTTGGTGCTAATGCTAGTGGGAAATCAAATTTGATTGAATCATTTAATTTTTTTAGTCACCTTTTTCTAGCAAGTGCTGATATCGATGAGATGTTATCTGATTTACTATATTTCAAACTTGATAAAGAAAGTCAAAATAAGCCCATATTTTATGAAATATCGTTTTTCTTGAATGGTAAACGTCATCGCTATGGTATTGAGATAGATCGTATGGGTATTTGCTCGGAATGGTTGTATTTTGTACCTACCAGAATAGAAGCATGCTATTTCGAAAGAGAAAGGAATGAAATTGTTCGAACAGGGATATATTTTGAGGATAAAAAGGCATTGAATTATATAAAACCCGATGCAACAAGACCATTTTTATTTACATTAGCTCAAGATTCGATTAAAGAATTCGCTTGGGCAAAAGAAATAATCAATTATCTTAAATTTTATATTCGCCCAAGCAATATACCAGAGATGTTTTTTAGAAGTATGATAGAAGAGGAACTTTTAAATGATTCAGATAGTAAGATACTTTCTAAAGAAGAAGTTTTATTATTCTTAAGAGATGCCGATATTTCTATCGCAGATATTTCTGTAATTGAAGAGAAGAATGATGAGGATGAATTGCTTCGTCAATTTATTGAGTTTATGAGGCAAAAAGGTAAAAGTATTGAACCTAATGAATTAGAAACATACATGCATCATTCCAAGTATGATGAACAGTACAATGTTGTTGGTGAAGAAAAATTTCCAATAAATGAAGAATCAAGAGGAACTGCGAAACTGTACGCTCTGCTCTACCCGATCTTTTTTGTGTTAAAGAGGGGAGGCGTCCTTCTTGTCGATGAGATCGAAAGCTCTCTACATCCATTACTATGTGAAAGAATAATTCGACTTTTTAATAATTCGAAGACTAATCCTCATAATGCACAATTAATTTTCACTACTCACAATACGCTATTAATGAACCCTAAACTATTACGGAGAGATCAGATATATTTTATCGAAAAGAATAAATATGGCGTCAGCAAAATGTATAGTTTGTATGATATTGACCTGGATATTAGAAGTAATTTTAGTTATTTGAATAATTATCTAGCTGGACGTTTTGGTGCTATCCCATATCTAGGGGAGTTTGACTTAAATATATAGACGAATGGGGGTTGTTGTACTGTGTGGAAAAAACGCAATACATCCAGTTATAAAAGACGAAAACAAAAAATACCCCCTAGTCCCTTTTTTCTCATTGTTTGCGAAGGAAAGGTCACAGAGCCTGATTATTTTAAATCGTTTCCGTACTATAGTAAATTAGGTGCTCAGTATAGCTACGGTGCAGTACATATTGTTTCGGGAGCCGGACAATATGAAAAGGTTGTTACAAAGGCTCAAAATGTAAGGAATGATTTGGAAAAAAAATATGGGATGATTTTGCCTAACGAAGTTTGGTGTGTATTTGATTGCGATGGAGATCCTGACGCTCTTAACCGTGCGATACAAAAGGCAAGGTCAAAGAAGTTTAATGCGATTTATTCGGTCCAGTGTTTTGAATTGTGGTTTTTATTGCATTTTCAAATGGTATCAGTAGCTATTAACAAAGCCGAGTATGACAGAAAAATAAGTAGGTATTTAGATATCAGTTATACACATGGGACGACAGGGATGTATGATCTCTTAAAAGAACATCAAGGCATTGCCATTCAAACAGCTAAACAGCTCTGGAAACAAAAGGAGCAAATTGGTGAACTTCAGAGTGATCCTATAACCAATGTTTTTCTATTGGTTGAAGCATTGAACAATGCTTATGAAAGACTTATGAATAGATAATAAGACAAGTAATTTTAGTTGGTTTATTATAACAGCAGAAAACTATGGCTATGATCCCTCCATTGTCATGACTAATTTCGGTAAATAGAGTATGTGTAAACTGATTTAAAAGTCTCTTTCTTGGCAAGGGTTCAAATATAAAAACAAGGAGGAGACCTTAAAGCCTTCTCCTTCTCATAATAAGCTTTTAGAATTTTATCACAGGTCTCTATAACAAAATTCGAAATACCAATCACCTCTTTATTTGACAGGTCTACCACTAAATGAAATTCTTGCTCTTTCGCTTCTTGCCAGATAAGAATCCTTTAATTCACATGGTTATCAGAATACTTTAATCCTCCGTCAGGGAACTGGTTTTTTTGGAAGAGAGGATAAGTCGACGATACTTCCTGGAAGACATACACACATACAGTGGTGACCATTATCGCTGGGCTGATTGGAACTCATGGCTGGAAAAGATCAGATTGATCAGATCAATGTATATAAAAGGCTGTTCTTCGAAAAATTCTGCGTGTAAAGGCTTCTTTGATAGGCTAAAATACGAGAGAAAGGTGATATTATAGTACAATTCATCAGTGTATTTGACTACTATCTGATCTGGTATAATGTGATACGAATTATATCTTGGAGATAATTTCTATGGAGCTATTGCATTATATAATGCAATGGCTGCAATAATGATAATAACAATTAGCACAACAAAACAGCCTAAAGCACCTAATATAAATCCTTCAGGATCTTTAGAAGCTTTCGTTCCTGCAGCCGTCATGGCTTTACGCGTTAATATTAACCATGCTGTAGCACCAATTGTCATTGGCACTCCGATGACTGCGCCAATCCCTGACATAATTAGAAAGACTCCTATCACCACAATAAGCACTAAAACAAAGTTTTTCATATCTCTATCCCCCCTTCCTCAAATTATATTTGCACTTATAGTATTATGGACAAAAATACCAGATTTTTTTATATCCGATAAATATGTAGAAAATCCTTCCTTATTTATAATATATTTATAATAAAAGTAGAATAATGTAATATTTAGTTATTTCATATCTCTGACAGGTTGATATACCTGAACCCGATCTCTTACAATGAAAATATAGGCAAGCTGTACGATAATTGTATAGGGAGGGAGAGGAAACAATGAAATATCCGGCAGGTTTTTGGAATTACAACAGTCTTGGCGAAGGGAACTTCGACTACATCAAGGATTGGGAGGACCTGGGCTTCACAGTGCCTATGTCACCCTTGTATGATCCTGATCAGGATGATATCCGGGCCATGTACCGGATTCTGGATGCTGCTCATGAAAAGGGCATGAAGGTGATCGTGAACGATAAGCGGTCTTATTGGTCGGTTCTGACGGAAAAGGGAGAGGGAGCCTACCGGGAAGGCTTCCAGGAGATATTAAGGGACTTTGGCGATCACCCCGCCGTATTCGGCTTCCATGTAGGGGATGAGCCAAACAAAGAGCAATTTGATGATGCGTGCCTCGCCCAGTCCATCCAGGAGGAAATGTCGCCAAAGCATTATTCCTTCCTGAACCTTCTGCCATGGCATTACGGCATTGAAGACAGGATCGGATATGTGGATTTCGGTAAATATCTTGACGATTATTGTGCGAAATCAAAGACAAAATTCATTTGCTACGACTGCTATTCCCAGATGAATCCGGGCGAAACCGGCTTTGACATGTACTTTTATAACCTAAAGAAATATTGGCAGGCAAGCCTCAAGAACGACGCTCCATTCTGGACTACATTGCTTGGCATTGGCCACTTCAATTACAGGATACCGTCCTATGACGACGTGCGCTGGCAAATCTCCACTGCGGCAACCCATGGGGCTAAGGGTATCCTCTGGTTTTATATCTATCTGAATACCCCAGGATTCAGCAACTACCGCCAGGCATCAGTGAACGAGCATGGACGCCGGACGGATGTATTCTACCATATTGCTGACAATATGAAGAGCTTCCTGAATGTTTTCGGAGACACACTGATGCGCCTTAACCTGGATCATGTCTGGCACTACGGACGCTGCTACGGCGGTTTTCCCATGTATGTACCTGACGAGGAGACCAAGATGCTGACCTCCACAAACAACTGTCCGCTCATCCTTTCCTACTTTACAAGCGACAAAAATGAGGACTTTATCATGCTGGTCAACAACTCCACAACGACCAATACCTACGCCAGAGCTGATCCCTGCGAGGCCGGAAAGAAAATCTTTATGTGCTATCCAGGCAATGAGATCAACGAGATTCGTCTAACGCAGGACAGCCCCCATCTGGAGTATACGGATGATCTGACGATTCTTGGCCACTGGCTGAGTCCGGGGCAAGCTGTTACCGCCGGGATATAATTGACCTATATAGCCGGATAGAAATTGACCCACACCAAACCAACGGTTACCATAAGAGTACGACCAATACTTTTATGGAGGATGACCGTATGATAAGGAGTGGGCTAATTAATATGATACGTGAAAAAGCACAAAAAGGGAAGAGTGCATATGCCATAGGCAAGGAACTTGGCATATCAAAAAACACTGCAAAGAAGTATATAAACCAGCCAAAATCAGTACATGGTCTTAAAGGAAGAACAAAGCAATCAAAGCTTGATCCATACAAGCCTGAAATAAATGAAATGATGGCAAAAGGAATATTTAATTGTGTGGTGATTTATGAAAGGCTGAAGGAAATGGGCTATACCGGTGGTATCACCATTATCAAGGACTATGTAAAGCCATTTAGACCTGCAAGAAGCGTTCCGGCAGTGCAAAGGTATGAAACTCTGCCCGGTAAGCAGGCACAGATGGACTGGGGTGTTGTTCACTACATAGATGACAAGGGGAGCATTCATAAGACTCCGGTTTTTGTAATGATACTGGGCCATTCAAGATGCAAATATGTTGAGTTTACCAAGCGTTGTGATTTGTATAGTCTCGTAAGGTGCATGGTAAACGCCTTCGAGTACTACGGCGGTGTTCCGGAGGTAGTTCTGACGGATAGGATGAAAACTGTCATCAATGGCAGTGAGGCAGGAAAGCCGATATGGAACAGCCGATTTGAAGACTTTGCTGCAGACATGGGTTTTGTACCGAAGGTATGCCGTGTAGGAAAGCCTCAGACAAAAGGGAAGGTAGAGCGCCTGGTGGACTATGTGAAGGATAACTTCCTGCCAGGGAGGCAGTTCAAGGATCTGCATGATTTAAACTCCCAGGTACTTGAATGGTGCAGGAAGGTAGACAGCAAAGTACACGGAACTACCGGCGAGATACCACTTGAAGCTTTAAGCAAAGAAGCGCTGCTGCCCCTGCCGGATAAAGCTGTTCGAGATAAGTATAGGTGGGAGACAAGGAAAGCAACAAGGGACGGGTTTGTAAGTTATGACGGTGCCAAATACGGTATACCCTGGCAGTACAGCGGCAAGGAAGTAAGGGTAAGGATATGCGGTGATTTCTTTGAAGCCTACTACGGTGAGGTAAGAATAGCACGCCATAAGGTAGAGTATGCATCAGGCAGGATTGTATGGCTGAAAGGCCAGTACCGGGGTCTTGCTGAAAAAGATGGTATAGCCGTACCTCTCCCTTTTGCCTGGAAGAAAGAAACAGAGTCAGTAGAGATACGATCTTTAAGCGTATACGATGCATTGGCCGGGGTGATATCGAATGGTTGAATTAGAGCATACCCGTAACATCCTTTCTGAACTTGGACTGTATACGGCTTCTGAACTTTTAGATGCAAAGCTTGAAGATGCAATACATAAAGATGCTACTTACCTATCGTTCTTAAACGAGCTATTAGGAGCTGAACTGGAGGAGAAAAAGCGTCGCAGTGAGGAAACAAGGATTAAGCTATCAAGACTGCCACATCGAAAGACACTGGAAGAGTTTGATTTTAGCTTCCAGCCTAGCATAGATGCAAGGCAAATCAAAGAATTGTCCACCCTTGCATTTGTAGCAAGGAATGAGAACGTAATTTTGCTAGGTCCTCCCGGTGTTGGCAAGACCCATCTTGCGGTAGGTCTCGCAATGCAAGCCTTAAGGTCTGGTATGACGGTATATTATGTCAGCCTGGCATATCTCATAGCAGATCTAAAAAAGGCAGCACAGCAAGACAAGCTGGAACGCAGATGGCGTGTATATACCCGACCTGACATACTGATTATTGATGAAGTAGGATATATGCAATTGGATCGTGAATCAGCGGAGTTATTCTTCAGAGTTATATGCTCAAGGTATGAAAACGGCAGTATAATACTCACCAGCAACAAATACTTCGGGGACTGGGGTGAACTTATGAATGATACAGTAATAGCTACAGCTATACTGGACAGGTTGCTACATCATGCACATATCATAAACATAAGGGGTGAGAGCTATAGATTAAAAGACAGGCTAAAAGGCGGTGTTAGGGTTGTACCCCCGTCTGATATCCCAATAAAGGAGAACTAAGTGTGAGGTAAATCCGACCATTAAAACCGGCGAATAGAAACCGGCGATTGGGTCAATTTTTAACCGGCCATTCGGTCAAAAACATTCCGGCGTTGACAAGCCATATTGTTCAAGTACGAGGACAGGGATGATCGCATGATTGGGTAATCCTCATCCGGACCTATGTCCGAAGGCCAAACCTTATACCGGCAAAAAGCAGAAGACAAGCGGTGAAATGGGATTTTATCTAGCTGCTAACTAAATGCCAGATAAGATCCCCTTTCACCGCGACTGCACTTCATATTGGCATAGTAGATCATAAGCTTATAACCACGTTTATCTTGACGCTATATCTTTTTTTAGATAGCTTGATATTTATTGCATCTGTCACACGTAAATCTCCTTTTCATTGATTATTAAATCGTTTCTTCGTATTGAATAATCCGAAGGGAAACTAATCCTCTCTAAGTCCTTAAACAAATATAAAAGCTAAATAATACACTTATTTCACAAAGGGGTGACTATCTAAATAAGCTGTTTCCTTAAGTTCTGCATTAGGTGTGTCTAATTCTATATATCTATACAGTGATTTAGGTTTTAAGCCACAGATGTTTGATATAACAGGTAAATCCCATTTACTTTCAACCATCGTTTTAATAACTGTATGTCTTATTGTATTAGGTGATATATCTCTCTCATTTGGTTCAACACCACTCTCCAACACGATATTTCTGACTAACTGTTCAACAGAGCTTTTGCTTATTTGATGATTCTCACGTGAAGGAAACACAAATATTGACTTTCTTTTTTTATTCTTAAATGAAATATAAGAGTACAATATACTGTTAATGGTTGAATTCAAGTAAAACGTCCTTCCCCCTTTATATCTAATAGTCATAAGCTGATTTTCAAAATCAATATCATCATCTTTTAAGTTCCTTAATTCCTTTATTGTCATACCACTATAACTAAGTAAAAGAATTATCATATAGTTCCTAAAACTAATAAAGTCTTTAGCATTTTCCTTCTTTCTTTGAGCTGTATCAATTATCTTCTCCATTTCTTCCTTTGTAAAAAAATCATACTGTCTGTCATGTTTATCTCTATCGACAAGTGGTGAAGGTATATTGCGCAGCACAGGGTTTTTCATGCTCTTATTGTCATACATGTAATCGAAGAAATATTTTATATTTTTAAAGTAATTATCTATACTATAAATTGAACAGCCTTGCTCTTCTTTCCATTTTAGAAAGCTAAAGATGTGTTCATTATTAATGTATTCAATGTTTTTTGGCGGATTTATATATATTTTATCCATGTATTCTATAAACTTTCTAATCAATAAAATCCTCAAATCGATAGATTCCTTAGCAAATCCCTTTTCTTGACAATACTGTTCATATTCGCTCATTAATCCCTTAAATTGCTCTAGTAACATTTGATTCGCCCTTCCCTTTTAATTGTTATTTAACAAATTCTATCGCCCTCGGAGTAGACAATTAGTAAATATATTAACTGTTAATCACGCAAAGTTCTAAACATCCAGTTCAAGAAAAGAAGCATTTCAAAGCATTCCTCAGGAGTTCTCCTCTCTTCATCACCATGACTAAAGACATTTCGAATTGCTCCAGTCATACCCATCGCCAAGAATTTATATCCTTCAACGAAACTATCTTGGTTTATTGGCTGAAACTTATCCAAATCTAATAAATCAGATTTTAAAAAAGCTCTTGCCATAAGGTCTCTTCCAAACGAATCAAGACCAGATTTCTCCTGAATCACACTTTCAAATTTCTCTGCTGCTTTACGCACAGATTCGTTAAAGTGTCCATTCTCAAAAAGATCCAAGGGTTCAGAGTATATTTCAGTAACAAGATCATATTGCCGAAGAGCTTCTTTAAGCTTTTCAGGAGGAACAGTAATTTTGGGAAGACTCGTATCAAGTTTGATTTCATCTAGCTCTTTTTGCATATCTATACCTAATTCGAGTAAACATTCGATCAATTCATTTAACTCAGTTCGGGATATTGGTTTGCGTTTATATTTGCGGTATTCGATTGCAGCAGGAACTACTTTTCGAATGAGTTTTCTTGGAAGGCGCTCATGATATCTAAATACTTTAGTAAACCCATTCTCGAGTGCCTGCTTTTTGTTTTTACGAACATCTAAATATTCTCCTATAGAACTCCCTTCAAATATAGTCAGAAAAGTAACTGCGTCTTTAGAAGGAGCCGTTAACGGTAAAAAATCATAGAGAATATCAGCAAGTCTGGATATATTTACCCGATCAGCAGCTGTAATTCGGCGAACAGCTTTCCGCTTACTCATTATTCCTTGCCTCCCGAATTATGCGATTTTTATTTCTAAAGATAACGCTTTAAATGTACAATTGAAAACGGAAAGTTTAAATAACTTACCAATCACTGGCAATCTTCTTCGGGAATAACTCTGTGTAGCCTTTTCTGCAACTTCCCCCAGTGTCTTTTGGTTCCACGGTCAATTGCTTCCTGTAACCCAAAAATTTTCTTCGCCCTTTCTACATAAGTTAAAAAGTTACCTTTATGTCTTTTCTTCGGATTTAGCTTTGCTCCCAAGAATGAGTATCTTCTATAGAGATTAGACAGTGGGATTTTATTCCCATGCTTTGTAACTCCTTTACACCTTACAATCGTGTCTATCTTTCTATACATTCGGTAATAATATTTTGTAATCGTTTTGTCTCGGATGGTAACTACTTTGCCATCAAATGAAAAGCCTAAATAATCAATGATATTTTTACCATCAGCAACTTCATTAAATAGAACACTATTACAACTTCTCACTTGAGAGTCTTTATATTCAAATACTTTTGTTTTTTCTGGTGCTACCGTCAGATTCTTAACTGATTTTATAACGTTGAGTATGAAACTCCAGTAGTCTTTGATCTGCTCTGAAGTACATTTAGGAAAAACAACTACAAAATCATCACTATATCTCCTATATAATCCTTTTCGAGATGTAACAAAGTTGTTGATTTTTTTATCAAATTCAAGCATATAGATATTAGACAGCACAGCGCTAATCGCTGATCCCTGTGGAATTCCATAATTCTCCTTATTTTTCTTCAGACATTTTTTCTTGTGAAATCTAAAGTCTTTTAAGTCTAATACTCTTTCCTTTTGGTTCAATTCTTTATACTTTAATCCGGTAATCTTTAATAGCTTATCAAGATCGAAGTACGAATACTTGGTTACACTTTTAAATACTGCATAATAATCATCTGGCAATAGATCCGTCTTCAGAAGATTACATAGTCTCTCCTTCAAATATGAATGGTCAAGACTATCAAAGAAATTCTTAAAATCACCAATTATAATAAAGGCCTGTTGCTTTTTACGGATGAAATCAAATACTTCCTTCGCAAAATTAATGTTGCTCTTATGTAGATTATTGCGATACGCAATTGCACATTTATTAATGCCATCCTCTTTAACTCTCTGATTGTAAAGACAATTCAATTTATACGCATAGTACTCATAAATATATCGATCAATATGTGATGAATAAAATATTTCCCTTTCTTTAGGCGGTTGTCTTCCTTTACCGATATTAAATTTCCTTACTCTCTGGACATAATGAATAAAAGGGAAGAAGGGATGTTTCGCTACCATTTCCGGATTTTCAACGATATGTTTTACGCTGCTCCAATGTTTCTTCTTATCAAAATGTGCATAACACTTCATTTTGTATATGTTACTCTTTTTTGGTTTCATAAAACACCTCATTATAATGAGATACCCATCGGTAGGCAGCAGCTTCCTTGATCCGATGGGCACACGAGAAAAACACAGACATCACAGATAAATCTGTATCGTCAGGCTGCTTATTGCTCCAGGTTCATACACCTCTGGTATAATAGAACTAGAAATGGAAAGGAGCGGCTAATTCATACAATGATAATATTAATCATTATCCTGAACAGCCTGTTTGGCAACGTGTTTGGTGATTTGGTTACCATTGCACAGTTGACAAACACCATTTCAATCCCTTACAGCTTACCCATAAGGCAAATATTACAATAAGCATATATACTATTTATTGCTATTATAGCATGCTTGTACAAAACATGGAATACTTTTCCGACTTTTTTGCTGAATTTTTGCACAATTTCTACATTCTCAAACCGTCCAGTAAATGTTTATTGTTCTGTCAATCATTAATAGGATCTTCTCTTTCCCTTATAATGCATCACAAAAATTCACACCGATACTGTAAACAATATAAATAATTTGACCGAGGCCTAAACCTCACACCAGCAAAAAAAACAGATTCAAAGCGGGGACACCGGCCAAGGTCTTTCTCCCTGTGTCTAGTGTCCCCGCTTCTTTTGAGATCTAGGGTTTCGGGAATTCCAGTATGTTTTCAGGCAAATTGCTTACCCCTGCCCGCTTGTACCGTATTTCCTGCAAGTATCCTCGGCTGTTATCCTCATAGGTCTGTCGCCATTCGATCAGCCGGCTTTGATACTCCAGGATGACATCTTTATACTTCGGATCAGCGGCAAGATTGTAGAATTCATTCGGGTCATTCTTCAGATCAAACAGCATATTGGGCAGGCCATTGAAATGGACATATTTATAATGATCATCTCGAATCATCCAAGCTCGGCAGCGCTCAAACGGAAGGGACAGCCGTACTCCAGTCTGATAAAATCGAAAATCCCAGTCAGCAAAAACAGCATCCCTCCACTCGTCCACTTCCTCCCCCCTTACCAAAGGCAACAGACTTCGCCCTTGTATAAATCGGGGAATATCCAACCCAAAGGCATCCAGGCATGTCGGCAGAATATCTATACTCTCCACAAAGCGATGATCCACCGTTCCTCGTGTTTGATCGGCCGCTACGGACGGATCATAGATGATCAACGGAACCCTGATGGCTTGTTCATAAAACAGTTCCTTCTCAAAGAGCCAGTGATCACCCATATATTCCCCATGGTCGGATGTGAAAATAATCAGAGTATCCTTCATCCTACCCTTGGATTCCAGGAATCGGAACAGCTTTCCAAGGTGATCATCAATCTGAGTAATCAAGCCATAATAGGTTGCCCGCATCTGACGCCAAACCTCTTCCCTGTCAAACGGCACGCTTCTCCTCTCTTCCCGATATGGGATATGCAATGGATGAGGATTTTCCAACTCTTCAGGAATTCGTATGGGGGCTGGTACGGAAGCAGGATCATACATATTATGATAAGGCGCAGGGGCCACATTGGGCCAATGGGGCTTTATATATGACAAATGAAGCAACCATGGTTCCTCTCCGGCGTCTTGAATAAACTCCATCGCTCTGCGGGTCATATAGGCGGTGTCGCTATCCTCCTCCCTGATGACGGTTGGGTATGCAGCCGATTCGAACCTCCAGCCATTCAGCCATCTCCCATCCGGAGTGCTGACGATATAGGGTGCAGCTCCGGGATGTTCATCGAAAGGAAGGTTGTACCCCTTCGACTTCAAGTAAGCGATCCAGCCTTTTCCCCTCGCTTCATCCGTCTCCCATGGCTCCAGGCCTGCATATTTGGAAAAGATTTTGTTTTTGTCCAAACCACGCTGTTCGAGCCTTCTAATTTGGTCCGTGTCCTCTACATGGTGGGTCTTTCCGCATAGGGCCGCCCGGATGCCAGCTTCCCGCATAAAATCGCCGATTGTCAGCTCCTCCATGGGAAGAGGCACTCCATTCCAGTAGGAGCGATGGGCATGCACATATCTGCCCGTATAAAAACACATACGGCTGGGACCACAGACGGCCGATTGGACAAATGCCCGATCAAACCTTACGCCTTGCTTGGCCAGCCAATCAAGGTTCGGTGTTTTAACAACAGGATGTCCTTCTGCACTTAAGCAATCTGCCCTCATCTGGTCCGTCATAATGAATAGAATATTCTTAATCTCGCTCATTGAAATCTCCTTTTTTCATTGTATTGACAATCGTTTCTATTCTCTATAGAATAGCTGCTCACCGGCAAAATTCGTTGCAATGGCAAAGCCTTTATCCGAAACATTGCCCATTTTTGCATTGACGATTAAAGGCTGTTTTACATTATCCACCGTAACAAAGAACCACAGATGTTTGCCCATTTCCTGCTTAACCCTTTCCATGGCCTCTTTCCCTATCGCCGGAGGATTGACGGACATCTCATTGATAATGCTGTACAATGTCTTCACTTCCTCAGGAGGCTCTTCCCCCTGCTTTCCACCGGTCGTGATCCAGCTATGCCACAAGCGAGCCCAATGGGATGTATAGGCATCCGGACGATACCATTGGGGAGTGGGGCTAAAAATAACGGTTGCTTTTAATTCATTGGCGCTGTTTCGTGTGCCCCACAAAGCACCGTCTATTTGTTTCATGCTTACATCGAGACCTAATTCTTTCCACATTTCAACAATCAATTCCGTTACAGGAACAATATCCGGTACTTGACCTCCTACCTCAAAGGGTATGGAGAACTTCTTTCCATCCGGTCCCAATCGGAAACCATCGGGGCCTTTCTGCATTCCCATCTCATCCAACAGCTTGTTCGCTGCCTCCAAATCAAAGGTGGAATCCATCATCGTCGGAGGCTCTGCATAGCCGAAATAAACGGCATCAATGATTTCCTGCCTGTTGATGGCCATGTTCAAAGCCTTCCTGAATCGAATGTCCTGTACCACCTGACGCCATACAGGATCTTCATAGTTCAGATTCAGAAAGATATTCACAGGTGTTACATGCATATTCGCAAGGAGGACTTTATAACCTCCGCGCTCTTCGTTTTCCTTATAAAGGGGCATCTTCACCAGAGAGGCGGATTCACGGGAAAAATCAACTTCTCCCGCCACGGTTTTTACACCTACCATTTCCATATCCTGAACCAGGGAGCTTTCAATGGTATCGATATAGGGAAGCTGATTGCCTTCTTTATCAATCTTAAAGTAATAGGGGTTTCGCTCGTAATATGACTTCTGATCCTCCACTTTTGTCAGCAACCATGGATACAGTCTTGGAAATCCGATGGCTTTATCCTGGCACATCTCATTGTTCGCAATATCCTTATCATGAAAGAGGTTTGCCCACTCGCCGGGTTGAAAACCGGCTTCTGCAATCTTTGCTTCCAATTCTTCCTCATTGGCATATTTCTTATGGAACTGCTTCAAATAATGGGCCGGTTTCAGCAGCTCATGATAGCCTCTCCATCCTTCTATCGCAATACGCATCAGGATACCACCGTAGGGTTGGTCGAATTTCAGTTTAAAGGTCCAATCGTCGACTGGTTCAAAAACAACCGGGGTTCCATCACTCACACCACCAGACCGTAGCCACAATGGAAAAGCCGGAGTTAACTCTTCATTATACAGAACATCCTCAAAGGTGAAGCGAAAATCCTCCATCGTGACCGGCTCGCCGTCCGACCATTTCAGGCCTTTGCGCATGTAGAAGGTAAACTCCTTCTGATCTTCACTCACCTCATAATCCTTCAGCACATTCCCCGTCACCTCATCTCCAAGAATGGCCGGGGTGTTCAGAAGAGGTTCGTTGTTGAAAACAAATACGTCCGCGTCCCATCCAATTACTGTCGTAACCGTCCTTATCGTGCCACCATATTTGCCGATCTCATAGTCCAGCATATCCGGGGGCATTTCATTGGTGAATTTCGGCTCCTCAGGCAGTCGCTCTTCCACAGGGGGAAGGTTCTTCCCATCCAGAAATGGAGACTGCTTATAAACCAGCTTCTCTTCTTCCGGAGCTTGAGTCTCCTCCGGAGCCTCTCCTTCGCTGGGCTTTTCGCTCTCCGCCGGAGTTGAGGCGGCTTGATCATCCGTCTTGCCACTGCATCCCCCTAAAACCGCCATAGCCAGAAGCAACAGGGAAATGAACAGCAAAATCACTCTTTTCATATTAGCCCTCCTTCTAAATATTCAGGTTCACATTTATATATCATCCAGGACCATGCCTTGTAGGAAAAACGTTTACCTCTCCCCCTATACACCTAACAAGCATGCTCCTGGTTGTATTCATTGGCTTTTTCGTATATGCAAATGGGATAATAAAATTAACACGTGTTAAAATTAATGAAAGGAATTTTGGTGTGATTTGTTAATTGGATTTGTTCCTATGATTTGTTTGACATATTGAGCAATTAGTCGATTCTCTTTGTGGACTCCCTTGGAATGATACTTACTGGGAACTGCAATTTCATTCTTGTTTCTTTGCCTGAATCCTTCTCCATATATTCAATTATATGGCGAACGACCGTCTCCCCTATTTCTACATCGGGGGTAGGAACGGAAGTCAATGTGGGTATACTTACTTGAGCAATGGGTGTATCTCCAAAACTGACAACGGAAACATCATCCGGAACGGTCTTTCCTGCATCGTGTAAAGCTCTGATGAAACCAAAGACCAAGCTATCGCTCGCCACAATAGCAGCTGTAAAATCAATGGAAGAGCTTACAAAAGCCTCTCCTGCTCTATAACCAACAGTATTGTAATTGGATAAGCTTGTATTCACAATCAAATATCTTTCATCATAAAACGAAAAGTATTTCTCATAACATTCCTTAAAAGCCTGGTCTCTCGATTTGATATAGACTCCCTTCTTTTGCCGGCCATCGCCACCTGTAATGTACGCAATTTTTTTGTGACCTAAATCAACCAGATGCTCAAAGGCCTTTTTCATTCCTTCATAATAACCTGGCTCTACTGAAATATGAGGCTTTATTGCAGGCTGGGGATATAAATGAGTGATATCAACTAAGATGATATCGTGGTCCAATAGTCTTCCCTTTTGACTGTCACTTAGGAGATCATAGCAAAATACAAAAACTGCCGCATCGACATTTCGGCCAATACAGTAATCAATAATCCTCTCCAAGTTGCTATTCTCACCAGATTTCATAATACTAATGGACAACAGGTACCCATTTTTATGTGCCTGATGCTGCATCCCTTGGGCCAGTGATGAATAATTGGGGTTTATAATATCGGGTATGATCAATTCAATATGCTTCGATGATTTGGTAACCAGACTTCTGGCAACCAGATTGGGTGTGTAGTTTAATTCCTGGACAACATCCAATACTCTTTTTCGAAGTTTGCTACTCACTCTTTTATTGTTTAATACATTCGATACTGTCGCCGGTGAAACACCAGCCAACCTTGCTATATCGTTTCGGTTAACCTTTTTCATACACCACCATCTTACACGTGTTAATTTTTCTGAATATTATTATAATTCATTACTATTCGTTTGATCAAGCATAAAATTCCCTATCGCCAAAACTTGGTCATATCTTTCTTATCTTCCATATTGAACTCAATGATCTTATCGATTAACTCCCAATTTACTTCGTCCGTCCATTTGATTCGAAACAGCTCCCGTGTATGGCTATACCCAGCATCCTCAATTTCTTTTTCAAATCGCTTTATGACCACCCCTTCAGGAGCCACAGCAATATGCCCTTTGGCAATGCTAAAAGCAATGATAAAGGTTCCATGGTCAGTAAACATGGGCTGATTCCATTTGATCTCTTCCTTTAGCTGGGGAAACTTCTCTCTGATATGGTTGAAAATCATCTCCATCCGTGCTCTTTTGTCCGATTCCTCGATGGTGTCTAGAAAGTCATTAAAGTCTTTCATGAAAAGTGCCGCCTCCTCCCCATATAATATCTCTGCTTTAATATCGATTGCATCCAGGTAAGACCAAGTTCATGATAGAAACAGATCCCCTTAAAAGCCCCTGCCCTCCTGTCCAGTGAACAGCCTCTTTGCCTCCTCATAGGATGCCAAGTCACCAATATCATAACGGTGACCCTTCATAGGATAGGCATATACATCCTTTTTTCTACACAACCATGCTACAAAATTGCCGGGCGCATCCGGATTATTCCCTTCATCTAAATACCGTGAGAATAGAGGGGAGGGTCTCTTTGCTATAGATATAAAAGGGAGGTACGGCAAAAGTACTTTTGGGCTCGTCCGGTTTTTCTTCAAAGGAAACAACCCTATAATCTCCTGATACTTCGGCTACTCCTGTCTTCTTCAGCTTCGCTATATCCTTTTCCTCATGAACCATAATGCAGTCATGCTGCTTTTGCAGAAAGAAATCGATAAATCCTTGAAGAGAGAAATCGTATACATTATCCCCCGCCAATACTAATATATCTTCATCAATGGCTTTTTCTTCAATGGCCAGCTGGATATCCCGGATAGCCCCCAGCCGATTTTCGTTCGTCATGGTTCCATCATCGATCAAGGATATGGGCTTTCGGCATCGAAAAGCGTTTTTCCACTCTTGAAAATGCTGATAGAACTTATGATTTGTAACGATAATAATTTCATCAATCGTCGGTATGCTGCATACATCATCTAAAATATGTTCCAAAATAGGTTTGCCACCTATAGGCAAAAGAGGTTTAGGCATATTCTCCGTCAGGGGATATAATCGGGTTGCATAGCCTGCTGCCAGTATAATCGCTTTCATAATATCCTCGCTCCATCATCTGTTTTGCAAAAATCCACCTGAAATACACCTTCAAGATGAGGGTATTTCTTTAAATATTCTTTTGTCACCTTTTCCTTTATAATGTCCTTATAGCTGGGGTCAATCAATCCTATACAACAACCCCTATATCCGGCACCACTAAAACGGGCCCCATAGATTCCCGGTGTCTCACGTAAAATCTCATAAATACTGATCAATTCCGGGCATCCGCATTCATAGTTTTGAATAGAGCTCTCCCCGGACTGAAACATTAATTGGCCAAACTTCTTGATATCGCCTTCCTTCCAGGCCTTCACACCTTCTCGCACTCTTTTGTTCTCCTCAAAGAAATGCCTGGCTCTTTTCCTAAACCTTTCCGGCAATTCAGCTACCACCATTTCATATATATGCTCATCAATATCACGCAGCCGTACTTCTTTAAAGCTGCTGATCTCATCACTGGTGGCTGCCTGCATAAACCATGCCGCTGCTTTGCATTCATCCACACGGTTATTGTAATCGGTGGAAATAAGGGTTTTGCTGATACCGGAATACACGACAGCAACTTCAAAATCAGGCATATTATCCGGTTTCTTGACCAATTCGTATTCTTCCGTTCTGGTATCGAGGTACAAAAGATAACCATCCCGGCTCAACAGGTTCGATGCCTGATCCAAAATCCCGTTATTAAGACCTATGTATTCATTTTCAATATAGCTGCTGAGTTCAATCAATTCTTTTCGGCTGATGTTCAATCCATTCACATCAGCAAGGGCCAATAAATAAGCGCTGGAAACCGCAGCAGATGAGCTTAATCCTCCTATAGGCAAATTGCCATGGGCCACGCCATCCAGCCCGTAGCGCAGCCTGTACCTGCTCTGCAACGCCAGCACAGCACCCCTCATATAGTTACCCCATGAGCCTGGAATATAGGCGGGCACTTGATCGATATGGAACATCTCTTCATCCGGAAAATCAGCGCTGGAAATGCGTATGTATCCATCTTCTCTAGGACTGAATACAAATTCGATCCCATGATCCAGGGCCATCCCCGTCACCCATCCATGCTGATGATCCACATGGGCACCTAACGGACAAATCCGATACGGAGAATAAACCACTTTATAATTGTCTCTTTTATAAGTATTTTGAAACCTTTCAATGATATCGCCCATGGGCTTCCCCTCCCATCCACATAGCTTTATTTCACCTTGCAATACTCCACATACCAATCAGCGAACTTCTGCAATCCTTCTTCGATAGGAGTCTTGGGCTTAAATCCAACGGCTTCTTGTAATTTGTCGGTGGACGCATAGGTAGCCGGCACGTCACCTGGTTTCATCGGTTCAAATATCTTCGTAAACTCTACGTTCCTGCCTAAGGCATTGCTTAAAGCTTTCTCCAATGCTCCAATAAAAGTCATCAACTTTTCGGGCTTGTTGTTCCCAATATTGAATATTCGATGGGCAGCTGATTCTTCCGTTTTTTCAGGTGGATGATTTAATAACCTTACAATTCCCTCCACGATATCATCGATATAGGTAAAATCCCTATATAGGTCAT
>JBMNLC010000004.1:0-363847 GCA_050952525.1 Clostridia bacterium | reverse complement strand
GCGGGTACAGCGTATCAAAATTGTATGGAACTGCATTGGCGAATTTGATCCACCGGTTTCTACATCCACCACAAAAAATGAAAAATCGGCATAGCCGGTTATAAACCAAACTATGCCGATTTTTTTCCGGGATTAAAAATCCCTAAGACTAACCCCCAAACGAAGGATTATTTCTTTCTTTTGGCTAAAATCACAATCAAGTGTTTTTCACAAACCATTCCAGAAGCGCTTCTGCTTCCGACTGACTGGCTGTTGATGTGCCGTACATCACTAGATTGGGTTTCAACTCCCTATGGATGGCCTTGATTTCATCGGGAGTCCCCAATACCTGCACCGCCTTCCCCCCTTCCTGAACCTGCTTGAACAGATGGATATAGTCTATATGACTTCCGCGACCTGCTCCTGATACATAGGAAAGGGTATGCAGTCCCTTGCTGGCCAGTAAATCCTTGGTATGGACGAGGGCGCCCGGGCCGTCCCAGTGGTATATGGCGTGTTTCACAATCTCTGCTTCCTCCTCCAGAGCTGGTAGTACCCACCTTCGAAACATTTCAGGACTGATCATACAGCTGAAATCACATTGTAGGATAGCCGCACCTTCCATTGAATACATTCCGTGACAGTATCCATATTCATCCATCCTTCCAGCCTTGCTGATGGCTTCCCATATCTTAGCAAAGAGGGTACGGGCATCCATCATTGCCCTGTCAATCATTTCAGGCTGGTCTATCAAATCCATACACAAACGCTGAGGCCCTCTGATGGCTGCAAGCAGATCCATATTGGTATGGAGGTCTAAGGAGCTCAAGAGCATTTTACCTGCCATCTTCTCTGAAGATCGACTATAGAATGCCAGCATCCGCTGCCAAAGAGGATTGTCCTCCTGCAGCAACAATGGAAATACCTCTTCCCACTGCTCCACGAAGGGCTTGGACCAATTGGTTTCCGGCGAGTCTTCACTCCAACACAGTTCTGCTCCACAAAAAGCAGCAATCTCATCGGGCCCAAAGCTGAGGTAAGTAGCAGGAACCGCTTCTCCGCCATAATAGGTAGCTTCTGCGGATTCCAGCATCCTATCAATGATTTCATCCATATCTCCAAATACCCGATCCTGGTATGTAGAAGGATCTCTCCGGACCTTCTCGTACCCCTTTTTGGGTATCGTTACACATACAACAGGCCTGTCAATTATATCCCCCTCATAGTACGCCTGCCATCACCTGTTGGTTTCATCCAAATCAGGCTTAAAGACAAGGGGAAAAGGCTTTTTGAGTTCCTTTTTCATGAACAGCCTCCTTCTCTTTTATCCAATTTCAGGGTTTCCCAAAGTCTTGGATGGCACGTACAATTTGCGGAAAGCTCCTCTTCCAGACGCCGGGAGGTACATTCTCCGAGATCTGAATCCACAGTCGCCCCGTGTGCCCTGCTTCCTCCAAGATCTGTCTAGCCTGACTGTAGATTGCATCCGGTTCAGCAAGATGAACGGATGAAGGAAAGTTCAACATCAATCGTTTTTCAGGCCACATGGCTGCTGCCTCGGCAGCGCTGGTATCATTATCCGGCGGGTGGCGAAAAGGAATCCAATCCCTTTATCCGACATTCTCCGATCGCTTTCCAAAGAGGCTTCAGGTCACCGTCCATATGCACAACAACGGGCACCTTGTCATCCGCCAGCGTATCGGCCAGTTCATTATACAAAGGTACACAGTATTTCCTAAAATTCCTTTCCCCAATGACTGGAGCGGTTATATTGTCGGGGAAATTGACAAAGGGAAGATGTACCTTTTTATGGGCTTCCCATACCAGCTGGAAGATTCTCCTTTGGATATCGGTCAGGATGGCCACGCATTCTTCTACCAGATCCGGACAATCCACCATATGCAGGCATAAATCCAAAAGGGATACCCATTGTACCCAAAGCTGCTGATAAGGAGTCCTGTCTACGGCTACCATTGGAATTCCGTCATCTCCCAACTCCCTTTGATCTCTTAAATAGGTCTCCAGATCCTCCAGAACGACGGTGTCCTTCAAGTAAGCAATAAGAGCTGGGTAATCCTCGGGGCCTTCCACATAATGTTTCTTTACGGACGCTGTGCCATAGGTTGGCTCGAAAAACCTTTCCTCCGTCAGTTCACCGGCAGGTGTATACAGAATGGTCCGCTCCCCCCGCAAGCCTTCGCGATGGATGGTCTCCACCCGTATGTGGCAATTTGGGTGAACAAACCGATGGACTTTTGACCAGCGGAGAAGTCCCATGTTGTTTCGACCAATAACCGACCATATTTCCTCGTTGGGAGCTGCAATGCCATCATACTGGGATAAAGGGGACCTGATCAATTTCTTCTCCACGGAGGACAGCCAGTATACGTTCCTTCATTGTCATTTTTCCCATAGATTCTTTTCTCCTTTTCATCGAAGTATTCCACTGCATATATATGTTATATATGTATAACACCCCATCCTTTTTTTTCGGTTGGAGCGCTATACACCGTCCCTAAAGAATACAGTGAAAAATCAAAGTGTAATTCCCTTAAGATCCAAATCCTCGGCGAAATGACAACTGACCTGATGTTCACCTAACTGCCGCAGCTGAGGTTCCTCCTCCTTGCAGATCTCCTTTGCATATCTGCATCGAGGGTGGAAGATACATCCGGATGGGAGGTTGCTGGGATCCGGAGCCTCCCCTGGCAGAATAATTCTTTTCTTCCGGTAGGCCAAATCAACCCGGGGCACGGCCGACAGCAAGCTTTCCGTATAGGGATGCATGGGTTTTTGCAGAAGCTTCTCCTTCGGGGCCAATTCTACCAGTTTCCCTACATACATCATGGCAATACGATCACTTACATAGCGTACGACACCCAGATCGTGGGAAATAAAGAGGAAGGTAAGGTTCATCTTTTCCTGCATTTCCTTTAACAGGTTTAAAATTTGGGCTTGAATAGATACATCCAATGCAGAAACAGGCTCATCCGCCACCACCAAGTCCGGATTCAGGACAATAGCCCGCGCAATGGCGATACGCTGTCTTTGGCCTCCACTGAAGCTGTGGGGATAGCGGCGCATATGCTCCTTTTGGAGCCCCACCTGCACCAGGATATGCTCCACCATTTCTTCCAGCTCTTTTCCCTTGGCAATTCCATTCACCAACAATGGTTCTCCGACGATTTCCAGAATGGTCATTCTGGAGTCCAGGGATGAATAGGGATCCTGGAAGATGATCTGCATGTGTCGTCGAAATTTTCTTAATGATTTCCGATCCAGTTCAGTGATGGAAACCTTTTTATTACCGTCATGAAAATATAACCTTACCGTCGGTAGGCTCATACAATCGCAATATGGACCTCCCCAAGGTTGTTTTACCACACCCGCTCTCGCCCACCAATCCCAGGGTTTCACCGGCTTTGATATTCAAATTTACTCCATCCACTGCCTTGATATATCCAATGGTTCGGCGTAGAAATCCCACCTGTATCGGAAAATGCTGTTTAAGGCCTTGTACCTCAAGCAGTACATTTTGTTGCTGAGTCATGTTATTCACCTCACAAATTCCCTATTTCACATATTTCCAACAGCTGACTCGATGCCCAGGTGACACTTCCACTGTGGGAGGACAGTTTTTCGGATCACAGACCCGGGGATCATACTCTTCACAGCGGTTATAGAAATAGCAACCATCAGGCATCTCATAGGGACTGGGTATTGTTCCCTCAATGGGCTGCAGCTTTTCAAGTTCTCCTTCGACTTTGGGTATGGACTTCCATAATGCCCTTGTATAGGGATGAAGGGGATTATAAAAAATCTCCTCCACACTGGCCTGCTCCACTATCCGGCCTAGATACATGACGATAATCTCATCGGCAATTTCAGAAACCACTGCCAGATTGTGGGTAATCAACATAATGGACATACCCGTTTCCTCCTGCAGCTGGCTCAACAGCTCCATCAGCTGGGCCTGAATGGTGACATCCACAGCTGTGGTAGGCTCATCTGCTATCAACAGCCTGGGAGAGCAGGATAAAGCCATGGCAATCATGGCGCGCTGTAGCATACCGCCACTGAATTGATGGGGATATCCATCCACCCTCTTCTCCGGCTTTGGAATCCCTACCTTTTTCAGCAGCTCGATGGCCATCTCTCGTCCCTCTTTTTTACTGATATTCTTGTCATGGATTTGAATGGCTTCAACGATCTGCTGTCCAATCGTATTGAGGGGGCCAAAGGAGCGCATGGGCTCCTGGAAGATCATACTGATCTCCTTTCCACGAATGCTGCGGAGCTCATCACCATCAGGGTCCAACTTGGCCAAATCAATCGCACCCTGTCGGTCAGGCAAATGGAGCAGTATCTCCCCTTCTTCAATCTTTCCAGGAGGGGATGGTACAATCTGGAGGATGGATTGGGCAGTGACGGATTTTCCAGAACCACTCTCTCCAATGACACCTAGGGTTCTTTCCCTTTCGATATCAAAGCTAATACCATCCACAGCTCTGACTGTTCCCTCATACAAATGGAAATAGGTCTTCAGATTCTTCACTTCAACTAACACATTGTTTTGCTCAGTCATCTATCTCACCTCACCCTGAATAAGGATCGGCAGCATCACGCAAACCGTCTCCGAGGAAATTAAACAGCAGCACTGTAATGATTACAAAGAGGACTGGAATCAATTGCCACGGATGATGGGCAACAGCCACCACATTCTGAGCGTCTTGGAGCAACACACCCCAGCTTATGGCAGGTGGTTGAAGTCCCAAGCCCAGGAAACTCAAAGAGGTCTCTCCCAGAATCATGCCTGGTATGGATAAGGTAATGGAAACGATGAGATAGCTGGCAAAGGAAGGCAACAGATGCTTTGTAATAATGCGCCACTCTGTGGCTCCTGCTGCACGGGCAGCCATTACAAAGGCCTCCTCCCGCAAAGCAAGCAACTTGCCCCGTACCACCCGTGCCAGGCTGCACCAACCTACAATGGAAAGCAGAACCGTAATGGCAAAATAAATCCTTACGGGGGACCAATCCCTTGGCAGGGCACCCGATAATGCCATCCACAGGGGAAGGGTAGGTATCGATATCAAAAACTCGATAATCCTTTGAATGATATTATCCACCACTCCCCCGAAATATCCGGAAATGCTACCAATAACGATTCCAAGGACGAAGGAAATAAAAACACCTACCAAACCAACTGACAGTGATATCCGAGCGCCGTAGACAATCCGCGAAAAGATATCCCTTCCCATGGTATCGGATCCGAACAGGAAAATGGGAACATCCCCCTCTATATTGAAGAGATGGGATATCGCTTTCAATAAAGCCCCAAAGCTTATAGGGATCTCCCTTAGTAAAAAAGCGGACCGGATATTTCTGGTCTTTATCCAGGATGGTGATCAATCGCAGAGTCTCCGGATCCCTTTCCTGCTTGAATCCATAAATGAAGGGCAATCTAAATCCTTCTTCTGCATCGTAGATTCGAATAAAGGAGATAGGTGCGCTTAAATACTCCTCAAAACGTTTATTTCCATCATAGGGAGCCACAAACTCTGCGAATATAGCCATTAAATACAGGATAGACAAACCCACAACCGCCACCATGGCCATCTTATGCATGGTAAACTTGCGCCAGATTAGCTGCCATTGAGATGCATAATAAAAGCGTTCACTCTCAAACTCTTTCCTGCGCACCTTTTTCTGGACTTTCTGTGGTTTTTGTTTCCTATTGATGATCAATTTCATGATTCCACCCCCTGATAGCGGATGCGGGGATCAACCCAAGCCAGCAGGATATCTGAAATCAATGTCCCTATAATGGTTAAAGTACTTAATATCAGCATGAACCCTCCAGCCAGATACATATCCTGAAGCATAATCGACCGCAGGAAAATGGGTCCGCTGGTAGGGAGATTCATTACAATGGAAACGATGGTTTCTCCGGAAATAATGGAAGGCAGCATCCAACCAATTGTGCTGATTAATGGGTTGATGGCTACCCGTACAGGATACTTGAACAATAAAACAGAGTTTTTCAATCCTTTGGCCTTGGCAGTCACCACATACTGTTTCTTCAACTCATCCAGCAGTGTCCCCCGCATAACTCGGATGATACTGGCTGTGCCCGAGATCCCCAGTATGATAATGGGCACCCAAATTCGCTTCAGCATATCGATGACCTTTGCAAGGCTCCATGGAGCTGTTGTATATTCCGACGAAAAGAGGCCGGTTACGCTGATTCCAAGCTTGGAAAAACTAAACCAAATGATCACCAGGGCCAGCACAAAACCCGGGGTTGCTAACCCTATGAAGCCAAGGAAGGTAAATAAGTAATCAAATAAGGAAGTATTGATGGGTTGCTGAATAGATGCCGATAGGTACAGCAACAACCCAAACAAAGACAATTGTTAGAAGGGGACACTGTGGCTGTCAAAGCAATCCGTTCCCCAATCACCTCCTGCACAGGTTTGTTCCATTGGAAGGAACGGCCAAAATCTCCTCGGGTCAGAATATTGCGCATCCAGATAAAATACTGAACATACATCGGTTTATCCATTCCATAAAGGTGTGTCAACCGCATGATTTCGGCTTCATCAACCGGAGTACCTGAATTCTTGAGTTGCAGAATGTACATGCTTAGAAAATCACCCTCCGGGTAACTGGATAACGATAAAAGCCAGAATCGATATAGCGATCAGCAACGGAATGGCAAGCAAAATTCTTTGGAAAATATATTTTAGCACGATTACACCCCTCCCTCTATCTTCTAGTTCCTGCTTCGGAGTTATTAGAGGCGGTTTTACATCTGTCACGGTTGGGTAAAAGTTCAGGTACAGGATTTGAAGATCCTGTACCTGAACATCAGGCTCTTCCCTAAACCGGAGTACTCCCTATTCCTTGTAGAAGAACTGCTCTCCGCTATAGGCGGCTGCAATGCCATACATGGTCTCTGTAGGAATGTTGCCCAGCTTCTTGTTATAAATCATGGGATATCCGCTTTCTGCAATGGGGAAGAAGAAAATGTTATCGTAGAGAAGCTGGAATACTTCATCCATTGCCTTCCTTCGAGCGGCATCATCACCCGTTTCGATTACCTCTTCCATTTTCGCGATGAACTGTTTGACCTCCGGTGGCGGCTCTTCACCTTCTTTTCCTCCGCTGAAATGCCAGTTTTTCCACAGGATACCCCAATCGTTCATCACCTGATTCAGGCTGACATGATATGCACTTGGGTTTTGATCCCAGATCACGGCCCCAATCCAACCAGAAGTTCTGGGCCTTGATATCATTGGCCTGGCGTCGTGTATTGGCAAGACCCATATCAATCACCTTCATGGTTTGTATAGATGCCCACATCACGCCAGTATTGGGCAACCAGTTCCGTTACCTTGTCGGATCCAACCGTCCAGATGGCGATCTCAAAGGGAATAACGAATCGTTTTCCGTCCGGCCCTAAACGGAACCCTTCCGAATCCCGTTTATCCAGACCCATCTCAGCCAAAAGTTTGTTGGCCTTTTCAGGACTGTATTCAAAAGGCACCTTTGCTTTGGTGGGCAGGCTACCATAACCCAGTTGAACCGCCTCAATGATAGGCTCCCGGTTAATAGCGTAGTTCAATGCTTGGACGGAAGCGGAGATCCCTTACTACCTCTCTCCAGACAGGATCAGGGTGGGTCAGATTCAGGAAGACATCCGTCGGGGTAACGTGCTGTTTGAGAATTGTCACGTTATAACCGCCATTTGCCTCGTTTTCTTTAAAGATTGGGAAATCGATTACATTGGTACGGTTAACGGCATAATCCACTTCACCGGCGATAATTTTCATGGTCTGCCCCTTCAGGTCAGTAATCCAGTGGCATTCAATCCTATCCACATAGGGTAGCTGCTGCCCTGCAGCGTCTACCTTAAAGTAATAGGGGTTCCGTTCATACACGAATACCCCTTGGGCGGGCTGACCCTTATAGATCCAGGGCTCCAGCTTGGGATAATCCAGAGCTGCTTCCCCCATCTGGCCGGAACCGCTTTGTTTCTGGGCATACAGCTTGAACCATTCATTCTCCTCAAAGGAATTCTCCTTCAATAGTGGCTTTAATTCCTCCTCGGAAGTATACTTGATATGGAATTTCTTCATATAGTGGGCAGGAGTCAACATCATAGATGGATTGTTCCATCGGTTGGCGATATAGATTGGGAATATGGGATAAGGCTCTGGGAAAAGTAACTGTGAAGGTGTATTCATCCAATATCTCTACTTTGCCGGGTTCACCAGTGGCTTTTCCGTTGACTCTGAACCAGGCAGGGGGACTGGGTACCAGTTCCTCGTTAAACATATAGTCTTCAAAATGGAACCGAACATCCTCCGTGTCCACAGGGTCACCATCGGACCATTTCAGTCCCTTCCGCATATGGAAAGTAAATACCCTGTTGTCCTGGGAAGCTTCATAGCTCTCAAAGACGTTCCCCTTCAAGAGTCCCCTTCTCTGCACCTCCTAGGGTATCGATGCCTGGAGTGATCAGCAATGGCTCATTACAGAAGCACCACATTTCAGGCGCTGAGCCACCCTCTGTTGCAGGGTCTGCAAACCTGATGGTGCCTCCATATTTACCGATTTCCAGCTTCATATCCTCAGAGGGTATTTCGTTCCAATCCTGGGTGAGCACCACAGGATTCTCGGGTAACCTCTCCTCTATCGGGGGAAGCTTACCTTCTTTCACAAGATCCGCCAGCATGGGCGCTTCCTTGAAATCCAATGTCTTAGGGTCAACCACTTGATGTTGGCCCTGTCCCCCGCTGGACCCTCCGGGAGTGTTCGTAGCCGTCCTCTGAACCACAGCCGGTTAATACCAGGGAGAATATAAAGACAGCCACAAGTGCAAATGACAACACTTTTTTCATAATAACCCCCCTTATTATTTTGATTCACATGATGAACCATGAATACATTATAGTACATGCAATTCGCAAAATCAAGAAATTGTCTTAATATTATAAATATTCCCTCTATTCTACGTTTTTAGTTCTTATTTTACAAATTACGAATATATTTTTAGTGTTTATTTTCTATATATATGCTATCTATTCCATGCTATAATCATGATATGGGCTGATTATAAACCCTTCCTATATAAAATCCACTATTTCATAGAACGGAGTGGGGAATATGTACCCCGTCATCCAGCCCGTTTCCTTATTGAATTCCTTTTTTCCCGACATTTCCATCCGCAGTATCAAATCCATGGGCAGTGGGTTTGGTAGCGATGTGTACCTGGTCAATGACCATCTCGTATTCCGGTTCGCCAAAAACCAGGAAACAGCCGGGAAATTCCAAAGTGAATACAAGCTTTTACCCCTTATTCAACCTTATATAGGATTCCAGATTCCCAATCCCCAGTGGATGGTCTTGGATCTGGAGGCACCGGTATACGGCATCATAGGGTATGAAATGGTGCCGGGTATTCCCATGAGCGACTCCTTGAATCCAACGCAATTAAAATCTATTTCAATGAATTGACCTCTTTTCTTGTTTCCCTGCACCAGATTCCCCTGGATGGATTCGATAAAATCGACATACCAATAAATAATTACACAAAAAATGAGCTTTTCGAAATACGCTCAGAGGTTTTACCTCTATTGAAAGAAACCCTTACCATCGATGAATATTCCAATATCGAAGACTGGTGGGAGAAACTATTGAATGATAAACTCTTCCATCTCTATGAACCCAGACTGTGCCATGGAGATTTGTGGTATGAAAATATTCTCGTGAATGGCGATAGTAGCCGAATTACCGGCATCATCGATTTCAGCGAGATTTCCCTTGGCGATCCTGCCAGGGATCTGGCTGTACAACTTTATCCAGGAGTAGACTTTTTCAAGACAGTATACAATAAATATATAAGCAAAATGGGATATGCCTGCCCCCATTTCATTCAACGTATCAAGCTTCATTGGGAACTCAGAGAACTGATTGGGCTACAGTACTGTATTAAGCACGGGGATTGGGATGAGTTCCGGGAAGGAGTAGAAAAAATCAGAACCTGGGGGATCCTTGGGAAGAACCCTGCGGTTCATTTTGGGGATGTGTCGTTTTGATTACTAGAATATACTCATTGTTATTTTCCAACCTGTCTTCCCCGCTTCATTCTTAACTTATAGTCTGTAGGTGTCGTTCCTTCCGCTTTTCGAAAAACCCTGTAGAAATAGCACACGTCGTTAAAGCCTACGGATGAACAGATTTCCCGGATAGGCCTATCACCGCTGTGCTGCAACAGTTCTTTGGCCTGATTAATCCGATATGTATAAAGATATTTTGTAAAATTCACCCCTGTAGCTTCTTTGAAAATCTTGCTGAGATAGCTACTGCTCAAATAATACTTGCCTGAAAGGTCGTTAAGGGTTATCTGCTTATGAAAATTCCCGGTAATGTATTCCTTAATTTCATCCACCATCTTTTGATAAGATTCATCAATATGCAGACAGATAATAATCACCCCTTACACTATCTTCAATCATCCCATTATGACCAACCTAGTGGACTTGTCTTTATCTATACATGCTCCATAAAAATCAATCACCTTTTCTTGGCAGATCCTTCTTTCCATACACCTCCCTTCTAATCCTATAAAGCTGCTCCGTCTGTCTTTCGTCCAAAAATTTTTCGCCACCCAACACACGGGCATAAATAGCGATGGATGCAAAGTGCTCCAGCGTTTCCATTTTGAAATACGCATCCAAGGGGTCTATCCCAACTGTTAGGGCCCCATGGTTGGCCAGCAGAAGTGCATCTGCACAGCTGATGTGCTTTTCTATGGATGCAGGGAGTTCATCGGTGGTGGGTGTACCATACTCAGCCAAAGAGATATTTCCAAGTGAGAAAATCACCTCCGGGAGAGCGATTCGATCAAAAGCCAGATTCGCTACGGCAAATGCTGTCGCCTTAGGTGGATGGGCATGAACAACAGCCCTCACATCCGGTCTTATACGAAAAACAGCAAGGTGCATTTTCATCTCGGATGAAGGCCTCCTATTGCCATTTAGCACTTCTCCATCCATATTCACCTTTATTAAGTCCTCTACAGCCATATACCCCTTGGATATACCCGTAGGCGTAATCCAGATTTCATCCTCACTAATACGTACACTGATATTTCCATCATTCGAAGCTACAAATCCCTTATAGTACAATCTTTTCCCCACTTCAATAATGTCCTGCTTTAGCCTGTCCTCTCCCATTCTCCTCATCCCTTTCAATAGCCGATTGTCTCCATTACCCCCTCCTTGATCCTTTCAAAGGAGGGGATACAGTAGTTTTCCATAACAGGCGAAAAGGGTACCGGTATATCCAGAGCAGCTATTCGCTTGATGGGGGCTATCAGATATTCAGGTATGGATTCTGCAATCACAGCGGCTACTTCTGCACCCCACCCTCCCCGTTTTGTACATTCCTCCACAATAACGACCCTCCCGGTCTTTTGAATAGAAGCAAAGATGCATTCTATATCCAGCGGGACAAGGCTCCGCAAATCAACCACTTCACAGAAAATGCCCTCCTGCTCTAATTCTTGTGCCACAGCGAATGACCGATGAAGCATTAGCAGGGTAGACAGGATCGTAACATCCTTTCCTTCCTGAACAACGGTGGCTTTATCTAAAGGAACAGTATAGTCCTCCTTGGGAACATAACGTGAGGCATCCACTGTCCCTTTTTCCGCCCTAGCTCCTTTTGACCCATATAAAAGCTTATGCTCGAAAATCATGACCGGATTATCATCTCGCACAGCTGCCTTCAGCATTCCTTTCGCATCGTACGCATTAGAAGGGCATACCACCTTGATGCCAGGAATATTGATGAACCAAGATTCCATAGAATGGGCATGCTGGGCTCCTCGATTGGACGCTCCCACGGGGGCACGCATGACAAGGGGCACCTTCACCTTCCCGCCCGACATATAACGCATCATGGAAATCTGGTTGACAATCTGATCCATGGCATAGAACAGGAAATCCCCATACTGAACATCTGCAATAGGGCGCATCCCCATCATTGCACTCCCCAGGGCAGAGCCGAAAAGGGCAATTTCCGAAATCGGAGTGTTGATCATTCGTTCAGGGAAGAGCTTCTCCAGACCCAGCGTAACTGTAAAGGCTCCACCCCACCCACCTGTGATGCCTATATCTTCTCCTATACAAATCACGGACGCGTCCTGCTCCATCTCTTCGATGATTCCTTCCCGCAGCGCTTCGGCAATTGTCAGAATCCGATTCTCGTCATGTTGAGACATATTTTCACTCCTTACGCTGTACATTCCTACACTTTCACTATCTGATTATACATCATCATTCCATCAGATGAACACATCCTCCAGGGCATCCTCTGCCTTGGGATACGGCGATGCCTGGGCGTATGCTATGGAATCTTCAATAGCCTCTTCCACCATCCTGTCGATCTTATTCAAAACATCCTCTGTACATAGACCTGCTTCCAACAGTTTCCTCTTATATATGGGAATTGGGTCTCTCTCCATCCAATAAGCCTCTTCTTTTTTGTCCCGGTACAAATTCGCATCCCGGCGGGAATGACCGCATCGTCGATAGGTTTTTAACTCCAGTAAAGTAGGACCGCCCCCGTTCCGAGCCTTCTCAATCACCCGTTTTGCTGCCCTATACACTGCCAAAACATCATTTCCATCCACAGTCACCCCTCCAATGCCGTATGCAGCAGCCCGATCTGAAATATTCTTTAATTTGCAGACCATCGATATTGGTGTCGAAGCACCGTATAAATTATTTTCACATACAAACACAGCCGGAAGGTTATAGACTGCTGCCATATTAATGCCTTCATGAAATGCCCCTTCGTTGCTGGCCCCATCTCCAAAGAAAGATACTGCTACATTCCTCTGCCTCTTTAACCGAAAGGCTAAGGCAACTCCGGTAATAATGGGTATATTGGCTCCAACGATGGCGATGGCAGGAATCATTCCCTTTTCTAGGTCCCCAACGTGCATAGAACCTCCCTTGCCCTTGCAGCATCCCGTCTTTTTGCCAAACAACTCAGCCATCAGTTCACCAAAGGTCAGCCCCTTCGCAATGGCATGACCATGAGGGCGATGGGTGGATGCAATTACATCCCCCTCTTGCAGTGCGGAACATACTCCTACAGCACAAGCTTCCTGGCCATCATATTGATGGATGGTTCCCGGCATGATGCCTTCAAGAAAAAGATATCGGATCCGCTCTTCGAATTTCCGTATGCCTACCATTTTTTCATACATGGTAAGGGCCTTTTCTTTCCCGATTGCATGAAAAAGTTCTGACATAATAATTATCCTTTCAATGTTTCTAGTTTCTCTTTCAAAGCCTCCATAAAGCTGGCTGCATAGACACCATTCACTACCCTGTGGTCGACTGACAATGTCAAGGTCATCATAGGACGAATATGAATCCCTCCATTAACAGCCACTACCCTGTCTTGAATAGCGCCAACAGCAAGAATTGCCACCTCCAGAGGATTGATTACAGCCGTAAAGGAGGAAAGCCCGTATGTACCTAGATTGGTTACAGTAAATACCCCTCCCGAAAGATCCTCCTGTTTTAATGCTCCATTCCGCACAGCATCCGTCAGACGCTGTATCTCCGCCTCAACTCCTCTGATATCCAATCCTCCCCTGCCAATATTCTTTACAACAGGTACATAAAGATCATCCCCCTTCGAAGCAGCAAAGCCGATATTGATCTGCTTTGCCAGGATACGACCTTCTTCACTGTACCGGCAAATCAGGTAGGGAAAATCCTTCAAGGTATCAGCCACACTATGCAACAGCATTGCATTATAAGAAATCTTTTTACCAGAAGCAGACCGTAAGGCCATCATGGCAGCAGCATCCACATCGATACGGAAATACACATGGGGGATGGTTGTCTTGCTCTTGGTCATGTTGCCGGCGACAACCTTCCCAACCCGCGTAAAGGGGATGATACCATCCGATTGAACAGGGACCATTTCTTTCTCCTCAAGAGGCATAGTTTTTCCTGTTTCTTGGGCAGCCTCATGGGCTTTCAAAACATCCTCGCGTAAAATCAATCCATTTGGTCCCGTACCTCGAATACCGGCCAGGTCGACACCCATGCTTTCAGCCAGTTTCCGAACCATAGGTGAAACCCTTATCTCCTTTCCTGAGGTGGTAGGAAAAGAAACTTCTCTCCTTTTATCTATTGAAGCACAGGATTCTGTCCCCGTTTTGTCAGGTATGTTGCAGATATCCCCTTGATCTCCGATGTAGGCAATTATTTCTCCTGATGCTACCTCATCATCTGGGTGAGCAACAATTTTCTTCAGATATCCGGTCGCAAAGGACTCCACTTCCATGGTTGCCTTATCCGTCTCCACTTCGAGAAGGGGTTCTCCCCGTTTGACTTCTTCCCCTTCCTGTTTGAACCACTGGATTATCTTCACCTCGTCATTGGTGGTGCCCAAATTGGGCATCCGAATTTCTATCAGCATCCTTCAACCATCCTTTACTCCAGGCTTTTTCAAGCCTGTAAAATATACATAAAAGGTTATCTGATGGTAGAAGCCTTCCTTCTACCATCAGATATTTATTGTGGAGGAGGGTATATCTTCTAAAACATCAATCCAACTGCATCTTATGAGGTCGTAAGGCCTCACTGGCCCGCAGCCATTGGGGAACAGGTCGCTTGGGCATCCCCCATTTTTCCAAGGCATGCTTCAACTCAATGTTTTCAGGTTTCTTGGCAAATGCGATAAACTCCTCGTCCGTCGTAGTTTCCATTGCGCCCTGGATAGCTTGACGCCAAGCCTTGGCACCGGCTGCGTAACCATCAGGATGACCCAGCATCCCTCCACCGGAAGGGATGACGATATCCGGCCCATATTCTCCAACCAATATGGGAGCCAATCCCGGATATGTACCTGCGCAAGGCATGGGTGCGGTTGGTTTTATATGACCCAGGGGAGCTAACTTGACCTGGGCGGTCCGAAGACCTTCTTCATGGGATACCATGGGAATGGATGAATAGATGGTTGGCGTAAGCATCAAGTCAGCTCCACACAGCCTGCAGAGCTTGCCAAAAACAGGCCAGGCAATATGATGCATTCCTGCAATCATGTGGGAACCGTGCATCATAACCGGTACATGAATAGCCGGATCTTCTGTTATCTCCTTGAAAGCGGATAATCCAGCTGAATAGGTGATCAGCAAGCCATTGGCACCTAACTCAACAGCCTTCAAAGCCCGGTCATGAAGCTTCCTCGTTTCATCAGTGATGGACACCAGATAGATGGGCATTCTGCCGGTAACTTCTTTCGCTTTATGCAGGGCCTCCATGACGTATTGGATACGATCTGTAAATTTGGAGTTGTATACATCGGATGTCATTTCATCATCCTTAATCATATCCACTCCGCCAATAGCCGTCTGATAACACTGAGCTGCCGTCTGCTTCGGCGTCATTCCCATCTTTGGCTTGATGATATGAAGGCTCAAAGGCCTGCGCTCCTTGACACCTGCTAATTTCCGCAAGCCATGAATTCCAAACTTAGGCCCCTTGAACTTCGCCAGCAAATCATCCGGAAAAGCCACGTCAATCAATCGAAGGTGCTGTGAATACGCAAAAGCATTTCCGGCAATGGATAAGAGCATCATGGGCACATTTTCGATCCAAGCATCAATGCTCATGGCAAATTGGACAACGGCTTCACAGGTATACTTATCTTCATTGGGGATCTGGAAATACCCTACCAGTTTACAGGAAAGGGTCTCTCTCAACTCTTCCGTATCCTCCTCCACCCTTTCCCAGGTTCCTGTGGAGGATTCCAAGGCCAGGGATTGAATCAGAGACAGGTGATCCAGGAATTCTACCCCTTCCTTTCTATCCTTTAGGTAGTACGTAGCGATGATATTTCGCTTGCGATCAATACCATCAAGGACATTGTTAAAAATCTCCGGCTCAAAATATCTTCTCATACGGACACTCTCTCCTTTATATGAAGTTTTAATGATGACATCATTTGTTCCCTGTTATCAGCTGTCGGTTCTCAATAGAAATGCTCTTTAGAACTTGTATCTGCTGGCTTGCCATTAAGATTCAGCACATGCTCAAGGGCCAATCCGATTGGCCTGGTAGGCAATGATTACCCTTATCACTGGATGAATAGCCAAATGAAGGTATGCTTTTCTCCGCTGGACCAATGAATGCAACAGCTATCAGAAGAGTTACGGTTCATTAGGAGATGTAGAATGCACGAGAACATCTATATATGAGAAAATGTACAAGATGTATATAGGCTGGAATTCGTGACGTGAAAACTTGTTTGTATTGCTTTCATATCCGTTTATCTGTTTTTATAGTATTATGCTACCATATAATAATTGCTTTTTCAATATCGTATATTTTGTTTATTTTTGTTTTATTTTGTTTTCCAACGCTTTGAACATAAATATTGCTCCCTTTTCTGGAAGCATGTACAAACTACTATGGTTTTTGTGAAGATTATCAAGAAACCACCATCACTTCGACGCCTCTATCCCGATATTGCTGAACGATTTTTGGATCCACTTTGCTGTCCGTAATAATCCGGGTAATTTTATCAATAGGACATACAGTCTCATGGGCTAACTTTAAAAACTTGGTATGATCAACCAAAAGAATAACTTCTCTGGCCGCTTCAACCATCATCTTTTTTACACGGGCTTCCGACTCATTGCTGTCCATCACACCTTCTTCAATCCCTACCCCCTTTGCAGAGATAAAGGCTTTGTGGATATTGTAATTTTGAATGCTGCTTTCAGCCAGCTGTCCCTGGAAAGACATCGATTTTGACCGCAGAGTGCCTCCCACACAGATGACTTTTATCCCCTGAATCTTCGACAATACATTCAGTATGACCAGAGAATTGGTAACCACCACTGCTTCGGAATTTTCACGGATTTCCTTTGCTAATTGAATCGTAGTGGAGCCTGCATCCAAGATAATGGAGTCCCGATCTTCGATCAGACGGGCGGCCGCCTTGGCAATGGCCTTCTTTTCCTCAAAATTGTCAATCGTTCTTTGATCCAGGGAAGGATCATATTCCTCTTTGATTATAGCACCACCAAAGGTTCGAATAACCAGACCCTTTTCGCTTAAATGATTTAAGTCCTTACGAATGGTCTCTTCTGTTACACTGAAAAGCTTGCTTAACTCTTCGCTAGTTGCACTCCCGTTATTTCGGATATAGGCATAAATCTGTTCTCTTCTAACCTCCGGTAGCATTGTATACCCCTTTCCTATACTCAGAGTATACCCCTTTCCTATACTCAGACCATTTTATAAAATCTCTCTTATGACATAAACGACCTTTTCATAATATCATAAGCTTTTGTGTTTTACAATCATGTCCATCATCTCAAAAGGTTTTGCTTTATTATTTTCCTTTTTTTCATTTGTAATCCTTTGCATTTTTTTGAAAAATAATACGGCTACACACTCCACTCTTGCCTTGACCAGTTCATCTCCCTACCAGGCGAAATAAAAAGGATGACAGGAAAACCTGCCACCCTTCTATGCCTCATTCATTACGGCTTATAAAAATACTCCTCTCCTCCGAAGAAATGGGCCACATTGAAACCTTCATTTGTCATATTGCCAATTTTCTTATTTACAGCTGCAGGTGCCACAATATCCGTAGAAATGTTAAAGAACCAAACGTTTTCCTTCATACTCTGCCAGATTTCTTCGGATTTTTGGTTTGCTTCTTCCAGGTTGAGCTTTCGGATGTCTGCCACCATTTGATAGAATTCCTTCGCTTCAGCAGGGGGTTCCTCCCCTTCCTTTCCATTGGTATTCCACCATTTGTGCCATAACGGACTCCAATAATGAGTAGCCCAATCCGCCCATGTAGGCATAACAGGCCCGGAAGCCCAAAAGATAGTGGCTTTTAACTCATTAGCGCTATTGCGTGTGCTCAATAATCCGCCTTCTATCTGTTTTACAGACACATCCAATCCTAATTGTGACCACTGTTCTGCGATCAACTCAGCTGAAGGGACAATGCCGGGTCTTGCAGGCTGCACCTCAAAGGGGATGGAAAATCTCTTGCCATCAGGACCTACCCGGTAACCGTCAGCACCCTTTTTCATCCCCATCTCATCCAAAAGCCTATTCGCTTCATCCAGGTCTACGGCATCTGCCTGTCGTGTACTGGGTACAGCAAAGCCGTAATACACTGTATCACAAATGTCCTTCCGATCCAGAGCCAGATTCAAAGCTTGTCGGAAGCGGACATCCTGCACAACCTTTCGCCATACCGGATCAGCGTTCGTCAAATTCAAATAAGCATCATTGTCAGTACGATGCAGTTTTGCCATATACACCGTATAACCGCTCTTTTCTTCATTTTCTTTGAAGAGGGCAAGTTTGGATAGGGGAATATGTTCACAGGAATGATCTACTTCTCCCGCCAAGGTCCGCATGGAAACGGCTTCCAAATCCTGGACATAGGATGTTTCTAGTTTATCAATATAGGGCAATTGGTTGCCTTCCTTATCAACCTTAAAATAATAAGGGTTACGCTCATATTCCACCGTAGTGCTGGTAGCTTTTACCTGTATCCAAGGTGTTAATACAGGGAAGCCGATTGCTTTGGGGGTAACGGCCGACCAATTGGGCACATCCTTGTGATTGAACAGGTTCACCCATTCACCGGGTTGAAATCCTGCTTCCGCAATCATAGCCTCCAGTTCTTCCTCACTTGCTGCATACTTCTTATGATACTTTTCTAAAAAGTGCTCGGGCTTAATCAGATCCGTATACCCTTTCCAGCCTTCGATGGCCAACTGGAGGGTAAAGCCCCCATAGGGCTTGTCGAATTTAATCTTGAATGTATAATCGTCAACACGTTCAAATTGCAAGGGTGTCCCTGTACCTTCTGCCCCGGAACGCAGCCATGCGGCCGGTCCTGCAGGATTCAACTCCTCATTGAGCAGGACATCCTCGATGGCAAACTGAACATCATCCACAGTCAAGGGTTCACCATCCGACCATTTCATTCCTTCCCTCAATACAAAGGTAAATTCTTTTTCATCACTGCTTACTTCAAAACTCTTTACAATATTCGGTGTCAGTTCTTCCCCAATATATCCAGGCGAGTTGATAAGGGGCTCATTTAATATACAAAAGATTAGAGGATCAAAGGACTGTTCGTGGGTCACACTTCTAAGGGTCCCTCCATAAGTGCCAATTTCATATGGCCTCTGGGACGGGGGCATTTCATTGGAAATCTTAGGCTCCTTAGGCAATCTCTCTTCTACAGGGGGAAGTCCTTTTCCCTGAAAAAAAGGTGATTCCTTATACACCATTTCCTTGACTTCCGGTTCCTGGGATTCTTGAGGTTCCGGTGATTTTGGCTCTTCCGGGGCTTGGGTTTCTTCAGGGGCAGCGGTTGGTTCCATCGTGGAACTGCTGCCGCATCCCGAAAGGACCATTACAAATACAAAGATTAAAACCGCTCCTATCAATGCTGTTCTTTTCATTATCCCTTCTCCCTTCATTGATTTATATAAAGGATGTATCATCCATCCTTTCAAAGTAAACAAAAGAATGCTGGAAGAAGATTGCATGGTAGGTGCTGTTTATACTTCATCTGCAATTCAGTTGTGCATCCACAAATACAATGATCCCTTATCATGTTCTGCAGGAATTAGAGGCCAAAACACGCTTCATCTGATGTCTGTAGTAACAGTAATTCTCAAAGCTTACATCAGGAGGTACCATATGATCCACATAGGGGAGATATCCTCCTTTTGCAAGCATCCGTTCTGCTTTTGCAACCTCGCCATCAATGGCTTCCTTTCCCAGAGAAAGGGCTTTTTTATCGATTCCCCCCATGATCACCAGATCCGGAAAGTCTTCTCTTATTTTTTCTATGTTCATGCCAGCCTGAACCTCAAAGGGGTAGAACCCAGTCACTCCTCCCTCCAGGAACAGGGGGATTAGAACTTCAAAATTACCGTCCGTATCCACAATAAAATGTCTGACCCCCAGTCCTCTCATGTGAGCAGTAAAATCCTTGTAATACGGTAGAATGTATTTCTGAAAAAGGGAAGGAGATACAAGGGGCCCCCCTTTATAGGCCATATCCTCCCAGATCAGAATATAATCCACCTCAATCTCTTCGAGGACACGGGAGTAGATAGTGATATAGAATTCGAGGAAATGATCCAAAATCCGGGTTACAAAGCCAGGGTTATCATAAAAGAGGAAAAGCGATTCTTCCACCCCGACCAATTCCCTAATGATCGAATAAAACCCGGCAAAATTGCCACCGCCCAGCTGTAAGGGATAGTCCCGATTACTAAAATCCTTTACAATCATAGCCCAGTTATCAGGAAAACGGTCAGGATCCTTCGGATCAAATCTTTCCTTTATCTCATCAAAGTCCTTTTCATTCTTTATAGGATACTCCAGGAAATTGGGCATAGAGCATCCGTCCGTCCGGGTCTTAACGACTTTCCCGTCCCCTCTGAGGTAGATAATATGCTCATCGTCCTGCTCATAGACAATCTCCTGAAAAACAGGGAAGGGGCCTGTATAGACAGGGACTCCTCGCACTCCTTCATCGGACCTGAAAAAGTTATGGATATCCTTCTCACAGCCAGGACATGCTTCCCCGGATACCCATTGATGGTTTTCCATCCTCATAGGTGGATATGATTTCGGCAAACCTTCCTTGTACCATCTCTGTATCGTATCGTACCAATATGCGAATTCCCATTCCGGGACAGGTGCTCCAGGCTTCAATTCCATTACATTCATAAATTTCTGCCTAGCATTCAATATAGACACCCCTCTAGCTTTATGGGATTCAACCAGATTTTATATTCTATTTACAGGGCTGAACCCTGATGAATCATTTAGGGTTCAGCCCTGTATCGAACAAGGAAGGCTCCTTTCCATTATTGTTTTTCCAATACCAACACCCAATCCTGAAAGATGCTCACCTTGCCGGACCTCCAATTTCCGTCTTCATCCGGCGTAACTACACCCTGGTCATACTCATCACCGGTGATGGGATCATAGTAATACGCCCTGTAGGTTACATCCTTTTCGATACCCTTCACCAGGATTTCACCCCAGCCAAAGCCGGCCAGGAAAGGAATGAAGATCACCCTAACCTTTCCTGGAATTCCTGTGGCATAGGAGCGAATATAATTGTCTTCCTCCCACTTCTGCTCTATCCATTCCGGATGGGGCTCGAAATCCCACCAGTCATATTTCTCAAACAGCTTCTTGCCGATACCTACCTGGGCAGAACCCGGAAGCTTATAGGCTTCCTCCCAGGGGGTATTGCCCCATGTTGCTCCGTGGGGAGAGGGTCCATAGGGTTTCTCAATGCTGTTCAGCTGCCAAATGCCATTGGCTCCATAGGTGTGGCCGCAAGCACCGTTCATCATGCAGGCCCAGAACATAAAGCGCTGAACATCCTGGTAGCTGGTGCCGCAGATTCCTTCATAGCACACTTCGCTGTTGATGACAGGATGCCTGGGTTCTCTTGCTACTGCTGTCCGAATCATCTTCACCGTGCCATTCATGCTGTTGTAGCTCCCGTGGCCGGTCTGCAGCATATTCAGGTTCAGTAATGATTCATCCTCCACCTGTTCGTGGCCATATTGGGTTGGATGGATGGTAATCAACCTTTGGAAAGGATCCTTCTCCTTCAGATACCGGGTGATTTCCGTCCAGCCCTTTCTTGCCCATTCCACATATTCTTTCCTCTTCTCCGGGCTGCTTGTAGCCTCCTTGTTCAGATAGTAAGGCATGGTGGCTTCACCTGCCAAACACCATACCACCGGATAAGCTCCATATCGGGCCAGGAGATAATCCCAATGCTTCTTGATGACCTCCTCTCCGGCGAAATCCAGGAAGAATCCCCAACAGCCTACGATGCAGGGTACAATACCGGAATTGACCAGCCAGGTCAGCTTTAAATCAGCCGCATCAAAGTAGGCCGGATTGATGCGCTTAAACTCGGGATCCCATGGAAAGCCTGCCTCATTGGCGCCCCTTTCGTCAAAAGGATCCATATCCGGATAGAGACCTGCCACAATCTGTACAACGGTAAATCCCTTTTGTACCCTGTCCGCTGTTAAAATGCGGAAACCATCCGGCCATTTCAAGCGGGTGGTCAGTCCCATCCACCAAGTGTCTGCCAGCCAGAAGAAGGGCTTCCCGTCAGCATGTTCCAGGTATTTATGGTTTTGGCTCTCTTGAATGGGGCCGTGTTTATACAGAGGATTTTCCCCTTCATAGGGGATGACCTTGATTTCCCCCGTCTGTCCATGCAAATCATCATTGGAGGGATCAGAGCATATGGTCCTGTAAGTATGAATGCCTACCTTAGGAGAAGCATACCGGATACGCCATACATTATCTCCCCCCCAAAATCCCGGAACAACTTTTTCTTGCCCATCAGGATCCGTTACAATGGCCGAAAAAGTTACCTCATTAAAGGGATCTGCATAGCTTTTTCCAGTGGTATAAAACCACTCCGTTACACAGTTCTGGGCAACAACTTTCATAGCTACTCAACCTTTCTAAATAATATAATAATTATTACAGGATTTTCTGCCTTTCCTTCATATAAGGCAGCTTCTTCCCGCTAATCAACGCTACAATTCGACCTGCATTTTTTTGGATTCTGTCCAAGGATTCAGGTTTGATCATATCCACCCACTCCCTGGGCACAGTTCCGGCTCCCATGAGAGCGCCGGATAGCATAGCCCCCCTGCCGGCAATGGTATCCGAATCACGTCCAATATTGGTACCGCCAATGGCGGCCATTCGAACATCGCCCTTAGCAATTTTGAACATGGCATAGGAAAGGCCCAGGAGCTCCAAGGGATCGATCATATGGTAATACAGGCATTTCTCATATAATTCCTTACGGGCCTCAAAGACATCGGTGTATTTGTCCGCCACCTCCAGACACAAGCTGATAAACTGGTAGGGCGTATCAATCTTCCGGGTGTCGAAGGTTAACATTTTTTCCTTAGGAGCGGCGTCCAGGGCAGCCTTCAGAACGCTTTCTACCGTTGCCTGAGGTCGCAGGGCTTCCGCCACAGAGGCAGCCAGGATAGAAGCTGCTACCACATCCAACCCCCTTTGATACATATAGCTTATGGAGGTTGCATCTATATAAGCATTTTGGGGATCGCAGAGATGATAGGTCCCTACAGGTTCCATACACATGACTGTTGATCCCGTCACCATGCTCCAGTGACCGGTAATTCTGGGATCCATCCCCTGACGAATCAAGTCATAGGAGTTCTTCATACAGTAAAAAAAGTGATCACGGTTCAGTTTTTCACGCCATGTTTCCCCAAAATCGCGGGCAGATACAGGCATACCATCGCGGCGAATGTATGTCTCTGTCAGCAGCATCGCCATTTGGTTATCATCTTCGCCTTCCAGGCGGCTAGGATCCAAAACTGTCAATATCCCTCCCGGGTATTTTTCGTCAATCTCCCAATAAAACTTGCTTTCCACAACAGAGCCCATGGCATTTCCAATGGCACCCGCCAAGATACAGCCATATACCTTGTCAAACAAGAGGTTTTTCCCATCCGACCTCGGTTCAATCAGCGTTTCGATTTCACGGATAATGACTGCTTCTCTCGCAATTTTTTTGCGGACCACTTCCTCCATGGCTAAGAGGGGCGCCACTTTTTCCGCTGCTGCGTTCACCCAGGCTGCAGGTAATGCCTTTTTGCCTGCAAGAGCACCTACAATGGCTGCAGCGACCGGACAGCGTATGGTGGGATATGCCCCCATGGCTGATATGGTTATCAACCGCTCCGGGTTTTCGGCAAAGAGACATAATAGTACCAATGCCCAGCCGATCGGATTATGTCCCAACCATGGGTGTTTTTCAGCTGTACTTGCATATGTATAGTGGTCAGCAAATTGCTGAGGGGTACTCCTCCGTGCCATTCCTACCATATGGTTCAGATCATAAAACACATCCTTGGCATGGCTGTGGGCAATCTTCAATGTAGCCTCAATAACGGAAGAAGCAGATGCACCAGGTTTCAAAGCTTCCGCAATGGCCGCAGCTGTAAGGGCGGCCCATTCAACAGCAGGTGAACGCTGAGTCACCGAAGCGATTTCCACAGCATCCAAGTACGCCCCTTCCGGATCGCCTGCATGATACACCCCTACGGGTACAATGGCGGCAGCGATATTCCCTGTCGGTACTGCTCCTATTCCTGTTAATCGTGGACTCATTCCCTCTCGCAAAAGCTCTACCGTCGTGTAGACATCAATAAACCAGAAGGCTTGGTTTTCACAAACGTCAGAATCATTTTTCAGCTCCGCACCCCAATCTTCAGGGGTTATTCGTCCTCCGTTTTTTATGTAAGCCCGGCTAATCGAAGCCATTAGGGGAACTAAGGAGGCATATTCCACCCTTTTATCCGGCTGTGACGGCGGTTCCTGCCATTCCAGCTGCTCCGTCAGAAGCTGGCTGGAATCCGAAATCCTTTTTCCTGCAAGGCAGCTCTGTAAGCCCAGTTCAGCACCGATAACCGCACCATATAAACATCCCTGCACCTTGTCGGTGAATCTGCTCACTCCTCATCATCCTTTCTTTGATTACTGCATGACAGGCTTCCAGTTCAAGACCCAAGCCATTTTCACACAAATATCAAATATGATACAAAAAAGGAATTCAATTACCGTCAGGACAATTCCTTTGTACTTTTTTTCCGTTTGCCTGTTCGTATTGAATTCCCCGTCAAAGAAAAGATATTTATAACTGTGTATTCTTATACGAAATATTTGAACTGGGGCAACCATTCCCAACTAGCTTCAAACATTTCATCCACCATGGATTTGATTTCCTTAAGACTGAGGACTGCAGCAGTGAGAGGATCAAAGGCAATGGCATGGTAAACCATTTGAGGATCACCGCTAAGGGCAGCCTCCACTGCCAACTCTTCAGATCGGGCATTGATGTCATTCAAAATAGCCAGCTGGGAAGGTAGTGGGCCTACATGCATGGGCGTCAAGCCCCTTTGCGATGCCAGGATCGGTACTTCTACGCAACAGCCCTCCGGCAGGTTGTCTATGAGACCGAAATTCCGTACGTTTCCGTTGAATTCAAACATTTGATTGTCGCCAATTACAGCATTGAAAATGCCGGCTGCATATTCATTGCCTCTTGATATATCGACAGGCTCCTTCATCCATTTCTCGAAGGCTTCCCTTCGTGAATTTCTCCCTCTACTCTCATCCAAAGACTTTAAAAGGACAAAAGGCTCTCCGGGATTCCACCCGGTGCCGTGAAGACAGTATGCTTCAATTAAATCCGGCCTTTTCCGGAACCAGGGGTTGTATTCGGAATTGTGACCGCTGGATTCCGTTACATAATAATCCAGATGGAGAAACATCTCGTTTCGAACCTGTTCTTCATTATAAATTTCAGGGGATTGTATCGCTTTTCGTATCAAGGGGTATGCATCTTTGCCATTCCATTTGAACTCCAGATACCAAGCCTGATGGTTGATGCCTGCACACAGATAAGTCACTTCCTCCATGGGTGCGCCAATCCACCTGGCCAACATTTCAGCTGTACCCTGGACACTGTGACAGAGGCCGGTTACCTTCACTTCACTCACCGTCTGCATAGCCCGACACAGCATGGCCATTGGATTGGTATAATTCAGAAAAATGGCATCCGGACAATATCGCTCAATATCCCTGCAAATATCCAACATCACCGGGACTGTTCGCAGAAAGCGAAATATCCCTGCCGGGCCCCGGGTATCTCCAATATTGATGTTGACGCCATATTTTCGGGGAATTTCCAAATCCGCTCGTATCTGGTCTTCTCCTCCTACTGAGATGGTGCATACAACACCGTCGGCACCCTTCAAAGCCTGCACCCTGTCCGTAGTCGCCGTCACCCGGGCAGGATATTTACCGGCTTCTATGATCCTCTCCACGGCAGCCTTCGCCATTGCCAAATGATCTTCATTGATATCGACCAGTGCAATGGTGCTGTCTGCCAAGACTGGATAGGACAATAGATCCCTTACAAGATTTCTGGTAAAGACCTGACTTCCTGCGCCGATAAAGACAATTTTTTTCGTCATATGATATATCCCCCTTATATTTATATATATATATATAATGTTTTTCTATTTATTGTTAGAACCATCATTTGAAACAGCCAATATTGGAATGGGAAACCTGTGTTCGGGATGTGAACAAGAAACATTGCGAAAAAACTTGTATGACTTCATTATTTCAAGAATGAAAAGCATCAAGAGGACATTAATATGACAGAAGATAAAGTAAAAATTATGCATCAAATATAAAATTATATCAATTTTCGATGTACAATTTTTACACGGTTAATTATATTTCCTATATAATCATTTGTCAACCATGCCATCCATAACGTTAGCGTCAATTTACTATATTAAAATAGTACCCTGTGTATATCTGCCAAGCCTCCTTATTGACTTAAGCCCATATTATGTTGGAAACAGCCATGCTTCCGATAATTTTGTACAATGATTTCATTTTACGTTTCTGATAATCCATTTGTTGCACATGTTCTTAAGCTGGGCATTTCATTTTGCACCAGATCATAGGGAGTCAGCAATCGTTTTAAGCCAGAAAAAAGATATCCCCACATGATTTGAAAAGACAACTGCAGGCTTTTTTTTAGGAGCAGACTCACTCTTTTCTCTCGTTGGTTTTGTTATTTCTACTCTTAAGATGGGTTGTGGTTCGTGTTGGGTTTCAGTTTATGATGAAGGAAGCGCGAATTGTGCTTTCCTGTTGGTTAGGTGACAGGAGTCTCTCTCAACTCATCACACATACCAAACTAACCAAGAAAGGCAAGGACCTTTAAAGTCCTTGCCTTTCCATTTTATATTTTACATCTTATTTTTGGAACCACCACTGCTCGCCAGCAAAGCTCTGGGCAATGGCAAATCCGCCGTCATCAAAGTTCATCAGCTTGTTATTGATACATACCGGTTGAACATTGTCCTGGGTCATAAACAGAAACCATACATTGTTCTTCATGCTCTCGCGGATTTTTTGGTCTACCTTCTTAGCTTCTTCCAGAGGTACCGTACGGATACTGTCAACCATCTGGTAGAATTCCAAGACTTCCGCAGGTGGCTCTTCACCATCTCTGCCGTGACTGGTATACCATCTCCACCATAGCTGTCCCCACTTGTCAGCACCCCAATCAGCCCATTCCCACATGACGGGACCGGAGCACCAGAACAAAGAAGCCTCGAGCTCATTTGCGGCCATGCGGGTGCCCTGAAGTTCTGTGGATATCTGTTTGGAATTGATATTCAGCCCTACCTCTCTGAAGTTCTCCACGATAATTTCAGCAGTTGGCTCGAAATCAGACATATGGGGGCCATATTCAATGGTCATCTCAAAAGTCTTCCCATCCGGTCCCTTACGGAAACCATCCGGTCCCTTTGTCATTCCCATTTCATCCAATAACTTGTTAGCAATATCCACATCCCTTGAGCCCATCAATTCAGCAGGTTTGGCATAACCATAGTAAACGCTATCCACCAGCTCATCCTTATCCACGGCCAGGTTCAACGCCTGACGGAACCGAACATCCCGCACGACCTTTCTGAAGTTATCGTTGTCGTACGTCAGGTTAATGTATAAATCAACTGCAGTCCGGTGTAGCATGGTTTTAACCATGGTTCTAAAGTTACCCTTCTCTTCATTTTCCTTATACAAGGGTACTTTGGACATAATGGCATATTCATAAGAATGATCTATTTCACCGGATAGAATCTTCATTTGGACCATTTCGAGGTCCTGGACAAAAGTACTGGTTATTCTATCAATATAAGGCAGTTGATTACCCTCAGCATCTATCTTGAAGTAATAGGGGTTCCGTTCATATTCCTGGATATCTCCGGATTTTACCTGAACCCAAGGAGTAAGCATCGGGAATCCAATCGCTTCAGGGTTGGTGACCTCCCAGTTTGTTACATCCTTCAGGTTAAAGAGGTTTACCCATTCACCAGGCTCAAATTTAGCTTCTGCGATCAAAGGCTCCAATTCCTCCAACGGGGTATATTTTTTGTGGAACTTCTTTAAAAAATGGGCAGGCTTCAGAAGATCGGTATAACCTCTCCAGCCTTCCACAGCCAGCTGTAGGGGGAAACCACCATAGGCTTTATCGAAGCTGATCTTGAAGGTGTAATCATCGATGACTTCAAATTTCAAGGGGGTACCGTCGGTTTTTCCTTCGGACTTCAGCCATGCCGGCAGCCCGCTGGGCATCAGCTCTGGATCAAAAAGAACGTCTTCCACAGCGAACCGGACATCCTCTACTGTTACCGGCTCTCCATCGGACCATTTCAAGCCCTCTCTCATATAAAAGGTAAATTCCTTGGCATCGCTGCTCATTTCAAAATCCTTCAGAATGTTGGGAGTAATTTCTTCTCCCGTATAACCAGGGGTGTTCACCAGAGGTTCATTGCACATAATGAATACCTCGGGATCCCAGTTTGTTCCTGTACGAACAGACCGGAAGGTTCCGCCATATTCCCCTATCTTATAATCGAGCTGATCAGGGGGCATTTCATTGGTCAGCTTTGGTTCCTTTGGAAGTCGCTCCTTCACCGGAGGCAGTCTCTTACCGGCCAGGTAGGGAGACTCTTTATATTCCATCTCCTCAGGTGCCTTGGTTTCTTCCGGCTCGGCTGTAGGGGCTTGCGTAGGTTCCATAACAGGCTTGCCACCGCAACCGGTTAACACTACAGAAACCACAAAAACCAATACCAGTGTTAACATCATTACCCTTTTCATCTTATCACCCTCCATATTTTATCTTTGACAACACGAAACCTAATGAATCTCTTCTCCTATCACCCCCACCTATATCCAAGCGAAATTGCAATTCCTTCACAATGAAGGCAAAACAAAGGAATGTTTACACTCGCTCGGACGGACAAACTGAAAACGTAAGTATAGGATTTAGAAAGCCTAAATCAATAAGATCCTCGGGAAAGCATTATGGAAAAATGAATAGTATGTAGAAGAAAAGACCGTTGTACATTCTTTGACGGTTTCTTTAGAAACGAATGTGAATTGTAGTGTTAAAATCCATCATAATAGAGCATGAATCAAATTATCAATTTTGATTCTTCTATAGAGAACCCATACCTCCTATTTCATTCATCTGCTTTTTCAGGATTATAATAAACCAGTGGGTAGGAGTCTCTGATAATTTCTATGCCCTCTACCATATCTTTTACTTCGCCTAAGGACATCAACTGGGCTATAAGGTTCCCGATGGCAGTGGCTTCATAGGGCCCTGCTGCTACATCCTTCCCTGTCAAGCGTGAGGTCAGCCGGCACAGAAGGCCGTTTCTCGATCCGCCCCCCACCATATGGATCCTTTCAAAGTCCTTGCCTGTCAGCTCCTTCAATTCCTCGATGGTTTTACGGTACTTTTGGGCTAAACTGAATAGTACGCATTTATAGATTTCCTCTCGCCCTTCCGGCTCCCTCTGGCCTGTTTTCCTACAGAACTCTCTTATTTTACGGCTCATATTCCCAGGCTGAGTAAAATCCGAACTGTCTACGTCAATCCAGCCATCAAATCTACATTTTTCCGCTTCTGCATTCAAGCTATCATAATTAATAATATATCCTTCCTCCGTCCACTCCCTGACGCACTCCTGCAGAATCCAGAGCCCGGTTATATTCTTAACGAACATAATCTCATTACCAAACCCAATTTCATTATTAAAACGGCTTTGCAGCACTTTTTCATTTATCAGAGGTTTTTTGATACTGGTACCCACAACTGACCATGTGCCGCAACTGATATAGACAACTTTTTCCTTATCAGGAGCAGGCACTGATGCAATCGCTGAAGCCGTGTCGTGCTGGGCAACCGAAATGACAGGTACCTTTCCAACACCTGTTTCCATGGCGATATCCTCCAGAAGGGTGCCAATGATACTACCCGGTGCATCGATGGGAGGCAGGATGTCCGGCAAACCATACCCGGTGAGCAAATCTTTCAGCCATTCCCCTGTAAATGGGCTATACAGGAGGGATGAAGAGGCCATCGTAGACTCACAGCCGATATTACCGGTTAGAAAATAGCTCAATAGATTGGGGATAAACAGAAGAGTCCTTCCCTTTTCCAAAATCGAGGCTTCGCTGGCTTTCATGGCCAGCAGCTGAAACAAGGTACCGATATTCGTTGGATACATTCCTGTCCATGCTAAACAGCGTATATTCATCATAGATTCTGAAGGCTTCCTGAAGAATACCGGCAGTCCTGGGATCCCGGTAGCAGTGAGGGTTCCCCATTAGGTTCCCCTGCCCGTCCAAAATCCCGAAATCAATCCCCCAACTATCAATCCCGATGGAGGAAATGGGAATCGATTCCGCCCTTAATCCTTACAAGGGTTTTCTTCATCTCATTGAAAAGGCTCAGGATGTCCCAATATATGTTGGCAAAAATCCTTATGGCGTGATTCGGGAACCGGTGAATTTCCTCTATAGAAAGCCGGCTGCCGTCGAATCTGCCAACTATCCCCCTGCCATTACTGGCGCCATAATCCATCCCCAATACATTCAACGTCTTCATATACCGGTTACAGCTTCCCGAACCATTCTGACGGATTGGGTAGCATCTCCCTCTGCAATGATCTTCTTGATTCTGTCCTTACCTACCTTTGTGATCAGGCCTTTCAGGGCCTTTATCCATCTCAATCGATTCTTCCGCAGCCTTAATGCCGTCTTCACGGTAGGGGAAAATATCCAGAGTATAGTAATCATCGTATCCAATGACCTCTATCCAGTACAGAAATTCCATCAACACCGGGATATTCACAGCGCCAAACATCATATCATCATCCCAGAGACGGTAATTGTCATTCAGGTGGATGTAGAACAGTTTACCCTTATAGCGGCTGATCAAAGCGGCTGCTTCAGCCGGATTCTCCGAGGCTGCAATGGAATGGCCCACATCCAGGAGGATTCCCACGTTTTCCTTCTGGATTTCATTGATCAACAGAAGGGCTTTGGCTGCGCTGTTAATGTAACAGTGCGTTCTGGGTTCCTTCAGCTTGTATTCAATGCAAACCTTAATGTCAGATCGATGATTGGCGACTTGCCGGGTGCATTCTACAATATTGTTCCAATCCTCCAGAAAATCCCCTTGGAATGAATAGTCAAAGCCGTCCTGTCCAAGCCAAACATCTACCTTGTCACATCCGATTTCAGCGGCCATGTCCATCACTTTCTTTACTTCCCTGACGGCAGCTTCCCGGATACTCTTGTCCCTGGAAGCAAAGGACCCCTTGCCCCATTTAGCCTGTGTCCAAAGATCCGGAACCATCATACAAACTTCCAGATTGTACTTCTGTAATGTTTCCTTGATACATCCAAAATTGTCGTCATTTAAATGCCAGTTGCCTACTAACTCCACACCTTTTAGATCTTTTACCTGGGATGCCCTCTGGAACATCTCTTCAAGGGACCGCTGGGGGCCGTAGCCTGAGAGACAGTAACGATCAGCGCAGGAAGCAAAGGTAGGTAGACATGCGCCAAATTTCAATTCCTTCATGGGCTCCTCACTCCTTATCAATATTACTCCCTACAAGATATTCAATTTGTACGAAAAGAATCCTTTGTATTTTTCTGAATATTCAGCCTAATTGTTCGCTGAATTTGTTCTCAGTTCGCGGCTCGTAACATGTCAAAGCCTTTTCCACGGCCTCCGCATGCACATCCGGAATCAGCTCCTCCGTACAGGGCACCAGCATGCATAATCCTCCGCCCCTACAGCAGAACACCTCTCCGCACAAACGGGCATGCTCCAAAGGCGTGAGAAGAGGTAGGTCTGTACGATTTACCGGACCTTGATGTACAGCCAAAACCATGGACTCCCTGGCATCCTTCGCCAGACTCCGTAAATCCGTTTCAACGCTGGAGAAATTAACTCCTACCAAACCCCTTACTTCATTTAACTCTTTTACGACATGGTTGATACTGCCGCAGGAATGGACAAAAACACCTCCAAAGATATCTGCCAGTTGTTCCAGATAAGGCCGCATATACTCCCTGAAGATTTTTGGAGACACCACCGCCATCAAGTCTTCGCTGACCGCAATGCCCTTCTCTTCAGGAAACCATACCGCCGGCATGCAATGATAAGGAATCCAGTCACCCTCTACTGCATCCCGCATCAGGCGGGCATATGTGATGATGGCATCCGTAGTGCGCTGTAGCAGATAATGGACCTCTGCAGGGTGGTCCAGGACAGCCATTAGAAAATCCTCCACCCCCCATATCTGACTGGCTACGGAAAAGGGGCCCTGCAGGTCTGCTTCATAGATGGGCAGCTGCCCTTGGGTCTTTTCTCGGAAATAGCGCATTTTCTCCAGCATCTCACCCCCCGGTGTTCCGGGGCCAAATCCTACCTCCGGCAGTTCATAAACATCCTTGGGATGCTTAATAATGGGTTTTACCCTCAAAGAGGCCGATGAAAATTCTTCTACACAACCAAAGAAGGCAGGAATGATCACCTGGCGGATACCTGGAACCAAACCGGGAACATAATCATCCTTCCATACAGAGTGAGCAATAATCGATACAAGCTGTGACAGAAGTTCTCTCTCATTGTCTGGCAATCCTTCCGGCAGCTCCGGTACTTCTCCTGGAGGCAGTCCCCATATGACATATGGCACCCGTCCATCATAGGGCTTTCCATCCCAAAGGGCTTCCAGCCTTTTTTTTGATGCTACTATCCTGGCTTCAAGGTAGCAATTCCGTACCTGATCCAACAGCCGTTCCACCTGTCCATCCAACCAAGTCTGTGTAGGCATCTCATTCCCTCCTTCTCATGGACCAACTTATCTCTTGAATCCGAATTTCAAGACAATACGCTAGATGTATATACTCCAGCAATGTGAATACTCTGCTGATATCAGCTCTATACAGGTCCTGGCTACTGTCCGGAATTTCACTGTTTTCAACGCAGCTTTTCAAATCATAAAAGTAAATCTTCTCTTAACTTCATATTGTCCTCTCCACGTCATCCATCCTTTTCTACTATATGAATTCAAATAGCATTTCCCTTTTCCTTTGCATTTTCTTGAAGATTGATTCACTATCGCGAAAGGACTCATCCCATCTTGACAAGCACCAGCTCCTATGCAACAATGAAGCTGAAAGATGGAGAAATCATCCATTATCATGTGAATGAAAAAGGGGGAAAGAAAAGGAAATGAGTACATTGGATGTCCGACTCATGGAGATGAAAAAAAAGACGAAAGGTTACTGGGCTGAACGTATCCTAGCCCAGGTCGAATATCTGGCCAGGATCTCCAAGATAAAAAATGCTGCATATGACCATTTAGTGGAAGCCAGTCTCGATTTTCTGGCCAATAAGTTCTCAGAGGATACCGTCATTACAAAAGCAGCGGCTCTGGAAGCCGAACGTATACTCCTGCCTGCAGCGGAAGTCGCTAAAAGCTATCATATCCTTTGTGCTGCCCATGCCCATATCGATATGAACTGGATGTGGGCCTTTGATGAGACCGTTGCGATTACTCTGGATACCTTCCGCACCATGCTTGATTTGATGGAGGAATATCCGGATTTTACTTTTTCCCAATCCCAGGCTTCTGTATACAGGATAGTAGAAGAGTTTGCTCCAGAGATGCTGGAAGAAATCAAGGCAAGGGTGAAGGAAAGACGCTGGGAAGTGACAGCTTCCACTTGGGTAGAGGCAGACAAGAATATGCCCAATGGCGAAAGCATGTCCCGTCATATTTTATATACAAGGAACTACCTGTCCAAGCTTTTGGATATCTGCCCCGATTCCCTGAGCCTGGATTTTGAACCGGACACTTTTGGTCACAGCCAGAATGTCCCTGAAATCCTGAATAAAGGGGGCATCAAATACTATTATCACTGCCGTGGATATGAAGGGCATAACCTCTACCGCTGGGAATCGCCTTCCGGAAAGGCCATCACTGTCTACAGGGATCCCTTCTGGTATAATGGGGAAATCAGTCCTGAGATGGCCTTTTATGCACCGGAATTCTGCAGTAAATATCATATGGATACCATGTTAAAAGTATATGGTGTAGGTGACCACGGAGGCGGACCTACTCGAAGGGATATTGAAAGAGCTCTGGCTATGAATACCTGGCCTGTCTTCCCCAGCATCCGTTTTGGCACCTTCAAGGAATTCTTTGGTCTGACGGATAAGGTAATGGACCGGCTGCCCGTTGTCAAAGGGGAATTGAACTTTATCTTTACAGGCTGCTATACCTCTCAATCCCGCATTAAGTTGGCCAATCGCATGGGAGAAGCTACCCTCAATGAAGCGGAAGCCTTCGATGCCGTTTCCGCCCTGTGTACCGGATCCCGTTATTCCCCTGAAATCTTTGCTAAGGCTTGGGAGAACGTCCTTTTCAATCAATTTCATGACATCATCCCGGGTTCCGGCATAATTGATACCCGCGAATACGCTATGGGCCTCTTCCAGCGCACCATGGCCATAGCCAATACCCGCAGGAAGCTGGCCATGCGGAATATTGCAGCCCGGATAGACACCTCTGACCTGATCCCAGCTGATGAAGATATCCGGGAGACAAGATCTGAAGGAGCCGGTGTGGGATTCGGCATCCAAGACTTTAAGATCGCGCAGGCAGAACGCGGCCGTGGCATAACTCGGATCTTTCATATTTTCAATCCAGCTCCTGTAGATCGGGAAGAGACTGCAGAACTTGTGGTCTGGGATTGGCAAGGTGATCCCGAACGGATCCTCTTCAAGGACGACCGGGGTAACCCTGTAACGCACCAGCTGATCGATCAGGGCATGAACCATTACTGGGGTCACAGCTACATGCGTATCCTGTTGAAGGCCAATGTACGGGCTTACGGCTATCGTACCTATACGATGACGGAAGACCGGAATTCCACCTTTACCGACGCATTCCCCCAGGATGCCAGGACAGAAAAGATCGATGAATTCATTCTGGAAAACAAGCTGTTGAAGGTCACCTTTGATACACGGAATGCCGCCATTGTGTCCATGATTGACAAGACCAACGGTGAAGAATTCGTGGCCAAAAACCGACCGGCCGGTATATTCCGCCTGATCCAGGAGGATGACTACAAAGGGATGACCGCTTGGATCGTAGGGCGTTATATGGATATCAAAGATTTGACGGAAGGTGTACGGGTAAAGAAGGTTCACTACCGTACTTCTCCCATTCGCCAATCCATCACCTATGAGATGGCCTTCAGCAATTCCACACTGAAGGTTGTCGTCTCTCTGGACCATGACAGTCCAAGGCTGAAGTTTGAAGTAGAGTGTGATTGGCATGAAATTGGAAGAAAGGGTGAAGGCATCCCCCAACTGAATTTCTATGTGCCTGTGGCTTATCCGTGTAGCTCTTTCAAATATGATGTGCCTTTTGGCGCCATCGACAGGGAGCCCATGGACAGGGATGTGCCTGGCAACAGCTTTATATTGGCAAATCGCCAGGATCTGAACGGCAAGACCCTTATGCTCGTAACAGACAGCAAATATGGATTCAGAGGGTATGACAATGCAATGGCTGTCACCTTGATTCGTAGCTCCTTTGATCCTGATCCCTATCCGGAGCAGGGCATCCATCGTTTCAAGCTCACCCTTTGTCTGGTGGAAAGCAGGGCAAATAAGGATATCCTTCAGGAGGCTTATAACTGTTGCCATCCCTTCAGTGTCCTTTCCGATACAGCCCATGCAGGCAGCTTCCCTCTGTCCCAGAGCTTCTTCTGCCTGGAGGAAGGGTCAGTTGCCCTCTCTGCTTTGAAGATGCCTGAGGTCCAAGAAGGAGACAGTGAATGGGTGCTGCGGGTCTATGAAACCGAAGGTTCGAAAACAAAAGCAGTCTTCCGGCTGCCCCAGACGCCCACGGATGCTTCCTATGTGGATATCAATGAAAGACCGGTCGATAACGATCTGCAAATTTCCACCGGAGAAAATCAGATATCCTTTGAAGTACCCGCCTACAGCGTCGCCACCGTCCGTATCAAGTTTTAACTGTCTTCCAGAGGAATAAAAAAACAAGCCTCGATAAATCGAGGCTTGTTTTTACTCCTTTATTTCCTATAACAAGCTTTTCCACAAAGCCATGGCATCCTTGATATCCTTTGCGAGATCCTTGGTACTTGCTTCGATGCTCACACGACCCTGGTAACCGATCTCTTTTAGAGCATCAAATAAGGCGCCATAATCCACCCCATCTCCCAATTTCGGATAAACCCTTCCGTCTGGATTGGCCACATGGATATGGAAAATGTACTCTCTCCCCGCTTCTACGATGGCATCCATGCCTTCCTGCTGAAAAGCCATATGGTAGGTGTCAGCCAGAAGACGAATATGGGGTCGATCGACCGCTTTGGCCAGGGCAAGACCTTCCCGAACGGTATTGATAATGTTACACTCCTGAACCCGCAACGGTTCTATGGCAATGGTGATACCATACCTCTCCGCTACAGGGTCAGCCAGCCTCAGAAAGTCCACTAACTGTTCAAAAGCCCTTTCCTTGGAAAAGCCCTCCGGCACGGCTCGAGCAGCTCCACTGCCGAAAACGATGATCTTTCCCCCCAATTGGGCAGCACGTTCTACCATTTTGTCCAGATAGTCTTGAATTTTTTGTCGGTCTACCGCATCTCCTACCAACCTAATATTAGCCGGAAAAAAACCGTTAAAGGCTTCTGCCTTAATGGAGGAATTCTCAACTCTCCTTCTCAGTTCACGAAAATCCTTCTCAGCCAGAGCTTCCAGGGAAGCCAAACCCAATTCAATGTAGTCATAGCCTGACTTCTCCAACAGGCCAATGTGTTCCAGGGATGTGCACACACCCAGACGCATTTTCATCACCTCATATCTTTCTTATGGCGCCAACTGCCCCTTCGCTTATAAAACACTTTGCAGTACTTTCCCTATACTGTCGTGAATCACCAGATCAGCCCTATTATCATAGGGGGTAGGGCTCTTATTTAAAAGAACCAGCTTATTCCCTCTATACTCATCCACCAGGCCTGCCGCTGGATAAACCACCAGGGAAGTACCTCCTACGATGAGCATTTCAGCCTTTCTTATGTAGGCGGCAGCCTTGCTTAAAAGCCTCATGTCCAGCCCTTCTTCATAGAGGACTACGTCAGGCCTGATGATGCCTCCACAGACTTCACACCTTGGTACTGGCTCCGGACTGCTCATCACATCATCAAGGCTGTAACTCCTCCGGCATTTCATACAGTAATTGCGATGGACGGATCCGTGAAGCTCCAGCACTTCACGACTTCCTGTCGCTTGATGCAGGCCGTCGATATTCTGTGTGATGACCGCCTTTAGCTTCCCTCTTCTTTCCAATTCCGCCAAGGCCTTATGGGCTAAATTAGGCTTTGCATCCCTATAAATCATTTTTTCCTTATAGAAGGTATAGAACTCCTCCGTGTGATTAATAAAGAAGGAATGACTTAGCATGACTTCAGGGGGGAAGCTTCCGTATTTCGTCTGATAAAGCCCTTCTTTACTTCGAAAATCGGGTATGTTGCTTTCTGTGGATACCCCCGCACCTCCGAAAAAAACGATATTGGAGCTTTCCTGGATCATGGTTCGCAACGTATCGATATCCATTTCCACGCCTCCTGAAAAATATATATCACTGCGTATATTCGATTTATCCTTAGTAAAACCCTCCTTCAAAGTGAATTGTTTATTCCTTTCATTTCCACAAATAGATATCCCCTGAGATGGTGTCAATCTTTAACCGATAATCCGGATCGCCTACAGTGCCATTAAGCCTCTTGGGATCTTCTTTCCCCCCTCGTTCAACCGAAAATGGACAGAGAATGGTTCCTGATGTGGTACGAGCTTTTATTTCAAACTCAGCATCGGGAGAAAGGTTGATTTCCACCTTCCCCGATGATGTCTTACCCTGTATGTTGCCGTCCAAGGGGGCATACATGACAGAAATATCCCCTGAATCCATCATAAAATCCAAATTGCCCGCCATGTGCTCTATCTTGATATTCCCTGAAATACCGTTCAAATCCGTTTCCTGGGTAAAGAATCTTCCGCCTTTCAAATCTCCTGAAGTGGTCTGATAGATGAGCTTATTGGCAGTCAGTTTTTCGATTTCTACATCTCCTGAAACACTTTGGATCCTTGCTGTATCCTCCGCTGCCACCAACTGCATCTCGGCATCCCCCGATTGGGTCCGTATTTCGATGCTTTGTGCTCTCATATCCTGAGATTGAATGGCGCCTGAAGAGGTCCGAATATTTAAGGTGTTAAAGGCAATCAATTTCTGTGTCTGAATGTCACCACTGTCGGTATGAAGCTGTAGATTATTTACATGCATAGGACCCAGCACAAGATTTCCCGACGTAGTTCGAGCCTTTACGTTACTGATGTAAGTGTCCGGGATATCAATCTCCAGCATCAAGTATCCGTTGGTAATCTGAGAGGATGGACCGGCAGGGAAGCTGTAGGGCTTTTTTACCTCAATAGTCAACTGACCTTCCTCTTCCCGTATCTCCATCCGGGGCATTTCATCGGGCTGCCTGCCGGTGATTCTCCCACGAAGACGAGCCATCAGCGACACATCTTTCGTCTTTCGAATGCGAATATCCGCATCGCTGGTCTTTATATAGATATTCTTAATGCGGCTCATATAGGAGAAAACCATTTCCTGATCCACATTTTGCTTTACAATCGTTAAATTTTTGGATTTTACAAGGATGACAGCGGCCGCAGAAAAGGACCCTAGCATAATAATGGTGAGCAAAAGGGTCAAAATCTTAATGGAACGCCTGGTCATGATTGCTCGACCTCCTTCCGCGGTTCGGCAGCATCGATGCTCAGTGCCAAGCTCTTCATAGCACCACGACGGAAAATACAGGTCAGACACCAGGTTCCTATGATGACCAGCAGCCCTAAGCAAGCTGTGCCAATCCCAATTAACAAAGCTGCTGTCGGTTGAATGGTAAAATCCAATGCCAAAGGATATATCGTATCCATTAATACGGATAAGGCCATCGCCATCCCTGTAACTGCAGTCAAAACTGCTGCAGTGTAAAAAGCGATCACCATGAGGAACAACAGCAGAAAAAGGAAGCCAATGAGGAGAGCTTGCCCAGTCCCCAGCCTTATTGTGTAGAATACAACTGTCATCAAGTCGCTTAATTTCCCGCTCTTTTCAGCATGTCCAAGGCGAAATCGGGCTCTGCATATTCGGGCAATCCGCCGAAGATTGTCCCGGATCGAATCAGGATCTTCCTCCTGACATCCTTCCATCATCGTAAAAGCTTCACTATATTTCCAGAGAGCTCGAATCCTTTCCTGCTCCGGCAAATCCACCAACAACCGACTCAGGGCTTCCAAAAACTCCTCTCTGGTCATTGGGTTCCCCCCTTATCCCTGTCTTTAATATCTTTTTTCGTGTGTCTTCGCATACTACATCTTCGCATATTTTTGCAGCAGTTCATGCTTAATGTCCCAGAGGGGTTGAGACAAATCTACATAATACTCATGGGGGTTTTCAAACCTCAGGACAGCATCCCAAAGGGTATCGATCTGTTCCTTGCAATAACGACGTATTTCCTCCAGGCTGGGGCTTTCGTAAACACATTTTCCTTTATCAAAGATCCTTTGCTGGAGCTTATGGGCACGGAAATTCGTCACCCATTTACGCTTCCAGGTATGCTCCGGATCAAAGATCTCGTAAGGTCTCGTGTCATCGATGACTTCATCGGCAAGGGTTATGACATCGGCAATTGCCTCTCCGCTTTCCCGATCAAAAAGACGATAAACCTTTTTAAAGCCTGGATTGGTTATTTTCTCTACATTCTCACTCAACTTGATCTTGGGAATGATCTTTCCTCCGTCCTCTACAGCAGCCAACTTATACACCCCTCCAAAAACGGGCTCAGACTTGGAGGTAATCAACCGTTCACCCACGCCAAATTGATCAACCGCCGCGCCTTGCATCAAAAGCTCACGAATGATATATTCGTCCAAGGAGTTGGACGCTATGATCTGGCAATCAGGAAAACCGGCATCATCCAGCATTTGACGAGCCTTCTTAGATAAATAGGTAATATCTCCGCTGTCAATCCGAATTCCCTTTGGACGGAAGCCTCGAGGGACCACTTCTTCTTTAAAAACCCGGATCGCATTCGGCACCCCGGATTTCAGAACATTATAGGTATCCACCAGCAGAACGCATGACTGTGGATATGTTCTGGCATAAGCTCTGAATGCATCGAGTTCCGATGGGAACAGCTCTACCCAGCTATGGGCCATGGTTCCAAGGGCAGGAATACCAAAATCCCTGTCGGCCAGGGTACAGGCCGTTCCTATACAACCACCGATATATGCCGCTCGAGCTCCGAATACAGCTCCGTCATAGCCTTGGGCTCTCCGGGAACCAAATTCCATGACGGCCCTTCCCTGGGCTGCCCTGATAATACGGTTGGCTTTTGTAGCAATGAGGCTCTGATGGTTGATAGTCAGCAAAACCATCGTCTCTATAAATTGCGCTTGGATTGCCGGCCCTCGGACTGTTATAAGAGGCTCGTTGGGAAAAATGGGAGTACCCTCAGGTACTGCCCATAAATCACAAGAAAATCGAAAATCCTTCAGATATTGCAGAAATTCCTCACTGAAAAGTTTCTTACTTCGAAGATACTCAATGTCTTCATCATCAAACTTCAAATTTTCCAGATAAGCGATCAATTGTTCCAATCCCGCCATGATGGCAAAGCCGCCGTTATCCGGCACCCTTCGAAAAAACATATCAAAATAAGTGATTCGATCCTGTAGTCCGTGTTCCAAATACCCGTTGGCCATTGTGAATTCATAAAAATCGGCCAGCATGGTTAAGTTGATCTTGTCCCTCCATGTTGTACTCGTCATGCAGTTTTCCTCCTCTGTTTCCAAACCTTCTCTTCCACAGTTGACCTTGTGAAAAGCCAGTTATAAAGGATGCAAGGCTTCGAAGGCAGGATATCATACATACTGTTGCTACATTCTTTAGCTGCTAACATTATATTGCCATCTATTTTGATTGTCAACTTGTTTAAGATAAACTTTCCATTATTCCCTTTTATTGTATGGTGTTGTGTAAAGATTGAAGCCAATCTCTTTCAACGATAGAATAAGTACGTATCCACCCCCTTCTCTTATGAATGGGTACTTCTTTACCGTATCATCATTGCTGCATTTCCTTAGGTCATATCAGATGTACAGCTAGTCATATCCGCAAAGAAATATGCATGGGCTGGAAGAGATTGGCTTTCAAACTGTTTAGTTTATTGCTTTTCTATTACATATTTATTACTTTCCCGAAAGAATAGACCACTGGACATTCCCAGCTGCTTGCTTCTATTTTCAAGGCTTAACCAATTAGGATGCATCAGCCATCCCTTGCAGAGGTATGACACTTTTCTCACAAAGTCCGTGGATTTTTCTACAGTATACCCTGAAAACATAGAAACCTTCCCTGGAATCTCGGGAAGGTTTCTATACTTTATAAGGATTGATTAAACTTCTCAAAATGTAGGATCTCATCCACAGGTTTTCTCGGTCTCGGTGTTCCCTTCCATTCCGGATGGGGATATCCTAGAGCAATGATGCCAACAGCATTGTGACCTTCCGGAATATCAAACATGTCACGGAGCTGCTCCTCATCAAAATCTCCAATCCAACAGGTTCCCAGACCGAAAGCCCATGCGGCCAAAAGAAGATTCTGAATTGCTGCAGCCGAATCCTGTATACTGAAATATCGAAGGGCCTTCTCCTCCTTCACCTCCCTGGCACGGGAAAACTCTGTCACAACCACAATTCCTACGGGAACCTCCGGCAGAAACTTAGCCCATCGGGATCGCTCGGCAATCCTTCGCTTCTTTTCCGGATCCCTGAAAACAATAAAATTCCATGGCTGACCGTTGTTGGCAGATGGGGCCCATCCGGCATATTCGATGATTTTCCGAATGACCTCGTCCTCCACGGTCCGTTCCATATCATACCTTCTTACACTTCTTCTGCTTTTGATCCCTTCAAGTAAATCCATAGCATCACATCCTTTCCGTATAATATATCCTCCCTTATCGGAAATGCTCTATCTCCTAAGAAATCCCGACTTGGAAAGGGCTGTACGAACCACTGCAGCCAAAGGAACGGCCACCAGTATTCCTACTCCGTAGGTCATCAAGGAACTGGGAATGCTCACTACCGCCGCCTCGAAACTTCCAATGACCACTGTCCAGGCTGCAAGATAACCTAGCAGGGTCCAGGCCGCTCCTATAAGACAGGCAACAATATTCCTGCCTATATGCCGTCCTTTGGCTCCTCCTCCATGGGCAATCACGCCTGTAATCCAACCGGCAATCCCCTTAATGACCAAGGACCAGACAGTATAGGGTGAAAAAGCCATCAACAAATCAAAAAAAAGCAGAACCGATGGCACCGGCCAAACCGGCATAGACACCTCCGAAAAGGATAGCAAAGGTAAATATGGCAGCCGTACCAAGGTGAACCATAGCCCCATGACCATAGGGGATCTTAATCATGGTAGCCACTATACAGAGAGCCGCCAGCATTCCAATCCTCACAATATCACGAATGGAAAACTCTTTCATATTAACCCTTCTCTCCCTTTCACTTTCAATATCAGATTTATGCATCTTCTCTATTCCAGCACTTCATAGTTCATTCGGCCAGGAAGCCCTCCGAGATGATTCAATACCTTCTCCAGCAAAACTCCCTCTTTCTCCGGCGTGCCATATCCATAGGTAATCCCTATTGCCAGAGAAACAAATTGGGCAGCCCTATCCACTGCCAGGGGGAAGCTGTCTCTCTGTAAAAGCCCTCCGACCAGGACACCGGTGAATATATCCCCGGTACCGGGATACTGGCTTGGAACCCTATCGTATGTTATCTTCCAGTAAAGGTCCCTCCCTGCCTCATATCCGATGTTCATATGACGCCCGTCCTCTCCCACTACCCCAGTAACCACAACATTTTGGGGACCGAAGCAGGAAAGCCTCCAAAGCAGACTTCGGGCTTTCTCCGCATCCATCGGTTCATCTTTATAGGGTATATCGAGGAGAAAACAGGCTTCCGTCAGATTGGGCGTGATCGCATCAGCCTTTTCCACAAGCAAACGCATCCTTCGCTGCATTTCAGAATTATAGGTTTTATAGAGGACCTCATGGTCTCCCATCACCGGATCCACAACAATCAGCTGAACTTTTCCGGTGACAAAAGTCTGAAAAAAATCCATCACGATGTCAATCTGCCGTTCAGAGGCCAGAAAGCAACTGTAAACACAGTCAAATTCCAGTCCAATATCCTTCCAATGGGCTGCATACTCTTCCATACTGTCAGTAAAGTCATGGAAGTAGAATGGGCCGAATCCCCCGGGATGCGTACTGAGTATGGCTGTAGGAAGGGGACACACCTGAATCCCCATAGCCGACAACACTGGAATAATCACCGTCAGAGAACAACGCCCAAATCCGGAAATATCATGGATTGCCGCAACCCTGGGAACAATATTCTTCATTTGTATTTCCCCCATATGCAAAAAATTTTCCGGTTATGTAAATTATATTATACGATGACAGCCTGTAAATTGAAATATCCCCGGTATTTTTATCCCCTTAGTCTGCTTCGCTTATGAGCTTCATAACGTCTTTTGCCTTCTTCAAAAGCAGCCCTTTCCTTCTCATCCTTCAGCAGCAACCGAGGCACTTCGCAAGGCCGTCCGTTTTCATCCAGGGCTACCATGGTAAAATAAGCCGTTAATGCCCTTTGAGGAGGCTTGTCTAGCTTTAGATCCTCCACCTCCACCGTTACTGAAACTTCCATGGAGCTCCTGCCCACAAATACCAAATGGGCATGACAAGTCACCAACTGCCCAACATATATGGGTTGATGGAATACCAGCTCGTCCACCCTGGCCGTAACCACATTGGTCCGGCTGTGTTTCACCGCTACGACAAAGGCGGCATTGTCCATCATCTTCATGATCTCTCCTCCATGGACATTCCCTGCAGGATTGGCTTCACTCGGGAGCATGACTTGGGAGATGACCGTTCTGGAATAATCAATGGTTTTACCCTTCGTTCTCTCATACCTCCAAACGGTTAATTCCGTAATATAAAAATCCTGTTCTGTTTCGATTTTTTTTATTATAAATCCTCCTGATATCCATCTCAAGAGATTTCCGTATCACCCTCCCAGATCATCAGGAATATACTCTAGTATAGCCTAAAATGAAAGGCAGGCGAATAGTATGCAGATTCATGTGGTAAGCCCCGGTGAAAGCTTATGGGAGATTTCCCGCTTGTATGGCGTAAGTGTCAGCAGTCTGGTCCAATCCAATGAAATCCCAAATCCGGACCGATCGGTACCGGGCCAGACCATCGTGGTTCCCATTACAGGGCAATACCACTGGGTGCAGCCCGGACAGACCCTTTTTTCCATCAGTCGCAGTTACAATATTCCCCTGAATGAACTGATGCGTATCAATCGGATATCCAATCCCAATGCCATTCAGCCGGGACTCAGACTTTATATTCCGCCCCAACCAAGGCCAACCGTCGATGTGGGGGCTTATTTAGATCCGGATATAACGGCTGATCGGACCATCCAGGTGGTGGACAGTACAGGTCCCTACCTGACCTATCTTACCGTCTTCGACTATGATGTGAATCCCGACGGCTCCCTGACACCGGTCCAAGATGATGCGACCATTGTAGAAGCAGCGCGACGTCAGCGGGTTATGCCCCTCATGGTCCTGACCAATGTCGAGGAGGGCTCCTTCAGCCAGGAGCTGGCGACTCAGATCCTGGGGAATGAAAGCCTCCAACAAAAGGTCCTGGATGAGGCCCTCGGTATCATGCAGGAGAAGAATTATGCCGGTTTGGATGTGGATTTCGAGTACCTTGGAGCCGAAAACCGTGAACCTTACAATGCTTTCATGCAAAGGGCATCTGCACTGTTGAAGCCAAGGGGATATACCCTTTCTTCTGCCCTGGCTCCCAAAATCCGTGGTGACCAGCCCGGCATCCTGTATGAAGGACATGACTACAGCGCCCATGGTCAAATTAATGACTTCATTTTCTTAATGACCTATGAGTGGGGATGGTCAGGAGGCCCCCCTATGGCTGTGTCTCCCATCGACCAGGTCCGTCGGGTTATGGAGTATGCAGTCTCGATGGTCCCCCGGGACAAAATAATGATGGGTATTCCCCTCTACGGATATGATTGGACCCTCCCCTATGTCCAAGGAAGACCCTGGGCTCGAGTCCTCAGTCCCCAACAAGCCATCGAGCTGGCTGTCCAATACGGGGTAAGCATACAATACGATCCTACTTCTCAGGCACCCTTTTTTCGATATATCGACCCGCGGGGACGCCAACATGAGGTATGGTTTGAAGATGCCCGAAGCATCCAGGCAAAATTCAATCTCGTAAAGGAGCTGGGCATCCGAGGCTTTTATTATTGGGTTCTGGGTCGGGATTTTCCCCAGAACTGGCTCCTGATCCTGGATAACTTTGTTGTCCGTAAAAGGATATGATAAAAATAAAAAACCGTTAAAAACGGTTTTTTATTTCATCCTTTTTAGATTAGTAACTGTTCCTTCTGTTTCTATAGCAATCACGGCAGTAAACAGGCCTGTCGTTGCTGGGCTGAAAGGGTACCTGGGCCGGAGAACCGCAATCTGCACAGGTGACATCATACATCTGTCTCCCATAACCCCGTCCGTTCCCGCCGCGGTTGTTTGCTTTTCTGGCAGCCCTGCATTCGGGACACCTTCCGGGTTCATTCTGAAAGCCCTTCTCAACGTAGAATTCCTTTTCGGAAGCGCTGAATACGAATTGGTTGCCGCAATCACGGCATGTTAACGTCTTATCCTGGTACATAAAAATACCTCCTCATATTATTGCCCATGATTACAGGAAGACCTAACTTCGTTCCATAAAATCAATAGACAATTGAGAAGGAATGATAGTTTGGACTTTCACTATGATAAATGGGCTTACTACATACAGTATAACCTTTTAAAAGGAATCTGTATACTTCTTTTTTTTGAAAAAAATCAAAAATGCTAAAAAATAAAAGCTTGCTTCTTAGCTTGAAGGGGTCAAATCTGTATATTCAGGTATAATAATTAGAAAACTAAATAAAAATTAAGGATTTTTATATTATCCTTTGTAAATCATTCCATATTCGATTTAATTGCCTATAAAGTCCAAATTTATCTATTGTGCTCTGTCTTAAATCATGGTATATAATAATTAAAGGTCAAAGATAGTCAAGGTAAAATACATGTCCAATAAAACAGGAGGTGCTTCATCATATGTTTAGATTAACTCCCTACAGAAGAAACAATCATATTATGAGAAGGAACGGAGATTTCTTTGATATGCAGGATTTCTTCGAAAGCCTCTGGAATGATTCTTTCTCCCCTGCCTTTTTCAACAGTAGCAGACAGATGAAAGTAGACATTAAGGAAAACGATGATGCATATGTACTGGATGCAGAGCTGCCAGGAGTCGATAAGAACGAGATCAATCTGGAGATTCACGATGACATCCTGACCATCTCCGTAAACCGCAGGGAGGAAGTAAAGGAGGAAAGGGCTAACTATATCCGTAGAGAAAGACGTACCAATTCTATGAGCAGAAGCTTTCAACTGGAAAACATCAAGAATGAAGACATCACAGCAAAGTTCGAAAATGGAATCCTTTCCATCCACTTGCCGAAGAAAGAGCCTGGCCGAGTAAAAACCAAAAAGATTGACATCAACTAATAGGAAAAGGGCACTGAAAAGTGCCCTTTTCCTATTTCACCGCTTTTACAGCTTTTATTCTTGTCGCTAACAGGTACAGCAAGCCCAGGGCGATCAGGCCATACAAAAAGCAGCTACGGTATCCCCAGGCTTCACCGGCGTAATGATTGGTAAAGCCGATCACCAACTGGAAGATACCGTTGATGGCACCGGATATGGTAATAATCCCACTGGTCAGAATGGGAGCATCCCCTCCGAATACATCCATGGCCACCGCCATAATGGTAGGCCACATAATGGCGATAAACAAACCTGTCACCGGCAGCACCCAGATACCGCTTCTGCCCAACGAAAAGCCTACAAGATACAGAAGGACGGTGCTAATGACAGCGATAAAGAGACTCCGAACATACCCCACCTTTTCAATGACCAAACCACTGAAAAGCCGTGAAAGGGTAAATAGAATATAAAATAAAGAAACGAAGCTGGCTCCCGTTACACGGGGATCCAGGCCATATACATCCTTCAGATACAAACCACCCCAATTGGCAGCTCCGAATTCAATGACCTCCATGAATCCCAATGTCAGGGCGAAGAGCCATACCATCGGGTTTTTCAATGCAGCAAGGAATGTCGTCTTAGAATTCAGTTCATCCGAAGACTCCTCTCCTCCTTGCCCATTAAACTTGGTAAACAGGATCAATAAAAAAGTAGCCACAACTGGGATCATGATCACCAGATAAACCTGACGCCAGTTCAAACCAAAGCTATTGGTGAGAAGACCGGCTGTCTTGGGGCCAAGGACGGCTCCAAAGCCATAAAAAAAGTGTAGGAGGCTCATCATCAGGGCAGCCCGCCTGGTGAATACAACCGTCCCCATCGCATTGGTCCCCACCTCAAAGAATCCAAAGCCTGTATTCACCAGCATCAAGGTCAATGAAGCAAGCCAAAATGAGGGAGCTGCCAAGGTAGCAAGGGAACCTGCGCAGATTAAAATATAGCCGGCCAGAATGGACTTCTTGATTCCGAATTTCTCCAGAAACAGGCTGGCAACCAGGCAAAAAATCACATACCCGAACCAGGTCATGGACACCAAACCGCCCTGGTTATCATAGCTAACTCCAAATTCCATTTTAAGAAGGGGGAAGGAAACCCCCTTGACGTTCTCTGCGAAACCAAAGAGAAACATGGTCATATAGACGATGATAAAAAGGATGAGGGTATGTCTGTCAATTCTTGTCTCTTTCTTCTCCATTGTTTTCTCCTCAAAACCATATTCATTATTTTGTGCCTCGATGATGGGAAGTCAGGTTATTCTCCAAGAATAATCCTTGCCATCCTGACGGGGTCCACCTTCGGCTTCCGATCCATGGTCAGCAGGCCGTTCACTTCCTGCTCTACATCCGTTAATTGGGTACAGCAGAAGCCCACAATATAGCCGGATCGATATATGCCCCCAATAATCTTTGCATACCTTTCCAGAAATTCCTCCTTTGTATGGACGCTCTCGCCATATCCCCATCCCTTGTCGGCAGCAAAGGCAACACCTGCACATTCACTGAGGAGAATGGGCTGTCCTCGGTAGCTATAACCCTCTGCAAAGAGGTATTTGGCTCCCAGGAGATCACCAATTGAGCATATCGGCTCCTGTAAAACCTTTTCTTTAGAGGCGATCTTGCGGGCTAAGGCGTCCCCGTCCTGGGTATAATCATGGAATGTCACGATATCCGACAGGGTATGCTCCCAACCGTCATTGGAGATCACCAATCGGGTGCTATCATAGGCTTTCACCATATAATACAGGGCAAGGGTGTGATGCTGCTGTTTTTGGTCCACAAGGACGTTCGGAATACCCCAGGATTCATTCATAAGGGTCCAGGCAATGATGGAAGGATGATTATAATCCCTGGCGACGGCTCCTTCCCATTCCTTCATATTGATTTCCATCATGGTATCGTTGAACTCATAGGCGCTGCCCATCTCGCTCCATACCAGAAGACCCATTTTATCTGCCCAATACAGATAACGAGGATCTTCCAACTTCTGATGTTTCCGCACACCGTTAAATCCGAATTCCTTGGTCAGTTGAATATCCCGGATATAATCTTCATCCCTGGCGGCTGTTAGCAGTCCCCCGTCAAAATAGCCCTGATCGAGGACCAGCCTTTGAAAAATAGGACGATTGTTCAGCAAGACCATTCCATCCTTGGTTGAGATCTTTCTGAGACCAAAATAGCTTTTTACCCGGTCCAGCTGTTCTCCTTCCCTGGACAGACGAAATTCCACATCATACAGGTTGGGATTGTCCGTATCCCATGGCAGCACCTTCCACTCAAAGGCATCGGAAGAGACATCCAGGGTATATGAAAAGATGGATTTGGTCACCCTGATGGTGGCATCGGCAATCAGGACATCCCGGATCGTGATGACGGTATTCAGTATGCAGTCTTCCACAGGACCTTCCAGGAAAGCATCAATCTTCACCTTTTTGGCATCCAGATCAGGCGTAAGCTTCACCCTGTCAATATAGGTACTGCCCACGGCTTCCAGCCAGACCGTCTGCCAGATGCCGGTCACCCGGGTATACCAGCAGTTGAAATTTTTCTCCTTCCAGGACTGTTTTCCACGGGGCTGGGAGGTGTTTCCGATTCGGTCCTCCACTCGAACAACCAGCCTGTTGTTTCCCGGCTCCAGGTAATCGGTTATATCAAACCGGAATGGGGTATAGCCGCCCTTATGCTCCCCTACCATCCGGCCATTGACCCAAACCATGGCATAAAAATCCACCGCTCCAAAATGCAGAAGGATTTTCTTCCCTTGGAAGCTTCGTGGAAGGGAGAATTCGCGTTTATACCAGACAATTTCATGGTCGGACTTATCCTCGACCCCGCTGTTGAGACTTTGATAGCAGAAAGGGACGGTGATCCGCAGGGGAAAATCGCCTTCCTCATACCATCGATTGCGGATGCCTTCTGCTTCATCATCAAAAGCGAATTCCCATACCCCATTGAGGTTTACCCAATCCTGCCTCTCAAAATCCGGTCTGGGATATTCCGGGCGCGGTATGCTGATTTGCTTGTTCATGATCCTCTCTCCTTCTCTTTATTTCTTTGGTAACATGATTCGGCTGATTTGTTGCTGCACGTAAAAAAACCTTCAGGGCATGACCGGGAGAATACTACAAGCGCAAAGGAGCAATGTCAGACCCCAAACAGAAACACGGTCTGTCATTCCCACATGCTTCGTCCGGAGAATGGCGATCCCTATAGGGCTTTATAGGCCTGGGCCAAGAAGATGTATTCCTGGGCTTCCTGATCATTCCTAAAGTTCGAATACAGCTTCGACACTCTCTTGGTCTCTTCGGTTTGGCCGGTACCATAACAGATCTTTATCGAATCGGACTCTCCTATCCCTGTCGTATCAATCTGCAGAGAATAAAAGTCCATCCTCTCTATGGTCAAGTGATATCGGGCATACCTCTCCTGTTCGACAGCCTCCCTGATCCAATCTGCTTCCTTTTCCCAGCAGATGTCCTGATCCACGAATCGCCAGGGGGCTGTCTCCATTTTTACATACAGGGTATCCCCTTCTTCTCGAAAATCCACCTTGGTAATTTTATACTCCATAACCTCAGCCAGCATCAACCAAGGCATAAGGGTCAGCATCCCCTTCCCCGATCTGAAGCCATTCGCTATATCCTTTACGGGCTTTGGGTATGAAACAAAATCGATCTCAGCTCCCTTGTCCGTTGTCAGGTAAAAGTCCGTGACACCCTTGGGAAGGGCTATATCCAGCTTCATGATGTGGTCCAAGGGCTTCCCGCTAAAATTATAAATGCGGACTTCATTGTGACCGACGCTTCCGTCTCTGGTTACGGCCTCATCCAGCAGATCGCTGATCAGACGGCGTATGATCCGAATAGCTCCATGAAGCTGCCTTCGGTTTTCATATAGCATCAGTTGAAAGCTTTTATTGGCCGCTTCACGGGCGGGTATATTTTGAGGAAGTAGGCCTTCCAACCATTGGATATACATCGTTATGTATTTCCTATCCGGGTAATATTTATCCTGGATGGATCTTAAAATCCCGATCAGCTTTTCCAGCCTGGCCTTCAAGTCCTGGATGATTCCATTGGAAAGGAGCTTCTTCACTTTCTTTTCATGTACAGGCCGGTCTTCCGTGATCCCCTCCACCCAGATGGGAGCGGAAACACCCCATGAGCTGCCCTTTCTCGCCATCATCCAATACGGGCCATTCATATAGGGCCGGAAGCTGCCCTCCGATTTTGTATACTTGTCCAGTTCCATATCTCCGTAAAAAAAGGTGATTTCAGAGCCTTCAGCAGCTTTCCAATGGATTTCCCCGTTTCCGTCCGTCCTGAAAGCATCTCCCATGATGTGTCCCTCATCGGTATAAAACTCCATATCGATTTGACCAACTCCGGCATAGCAATGACCGGCCTTTATGGCTCCTCGAATACTGTCCCGCGTCACCTCCTGGTCGGAAGGGATTAGAATCCGAGTCCACACCATTCCAAAGGAGATATCCCCATGGCAGTCCGACTGCCCGAAAGGTGCAATTGGATGCCTCAACAATAGGTACTCTTTATAGGTTCTCAGGCCGTTGCATTCGCTATCCTGCTCATAGCTGAGGATATCGTGACCACTGTTTGCCAGCTCCAGTCCGTCTATCCCGGGCAGCAGGTTCATCCGCCATGCAAACTCATTATTGTCGGGATGGGCAATAATGCGCACATTGCCTTCATCGGTCATTTCTCGAAAGCTGTCCATAATGGTTTCACAGTCATATTGGTCTTTCCCCATGACAACCATGTGCCCATCCATAAAGGAAATTTCATATCCGGGAATGACATATACCCCCTGCCCCGCCGACCGATCCAAATCTTCCTGCAGTGAAGCCCACTTCTCCGGTGTCAGATCGTTGTGATGATCGGCGATACCGATGACGTCTATGCCCCTCTCCCTTGCCAACTTACAGTACTGGGCAACCGTCATCTTCATCAAGTTATCTGAATACTGCGTATGTAGATGGAAATCACACTTAACTTCTTTGTAGCGAATCACCTCTTGGCCCCCTTGCATGCAGCCATCTCAATTTGTGATTATACCATAACCCTGTTTTTTATGCACCAATGATATAAGGCATGGCCGTGTCAATTTTTGATATGATTTCAATACTACAAGTTATTTGAGCACACTAAAAAACGGTGTGGAAATTGGTGGTTCAGCAGGCTATGTGAAGCCTTTTTTGCTTGTATGTTATGCCAACCATTATAAGTTCTCAATAAAATCAATTAAAGCCGTTAAGTCTTTGATAGTCCATGGATCAATGGGTGCTGTCCCACTACGGTCAAGCCAAAAGGATGTAAACCCCAGATCCCGTGCTCCATCTGCTTCGCACTTCGTGTCATCAACAAAGATTGATTCCTCAGCCTTTACATTCTGTGCACTCAACGCAGCGTTAAATATGATGGGGCTTGGTTTGCCAGCTCCAACCAGAGAACTGGCTGTAAATGAAGCGAAGTACTTTGCGATTCCAAGTTGTTCAAGCGTATATTGCAAAGATGGTGAAGTATCGCTAATCACACCCATTTTATAACCTTTTCCCTTAAAATACTCAAGTACTTCAATCGTTTCAGGAAATAATATTCGGTCATGATTACACCACAACTCAGAAAACAAAAGCTCTGCGCGTTTCTCCAAATTTTCACTTATACCTTCTTCTTTAAGCATATGATAATAATACCGGCGGGTAAATGCTTTTTCCTCCTCAACACTTTTATACCAAGGCTTCTTTCCCTCACTGGCCTTTTCAAACAGGCGGATCATCTTTTCGTATGGCAGGGTAAAGGGTTTATGGCTCCATTCAGCAATGATTTGATCTCTCCATCGTATTTTCTCAGGGTTGTTATATGTCAGGGTTCCATCCCTGTCAAAGAAAATGGCTCTATACATCCCACATCCCCCTTACTTATTATTGTTTAGTACCTGTTACTATCATGGTAAGCCATGCATTCATTTCAAAGCTCTTATCCGTTTCGATATAATCAAGCAGATATTTTTGCTTTTTCTTTAAAAGCTCAATTAGCTCTGCAAAATCCCTCTTCGTAAAACCATGCTTTTCGAACTCTGTAATCTGGCTTCTCTGCGAAATAATTCTTGTTTCATCATTTATACCTGTGTCAATCTGATACTTCCGGTATTCCAAAGGCCATCTTCTGTCACTGTATGAAAAAGAGGAAGCCACCGAATATATATGAATATCTTTCAAACCGCATATATCAAACATTTTAGGATAACGTGAAGAAGGCCATTCTGTGCTTTGAAAGTACATCGCTGACGTGTTTAGTATGTGTTTTTTATATATCCCTTCCTGCCTCTCATAGAGCTCATGTAACCTGACATCAAAATCAAACGGGTATTCTCCTTTCCATGTTACGCTATGGCCTGGAAAAACAGCCGAAACTGTACCGCCTTTCCTACATACACGAATCATCTCTTTTAGTCCGGCAACAGGATCCGACAGGACACCCAGATATGTATCATTCGTAACAGCATCGAAAGAGTTTTCTGCAAAGGGCAGTTCAAATCCATCTGCTTCGACAAGCTTGCAAATGTCGGACAGTTTTTCATCTGCGATCCTGGCATTTCCATAATCAACAAGGTTCTTGCTAATATCAAAACCTATAATTTTACCGCTTTTAAGCCCTCGTGCAATATATCGGGTAAATACCCCTGTGGCACATCCACCGTCAAGTACATTCGATTCAGGGGTTATTCCAAGATACTGAAAGATAATTGGTCGCATCTCTTCTGAAAATCTGTGTTTTCGAAGTTCCCAATTGTTGTAGTTGCTCTCATTTTTCCATATTTCATTGCTTTTCATATCTTATGACCTCCTGTCATCGGCTCAAGGACACCCTATGTGATTATACATTTTACCTTGACAGAAATGTCCCTGCTTGATCGAAATTGGTCAGCCGGTAATCCTATATTACATGAAAGATATGGAAAAGCAAAACGACCAATAACATAATCAAAAACATTGTATTACTCAATCGTCTTAATGTAATATTAAAGCAAACCTATTTATACGCTTGCTTTGAATTTCTTGACAGCTTGGCATTTTGTGGATATAATATACATGTAAGGTGATGAAAGGCACCTCTTTCTTATTCTATTGTCGAAAATAAAATACCCGGCTGAAATTCAGTCGGGTTTTATTATGTCAATTTTCCCTGTATACAAAATGTTTCACACCTTCATGAATATGTTCCAATAATTTACCGGCATTCCTTGGATATACTTCGATATTTTTAACCTTTTCAAGAGGAATCCAGTGGAACTCGATATCGAAACCTCGTCCTTCGATGTGCTCATGGGCCATGAATTTTCCATCTAAGGGAAGCTGGGTTTCGTCGGCGAGCTCAATTAAGTAGTATATACAGATTTGATGGCAAGGTTTATCTCCCCATGGGAAGAATATTTCCGCCACCCATTTGATTTCCTTTACCTTAATGTCAGTGCCGGTTTCTTCTTTAAACTCACGAATTAATGACTCTTCGTTTGTTTCACCAAATTCTACATGCCCGCCGGGAAAGGCATACCCTGTATCATCACTTGTCTTTTGCAGCAGTACCTTCCCATCATGGATCAGAATTCCAGCCACGCGGTAACTGAACACGTAATCGTCTGTTTTGAAAAGAATATCCGACATTATTCCATCCCTCTCATTTATACACAATTTCCCACGGTTCATCATCATTCCAGGAACCAAAGGCTTCATTAAACCCATCTCCAAAAAACATCGGCAAATAATAATGGAACTCGTTTGTCGTTTGTCGTGCTTTGAGTTCATCAACGCTTATCTAGTAATTCTTACCCTCGTCCATTTCAGTGATAAGCTCACCTTCAAATTCATCGGTCTTATAGAGGAAAACGATGTATCGGTCAAAGGTTTTATTGTTGCTCCAGTGAACGACCCCACAGGATTTTAAATTTCGAATACTTAGTCCTGTTTCTTCTTTTACTTCGCGAATTGCTGAATCGACAAAGCTTTCAGCTTCATCGACATGGCCACCGGGAAAGGCCAGACCTTTCCAACTTCTTGTCCGCTCCTGAACCAAAACTTTTCCTGTATTTTTATCTTGTATCATGACCATGTTGGTTATTTCTACTTTTGGCATTTCAAATACTCCTTTATATCTTCTACGAATTGATTTCCGCAGCAGGCCAGCTCGCCAAGCACACGATCAATTCCATGCTCTTGTGTATACCAATTATCACGGGTGATCCCATAACAATCAACCGGAATCACGTATATGTCAGCTTCGGGAAAGGCCAATTGATAAAGCATCAGACACCGTCTTGCATAAAAAGACTTACAGCATATCATCGCCTTTCTGATAATGAAGCCTTGCTCGTCAATCACCTTACGGGATAAAAAGGCGTTATCCCTTGTATGGCCGGACTTGTCCTCAGCGATGATCGCATCGCGGGGAACGCTGTTCTTAAGCAGTACATCGGTATAAAACTCGCATTCTGTTTTATACGCTTTATCATAAATATCAGTCTTTGATTTAGCACCGGGGAATTTCCCGCTTTTTACACTGACACCTCCTGACGGAAGTAACAGCGGTGCATATCCGTCATGATATAACCTGGCAGCCCTTTCGGGAATGTCAGGGAAAGAACCGCCCGGTAAAAAGATGATATCAACCTGTTGAGGTTCATCAGATACGAATATGTAATTTGTAAGATCCGTTATGATACGACTATCCATTGGTCAAGCCAACCTTCTAACTTTTTTCTTACAGACGTTACTCCATCCACAATTATAACAGAACAATTGATCTTTTATAAAAAAAGTTGTATGGAAATGACTTTTCAAAAAAAGCGGGGTGTACATTCGCCCCGCAAATATCATTTATAAAATATAATCGGTGATGCAGTCATACCAATGGACATAGGTTTCACCGTTCACATAGACCTTTTCGTTTTGCGGCAGCCTTTCGCTCCATTTTTGCTGATATCTTTTGTAAGCCCAGTCGTCCTTGTTAAACCTGCGCCAGAGTACAGTCCTGCCGTTTTTATCAAGATATGTTTGTGACATCACTCCACCATTGTAGCTTTCAACATCAACAACCAAAATTGTATCATAGGTCTTTTTACCGACTGTGACCTCATAGCGTCCAACGACATCAAGGGCGTCCTTTTGTTTGCAGCATATCCGATCACCGTCTACAGTGATGATGCCTTTTGGCTTAATATGGGTTTCATTTCCGCAGTTATCTTCACCGTATCCCCAATTTTTGAGGAATTCTTCATCCAGAAATGTATAGATACGTTTGACATCGCCAACATGGTGAGATTCAAGCAAAATCCGGGTGTGGGTTTCAGTGAGCTGCATGACAAAGGTGCGGTCAACCTTTGCTGCTGAATTGATCGCATCAAATTCTTTGTCACTGTTTTCAACTGCAACAATTTCTACACCTTCAATGCCATGCACCATGGCTTTGCCAACCACTGCAAGGTCAACCGTCTCACTACGTGTTTTCTGCGGGTAGTCATACATAGCCCAAGAAATCCTTTCGCCAAGCTTCGGGATGATAAACCAGCCCATCGCTTCTTCCCAAATGACATGAAATGCCGGTTTATTTATTTTTGTAATCGAAACATCGGGCATAATATCCGGAAATTTACTCATTTTTTTCTCTCCTTTCGATATAGGTGGATATGGATATTTTTCTCTGAAACGCTGCCTGGCTGTATATAAACGGCTTTTCACCGTGCCGAGGGGAATATTGAGCATGCTCGCAATTTCGTTTTGAGATTTTTGCTTGATGTAGTAAAGGTATAGTATTTGTTTTTCCTTATCAGCCAGCTTCGACAAGGTTTCGCTGACGACTTCATTCACAGTTAGGCCCATCCGTGAAAACGAGCTTTCGTAATGGATCTTTTCATCCAGGGGTAGCTCGAGCATTTTCACCTTGGCTCGATAAAAGTCATTAATTTTATTCCGGGCAATCGCGATGATCCAGGGTTTGAACTTTTCCTTGTCGATTAACGTATCAAACTTAGAGAAGGCTGTGAGATACACTTCCTGTAAAATGTCTTCTCCATCAGGCTTTTGATTCATTTTGTAAAATACGAAACGTTCAAGGGCATTTTTACACGTGTTGAGCAAGGCTTCAAATTCCCTTTGCTTATCCATACCATCACCCCCATTCTTCATGACATGCTTGAAACCGGTTTCACCGATACTAGACGGGGGAATATATCGAAAGGTTCATTCATTTCCTTGTCCACTGCCGTTATATGACATCACAATATCCCTGATTAGGAAACAAGTCCTGCCCCATCCCTTGACCGGACACCTTCATCTGTCCATTTTATGGTACAATAAAAAAAGAAAAAAGTGCAACGGAAGGGAGAGAGCTGGATTGGAAGATATGGAGAAAACCCTGTATCAATTTGCTGATCCGCCTAAGGAATTCTCACCCGTTTCCATTTGGTGGTGGAGCGGAGAAAAGATAGAACGGAAACGCTTGAGGTGGCAGTTGGAAAAACTGGTGGAAGGCGGCATTTACAACGTCATGATTGTAGGCCTTGCACCCGTCTGCCCGCTTTTCGGATCGGATGCCGACCAACCTGTCCTTTTTTCCGGGGAATGGTGGGACCTTATCGAAGGCGTCTGCAAAGATGCATATGAATTGGGCATATATATCTGGTTTTATGATCAGATCGGTTTTTCAGGGGCTAACCATCAGGCCAATATTGTAAGAGATGTACCTTCCTTTGCCGGTGAGCTCCTGGATACCATATTTATAGAAGGCAGTGGGGTGCTGGAGGTCCTTTGTCCTCAGGAAGCCCAGCCTCTGGCTGCTTTCGCTGTACCCATCGACGATAAGGGCAGGATGCTGGAAGAGCCTGTTGCCGTTGATCTTCATGGTGGAAAAGGAGTCTTCGAGTGTTCAAGCCCCCATCGTCTGCGCTTGGTCTACACCATCAAAAGTGGCTTCGACTACTTCAATCCGCAGGCTTGTAAAAGGCTGCTGAACACCGTTCACGGGAGAATTGAACAGCGACTGGGGCATTGGTTTGGTAAGGTGATTGTGGGAACCTTCCAGGATGAACTGCCTTCTTTCCCCACATGGAGTAGCCATTTCGCGAATGAATTTATCAAACGAAATGGATATGACCTGATCCCTCGACTCATTTACCTGTGGGAGGGAGATGGTCCGGAGGCTCTAAAAACCCGGTTGGATTACCATCGTCTCCGCAGCCGGCTGGCAGAGGAAAGTTTCTTCATCCCTTTCTTCAAATGGCATCAGGATCGGGGTTTGATATGTGGCTTTGACCAGAAGGAACCGGCCCGAAATGGGGATCCCATTGCCAGCACCCGCTATTATGGGGACTATATGGGCACTCACCGCTGGTATGGAGCACCTGGCAGTGACCATTGGGGAAACGCTAAAATCCATAGCTCCATTGCCCACATTAATGGCAGATCCCGAACATGGATCGAAGCCTTCCACAGTACAGGCTGGGGTGGAACACTGGAGGAAACCTTTGACTGGCTGCTCCCCTGGTTCCAAGGAGGAGCTAACCTGTACAATCCCCACGCCGTCTATTACAGCACCAAAGGGGGATGGTGGGAATGGGCCCCTCCCTCTACCTGCTGGCGACAGCCCTATTGGCACCATTATCCGGTATTCTCCAAGGCTGTCCGCCGTTTATGCTATCTGCTGACAAAGGGAAGCCATGTTTGCGATATCGGTGTTCTGTATCCCAGCTCCGCCATTCAGGCCCAGCTCAGCTTATCGGAATCCACCCCTACGCTAGAGGAGCTGGAAAAGGTTCGTGATACCTATAAAGCCATCACGGGAGAAATATCATTCATAAATACGAAACCGGGTATCCTGGAAAAGGTTTGCAGGGACTTCGATATTCTGAGTGAGGACGCCTTGCTGAAAGCAGAGCTTGACGAAGGTGGGTTCAGAATCCGGGATGAAGCCTATCAGACCATTATTCTCCCTGCATGCAGTGTGATCATGGAGGAAACAGCAGCAGCCCTTTATCGTTTTGTAAAATTTGGGGGCCTTTTGGTTGCTGTAGGAGAAATCCCCAGGAAGTTGGATCACGACTCCAATGATAGCTGGGTGGACAAGCTGAGGGAGCTTTTTCACAATGGAGAAGCCCTCCGGGTCCATCAACCTGAGGATCTGAAAAAAATTCTTTCCTCCCTCCCCAGGAAAGTGGAAGCGGAGGTCCCCACCCTTCATCGTCGCATTGGCAAATACAACCTCCTGTTTGTACCGGCGGCCTTCCCAAACGCCACTGTCCATACCAGAAAGGAAGGCATTACCCGCCATTACGATTTTTCACCGGAGAGATACCGTCATTCCATGGAAATCACCCTTTTGGATGCCAAGGGACCTGTTTATCTGTTGGAGCCGACTAGCGGAGCATACCAACCCATCAAGTGGGTACAGGAAGAAAAGGGAATCCGGGTAGTCATCCCCTTTGAACATGGGCCAGCCGCCCTGCTTCTCTGGACCGATGATGGGACCAAGCTGAATGCTGTTCAGAATCAGGAGATATCCACACTTGAAAAGCCGAAAACAATTCGGGATCTCCCCACTGAATGGGAAAGTGAAATCATCCCTACCCTGGACAATCGGTATGGCGATTTTGATTATCCCCCCTTTGACGGTTCCCCACCTGTATCCAGCTGGTACCTGGACCATCGTATGGAAAAGGAAGGGGAGGACGGCCTTAAGGAGGGCTGGCATCGACAATATGATTCCGGAGAAAATTGGCAGCCTGTCCAGGCCACTTATGGTATACATGCCTGGAGCTTTGGACCGGTTAAAAGAGAGGGACTCCCTCAACCTTCGTCCCTCTTCCGTCCGGAAAGCCTACCACAGTCCACCGATGAATGGAAGCCCGTCATCTATTCCAGATCCAGAGGAATCCCCAAGGATGAGATCTTTAAATATCAATATCTGGGTCCTAAAGGCCATGTGCCTGAAGAGTTCCTGGACTTCGGGCTTGTGGAAGCCCAACAGGGAGTCCATCTGCGAACCGGACTATGGATGCCGGAGGCCGTGGATAGATATCTTGCAGTAGGGACATTTGCTGAAAAACATGCCTGGATCAACGGAAAAGAGCTTCCTTCAAAGGACGAAGGATACTTGTCCATCATGCCCATCCATCTCAAGGCAGGCCTGAATGTCCTTGATCTTCAGTTCGTCATGGAGGAAACCGGTTATCTGCGAGGCTATTGGGCCCTGTTAGAGGATGAGGAATCCTTCCGACGGCCGGAATGGTTGGTCTCCCCTGAATCCCATCGCAAAAACGATCCGGTTCTGTTTGAAACGGAAATCGAAATACCGGGAATTCCGGAGGAGGCTACGATACACCTTACTTCGGAAGCCCCCAGCCGCATTCTGGTCAACGGGCATGAAATTGGATGCATGGGTGGATTTGAGCCTTACGGTGAAAGTACCTCCAAGGTTTATCCCTTTACCACCAGAGATTTCAGACAAGGGAAAAACACCCTTCAGCTTGTCATACGGGACCTGGGTTCCCCTTGCGGTTTTATATTGGACGGCTTAGTAAAATGCAGGGACGGAAAGGTACTCCCCTTTTATAGCGGGCAGGGATGGAAGACAAGACGTTCCGACGGTAGCTGCCGGCCAGCCCAAATCCGGTCAACCGGCGATGGTAAAACGATTCATCGTTATGATCCTTCCTTTCACTGTCTGAAGCGAAGACCCCATCCCCTCCCCGGTGCTTCATGGCTGGAGGGAGAAGTCACCGGCCGTACGGTGATGGATGTGGCTCCTGATGCATATTTCGGCAGGGAGCGGGTAGAATGGTTCCGCTGGACCTTGCCACCGGGTGCCTCACGAATGAATATGAAAATCGCCGGAAAAGCAAGATTATGGGTTGACGGTGAAGAAGTCAGCCTATCATCCGGAGAAATCATCCTGCCTGCCGGAGAAAAGGTCCTCCGTCACGCCATTTTAAGAGTAGTTCCTGAAAAAGGATATTCAGGCGGTGCCGTTTTCTTAAGTCCCATCCGATATAAATGCGGCAAAGGTAGAATCAAACTGGGCGACTGGTGCAGCCGAGGCTTGGATGCCTATTCAGGAGGGATACGATACCGAACGGTATATACCATGGATCAAGCTTCCTCCAGCCGTTTTGTTCTCGACCTGGGAGCTGTCCGAGGCACGGCAGAGGTTCATGTCAACGGAAGGAAAGCAGGGGTTTGCATCTGGTCACCCTACCGTTTTGACCTGACAGGTCTTCTGGTTCCGGGGAAAAATACCATCGAGGTTGAGGTATTCAATACCCTTGCACCTTACCTCAATGCGGTAAGTCCTACCCCCTACATTATGGACGGTCAGACGGTATCCGGCATATTGGGACCGGTCCGCCTGCTCTTGCTGTAGCTTTAAAATAAGGAGGGCATGCTTGGATGACGTTCAAGCATGCCCTCCCTGTTTATTTGAGCCTTTTTAGATTTCCACGCCGAAATCCACAAAGCAGTAATCATCGTTCCAGGGTTGATGGCCCCAAACATTGGCTTCCTTGAAGAAGCTGGGAGGTGCTACCGCATAGCTCTCACCCTGCTCAAGATGGTGGGGACCCAGCAGGTTGCGCAGGTTTCCGATCAGCTCAATCTCAACGATATTTTCACCTGGCTGCAGGAGGCCTTCCAGATTGGCTTCGTATGGACCCCAGAACCACTGAGCTGCCTTTTTACCATTGACCCAAAGGCCTACAATGGTAGCCAGCCTTTTCTTCAGCTTAAAGCTGCGTTTCTGTACTTCCCCTGGATCCAGGGTGATGCTCTTGGCCAGACGGATTCTGCCGCTATAGAAGGGGAATCCCTGGGTGGTCAGGTTCTTAATATCCACCTCTGCCCTGGGCTTGCTGATGATAAAATCCCCACTATAACGTTGAGCATCCCTGGGTAGTTTGGTAAAGGTTCCGGGAGTGCAAACCCCAAAATCACCAACCAGATATACCGCTTCAATCTCCTGATTATAGGTGAGCTTGTTCTTCTCCGCTTCAAAGACCAATGCCTTCTTCAACTGCTCATACACCTCAGGATCCTGGCTGAAGTCCGTTTCCAGATACAGCTCATTGAGGCCGGGCTTCAGATATCCCCGAATATCGATCTTCCGGAAGGAACGGTCACGATAATATCCGGCATCGGTATTGGGCACATCCCTGCCGTTGAGCTTGATCTGATATAGATGAGGCATTTCCATCACCAGATACATCTCCCCTTCGGGAGTAAAGTCCTCTGCCACCTGGATGTCAAACTTCATGGCAATATGCACCGGGCGTTCCAACCTGCAAGCCCTCGCCTGGATCACACTTACATGCTCCCGGGTGGCCTGCAGCTCACCGTTCGAACCAGAAATCGCAATAATCCAGGGTTAATGCATTTGGCTCTACCGAAGTGATCTTCCAGTCCCCAACAAAGCGTTCTGCCTCCAAGGGAGTAAAATCGGAAAGATCCGTCATATCGCCCTCTGCCTCCAGAGCCTTTAGATCATCTGCCGCAAAAAGGGCCAGGGAGCCCATGGGCACAAAAGTATGCTCCACCACTACTGCTCCTTCTTCAACCCTCTGGGATATGTTGCGGATGGATCCGTCCATCGGATCAAAAGCCCATACAGCTGCAGCGGGAATACGCAGGGTGGCTTCAAAAGTATTCTGATTGTCGGAATTCACAAAATAATAGAAACGGCAGGCTCCCCCCACCAGATCAGAGGATAGATGCCGACGAGCTACGGTAATGGCTCCCAGCTCCTTTCCATCCGGTCCGGTAACAGATACATCCAAAGCCCCCTTGGGAAGCTGTCCAAGGGCGTTTTCAGGCGAAACGGCGTAAACCCCTTTCCGGGTGAGATCCACTATAGCAGGGTCGTCCGCTCCATCCACCAAAGCAGGCTTCTGTCCGATCCAAATCAACAGGCCACCATTGTCCGCATAGGCCTTCAGCAGTACCACGGTACTGGAGGAGAGGGTATCTACGGGAGGTACAATCACCGCTTTATAAGTCTGTTGGCCGACAACCAAAGTGCTTCCCTTCACCTGACCATGGCGTTTCATAATTCTTTCGTCTCCCAGGTGGAACAGCACATGGGCTTGCTCCAGGGCGTTTATGACTTCCATGAACTGCCGATTCAGATCTTCAATGTTGCCGTCGTCTTCATTATTGAAATGGAGCCAGGCTGAAGACTGAGGGTGAACGAGCAGCACATCATAATCCACTTCCCCTTCCGCCAGGAGCATACCAATCCTGGATACGGTGTCGTTAAATACCCTATACTCATCCCACCAGGGCTGCTGGATGAAAAGAGACGGCGGATAATCCCGCTTGCGGATACCTCTCAGAGAATAGCCCTCTAAATGTTGACAGAGCTGGGTGATCCCCCGCACCATCTGCCATTCATAGATCCACTTCAATTCCTCAAAACTCACATTCCAGCCCGTCAGGGCAAAGGTTTCACTCAGAAGGATCTGTTTTTTTCCCCAACTGATGGCAAACAGATGCCACCTGCAGTGGGGTAGTGGGCGGATTGATATGACGCCCCAACCAATCCATTCCGGGCATATGGAAAAATTCAAAATGAGGCATGATCGCCGCATTGGAGGTCAGCTGGCTCAAAAGGGTTTCCTCCAGTACCATATGGCCGGTGAGGGAAATACCGTGTTCTGTACACCAATCATAGATCTGCTGGGTAAAGTTGGTGACAAACAGCTCCTGTACCAGATGCCAGAAGCGGTAACGGGTCTTCTTGTAGTCTCCTGTTTCCATGAAAAGCTGGGGTAGCAAAGGCAATAGTTCTTCGTCGTAAGCAGACCTGTACTGATCTGGCATGGTCAATGACCAGGGTATTCCGTTTCTGGATATTTGAGGCTCATCCGTGAAGAAACCCGGCATTGCCCCTCCAAAGTCCTCTTTGAATCTTTGATAATAGGGCTCATAGATTTCCTCCAGAAAAGTCCTGGTAACCTCCGGATCCAGGGTGTCCACATAAAAGGGATTCACATCATAGTAAAAATGCATGTTCCGTCCATCCTCCAATTTCACATTGGTGATGGTACGGCCGTCTTCCCGCTGCTTCTCCTCTTCGGTGAATTCATAGCGCAGGTATTTCTGTTGGAAGACTTCTCCCCTGCCATTTACCTTTCCGTCTCCGAAGCCGCTGGGCCAACCATTCTCATCATAGGCCCATGCACCCATACCCCGTTTCCTCGCTTCCTCGATGCCGGCCTGGATATTGTCCATCCACTCTTCACCCATATAGGGCGTCTGCAGGCCTCCCCGGGCATGCATAAAGTAGCCTCCGATGCCTGCCCGGTCCATCTCGTCAATTTGGCGGCGTGTTTCGTCGACACACAGCTTTTCATTCCAGACCAAAATGGTATAGGTCGATATTTCTTTGGAGGATTTTTCAGCTTGTCCAAAAACTCCTTCTTCATGAAAACACCCTTTCACTTGTTTTCCCATGTACTTTCTATGTACAGCAGCCCTCCGAAAACAGGAGGAACCGTTATTATCATACCACTTTTGACCCTTTTATAACAAGCTTGTTTGTGATGCCGAAGTCAGCGTTGTCATTTTCCGAACGACATGCTGTACAATTCCGGCAACCTTGCTATCTTTTTTCGGCTTTTCTAAACCTAATCCGCTGTTTCGGCTTATCTCCTGTCACATTCATAATAAAGCTCGACAGCCCGATATGTTCTATGGTAGAATTACTTTATGTTTAGTGTATATACATGGCTCTTTATTGCATAAAAAAGGATATTCGTGTACATGATGAATATCCTTTTCTAATGTCATCATCGAATCAAAGAAGGAAGGAAATGTATTATGGTAAAACAGCGGGAAAGAGGTTTGTATAGCTGGGTATTGCGGCTCGCCGCCCCGATTGCATTGCAGAACATTATCACCTTTGCAGTTAGCTTGGCAGACAACCTGATGGTGGGATCCTTGGGAGAGCTTGCCCTTTCGGGCGTATACGTGGCCAACGGCCTCCAGAGCATCCTCCACATGCTGGTCATAGGCCTTGGGGCTGCCATGACCGTTCTGGCTGTCCAATATTGGGGCAAACGGGATACGGACAGCATGAAGATCATTATCGGAATCGCCTTGAAATTCAGCCTGGCTGCCGGCTTCTTATTCCTGATGGTGACGCTGTTCTTTCCCATGCAAGTGCTCAGGCTGTTTACCAACGAAGAAGCAGTCATGGCTGAAGGGCTCAAATATTTAAAAATCATCCGTTTCACCTATGTATTCTTCTGTATCACCCAGGTTTTAATTGCATCCATGCGTTGTGTGGAACGGGTTAAAATCGGCATGTATATATCCGTTATCACCTTTTTTGTCAATGTAACCCTTAACTGGATCCTTATCTACGGCAAGCTCGGCTTCCCTGCCCTTGGCATCCAGGGCGCCGCCATTGCCACCTTGGTTGCTCGCATGGTCGAGCTACCTGTCATCATTTTGTATATCCGATTTGTGGATGACAGGCTTCGCCTTCGGTTTAAAGATTTGCTAAAATCCAACCTGACACTGCTGAAGGATTTCTTCCGATACGGCTTTCCGGTCATTTTGGGAGATATCTTCTGGGGCATTAATTTAGCGGTACAGGGAGCCATTGTCGGTAGATTGGGGGCTGTCGCCCTTGCATCCGTCAGCATCGCCAATACCGTTTTTCAGATTATGGGGGTTGCTGTGTATGGAACGGCAGGAGCATCCGCTGTCGTCATCGGACAGACGGTGGGCTCAGGGGACTATGAGAAGGTAAAGCAATATGCCAAAAAACTGCAGATTCTCTTCCTCATCATCGGTCTGATCTCCGGGATAGCCATGTTCCTGGTCAAAGATTATGTGCTCCTTTTATATAACGTATCTGAAGACACCATTGCCACAGCCACTCAATTTTGATCGTGCTGTCCGTTACCATGGTAGGGACCTCCTACCAGATGTCCTCCCTCACCGGCATTGTTCGGGCGGGGGGATCCATCCATTTTGTCCTGATCAATGATCTGATCTTCGTTTGGCTGGTGGTTATCCCCTCCGCCGTCCTGGCTGCCTTTGTCTTTCATGCACCTCCGGTGGTGGTATTCGCTTGTCTGAAGTCAGATCAAATCTTGAAATGTGCCGTAGCGGTGGTTAAGGTGAACCGTTTCAGGTGGATTAAGAATCTGACCCGGGAATCTGCAAGTACAGTTCAGGCATAATCGGTGTGGCACTGCATGTCTTTTAACGATTGCTACAGTTTTTTGACATGCAGTGCCATTTCTTGAATATCCCGGAAGTCACTGTACCTGAACTCATACAAACCGTCAATGTGGACCTTTTCTTTCCTTTCCTCCCCATTTAAAACCTTTACCCATTTGAACATATAATCCCCTTGGGGCAGATCCAGCAGCACATACAGCTCATTTTGGGACCGGAAATAAAAGAGGTACTCATCCTTTCCTTTTAAGCATGCACCCTGTCCATGGAGGGAATGGCATCGCTTGATGGGCTGCATATCCGGCTGCAAATGAAGCAGATCCGCCTCCATCAGGAAGCGCTTGAGTATTCCCAGCTGCATTCGCAGTTCTGCACTACCGGCACCCGGATCTGTCGGATCATACCAGGTCCCATCCTCATACCCTACAGCAAAGGAATAATCCAGGTTATTGAACAGAGCTCCCCCTGCCATCATAAAATCCCACGCCTGCTTTCGATATGTATTGGGGTCGGAACCGGCAAAGCCTGTTTCGTTAAAACCTATGGCACAGGGCAAATGGCGGTTGGCCTCTACTGCATAGGGGGGACTGGCGTAATGGAAATTCAACAGATCCACATTTTTGTAAGCATCTACCCGTTCCCAGCCGTTTGCCGGATTGCGAGCGACCATATGCTGCATGGGAAGATTGCTTTCATACTCCTTGATGAAATTGGCAAAATGAAGTTCAAAGGCCAGGGGAACTTCATTGGCCCAGGGTTCATTCATGATCTCATAATAGATGTTGTCAAAGCGATTGAGAACCTGCAGCATATACGCTACATAGGATTCCTGGGCGGATACGGTGGCGGGATCTGTCAGCCGGTGAAAGGAAAATCGATCGGTATTTCCTACGCCATTTCTATTGTTTTTTCCGTTCATTGGGCAGATATCCCATAATCCCTCGTGATAAAAGGGGCAGAATATGGACATCTCTACCACAATCCCACGATCGGAGCATTTTTGCACATAATCAATCAAGCGATCATAGTACTCCTCATTGGGAGCATTCAGATCATATTTCACGTCCTCTCCCCGGACAAAAGGGGCTATATAATCCTCAGGGGAAGGTGCCAACACGTTCCTTGTGATCCCAAAATCCCCCGGTATTTCACGGTAATGTCCGCCAAAAATACGCACCAGGTTAAGGCCATGGCGGGCCAACTCATCCAATTCCTTTTCATAATCATACTTTCGGTTTATGATGGCTCCATAATGACTGGCCGAAGTTACTAAAACGGTTGGTTTACCCCGGAACAGGAAAACTTTTTTGTTCTCGGGATGCAGGCATATAGGCTGCATTTTTCATCCCTCCTTCATGGGTATTATACCCCATCGTATCTATCAATACCATTGTGAAATCCTTTTTATCTGGAGTCCTTCCTGGCCTTTGTGCCCTTGCCGGCGAACTGCAGAAAAACGGTTACCGCAAGCAAAACCAGTCCGATGGCAATGCCTGCAACATTGTACACATTCCAGACCCTCAACACCAGGAGGATGTCATTCTTCTTTCCCATGATGAGGCTCCAGGTAAGGGTCTTGTTGGACGCATCCCTGCTGGTGGCATTGTCCGCCATCGGTTTAACAGGCAGGGAGATGACCAAATCCACTTCAGATGTACTCAGCATCCGCTGGATAATCTGTTTTGACAATTCATCTGAATATGGATCTTCTAAAAAAATGTTTTCCAAATCCACTTGGCCTTCCAGCCTGTATGTCTTGTAGAGAAAAGTTTCCTCCACCTCAACATGCAGCTTCTGATCCGAATTGCCTGCTCTCCTTGTATATATGAGCCCTGTGGGAAGGACCTTCTGCATATCTCTCAAATTCTTAACGTGCTTCCTTGCGATGAAACCCGTATATCCCTCTTCCTTGTATTGAGATACGGTGAAGCCCGCTTTCCTGGCTTCTTCCGCCGCTTCCTGAAGAGGATCCTGCTCCTTGGGAACCAATGCCAGGAAGGAAGATTCCTTCAACCCCAGTTTGTACTCAACATCCGCTGTTCCATTGGTGTTTATCCGAATATAGAATCGGGCTTGTATACATCCTGTGAGGATGGCCAGAAGCAGTCCCGTCAGCATCATGATTTTCCCTGCTCTTTTCAATCGATATCCCCTCCCCTGCTAATATTCAAAAAAGCTTGGAGTAGAAATCATCCTTCCCTATCCGCCTGCGCAAGTAAAAGGATCTTAAGCAAAGTTGCTAAAGATCCTTGTCCCTACTCAATACGCAGCAATTCATCCATGGCGGCTTCATCATTTTGGATACCTGTCTCAATGACCTTCATCATATATGCATGAAGCTTCTTGACCGTCTCTATGGAAATATGATGGGTTTGGTATTCATAGTAGAATTTCAGGTCTCCAGTTCCATCCCCTTCCATTACGGTCAAGGAGAATGGCTGTGCGGCTGCTCCATTTCCATACCATTTTGTCTCCATCTTCATGCCTTCAGGACCTGTCAGTTGTACAGACTGAAAGGATACTGAAGCAATCGCATGAAAATCAAAGCGTTCAGATTTGTATTTCTTTCTGATCATATCCATGACTTCCAGGGGATCCATATCCGCATGACGGCAAACAGCCATCTGTTTTTCCTGAATAATTTTACTTAACTCTCGAAAGGTTTCATGTCTGTTGTATATTAGCCAGAAGGGCATAAAATGCGCCCGGCTGCCTCCGGTGTTTTTTTCTGCAAGGGTGTTTCTCCTGCCGGCCATGATATGGAAGAGAACATTCTTCTCAATGGTGTTGACCTTTGCAAGATAACAGAAGAAGGCCAGTAGCACCAAGGATTGCATGGACAGATTCCGGGCATCGCAATAAGCTTTCATCTTTTCCACCACATCCTTGGAACAGGGGAGCATGATGCGATTGGCCTTTGTAAAGAATGCATATGCCCGACCCCAGCGCCAATTGGGATCTTTCCTTTTTCGATATTTCTCCAGCTCAGAAGAACCATTCACATGGCTAAGGATCGGTTGAACACCTTCTCTGAAGTACTCTTCAAAGAATGCCCTGTCCCTCTTATAGGCTTCTGTATTCCTGTAGTTCAATTCCTGTCGAAGCAGCTTTTCATAGGAAGCCAGAGGATACGGCATATCCGTTCCTTTACGCAGGGCTTCGTAAATCGTGAGGACATCCTTGAAAAATACAGTAATGGCCCAGAAATCCATCATCAGGTGGCTTACCACAAAGAAGATTCCCCATCTTCCATCAGATGTACGGAAGATGTGCACCTTGCTCATGGAAGTTCCCAATATGGATATGGGTTTACGAGCGATTCTTCTTAACTTCTTTTCCATTTGTTCCTGCGTTTTCTTCGGAAATCCAAAAACTTGATTTCCGGTTCCTCATAGTCTGCGAAATACTGCTTTATCTCCTTGCCTACTTTCACCACACGAATCCGGAGGACATCATTCCTCACATAGGCCTTCTTAATGGCCTGCTCCAAGGTATCCAGATCCAACTCTGCATCCACCAATACGGAGACGCTGATATTGTTCAGCTCTTTATGGAGGCTATGCTTTTGTGCAAAAAACAAGATCCGCTGAGCAGCAGTTAAATCATAGCATCTTTCATCCACATCTCTCTCCCCCTTAAGATGCGGTTCTTCTATTCTGAGTTAGTCAGCCCCATTTAATATATATTTATTCTATGCAAGATATACTTATGGGATGGTTAAACTCGTATGTTTCTTTAAAAACCTGCACACACCCATTTCATTCTATCTGCCGAGATCCATCTCTCCCATTCATAACGAGAATGATCCTTATTCGACGACAGGATGATCTTTTTTCATACCGATGGTTGATATACTGAAGTAGAATGGTGCACAAAATAGGCATAAAAAAGAACATCCGTTGGATGCTCTTATCACCTTACGCATTCATTATTTGTAAACTTACCTGTTTTCTATCAATCATACAGGAGGGAAGTAAGGCAGCTCATATCAGCCAGACCGGCAAAGGAGTGTATTCGGTCGTCTGTCATGGAGAGACGGATAACTCCAATGCTTTGGCTATTTGGTCGGGACAGGAGGTTCCTTTCCCTCTGCAATCGATTCCCTTGAGCCTTTCGATCACATCTTGCACATCCATCCCTCTCACCAGTTTCATAAGGCCTTGGATGTTTCCATTACAGCCATCCTGAATATCAATCTCGACGATTTTACCATCTTCAACGCTGTAAATGATTTCCGTAGAACAGGTACCTTTTGTTTTATATCGATAGGTTTTCATACTATACCTTGCACCTTCCTTACTCTTCTCCATTTTTCCTTCACTATCTATCTTTTATTCTCTCCAGTCATCACTTATTTCGTGCTACCTATGCTGCTGTTTCAGAGCCTCCGAATGTAAAGCGTCTTCCCCCTGCTATTGCTGTTTATATATTGGTCTTTTGTAAGGTTCAAACATATTATATCGGTTCTTACAACGAATGCCAAGCTTGCTTTTATATTGTCCCATTTGCCCGAAAGGGGGCGTCCGTCCAGCCTACCAATTTTATACCCTCGGATTCAATGGTTTTCATGACCATGTCATCCAGCATGAGCCGGTATTCCCATACCCGTCTTTGCCAATTGGAGGTAATCGCCTTCAATTCTTCGCTTTCCTTTGCCGGATGGAGATATATCTCCGTAATCCCCGGCCGTGCGTTCCTGATTAAATTCAAATAATAATCCCTGTATGTTTCATAGCTATCCGAAGGAGTAAGGGCAACGGTATGGGAACAGAGATGATCGAGTATTCCGATTCCCATCCGGCTGGCCATTTCCACCATCTCTGGAAGCTGCTGCTTCACCGTCTCCGGCACTGGTCCAAAGGCCTCTGTCGAACGGGGCAGCCGGAAATTGAATTGATTCTTTGCACAAAATGCAAATACCTCCTGTAAGAATGATCGTCCTGCCAGTCCGTATAAGCTACCCATATGATTATCTACATGGGTCGGCCGATAGCCCCGTTTTACCATAAAGTCGAGCTGGGCCTCCATTTCTGCTATCACATCATCGGGCTGGGCTGTTTTCAGGAAGGACGCCACATCGCTATAAAAATACCCATTGCTGTCCAAGATGGAGGAAAGCACTTTGGTTCTGCACACAGGTCCCCATTTGTATAGCTTCCATTCTGAATTGAACGTTAAATGCAGCCCTACCCGCATCTTTTTATTCCTCTTCGCCCTGCTAATCGCATCCTCCGCCCACGGGCAGGGAGTCATCAAGGTGGCGGATGTAATAAAGCCCTCATTGAAGAGGTGCTCCACTGCTTCATTGGCCGAATAACACATGCCATAATCATCGGCATTGATAATCAAATAGCGCTCTGTCATTGTAAAACCCCCTCAGCATATCGATTTTTCCTGCTGTGATCATTCATTGGAATCGCCACTCTCATGGGACCAACATTCTTCCCCTGACGGAGCTTGAATCTCTTGTCCCACTTTCAATGGCTCAGCTAATATCGGCATTTCATTTTCATCAAAGATAAAGGCTTGTGCCATGGCGCACCTTTTTGACCCCTCAAAGGGCGGTGGTGATATAAATGCATGGTATATCATCCAATCCTCGCTGCCGTCCGGTGATTTGATAAAGCTGTTATGCCCCGGGCTGTACACACCATGCCGATAGGATTTTTCAAAGATGGGCTTCTCCGACTTTACCCAATTTTCCCGCTTCAACGGATCAGCTCCTCTTTTCAGTGTCAGGATACCCAGGCAGTAGCTGTCCGATGTGAAATGGGAACCGGAATAGACAATATGGATATAGTTTTTCGTATACAAGGCAACAGGTCCCTCATTGACCGTGGGATAATCCTTGCCTGGGATGGTCTGACACTCCCATTCATACTCAGGCACAGAAAGCAGAACGCGCTGGCCTTCCAGCTCATAGGGTGATTTCATCTTCGCTATGTATAGATTCTGGGCTTCATCTACATATCCCTCCCAGCCGGACCAGACAAAGTAATGGCTCAGCCCGTCCCACATCACCGTGCCGTCAATCGCCCATCTGTCCGGCTGGGCAAAAATCTTACCCCTTTCAACCCATTTTCCATAAAAAAGGTCATCTGATATGTTCTCCAATACGAATGTGCGGCGGTTTTCCGGTTTACCGTCCGTCGCCGTATAATAAATATACCATCGTCCCCCTATACGATGTATTTCAGGAGCCCAGATCGCTTTGCTGTTCTCCCGATTTTCTTCAGGGGTCCAGATTACTCTGCTTTCAGGATGGGAAAAGCCCTTCAGGGTCCTGCTCCTGTGAATTGTGATATTCACCCCTGTCGTAGCCGTGAGGTAGTAGTATCCATCATGGATTAGCATATAGGGATCGGGCGCATTCATCATAAAAGGATTTTTAAAGGTATTCTTCTTTTGCATAGTTGTAAAGCTCTCCTTTTCCCATTCTCATCATTTAAAAGCAAATAAATTTTCCTGTAGCATAGCCACGGCATGGGAATACGGGATGTCCTCCATCAGTCCCTGGGATCCCGACAGAATCAACCCGCCTTCATTCCCAAAGTAGGAAATAAGCTTGCGCACCTCCTCACGAATCCGGTCCTCGGGTCCATTTGGTAACAGTTGCTGGGTATCGATCCCGCCATAGAAGGTGATTTTTCCTTTATACTTTGTTACCAGGTTCTCCATATCCATTCCACTGGCCTGCACTTGTATCGGATTGAGAATATCCGCCCCCATTTCAATGAAATCCGATATGATAGGTTCTATGGCACCGCATGAATGCTGCATATACAGCACCCCATACGCTTTTGCCGTATCATACAAGCGCTGGAGCTCCGGCTTGAAAAACTCCCGAAAATCCTCGGGACTGATGAACGTGCTCCGCTGGGTTCCAAAGTCGTTGCAGTTCTCGATCATATCGATTAAGCCATGGCAGGACTCGAGGACCTTTTTCAGGTATCCCACCCAGAAATCAGTTATCCTACGGATAATCGCCTTTGCCACATCAGGCTGCGTTTTGAGAAAACAAAGGGCATTCTCCTGACCGCATATCCCCAGATAGTGATGAAAAATAGCTGAATTGATTCCACCACAGACAAAAAACTCCTGATGCGCCTCAAGATGCTTTACTAGATCAGTCGCATCGTAGTCTGCAATATCCGGAAAAGGCCATGCCTCCACCTCATCCACCGAAACGACTTCAGCAAAGGGATGGGGATTTTCTTCCTCCCTCTTCTTAAGATCCATATCACTGGTATAGCTTAGGCCTACTCGACTGTGCCATACATCCACTCCCAATACCCGGTACATTTCTTCTACGCTGGCCACGCCTATGTATCTGGCCAGTCCTTCCTCATATTCGACATGGGTCCCGAACAGCCCGGCCGGTACCCTGTCCACTTCCTTGAAAGCCACGGCTCTTTTTACGCGTTCCTTTGCATTCATTATCCACTGCCTCCTTTTCAAATAAGGCCCATATGGGGCTGATCCTTGGAAGCAAAAAAAGTCCAAAATATATTTTATTTGCTGTCGTTTTATTCATTATTTATATTGGAATCCGTTATCCAATATGCCTTTAAGCCGGAATTCCCGAAATAAGCAGTGGAAACATCGTTAAATTAGTTTTTCGTTTTTGCTGCTCCTCACTATGTCCCCCGGTATTACAAAAAACATGAAAACATTGAGCCATTATGTGATGAATAGGTGCTTTGAAAGAGGTGGATACATCAATCTTATTTACAGATGTATATTCGATATAATAATCCATTTTCCTCCAATAACAATATGTATTAAAAAAGATATTTTTACATTTTATGGTCGCAAAAGTCACCGTCCCCATTGTCATGAAGGAAAGGGTGGAACACTACATCGAAGATCGATTGAGGGGGACGGTTCAAGGATATTCCTCCTATTCCCTCCGGGAAAAGCAGTTCGCTTTTTCTGATAAAACCCAGAGCTATTCCATGCTGCCCATCTATTTGTTGATTAATAAATATAAGGGAAAGGACCATGTCTGCATCGTGAATGGGCAGACCGGCAAGGTGGTGGGAGATACTCCCATCAGCATTGCCAAGCAGCTGGGGTTCGCCGGCCTGGTGTTTGCAGGTGTATGGCTGCTGACCGTGTTGGGAGGTGCTTTGTTTGTATAAATAGATAGCTGTTTTTCTCCTCGTGTTTCTACTTGGCATGCTGATATGGCAGCCCGGAGCAAGGGCTGGCAAAACCGATAATATCCATGATGAACTTGATTATCTCAGTGCAGGTGAATTGCAGGAGCTTCAAAGCCTGATCCAAGACACAGTGGAGAATTATAATCTGGATGTAGCCATTGTGATCACGGATGATACAGGGAGCAAATGATTTTGCCGATGACTACTGTGATGATAATGGATTCGGCATAGGCAGCGATTATTCCGGCCTGCTGATGCTGATTAACATGGATGAAAGGGAAATGTGGATCACGACAACAGGCAGCGCTATTGACATCTTTACGGACAACCGGATCTCCGCCATGACGGATGCCATCACAGGGCTATTGTCCAACGGAAGCTATTATGAGGCTTGCAAGGAGTTCATCCGCCGGGTTGAATCCTATGCAAGAATGGGTGTGCCCCGGGGCCAGCACAGAATAGATATTTCAAGCCAAGACAGGATGGGTCAAAGAGGCCCCCCTCGGCTATTGGGATAAGGCTGTCAGGCTGATGGGCTCCCTCCCTGTGGTTATCATCGCCCTGGTGATCTCCCTTATCGCCACCCTCATCGCTTCATCCAATCATAAGGGCAGGGTGACCATCAACAGCACAACCTATGAGGAAAAGGGCTCCTTTGAGCTGACCGGCATCCGTGATGATTATATCCGGGAGTCCACTACCCGAGTGAAGATCCAGAGCAGCAGCTCCAACAGCAGTAGCACCCACCGGGGCAGCAGCGGAAGGACCCACGGTGGGGGCGGTGGAAAGTTCTAATACCTGATATCGAAAAGAGTTAAAGGGGACGGTTCCCTTTAGCTCTTTTTTTCACGATTATGCGTCAATAAGAATCAGAGGGACAACACCTGAAAAGTCAATTCAGGCATAGTCTTGCAGCATCGTGCATGGAATGCAAGGAATACAAGAAAATCTTTTGCTATACTCATCATCGAAAGGGAGGCGTTGTATGAAGTGGTTTGAACGGGCAGACGGTTGTGATCTTTATATTGATGACAATCTGCATGGGATTTATACCGTCATTGCGGCTCACGGTGAGGGTGTGGAACCGAAAGCCTATCCATGCATATCCTTTCAAATTTCGATGAAAGGAGAGGTTGAAATGACTATTTTACCTTACTTGAGATTCGTACAGGAGGGAACGAATTACCAGATCGGCTATGCTCGTGGATGCTTTTTGCGAGAAGATGAACACTATCGTGCGTGGATCGACCAAAGCATCAAGGATACTCCGCCCATGACAGATGAGGAGCTTTCCGCGCGTTCGTCTATGCTAAAGAAGCACTGCCCCCAACTTATGGGAAGAGCTCATCGGTTTCGCAGATGGTTACGGTGTCGCTCCGAAGGATCTTGTGTATCTCCGCATGTTTGCACGTCCACGTGCAGGCGCCTGTTCACAGGTAGCAGTTCTTCCCGAGAAATCCGCAAACGGGCATCTTCTTATCGCACGTAATTATGAGTATAGCCTGGATGATGAGATGATCTTTTCTATAACACGTACGCCCGGTGCGTATCGACACGCCGGTTTTTTCTATCTTTCAAGCGGGGGCGCAGCGATGGAATGAACGAGAAAGGACTGTGCGTCTCCATGACCGGTTGCGAGGTGGTCTCGTCACCAGAGCGAAACGAAGGTCTCTTTTTTCCGGCGCCGATTCGCACGTTACTCGATACCTGCGCGACAGTGGAGGAGGCGCTTCATCGCCTTGCTCCAATGCCCATTTCAAGCCACTTTCAACTCATGCTGGCCGACACGGGTGGTGATGCGGCCATTGTAGAGTTCGCACACATAAACGGTGAACCTGTCCGAGCCATTCGCCGTGCAGAGAATGGTTACCTGGCTTCGTACAACCATTATCAAGCTTCCGAGATTGCGGGCATCCTCTCAGAAAAGCGGTTTTTCTCATATGCGCGCCAAGTAGCAGTTGATACATTCATGGCTGCACACGAGAAGGTCTCGCTTGAGGATCTTATGATGCTTCTGGAAGCACCCGTCCCCAGCGGGCTTTCGTGCCGTGCGTATTCGGAATTCTTCGGCACGCTCCGCTCCATGCTCTTTGACGCAACCGATAAACGTCTCTTCTGCTCCATGGGATTTCCGCGGGCTGAATCTTGGTTCGAGGTCAATCTGGACGAAGATCCATGTATCGAGCGCATTTATGTTCCCTTTGAGGACGAACCGGCACCGGAAATGTTCTGGCACTTGGTATAGAGTGAAGACGTAAAATCCTGGCGTTACAGCCGGGATTTTACATGACTTCAGTTAGCTGGTCTCAACAATTCATTTCTTCTTCACCGGAATCCATACTTCGCAGTATTCTTTTCCGTTCTCGTAAACTCCGTACATTTCAAACTCCGGGCCCGTGTCATGTTCATATGTGGATGTTGGAAACCATTCGCTGTAAATCCGCTTCCATAAGGCCTGGATTACCTCAGTTGTCTTGTCAGCGGCATGTTCATCGCATGTAAAAATAGCCCATGCTAAGGTAGGTATATCTACCCGGACAAAACCATCTTCCACACCGCCTTCAGGCGTAAATGCAAAGAGCATATAAGGGAATGAACCGATGCCTGTATCACGGTAACACATCACTGCATTGACAGGCTTTATTCCCTTGCTTGCATCATCATATTTTACTCCGGCCATTGCTGCTATTCGATCAATCGTTCCATCCTTCTTGGCCTTCTGCCAGATCTCTGGGATTTCTATCAGGTTCGCTTCATTCTCTGTACTGACGATTTCTTCCACACCGAACACGGAAAAGGATTGTTTTTTTCAATCCTGTAATTCATCTCCACATCTCCTTTAATCGACATTTGAAAGGATATGCGTGGATATGCTTTCAGCTTCACACCTTCATCGCGGGCTGATGACGGTGTAACCCCGTGCAGATTCTGGAATGCACGGGTGAAGGCTTCCGGGGAATCGTAACCATACTTGAAGGCCACATCCACCACCTTCATGTTGCTGTGCTGCAGCTCAAAGGCTGCAAGGGTAAGCCGTCTTCGCCGGATATATTCAGACAAACTGACATCGGTGATGAAGGAAAACATCCGTTGGAACTGGTAGGTTGAACAGCATGCAATCTGAGCTGCTGTCTTGTAGTCAATATGGCCTGCTAAATTGTCCTCAATATAGTCGATTGCTCCATTTACCCGTTCAAGCCATTCCATCCAATCCCTCCTTTCGATGATGAGTGTGGTAGAAGATTCCTTCCCATTCCTTGCAATCCCTGCACGTTATAGCAAGATCATTCCTAACTTAACGTCAAAGGGAGACGGTTCCCTTTGACTCTTTTTTTGCTCATCTTGCCAATAAGCCTTCTTCCGCAAAACTCGTGTATTTATCCCCCGGCTACAATGATATGATCCACAACCATAATGGAGATCGCTTCAAGGGCTGTTCTTATTCTTCTTGTAACATTGATGTCATCAGGGGATGGCCGTAAGCTTCCACCGGGATGATTGTGGGCCAGTATGACGCTGTTAGCCTGATGCCTTAATGCTGTTTCTACAATCAGCCGCGGGTATACAGGGGCCTCATTGATGGTTCCCTCATGGACCAGTGCGGCATGATTTGCCCGATTCTGGGCATCCAGACAAATCACATAGAAGGCCTCATAGGCTCTCCCCATAAAAAGAGAGATGGAATACTCTCCTGCCCGGGATGAGCTATTAAGAATGGGCTTATCCCCCCATTTCCCTTTGATGTATCTTCTTGACAATGATGGAATTAAAGATACCAGTATCGCAGTATTTTCACTGACTTTACACCTCTTTGATATATCCTTGGGATCCGCCTCAAACAGCCCCGCCAAAGACCCAAATTCATTTATCATCCTGTGGGCCAATTCATTGGTATCCTTCATCGGTATGCAATAAAAGAGAAGCATTTCAAGAACCTGGTGATCTTCAAATGCATCCAGGCCTTCTGCCATATATCTGTTTTTCACCCGCTGCCGATGGCCGACATGTAGTTTTTTATCCATTGTGAATCCCTCATACACCAAAATATTTATGATCCAAAGGGGACGGTCCTCTTAACCCTTTGCCATAATGATAGGTCAATCAGAATCGTCCCCCAATGGTTCAGAGGTTCAGCTTTCCGAAAAGCTCGGTAAGGAATTTCCTGCTCTTCTCCAGTCCGATATTGGGAGCCTCCTCCCCCTCGTACTCCACACAGTAGGCACCATGATATCCTGCCGCCTTCAACTTTCTGAGGATGGCGTCAAAATTCAGACTGCCCTCTCCCACAGCGGTTCCATAGCCATCAGAGCCCAGCCTACTGTCCTTCATATGGGTGTGGAAAATACGGCTGCCGAAGGCATCAATAGCGTCCAGCGGATCCACCCCGTTGACGGCAAAATTGGAGGTGTCCAAGGTGATTCCCAGGGCAGGGGATTGAATATGATCCAATATGGATACCAGGACATCCAGATCCGTGCCAAATTGTCCATGGCTTTCCACAGCCAGCCTTGCTCCCCGTTTCTCCGCATAATCTACACAAGGCCTTAAGGCCTCCACCACCGCATCAATACACTCTTCCTGGGTCCTTCCCTCAGGCACCGTCCCCCCTGCAAATATCCGAACGATTTCTGCACCGTAAAGCAGGGTTATATCCGTCATGGCCATGGTATGCTCTACCATTTGACGGCGTTGATCCGTGTCAAAAAGCAGGTATTCCGTAGCGGGCGAAATGGCGATAACATCCAGGTTCAGTTCCGACAAAAGATCCAATGCAGCCATGAGGTCATCGGCAGTATCCAGGGGGTCTGCATGCCAGCAGGGTCCATGGGCGATAATTTCTACCCCCTGATAGCCTAGTCGGGCTATTTCTCTGAAAGCTGTTTCCCGATCAAAATCCCTGTAACACCAGGTATTGGCATATAGTTTCATACGTCCATCCTCCCATCAAATACTAAACTCCTCTTATTGACGAAACCAAATAGTCTACCTCTTTTATATATACTGCATTCTTTTCATTTTTCCTTCCTTTTCGACCAGATATGTTCCTTTCATGGAATAAATAGGTACAACCTGTATCGTCTGGACAATCCTATGTATAAGAATTACAAGGCAAGTACTGGCTATACCAGGCCGGGGCTGGTATAATGGTGACAAATGGAAGAAGGAGTGAAGTGTCATGGAATTTCCTAAAATCCCCAACGATGAATTGATTAGACGTTTGGCTCCCCCCAAGGGAAAGGTTCGTATGATACTGGATACCGATACCTATAATGAAGTAGATGATCAGTTTGCCCTGGCTTATGCCCTGCGGTCACCCGAACGCATCCAGATGGAGGCCGTATATGCCGCTCCCTTTTATAATAACCGGTCCACCGGTCCCAAGGACGGCATGGAAAAGAGCTATGATGAGATCCTAAGGATCCTGAGGCTTCTAGGGGTATCCTCAAACAATTTTACCTACCGTGGTTCCACGGATTACCTGCAGGATGCCGAAACCCCCCAGGAGAGCGAAGCCGCCAGGGACCTGGTGCAACGAGCCATGACCTGCGAAGATGGTCCCTTGTATGTGGTAGCCATAGGAGCCATTACCAATATAGCCTCCGCCATCCTCATGGAGCCGAAAATCATTGAAAAGATGGTGGTGGTCTGGCTAGGTGGACATGCCTTCTTCTGGCCGGAAGCCCGTGAATTCAATCTCATGCAGGATATCCATGCCTCCCGCCTCATCTTTGACTGCGGAGTACCCCTAATTCATATTCCCTGTGCAGGGGTGACTACCCATCTGACAACCACCATTCCTGAACTTGAACATTATCTTATGGGCAAGAGTGAAATCGGCACCTACCTGACAGATATTGTCCGGGGCCTATACAGAGGAGCCTTATGGGTGGTCCAAGGTCATCTGGGATGTAGCCACCATTGCCTGGCTGAACAACCCCCAATGGGTCCCCCACCAGCCTGGTCCACAGTCCCATTCTGACAGACCAGCTGACCTGGAGCTTTGATACAGGGAGGCATTTCATCCGCAGTGCCACCTATATGTGGCGGGATCCGATTTTTGCCGATTTGTTCCGCAAACTATCCAAATAAAGCACAAATCCCCACCGAATCCTTACAGGATACGGTGGGGATCTTTTCAATTGGGCAAAGGTTCTATCGGACAGAGAATTTATAGATCGTGGTAAAATGGTATTGTTCCCCGGCTTTCAGAATAGGAGACGGAAATGCTTGTGCTTGAGGGCATTGGGGAAATACTGGGTTTCCAAGCACAAACCGCTTCGCTTCCCATACACAGCTCCACCCTTGCATACCTCGGACCCATCCAGGAAATTGCCGGAATAGAACTGGATACCCGGTTTGGTGGTATACACCTCCATCACCCGGCCGCTTGCCGGATCGTAAAGCTCCGCAGCCATTTCCGGCTTTACCCCGCTGACATTCAAAACCCAGTTATGGTCATAGCCCTTCCCACATGCGATCTGCTCATATCCGCTATCAAAGCCTGGCCCAATGGGAGTCAACTGCCGAAAATCCATAGGGGTCCCCTCTACACTTCTGATTTCTCCCGTGGGGATGCCTTCATCGTCGATGACGGTGAACCGGTCGGCATTGATCATAATCTGGTGGTTGGATATGTCCCCGGCCTTATGGCCTGAGAGATTGAAATAGGCATGATTGGTCAGGTTCACGACGGTATCCTGATCCGTTTCTGCATAATAATCGATTCCCAGGGCATTATCCTCCGACAGGGAATAGATCACCTTCACATCCAGATTCCCTGGATAATTTTCTTCACCATCCCTGCTGCGATAGGTCAGCTGGAGGTATTCACCCTGATCGGTATTCAGGATCTCTGGAGTCCAGACTACCTTGTTAAATCCCACATTTCCCCCGTGGAGATGGTTATCACCGTCATTTTTGGCTAGCTGGTATACCCGTCCGTTGAGTTCAAATATCGCATCCTCAATCCTGTTCGCATGCCTTCCAATAAGGGCTCCGAAATACTTATCCTGATTCAGATAACCCTCCAGCTTATCGTAGCCCAAGGTTACATCATCGAGTTTACCGTTCTTATCCGGCACAGATATGGAGACGATAATTCCTCCAAAATTTGTGCTTTCCACCTTCATTCCCCTGGAATTTGTCAGGGTAAAAAGCTGTACATCCTTCCCATCCTTTGTTTTACCAAAAAAAACGACCAGTAATACTCATCCTATCTCCCCCTCCCTGTTTGATTACTTGTCCTTCAAAACAATTATATAACAAATCGTTCCATAATATCCATATTATCTAACGAAACCGCACAAAAAAAGGGACAAATCTGTCCCTCTTGAGGGCTGCCCCTTCAATCCCTGCAGCATTTTTTATGTACTACCGACCTCTGACCATCTGGATGACGGGCATAACACACCCGTTCCCCTTTCCTGATGGTTCTTTTGCAATATACGCACTGGCTTTCATGTTGGGCTGGGAAAACCGCTGAATCCCTCTGGGGCCTTCTGTTTTCCTCTTCCTGTATCTCCTTTATGATTTCCTGTTCATTATCCTTGTATATCAGGAGGTTTATATAGCTGGAAAAGTTCCCGCCGGATACCATCCTTGCCTTCTGTTGTGCAACCTTATAGACCACTTCCTGTAAGCAGATGGTTTTCTTCACAGACATACAGCACCTACCCTCCTATTGTCATATTTTTTAATACTATAGTATGACAGAGGGCGCAAATTGTGTATGTCTATAGCCGGCTTTACTTCAGAAAGATAGGATTTGACCAAGCCGTATTCCCTTCCTGATCCACACATTCAACGCGAACATATTTCTCTCTGCCATTCAGCCGGTGTCTGGCAGAACTTATGTTACCACCCTTGGGAGCCCAGAAGCTATGTCCAAATTCTTCATAGGCAACAAAATGTATGGCTTTTACGGGTAAGCACTCCACATACACTTCATCATCCTGTAGCGTCAGGCTATATATCTCCGGACCTGTTGAGGAGTAAAAATGCCCCTTCTCCAATGCATCGGTGATAGCCTGAATGGTTAATTCGGGGGCATTGACCATGACCCATCCTCCGCACTGATCCTGATTCACATGATGGCTATCATCGGCAGCCACCCCCCATACCTTCCTTCCCCTTCTTAAGAGGGAATCCCAATAATCCACACACAGGCCGGTATGGTTTTCAAGGGCACATCCCGTATTGTACAGCTCCATGGCAAAGAATCCGTCCAGACCGATGAAGTCATTCAGTTCCAACCTGAACCAGATAGGGTGACAGAAAATAGACAGATTGCCCTTTCCATTCAAATCATCAATCATCCTCTGGGCGCTATCCAGACCTTCCCAGCTGGGACAGGGTATCGTCTCTCCGTGCTTATAACCGGCCTCTTCGCTTGCCAGATCCGTTCTGCCAATCCCCACCACATGATATATCCTTAAGGGGTCTTCGTTGTGGACATCCAGTTCAACACCTGGGATGATGATAAAATTCTCGTCATCGAATTCTTTATGATGGGTATACAGGCGGTGTTCTGTAAAAGCCAGGAAATTCCATCCCCTGCTCTTATAGATAGCAGCTACTTCCGATGGCGAAAGCCTCCCATCTGAATCGGTGGAATGACAGTGGAGGTTTCCTTTATACCATTTGTCTTTGTAAGGAAATGGGTTGATGTGCATGGTTATGTATACTCCTTCCTTTTTTCATAACACAGGGATATTGGTTTCAAGTGAACGATGATCTCCCTGGTACATAGACCTCATCAAGAAGCTGTCGGATTGATTCTTTTCAAACGAACTGTCTGATACCGGCAGAACTCATGGCAACACATACATGCGATACATTCTATATAGTCTATCCACTTTGTGCATGCATCAATAGCCTGAACAGGACAGCTCTCCACAGATGTATTGTATTCCTTACAATACTTCATATGCATGACGCTGCTTAGAGCAATGATTGTAATGGTAAGGTTATATTCCCTTTGGCTTGAAAAGTCAAATAATAACAGATACCTATTGAGAAAGACGATTCATGAATTGATTTCCTATCATGAACCGTCTCTGTATTGCAAACTGTGACTTTTCCATAAAACGTGTCACAGAAGGTTGATTGTCCGGTTTACTATTCTTTATAGAAAAACGTTTCAGCACTGAAGTTAATAGCCATCGCGAATCCTTTTTCAGGAGTATTACCCAACTTTGCATTGGTAATTAACGGAACCTTTATTTCGCCAGCAGGGAGAATATACCAAACATTATTCTGCATCTCTTTTTTGATTTGTTCATAGGTTTGTATTCCTTCTTCCGGAGAGCCGACAGATATCTTATCCATAAGTTTGTAGAATGTCTTTACTTCCTCCGGTGGCTCTTCACCTTCTGTTCCTCCCGTATTCCACCAACGAATCCAAAGAGGTCCCCAGAAGCCCTGCCCCATATCACCGTACCACCATAGGGGAGAATGGGTCCAGATAATAGTTGCTTTCAACTCATTGGCATTATTGCGGGTCCCCCATAATGCCGCATCAATCGTATTCAGGGTGACATGAAGATCGAGCTCTTTCCACATTTCTACAATGAGTTCAGCTACTGCTATCTGTGATGTGATATGACCACCGATTTCAAATGGGATGGTGAATCGTTTACCATCAGGACCTATGCGATATCCGTCAGCCCCTTTGGTCATACCCATTTCATCCAACAGACGATTCGCTTCATCCAGGTCAAACTTGTTTTCATTCATGGGGGAGAACTCAGAGAAACCATAATAGACAGTATCCTTGATTTCTTCGCGGTTTATCGCATAATTCAGTGCTTTGCGGAAGCGCACATCGCGGACAACCTGACGCCAAATCGGATCCTCGTGGGTAAGGTTTAGGAATATATCATTCTGGGTACCATGGTCATCCACCAGGTTTACATTGTACCCTCCTTTTTCCGCATTTTCCTTATAAAAAGGTGCTTTAATCAACACAGCCATAGCACGGCAGAAATCCACTTCACCGCCGACTATTTTTACAGAAGCCATCTCTGCATCCTGAACGAGATAGCTTTCGAGATAGTCTACATAGGGCAGTTGATTCCCTTCTGTGTCTATCTTATAGAAATAAGGGTTTCTCTCATAGATTCCCGTTGATTCCCGACGCTCAACGATCATCCAGGGGTTAAGAACAGGGAATCCAATTGCTTTATTCTGATTCAATTCCCAGTTAGTGATATCTTTCACATTAAAGAGACTAACCCAATCACCGGCTTCTAAACCTTCTTCTTCGATAAGTGACTCCAATTCCTCCTCGGAAGCATAGGATTTATGAAACTTCTTTAAAAAATGCTTGGGCTTAAGTAAATCGGTATAGCTCCTCCATCCTTGAATAGCTATTCGCAGTAGGAGGCCGCCGTAAGGCTCATCAAATTTCATTTTAAATGTATACTGGTCAACAACCTCAAAATCAAAAGGTTTTCCATCCCCTCTGCCTCCAGAGCGCAGCCATGCAGGAAATATCGGCATCAGCTCTTCGTTGAATATTACATCCTTCACTGTGAACTCAATATCCTCAACAGTAACAGGAGTTCCATCCGACCATTTCAATCCTTCCCGCATAAAGAAGGTGAACTCTTTCTGGTCAGCACTGACTTCATACCCCTTGAGAATATTCCCCGTAATTTCTTTACCAAGCATACCAGGGGTATTGATAAGAGGCTCATTGCACATACCGAAAATATCCGCATCCCATTCAATGTCTGTCGTCACGGTGCGTATCTTTCCGCCATACCTGCCGATCTCATAAGAAAGCTGCTCGGGAGGCATTTCATTAACGATTTTTGGTTCCTTTGGCAGTCTTTCTGCTACGGGGGGCAAGCCTTTACCGTCTAGCATGGGAGACTGCTTATACTCGACAGTCTTTGGCTCATCTTCCACAACTGTTTCCTCCGGTGGCTCATCAGCCGCTCCCTCAGGGGCTGGATTAGTCTCTTGCTTCTCGGATGTGGTTACAGACTGGCTTCCGCCGCATCCTGTCAACACCACGGTTATCAACAGTATTACAAGCATCAACATGGTAATGACTCTTTTCATCCGAATCCTCCTCTTCGACTTGTTTAATAAGCAAACCAATTTTATTCACACACATGCTTCGATAATTTCTGCTTTTTTCTATTTGCATTACACAGCAAATTGAAATGAATCAAAACTTGTTATATCTGGCAGGAACTTAGAACTTACAGAGTTGCAACTCTATTCATTATTATATCATGATGTCCCACGAAAACAAGAACTTAATTCCATTACTTCCATATTATACATAAATCGACAAAGCTCCACTTCATACTACGGCAGAATTCATCATTTTGTAACAGTCGAATATACCAGAGGGGATCCAGATCTCAAATCTGGAGGTCAACAGTAAGTTATTTTATAGCATCAACGGTAATGATAGAATACCTAAATTAGAGATACAAAAAAAAAGGCCTGGGGATACTCCCAGTGCCTGCGTCTCTTGATTCACTATTTTATTCTCACTGCTTCTGTCATTTCAAGCCCTGTCGCGTAGTCCAACTGACGGGGCTCGTATTCTTCATTTTCCCTCTGCCGTGTCATCTTTGTATAGTCCCATGTGGCTTGACGTGCATCCGTTCTCCACGGCCGTCTTTCCCAGTAATATCCGCGGAAGGGATCCCGGGTATCATTCATCCACTCCAGAATCCGATCATGGAGCTCATCACGGATGGCAGTATGCTCTTCAGAATGGATGAGATTCACCATCTCCTCCGGATCCTTCTCCAGATCATACAATTCGTCGCTGGTCATCAGGTTGATAACCAACTTATATCGTCCGTTATATGCAGCACGGATAGGCTGATAGCCTCCAAAGCCGTCATGATCAATCTCATATCGTCCAAATTCCATAAATACGATATCCTTGACCTGTTTTTTGGGATTTTCCAGCACAGGGGCCAGACTATTCCCTTCCAGCAGCTTGGGTACAGGGATGCCCATCACATCCAAAATGGTGGGAGCGATGTCGATATGAGAAACCGGATTGGAATAAATGGTGTTTTCTCTTATCACCCCGGGCCACTTGACGATGAAGGGAATATGGGTGATCTCCTCGTACATGGCCGGTCCTTTGCCGTTCAGGGAATGGGATGAAAGCATATCCCCATGGTCCGATGTATAGATGACCAGGGCATCCGGTGTATACCTATCGATGGCATCCATTACCCGCCCGATCTCATAGTCCACAAAGGAATTGCAGCCCAGGAAATAATAGGGATTGATGACCAGGGCATCCTTATCCTCCATCAGCGATTCCCCTGCCCAAACCCTGTGGTGTTCCGGCTTGTTTGAAAGGTCGTCCCAGATGTTCCGACTCTTTGGAAAATGGTAATCCTTATACATGGATGCATATGGCTCCGGACAAACATAGGGATGATGGGGCTCATCATAGAAAAACACCAGCAAAAAATCATCTTTATGGTATTTGGACAGAAAGTCAATAGCCCGGTTGGAGCAGCGGTGGGCAAAGGTGAAATCCTCCTTTATTTCCCTTTCCTCCATGATTCTTGGAGTTCTGGACCATCTGCGGTCATCCTCGGAGAGCTCCTCCAGGTAGCACCGCATATCATACCAATATGCGGGGTCCCACCCTTCCGGACAGCGCCCCAATCCGAAATAATCCCCACCATCCAGGTGCCATTTCCCGATATAAGCTGTATGGATTCCGTGGTCGTGTAATCTCTGGCCGATTGTCTTTACATTATCAGCCAGAGCCATTGAATTCGTCCAGGAACCGTTGGAGTGAGGATAGAGTCCTGTAAAAATGGCAGACCGGGCCGGTCCGCAGACAGGCTGGCAGGTATATGCCTTTTCAAAACGCATCCCTTCTTCCGCCAGCCTGTCAAGATTCGGCGTATGCATATCTTTGTTTCCATAGCAGCCCAGCATATCTATCCGTTGGGTATCCGTCATCATCACAATGACCTGGCGTGCTTTTTTCATCCGGAACCCCCTCTTTTTGTCCATGGATAAGATAAAAAATCCCTACTCCTGGAAGCCATTCATGCAAAACAGCTCATCCCATGCCTTCCTGGGGCGTTCCACCCGTACACCCTTTGGATATCCCAAAGGCATGAGCTCGATCACTGTATATTCATCGGGGATATTCAGTATCTTTTTTACCTCCTCCTGAGAAAAGGCACCGATCCAGCAGGTTCCCAGCCCTTCCTCTACGGCAGCCAGGGTAATGTGATCCATGGCGATCACCACATCCACGGTGGAAGAATTGATCCCGCATGGCATCATCCTTTGGGGTTCTGTAGCAATGCCTACGATGACAGCCCCTGCTTCAGCAATGAAGGATTGGTTTCTCGCTGCCTTTGCCAGCTTTTGCTTCAGGTCTTCATCCGTCACCACTACGAATTTCCTAGCCTGCCGGTTGCTGGCGGAAGGGGCTTTTCTGGCAGCCTCCAAAACTCGCTCCAGGGTTTCTTCCGGAATTGGTTCCCTCTTGTAACTCCTTACGCTATAGCGGTTTGCAATGGCTTCATAGACATTCATCCTACATCCACTCCTTTTCTTGAATTTTTACTTTCAGCTGCTGCAGTAGGAAGGATCTTACCAATTCCAGTATAACATGCTATATTCATCATGTAAAATATACCAATGACCTTTTTTATCGTTCCATCGGGGGTGTACGACACAGAGGGAATTCCTTTCACAGCCAAGTCTTGTGTCATTCGAATTTATCTGCCACATCCTGAGCGATAGCAGCCCATTCCCATAAACGGTGGGGCTCATATCGGACTGTACTGATATCCTTCATGATGATTTCGACGATACAACCTTTCTCCCTTGCCTTTGTTAACACCTTGATGAGTTCTTCCCTTGCCCGATCGGGATGCCATGCATCTTCAGCAAAGATTGCAGGATTGGGTTTATAGGAAAAAACATATTTATCTCCTATATTGGAGGTGGCTTCGTCCACATCGATCCACCTGCTCATGGATATCTTGCGCAGGTTTGGTATCTTTTCCAGGATATCGATTTTTTTATGAAGCGGTTCACAACATCCATAATAGTTCAGTGCAAAACGCTGCATCCAGCGTATTTCATACTGGAGCGCAAACTCTTCATGCATTTTAGGCGATACCTCCGAAAAGATTTGCGCCGTTCCGCATCCCCAAAGGTGGTCCGCTGTTACATGATCGGGATGAAATCCAGGCTTCGGGAGCTCATCAGTATAGCCATAGCCGCCTGAACCAACACGATCATTCCTGTTGTTTAAGGAAAGAAGCCCCATTTGCTCATACTGATCCAGGCGATGCAGATATGCAGTGACCAGCCGATCCATCGCTTTATGTACCAACTCAGGATTTAGGTATAGATCCGTCAGAGCTTCCTGCACCCCCCACCAACGGATCAATTCATCCCAAGGAGCAAACCAAAAACCAGGGGCCCCCCTCTTTTCTACTCTTAGGATATCTCCAAAGAGTTCCTTAGTCATTTCATAACGTTGTTGGGAAGCTGCTTCATCATGACTGACAACGGGCATTTTGATCTTCTCCAGATCGGATTCCTCCTGGATTTGGACATGGAAATGCCGTGAAACCACAGAGCTTCGCTCATCGGTTCTACGAATGTCTACCTCCTCGGTGATCCCAAATCCCGTATCCTGTATGGCAAGGGGTGAATAGATCACCGGTTCAACCACCATATCTCCCGGCATATGCTCCCATTGGTAAATCGTGGTCCTCAGCTGCCATTCATAATACCGACAAAATTCATTCGTCGTCTGCAGCCGAAGTTCATCGTTCACATCCATTTCATGCCATGGAATTTCATTGATCCAGATCATGGGTTTTACCGGTCTTAGATTGTTTAAGCGTTTCCACATCTCTGCCTTTTCCTTTTGAACAGGCAATGATGCAATTTCCGCAACTTTCTTCGCCAGTTCCCTTAGAATTTGGCGATCCTTCTTATCTGTATCCATTACCGTCCCCCTCCCTTAATCTTGATTCACCGTTCTTTCTCACGAGAAGGAGCTTGCTTCCTCCACCAAAGCCAGGATATTCTCAATCGGTACGTCCGCTTGGATCTCCTGGGCGGGTGCAGTGATGTATCCGCCTCCTCGACTCATGGCTGTAATGACCTGTCTTGTCTCTTTTCTCAGTTCATCCACCGTACCGTAGGGCAGGGTGCGCTGGGTACTGATCCCTCCAAAGAAAGTAAGCCGCTGTCCAAACTGCTCTTTCAATGCATAGATATCCATGCATTCCGGCTGCACAGGATTCAAGACATCCACACCCATCTCGATCAGGTCAGGGATAATCTGTACAATATTGCCGCAGGAATGAATCCATACATCCTTACCGGCTTCCTTGATCAGTTGATATTCCTTTAACTCACCGGGAGCGATCATCTCCCTCCACGTAGCAGGTGACATAAGAAGGGATTTCTGAGATCCCCAATCGCTGCCCAGAAGGATGCCATCAATCTCAGGAAGGTATACCAGATTTTCCAGCATGACCAGATTTTTTCGAATAATCATGTCCAATAATTGCTGGGCATACTCCTTGTGCCCACCCAAATCCCCAAGGAAATTTTCAATACCCCTGCATGCATTGGCTTTTTCAAAATGGCTCCCATACACCATCACCAGAATATAGCATCCGGTTGTTTCCTTTACATATTTGATTTTCTCTTCAAAGCGTTCATAACTGCCGGTACCTTTGGTCCTGGGGAGAGAGGAAGGGGCTTCAAAGTCCTTCCGATAGGATTCGGGGAGGTCATACCAATCCCACCAGGGTATATCATTGATGCAAAATACATGGTTGCCCATTGCCAAGGGAAGCGCCTCATCTACAGACAGAATCCCTTTGTTTATAGCAGAACGAAGTTCCCCTTTCAGAAATTGATCCTGGAGGATTTCCCCGTATTTTCCCTTTGCATCAGCAGCCAGATGGATGCAGAAAGGTACTTTCCCTGTGTCCATGTGTCGGATTCCCGCCTTCACCATATCTCGTTTTGTCATCGATCGAAGCCTCCTTCGTAAAAAATGCCCCACACTCCACATCATGTCCATCTTCTATCGATGGGCCAGTTCAGCGGATAAGTCCAGATAGAGCTTAATCGCCCGGGGTGGGACATTCCATGGAATATGGTTGCCGATGCACATCATATATCCTCCCGTCATATGAGCTGTCTCCACCATACTCTCCACCATCGCCCGTATTTCCTCCGGATTGTTTCTGTACAGAATCCGATTGTCTCCTTCCCCGGCTAAAAAACAATCCTTGTACTTGCGTGCGATCCGCTTGTAGTCCGTATAGGGTTCCGAGATAATCCCTCTCGCCCCACAGGCCATCACATCATCTACATAGGCATCGATGCATCCGTCCACCATAAAGATGACTTCCTTCCCGGCAGCCTTTAACATCCCCCAGAATTCTTCATAGCGGGGAAAAATATACTTATGCATCCATTGAGGAGAACAGGTAGGTCCCCGGCTGGTCACGATATCATCATGACAAATCACAAAATTAACAGGAAGCCTTGCAAAAGTACGGAACACACGGCGGTTGATCTCCGCAAACTCATCCATAATCCGTTCAAACCTTGGATCGAGACAGGTCTCCAGGAAAAGCTCCCATCCAAAGGTCAGCAAGGGCCACATGAACATGGTATTGTAAAAACTCACCGACGCCGTGGAACCCTCAGGGGCTTTATCACCCCATTCCTCAGGAAAAAGCTTCCGGTATTCCTTATACAGCTTTTCTTCATCGGAATAGTCTCCGGATTCCACCACCGGAATGTTCGTAAAATCCCCCTGCTCCAAGGGAGAAAAAGCGAATACATCCTCCACCGTTCTAAACTGCTTTCCCCAATCCCAATGGCTGGTCTCCCCATCTCCCCAGCGGACGTGGTGCCGCCCTTCCTCGTCCACGCTGGAGGTGGCTCCCTCCAAGCCCAGTTTGGGCCGTGGCCTGGGTTCATCCGTTTCCGGAATGGGGAGCTCCAACTGCGGGTACAGCTCTGCCATCTTTAACCTGCAAAGCCTGGGGTGCTCGTAATAGTCGATGCCCGTTAGATAGGTTTCTGCGTCCGGATTGGACCAATGCTCCCAGTGGGGAATGCGCTTGGGTGCTTTCCCCATAAATGCCAGGTATTTATCGGAGTATTGCATACCATCGTACCCCCTTTCACTTCATATGTACATTCTATCATATGGCTCTGTGCCAAGCTTTATTATCAAAACTTTTCCTTTGAGGAAGTCTGGTACACAAACATATTGACCCCGGAGAACTCCGAGGTCAATATGTCCTCGTTTTCTTTATTTCCTAATTCCTGCGATCCGGATTCTTAAAGAACCATTGGATAAAATGCTCCAGTACGGTTATCTGGGTAAATTCCTTTTCCTCGGCGCAGCCTATATTCCCAAGATCACGGGAGTAAACAAAGGGTGTTTTGGGGCCTTCCACGACGCCAATAAAGGGAATCTCATCGGACATAATCCTCGAGCCCTCTTTTCCTAATTGGATCCTCTCTTCTTCGGATGCGGTTCTTACCATCTCATCCTGAATCTCCCAAATCCGCTTTGCCCAGGGCAGAGGCTCTACCCCTTCCTTTCCGTTGGTATTCATATACTGCTGCCACAAGGGAGTGGGTACAGCGGGGAATACGAAGCTTCTGTCGTTGAGTTGTGGACCGTTTGCCCACCATACCGTGGCCATGCTTTCGTTGGCCCCCCTGGTCGCCCAATAGGCACTGCCATCCATCTGCTTCGCTTCTACCCGGATGCCAATATCCTCAAAATATCGTTTCGCCATCTCTGCACCGGGATCGGCCACGGGAGTCACCTGGTAATAATCGATCTTGTAGATGTAGGGCTTTCCGCTCGGGAGATCCCTCCAACCGTCTCCATCCTTATCCACCAGCCCGATTTCATCGAGGAGCTGTTTGGCCTTTACCGGATCATATTCTGCGTATTTGGTCTCCATTCCTTCTTCGTAATACGGTGATCCCTGGGGCGGTGCAAAAATAGCAGGTTTTCCAAATCCCATAAATACCGATTCCAGAATCTGTGCCCGGTCCAAGGCATGGGATAGGGCAGCCCTGAAGCGAACATCCTGATGAATCTTGTTGACCTCCTCATCGTTGGTCTGGAAGTTGATGGGGAAGATCATCATATGATGCTGCCAGGCTTTCAGCGGGATTACATAGTAGTTGCCCTTTTCTTCGTTCTCCTTGAACAGCGGGAAGTCCGCCAATTGGATGAACTGACACTGGAAATCCGTATTTCCGGCGATAATGGCCATATTGGTCATCTGACGTTCTGTGATATAGGTGCGGTGCAAGCGATCGATGTAGGGCAGTTGATTCCCTTCTGTATCGATGGCATAGTAATAGGGGTTCCGCTCAAATATCCATGTCCCGTCATCCCGCTTTTCCTTCACCACATATGGGTTTAGGGTGGGATGCTCCGCGGGATAAGGCGCACGGATGGTTTCTCCGCCCACTACACCCGTCAATATCTGCTGCATGAAGCGCGGCCACTCGCTCTCTACCGGATCATATCCCAGCTTTTCCATTTCAGGCTTGATTTGCTCAAAATCATTATACTTGGTATGGAATTTCTTTAAATAGTGGGCCGGACGCATATAGCCGTTCCAGTACGCCAAGTTATTGTTGAGATCCTGCAGGAAAGCACCGTATGGCATAGCGAATTTAATGCGGAAAGTGTATTTGTCAAGGTATTCGATTTCGGTGCTGAGGCCTTCCATCTTTTCATTCCACCTCAACCATTGAGGCGCCACCGGTGTAAGCTCCTCGTTCTTCAGGATATCCTCGACATAGAATTTCACATCCTCAGTTGTTGCTTCTACGCCATCAGACCACTTCAAGCCTTCCCGGATCTTGATGGTGTATTCCGTTCCATCCGGACTGATTTCCCAGCTCTCCCAGATCCCCGGGGATACCGGACCGGCTAGGCCGCTCCACGGGTGATAAACGGAGCTGGCGTTTTGATAGACCAATCGCCCTGTATTGATATGGCGCAAATAGTGGTCATAGTCAATGGTAAATTCCATCCATCGCGCTTCCCCGCCGTATTGCCCCACCTCTTCCCATGGGGCAACCACCAGGGGATTTTTGGGAAGGCGCTCTTCTACGGGAGGCAGTTCTCCTGATGATACCCGTGCATCCAGCATAGGAGCTTGCTTGAAGCTTTCAATCTTTTTACCGCTTGCCTGTTCATAGTGATCCAGATTGTAGAATCCAAGATCTAATTCTTTCTCCGCCTGTGGTGCAGGCTCCTCCGCCTCCTCTTCCGCTTCTTCTTGACCTGGATCCGCTGCCGGCGTCTCTGTTGCAGGGGCTGCTGTTTCTCCACTTTCCTGGGTAGGGGTTGTGCCTCCTCCGCATCCGCTGAACAGAGATACGATAAGCAGCAAAGCCACAATCAGACTAAGGTGTTTTTTTAATGTACCCATCACTGAACCTCCTTCTTTCTAATATCTCAATATATTTGCACTCCACGTACAAATATAGATGAGACGGACTTATGCATGGGATTTCCTCCTTGTGGCAATCCCTCTCAAAGCTAATACATCGGCGTAATGGCAAGCTACAAAATGCTTGGGATACAGTTCTCTTAATTCAGGGGCTTCTTCTTTGCATATCCCATCCGCAAACCCGCACCGGGGATGGAAATAGCAGCCGGATGGAGGATTCATAGGATTCCCGATCTCTCCAGGGGCGGATTCCAATCCGGAAACAATGTCGGGATCAGCTATTGGCACACTCTTCAGTAATGCCTCTGTATAGGGGTGTAGAGGATTAGCAAATATATTCTCCTTAGGACCGCTTTCTACCAGACTGCCCAGATACATAATGGCTACCCTGTCACACATATGGTCAATAACTCCCAGATCATGGGAAATAAACAAATATGTTAAACCGAATTCATCCTGAAGATCCTTCAACAGGTTCAGGATCTGTGCCTGTATGGATACATCCAGGGCTGAGGTTGGTTCATCGGCTACGATGAAGCGTGGATTTGTGGACAGGGCACGGGCAATACCGATCCTTTGACGCTGCCCTCCGCTGAAGGCGTGGGGATAACGCTTCAGGTATTTGACATCCAAGCCCACCACCTTCATTAACTGCTCCACCCGTTCCTTTGCCTCCTGGCCTCTGGCGACCTTGTTCACCACCAAGGGTTCGCTGATAATATCCAATACCGTCATCCGAGGATCCAGGGAAGAATAAGGATCTTGGAAAATCATTTGTGCTTCCTTCATAAATCCCCTGACTTTCAGTTCCTTCCGATGCATACCCGTGATATCCACCAGGCCTTGCCCCGCCAAGTCATATAGAATACTGCCGTCCGTTGCATCCAGGCAGCGGAGCAGCGTTTTCCCGACAGTGCTCTTTCCACAACCGGATTCTCCAACCAAACCCAAGGTTTCACCTTTATTAATATAAAAACTGACCCCATCCACCGCCCTCACATATCCTATGAGTTTTTTGAAGACACCTTTTTCTACCGGAAAATACATTTTAAGAGACTTTACATCCAGAATACGGTTGCTTTCCTTCCCAATATCAGGCATTCCGTTGTTCCCCCTTTCCAGCCGTCCACTCATTGTTTGTATACTGAAAACACCGTACCTTATGGCCTTCTTTTACCTCTACAAGAGGGGGAATGCCCTCTCTGCATTCCTTTTTCACCGCTCCCTGGCACCGGTCAAAGAAAACACAGTATTGCGATAAATTCATTGGTTCAGGTACAGAACCTTCTATGGTTTTTAGGCGTTTTCTATGTTCATTTTTACTCAGGTCCAAAATGGATTCCAATAATCTCTTTGTATATGGATGCAAAGGATTATAAAAGATTTCTCTCACATCAGCCTCTTCCATAACCTGCCCCAGATACATCACGATGACCCGGTTGGCCATCTGGGCTACGACGGCCAGGTTGTGGGTGATGAAGATGATGGACATGCCGGATTTTTGCTGAAGATCTTTCAACAGGCGTAGAATTTGCGCCTGGACGGATACATCCAGAGCAGTCGTGGGTTCATCGGCCAAAAGGATCTGAGGCTGACAGGAAATCGCCATGGCGATCATGGCCCGCTGCCGCATTCCGCCGGATAGCTGAAACGGATATTCATCCACCCTCTGTTCGGGATTGGATATCCCTACATCCGCTAAAAGTTTGACGGTCAGCTCTCTGGCTTCTTTCTTGCTCATATCCTTATGGAGTAAGATCGCCTCCATAATCTGATCACCGATTGTATGGACAGGAGAAAAGGCATTCATAGGTTCCTGAAAAACCATATTGATCTTCTCACCGCGAATTGTCCGGATCTCCTTGCCCGCCGGATCCAGATCCACCAGGTTAACCGGTGTGCCGTTTCCTGTACCGTAGAACAGGATCTCTCCTTCTGTCTTACCCGGCTTTTTTACCATACGAAGGATGGATCGTGCGGTGACGCTTTTTCCACAGCCTGATTCCCCGACAATACCCAGTACTTCGCCTCTCTTTAGGTCAAAACTTACATTATCAACGGCTTTTACAATCCCTTCCCGCAGATGGAAGTAGGTCTTCAAATTGCGGACAGATAATAACAAGTTGTCTTCCATGATTACACCTCCTTATAAGGATCCGCTGCGTCCCTTAACCCATCACCGATGAAGTTAAAGGACAGTACAGCCAGGACGACAAAAATAGCCGGCAGCATAATCCATGGGTATAACGCAACTGTCCTGACGTTTTGGGCCTGGTTCAACAATACTCCCCAGCTAATGATCGGTGCCTGCAAGCCTAAACCGAGAAAGCTTAGGGAGGTCTCTCCCAAAATCATGCCGGGAATGCTCATGGTAAGATTCACAATCAGGTATCCCATGAAATCCGGCAGAAGGTGCTTGTATATAATCCTTGCTTCGCTGGAACCTGCTACCTTTGCTGCCATAACAAAATCCTGATTCCTGGTACTGATCAGCTTACCTCTTACAACCCTGGCCAGACCTGTCCAGCTGGCTAAGGCAAGGATCAGGGTGATGGCAAAATAAATCCGCATCTGGGACCAATCCCTGGGCAATGCTGCAGATAAGGCCATCCATAGAGGTAGGGTGGGTATAGACAAGAGAAACTCGATGATCCGTTGGATGATCATATCTGCAACGCCGCCGTAATATCCGGATATCCCTCCCAAAGTACATCCAAGTACAAAGGAAAAGAAGACACCCACCAAACCAATGGTCAAAGACACCTGAGAAGCATGCATGTTCCTGGAAAACAAGTCCCGACCCAGATTATCCGTACCGAACAGGAAAATCGTGTCACCCTCTTCTGCAGGACCAAAGAGATGGATGTTTCCAGGTATAAAGCCCAGTATTTTATACTCTGAACCTCGCACAAAGAAATTGATGTAGCATCGTCTTTCTTTGTCCACCTCAAAAATACGCGCCAATGTTTTAGGGTCTCTCGTGCCCTTTAAGCCGTATACAAAAGGACGAAGACTAAAGCCATTCTCATCCCAAAAGCGCAGCACCTGCGGAGGCGCATTTAAATACTCATCAAAGGGCTGATGCGGATCATATGGCGACAGAAAGGGGGCAAAAATTGCTGAAAGATAGAATAGTAAGAGAATGGTTCCCCCGACCATGGCTAATTTATGCCTTTTTAGCCTTCTCCACATTAATCGCCATTGTGATGCCGTATAATAGGCCTGTTGGCTTTTCTTGGCTCTATCTAAAGAATTCTTACTTGAACGCAGTTTCAAATGAAAGCCCATCCCTACACCTCCTATTCATATCGAATGCGTGGATCAGACCATGCAAGCAATATGTCAGAAATAAAGGTTCCAATCAAGGTTAACACGGTCAGGATCAGAATAATGCTGCCTGCCAGATACATATCCTGGCTCATCAATCCTTGTAGGAGAAGAGGACCGATAGTAGGAACATTTACGACAATTGCAACGATGGTAGTGCCTGAGAATACAGAAGGCAGCAGCCATCCCAAAGTGCTCAGGATGGGATTGATCGCTACGCGTACAGGGTATTTATATAACAGTTTTCTTTCGGGTAAGCCCTTTACCCGAGCGGTATCAACATAATCCTTGCTCAGTTCATCCAACAGGGTTGCCCGCATGGTTCGGATCAGACCCGCAGTTCCGGATGCACCCGTCACAATAACAGGAACAATCATATGCTGCAGAAAATCCAATACCTTTGCCATACTCCACGGAGCATCCGCATATTCAGGTGAAAATAGGCCACCCGGTGAAATCCCAAAGTTATTATACAGAAAGAAGACCAATACCAATGCCAATAAGAAGCTTGGCACTGCCAGTCCTAAAAATCCGAATACCGTGGCAATATAATCGCCTATAGAATACTGGTGCGTAGCAGAATAGATGCCGATCGGAATCGCTACAAGATAGGTGAACATGATCGTGAGAAGTGAAAGAATAACCGTAGACGGCAGCCGCTGTACGATTAGATCAATGACCGGACGATTCCATTGAAAGGATCGGCCAAAGTCTCCCTTTGTAATAATCCCGGCAATCCACTTCAAATACCGGATGTGAAAAGGCTGGCCAAATCCATATTGCATTTTTAAGCTCTCCAGCATTGATTCAGTGACCTTCGTGCCACTTATCTCCAGCTGCTTCACATACATCGTCACGTAATCCCCAGGAGGCAGATCGATTAATACGAAAGCCACAAACGACATCAAGAGAACTGAAATGATCATGAAGAGAAAGCGACGCAGGATATACGTTCTCATATTTGATACAACTCCTCTCTGTTTATCGTACGTATCTCCATAACTAAGTGAACAGGTGGGAAAGGGAGATTTACTGTACAGCTAAGAAGCATCCAAATCATGTTGCCTATATTGGTCCATGGAAAACACTTTAGTAATGGATATGCTTGACCACTTCCAAAAATGCTAAAAAAATATGGACAGATTTCAATATTGCTTTTTACATCAATCTTTGATACATTTACCCTGATATGAAAAGTGAATTCTCTTTTGAAACATGAATCGATCATAGGAGTGTCAGCATGAATACAAAAGTACCTTTGAATGAACTGAAAACACGCATGAACCGCTTTAGAGCAAGGATGGATATCGCAAATCCCGATTGGGAAATGGCCGTTTTCTTCAGCAAGATCAATCTCTTTTACTTTACAGGGACCATGCAGGATGGGATGTTGCTTGTCCCCCGGGATGACGAGGCTGTGCTATGGGTCCGCCGTAGCTATGAACGAGCCATAGATGAATCCCTTTTCAGCCCCATCAAACCCATGGCCTCTTTCCGGGATGCTGCCCAATCCATAGGAAAATTCCCAGGCGAGGTATACATGGAAACCGAAATCGTGCCTCTGGCCTTGTATCAACGGTTTGAAAGGGCTTTTCAACCTAGCGGCGTTCGGCCACTGGACAGGGAGATCGCTTGGCTAAGAGCGGTAAAAAGCCCCTATGAATTGGCTAGAATGGAAGAGTCGGGGAAAATCCATCAGCGCATTCTGCTGGACCGCGTACCGCAAATTCTCAGAGAGGGCATCAGTGAGGCAGAATTTGCCGTTGAGCTTTTTGCTGTCATGATTGAAGAAGGCCATCATGGGGTGGCACGTTTTGAGATGTTCGATACGGAGATGGTTCTGGGGCAGATTGGCTTCGGTGAGAGCTCCATCTACCCTTCCTATTTCAACGGACCCGGAGGAAATTATGGCATGGGTCCTGCCGTACCGGTCCTGGGCAGCCGTGATCGCAAACTGAAAGTGGGAGATTTGGTCTTTGTAGATGTGGGATGCGGCGTGGATGGCTATCACACGGATATGACCATGACCTATATGTTCGGCAGACCCCTTCCCCAGGAAGCCGTTGCTGTGCATCGACAATGTGTTGACCTGCAGAACGAAATGGCGGCCATGCTGAAGCCCGGCGCCATTCCATCCGAAATATACAACACCGTTATGGATAAGCTCGATGATGCATTCCTGAAAAACTTCATGGGCTATGGAAATCGCTGGGTGAAATTCCTTGGCCATGGCATTGGACTGGCTATTGACGAATGGCCTGTCATTGCCAATAAGTTCGACGATCCCCTGGAGGAAGGGATGGCCATCGCCTTGGAACCTAAGAAGGGAATTCAAGGCATCGGAATGGTGGGAACCGAAAATACCTTCCTGGTCACCCCGGAAGGCGGAAAATGCATCACAGGCAATCATCCCGGTTTGATTCCTGTTTATTAAATGACTATATCAAAAGGGTATTGCAGAAACTGAACGCCTGATTTATAATATTGTCAAAGTGAATAAGTCATAAAGGTGCCCGTACAGGGAGAATAGGGAACGGGGTGAGATTCCCCGGCGGTCCCGCCACTGTGAGCGGTAGAGATCCTCCATAACCACTGGTTTTATACTGGGAAGGGGAGGAATCTTGCTATCCCGCGAGCCAGGAGACCTGCCTTTATGCGGAATGGATTGTCTTCCCCGACGGAAGGAAGGCAAATACAAGAATGATGGAAAAGTTCTTGTGTACAGGTTATTTTTGTGCACAAGAACTTTTTTATTTATGAAGAAATCATGAAAGATCGAAAGAAAAAAAGGAGAGATGATGATGGATCAAAAACAGATCAAGAAAATTATCGTGACCGCCTTGCTGGTGGCTCTCAGTGTGGTAGGTTCCTTCATCAAGATCCCCAGTCCCACAGGCACTGTTGCCTTGGACTCCCTGCCGGGCTACCTAGCTGCCTTGCTGCTGGGAGGGATTCCCGGAGCCATTGTAGCCTTTATTGGGCACCTTGCCACTGCCGCCACTACAGGTTTTTTCATGACACTGCCACTCCATCTGCTGGTTGCTGTTCAGATGGCCGTGACCATGCTGGTTTATGGTTTTCTGGCGAAAAAAACAAAGCTTCCCATTGCCATGGCAGTCGCCATCCTGATCAACGGCGTAGGAGCCCCCGCCTGCTTCATCCTCATCCCCAATATGGGTATCCCTTTCTTTACGGCTATGGTTCTTCCCCTGACCGTTGGCAGTGCCGTCAACGTCATCCTGTCGGGCTTGGTGTACTATCCCCTCCAGCACGCCAATGTCCTGAAAAACATACAGGGGTGATCCCATGGGCTATCGAGGAAGGGATGTGGAAGTCACATTTTTAGAGGGGGACCTGTGCCTGGTAACGGCCTGTGATTCCTGCGGTGCCATCGGCGACAAGGAGTTGGATGTGGTAAAGGTGCCTCCCCTTGTCACCGGGCAGATGACCAGCCGGGTTGTCTTGGCTGAAATCCTGTCAGTAGGGGCTGAACCTCGCCTTTTGACAGCCGCCATATGCAACGAGCCCGATCCCACCGCCGAAGGAATCCTGGCAGGTATCCGGCTGGAGCTGAAAAAGCTGAACATGAGCCAGCTGCCCATCACCGTCAGCACTGAAAAAAACATTCCCACCCGTCAGACTGCCATCGGTATCACGGCTATTGGGATATGCCGCCGGGAAAAATTACGGGTTGGCCTGTCCCAGCCCGGGGATGTCGTATATTGTCTGGGCATCCCCAAAGTAGGCCATGAATTCGAGGGGGTGGATGATGCGGAAATTTTACAGCTGAATCATATTCAGCTGCTGTCGGAATGGAAGGGGATCCATGATATCATCCCGGTAGGATCCAGGGGAATCAAAGCTGAAGCCTCTACCCTGGCAGAAGCGGTGGAATGCAATTTTGTCCCCTCCGGCTCCTCCGGTCTGGATCTGGACAAATCGGCAGGACCTTCCACCTGCCTCCTTTTTAGCTGCCCGCCATCCGTTCAGCCACCGCTTATGCCGTCCATACCCTGCAGGAAGGTGGGAATCATTACAAAATAAGAAAGACAGGTGCATACCTGTCTTTCTTATTGTATATCGCTTGTATATCGCTGCATCCTTTCTGTCAGGCTCCCATATCGGTGGCATCCACAGCTGACTTCTTTCCATTTACTACACGAGAAGCATAATAGGTAAATATGCCGCCTAATGCAAACAGGAAAATGTTCATGATGAAAGGTAGTGCCCGGTTCAACTCCGACAGAACACCGGCTATCCATCCAAAGGGAGAGACAAAAGCGATAATGACCACATGCAAAATTGCCATAATCCGTGCCCTCTCCCGGGCATCCACCATGATGACGGACAAGGAATCCATCAGGGGACTGATGAGAGACAGACTGCAAGCTTCCAGGAACACACTGACCAGCAGAAGCAGATATCCTTGTTCAGGAATGGATATGAGCAACAGCTGACTGGCGATAAACATGCCGAATCCCAAAAGCATAGGCTTCTTGAATTTCAGTGCACTGAGGCGGGGTACCAAAAAGAAATACAAAAGCAGCATGATGCCAGACTTCACTGCAGGAAATATCGCTACATTCTCAACGGGAATTCGAAGCCGCTGGGTGACCATAATGGGCCAGAAGGCTCCATTGACGGTGTTACAGATGTTCATGACCACCATGATCCCCATTGTCAGCAAGGTAGCGGGTGAATGGATCAATTTTTTCAAAACCCCGCCGTATTGTCCCAGGATAGAAAAAATGCTCTGGTTTCGGGTTTCTGCCATCCGAATCCGCCCCTGACGGGTTTCGGTACAATACCGATTCAGGATAACAAATTTTGATGTCATCATAATAAAAGCCACCAGATACAGAACCCTCACTGTGGGCACCAGTTCATACCGTTCTATAAAAAATCGGGCAATGGGTGAAAAGAATGCTGCCAGAAGCCCTGATATGTACACCCATGCATAGATACCCACCAGCTTGTCCTGATCTGCATCCTCCACCATCAGGCACATCCAGGAATTGGAGGTTACCCGCCACGTGCTGTTGATGATGGCTGCAACCACAAAAAAAACAAAATTCTGGGCGAACGCCCAAATCAGACAGGGAATACTCCAGCTGATAATATCAAAAATAAAGGTTGTCCTTTTTCGCCCCAGTTTATCGGTAATAGCTCCACCCAGAAAGGCAAACAGAATCTGAAAAACCATGCCAATGGAGGTCACCAGGCCAATTTGAACGTCATTCACACCCAGGGCATACATATATAGGGATACATATGGTGCATACAGATTAAAAGGAATGCCCCACAGGGGTTCCGTATATACGCAGGCTCTTGGGTTTCCTTTCAGTCTTAATAAGGTTTCGATCATCGGATGTTGCTTCTTCATGTATTTCGTCCTCTCTTTTTATGTACACTCGTATATCTTATCATCTTCCCAACTAATCCTCAAGCCTATTTCAAGAGAGGATAGCGTCAAGATACTATGGGTTTTAAAAATAAAAGTAATCTCCTGTTTACCTGCTACTTTAAGCATCCCTCACTGACTTAAGGAACTGGGAAGCCCAAGTCCTTTTGCCAATATTCAAAATGGTTATGTTACCGATGGTTTCGCGCGATGCTGTAAGCTTTCTCTTCCTGATAATCTCCCGGTCTACTTTTACCTCACTTGCTTCATTTATTGCTGCTTTTTTCTTTCGCATAAATATGTCATACACATCTCCGCCATTCGCTACAAAGACCCTTAACCTGGCCATCTGGTCCACACCCGTTCTACTCCAGCCCAGAGCCCGTGAGCTTAACCTGGACGACAAGATATGGCTAACATGACCTTCTGCACTGCAGCCGATGTAATCCGACGCATACTGCCGCATTATCCCTTCCCAGTTGCCTAGTATATATCTTCTTGCTTCCTGCACAGCTCTCTTCTTTGTTTCCGGCTCAGTTGTACTTATGATTGCTTTAAATAGCTCTTTTACTCTTCCCTTGTCTCCAGCATTTATATAATCCCACATAATTGGTGTGGTGTAGCCCATTTGCGCCGTAGCTTGAGTTACATACTTTGATAAGTGATAACGGTCCAGTACAAAGATGCTGCCCTTTATCCAGCCTAGTCCATTCTTTATCCATGCAGCACCATCCCCTGATAGGTATATCTTTTCAATAGAATCCATATCTTAAGTCTTATCTATGTAGTCCAAAACTTCCACCCATAGCTCATCACTGTTTGCATAAATACCGCTGAAATACCTTGCATTTATTAACCTCCACCGATTTTCCCCATCCTGTTCCCTACCCTCATGTACATATACAAGCTTTGGTTCTGCGTAGCCCCCAGTCTGAAGTGGTACATGATCTTCATCAGCTCCTATGTACAGTACCTTTACCGCCTTTTTATCTTGCTTAACCTCTACTGCGTCATTGTCTACACTGCCAAGCTCACGGATACTGTTCATTACTGTCTGTGATGTTAGATCCACAGCTTCAGCTGCTTCCTTTGCACTCCTACTATAGGGCATAAATACTGCTCCCTCTATGAGCCTTGCCTTTAGTGAAGCATCCATTTTATCATGGGCTTTTATGCCCACAGCCTCATCTGACAGGTAGCTGTATTCGCCTGTCTTTTTATTCTTGTAATATGTCCTTTCATACCTGACTTCGCCAAATATTGTCATAAGGGTCTTTTCAGCTGCTTTCTCCTTTACTGTCCAGTTTCGTTTCCGGTCTTTACTGTTTCTATACGCCTCGTCTATTGTTTCCAAGGCTTCGGCCACTAGGGTTATTCCAATCTCGTCCAACGTCTTCTTAGTAGCTAGAATAAATTCGGATATGCCTCTTCTTTCACGTATCAGATTCTCTAGTTCCTTTTCAAAACTACTGCTGATTTTTTCTATGATTCCCTGTATAATTAGTTCCATAAGAGTATCTCCTTTCCTGTGATTATTGTGGTTCTTCACAAATTACATGATATCACAGGAGAGATACTCTTATCTTTTATTTTTTGGTTTTTTCCCAAAGTAATTTTACACTAAGTAAATTCACTCCTGCCTGTCTCGGAGATCCATTCATTAAGCACCTGTCCGGATCAGCCCAGGAGCTTAACGCACTCTGCGCCCAGGACGGCCCTTAATTCATTAATGAGCTTCTCTTCGCCTGAAACCCACAATTCTTTATTTGCTAAATAGTTTTTCCTTTTTTCCTCCATGTACATATAAACAGGAATGTTTCCCTTATATTTGCTAAGAATGGGGGTAATCAATTCACTGACGATCTCCCCCTGTCCGGAAGGCACCTTCAAATAGAGCTTTTTGTTCCTGTCAGTAAGGACCAGGGGCTTAATATCGTCACAAAGGATTTTAGGCTCCTCGTCCTCCCGCATGCTGACCTTGCCCTGAACAAGAACCACGTTATCGGTTTCCAGCATCTTAGAAGCTCTCTGGTAAACAGTTGGGAATATAATCATTTCAATCGTACCGTAAAGATCCTCAATGGTAGCAAAAGCCATCATTTTGTTGTTCTTTGTTGCCTTGACCTTCTTTTCAACGATGATTCCACCAATCACCACAGGCTGTCCATCCGAAACCTTCCCGTGGAGCTCTATATTTCCTGTCTCGAACTCTTCATCGTCCTGATAAGAGGCGCTTCCCATGATATCCAGGGTATTTACCGGTAAACTCTCCAAATACTCTTTATACTCATCCAAAGGGTGACCGCTGATATACACGCCGGTCACTTCTTTCTCCATGGACAACAGCATTTTTTGGGGAAATTCCTTCAAATCCGGCAGGGGGACAGAAAAAGGAGCAATCTCTTTGTTCTCTGCTAATGCCATATCAAACAAAGATACTTGACCGTCTATGTTCCTTTTCTGGCTTTGCAAAACACCGTCCATAACCTTTTCATAGACAGCCATCAGCTGCGACCGCTTCGCTCCCATGCCATCAAAGGCTCCTGCTTTGATCAAACTCTCGACCATCCTCTTATTCAGCGTCTCCAGTTCAACCTTCCCGCAGAAATCATAGAAATCCGCAAAAGTTCCTTTTTGCTCCCTGGCTCCTATGATGGCCTGAATAGCATTATACCCAACATTTTTTACAGCTGCAAGCCCAAAGCGGATGCCGTTCCCCTCGACGGTAAACTTTGCATAACTCTTATTAATGTCCGGCGGCAGAACCTGTATGCCCATCTTCTTACAGGACTGAATATATGCAGCAATCTTATCGCTGTTGCCTAAAAAGCTGGTCATCAGCGCCGCCATATATTCGACGGGATAGTAATATTTTAACCAGGCTGTCTGATAAGCTACCACACCGTATGCCGCCGCATGGGACTTATTGAAAGCATATTCGGCAAAGTCCATCATCTCATCAAATATCTTATTGGCAACACCCTCAGGCACACCTCTGCGGATCGCTCCAGGAACAACAAGCTTTCCGTCCTCTACAAGGCCGTAAATAAAATACTCCCGTTCCTTCTCCATGACATCCTTCTTTTTCTTGGCCATTGCCCTTCTTACAAGATCAGAGCGTCCAAGAGAATAGCCTGCCAGATCCCTTACGATTTGCATGACCTGCTCCTGGTAGACCATGCAGCCATACGTGACCTTTAAGGTCTTCTCCAGAAGGGGGTGAAGATATTCGATTCGTTCAGGATTATTTTTACCGGCAATATAGCGGGGGATTTGATCCATAGGCCCCGGCCGGTACAGGGAGATGCCGGCGATGATATCTTCAAAATTGTCCGGTTTCAGTTCCTTCATAAACTGCCGCATTCCGGCACTTTCCAATTGAAAGACACCGTCCGTATCCCCTTGACTTAACATATTGTACACGTTGGAATCATCAAGGGGGATTGTATGAATATCGATGGAAAGACTCTTATTCCGGCGAATCAGCTCAAGGGTATCGCGGATAACCGTTAGCGTCCGCAAACCCAGAAAATCCATCTTCAGAAGGCCCAGCTGTTCCAGTATTCCCATTGAGAATTGGGTGGTAATACTGTCCTCATTCATCTGGAGCGGTACATACTCCGTCAAGGGATGCTTCGATATCACCACTCCGGCCGCATGGGTAGACGCATGCCTCGGTAAACCCTCGAGGGTTCTTGCCATATCAATCAGTTTTTTCACCTGGTAATTCTCTTCATAAATCTGCCGCAGCTCACTATTCAATTGGAGGGCCCTGTCAATGGTCATGCCCAGTTCAAAGGGAACCATTTTGGCAATCTGATCCACTTCACCATAGGGCATGTTCAAAGCCCTGCCCACATCCCGGATAGCCGCTCGGGCAGCCATGGTACCAAAGGTGATAATCTGAGCTACCCGATCCTTCCCGTACTTCTCTACTACATAATCAATCACTTCCTGGCGTCTCTCGTAGCAGAAATCGATATCGATATCCGGCATACTGATCCTTTCCGGATTTAAGAAGCGTTCAAATAACAGATTGTACTTCAAAGGATCAATCTCGGTTATGTCCAGGGTATAGGCCACCAAGCTGCCAGCCGCACTTCCTCTTCCGGGTCCTACCATGATCCCGTGCTCCTTGGCATATCTGATAAAATCCCAGACGATCAGGAAATAATCCACGTACCCCATCTGCTCAATGGTGGACAATTCATATTCCAACCGATCTTTAAGCTCCGGCGTGATATTCTCGTGCTTTTTCTTCAATCCTGCGTAACACAACTCCCGGAGGTATTCGGAAGGGCTGGTATCGGCAGGCACATCAAAAGCAGGAAGGTGAAGGGTGTTAAAATCAAAGGTCACCTCACAGCGCTTTGCAATTTCTATAGTGTTCGTAATGGCCTGGGGGCAATAAGCAAATAAATCGATCATTTCCTGAGGAGATTTCAGATAGAATTCCGCCGTTTCAAAACGCATCCGATTGTCATCGTCAAGGGTCTTGCCTGTTTGAATACACAGCAGGATCTCATGGGCTTCGGCATCGTTCCGCTCCACATAATGCACATCATTGGTAGCAACCAAGGGTATGCCTGTTTCCTGACTTAGGCGAATCAAATCAGGATTAACCCGCTGCTGTTCCCTCAGTCCATGATCCTGTATTTCAATAAAAAAATTGCCCTGACCGAAAATATTGTTTAGTGTAACAGCCAGTTCAATGGCCTTTTCATATTGACCTTCCAGAATGAATTTGGGGATATCCCCCGCCAAACAGGCCGAAAGACCGATAAGCCCCCGACTATATTCCTGAAGGATCTGATAATCGATTCGTGGCTTATAATAGAAGCCACGGGTAAAACCCAAGGAAACCAGCTTTACAAGATTTTGATATCCTTCGTTGTTTTCAGCCAGCAAAACCAGGTGGGCATAATCCTTATCTTTTTGAGCCTGCTTGTCATCCATGGAACGGGGTGCAACATACACCTCACACCCGATGATAGGCCTTATCCCTCTTTTTTGAGCTTCCTGGTAAAAATCGATCACGCCATACATAGCGCCGTGATCAGTAATGGCAATGCTGTCCATTCCCAGCTCACTGCATTTATCCAGTAGCCTCGTGATTCGGGCAGCTCCATCCAAAAGACTGTATTCCGTATGGGTATGCAAATGGACAAAACTCTCCATACTCTGCATCTCCTTATTTTGAACTCATCAAACAGCCAATCATGCAGTCAACATGGCCTGGTTTTATAGGATCTTCTACGTCTCTATCAAATCGATTTTACCATTCTTTTTTTCATCAGGCAACTTGTCCTTAGATGGTCCATTCCCTTGACAAAAGAAAAAAGCACCCATAGGTGCCTTTTGCTTTCTGTCATGATTATGCCTACTGCAAGAGTTTATTTCATGAAAGAATTTCTTCAGTATTCTCGAAATTGTTCATGATAAGGGTCTCCATTGCGTCCATAGCCTCTTTCTCATCTTCGCCGTTGGCAACCAGTTGAATGGTGTCGTCTTTGGAAACGCCTAAGGAAAGAACCCCCATGATGCTCTTTGCATTAACCTTCTTATCCCCTTGTTCGATCCATATCTGAGCGGTAAATTTACTGGCTACTTGGACAAATAAAGCGGCCGGACGGGCACGCAAACCTTCCTCATGAACAATTTTAAATTCTTTCCGCAGCATTAAATTTCCCCCTTTTTCACCTTTAGATCATGAGCAATCTTATCCAGCTTTCTAAGCCGGTGGTTTACACCTGATTTCCCTATTGCAGGGGATAGCATCGCACCAAGCTCCCTTAGACTGGCCTCCGTATGATTAAGGCGCAACTCCGCAATCTCTCGCAAAGCAGGAGGCAATTTATGAAAACCCATGTGATCACGGATATACTTTATATTCTCAATCTGTCTATAAGAAGCGTTTACGATCTTCTCAAGATTAGCCGTTTCGCAGTTCACAATACGGTTCACATTATTTCGAACATCCTTATAGATTCGCACGTTCTCCAATTCCAAAAGCGCGGAATGAGCTCCAATAAGGCTGAACAGTTCAACGATGTGTTCGCCTTCCTTTAAGTATACCATATATTTGCCTTTTCGCAGTACAATCTTTGCGTTTAATTCAAAAAAATTCAACAGGTTGCATAGATCTTCTGCAAAATCCCCATGATGTGCGACAAACTCCAAATGATATGTTTTTTCCGGATCACTGACTGATCCGGCTCCAAGAAAGGCACCCCTCAGCAAAGCTCTCTTGCAGCACTCATTTTGGATAAGTTCAGGTTTAATGCTTGTCACCATTTCTATTCCTTTCCCGGGTTCACCCTTCAGAATACCGAAATCCCTCAGTATTTCCAAGGAACCTTTTTCATGGGGGATCACCAGCATATAGCTGTAACGCTTTCTCAACCGCCGGTTCTTTCGCACCATCACCTCAGTTTTTATCTGATATCGCCTCTTCAGGAGGGAAAAAATCCGCCTTGCGGTAGCTGCGTTTTCTGTACTTATCCTAAGATTCACTTTACCAGGAGCGTTGATTTGGATGGTACCGTTCAAATGAACAAGGGCAGCCAGCTCTGCCAGCTGACAGCAATTCCGTTTGGCCTCTGTTCGGGCTAACTCATTCTTCACTCTAGATGAAAATGACATTGTCCTCCCTCATTTCTATTGATAATATTCCTGCCATATGAAAATACGAGAGGTAAATTAATAATCTATCAATGAGGCCTGTTCCGTTTCATCCGTTCGTTAATATAGTAAAAGTCAACCCACCTCTTTCGATCTTGGGAAAGACGAATGTCGGAAACCAGTTTCACAATCGCGTCCGCCAACCGGTTGGATCCATGGCGTATAAGATCAGGAGTCACTTTTAACAGATCCTTTTCGATCAGCTTTATGCCAAGCTTCTCGATCTTTTCTTTGTCATAGACAACCGGTTCGGCTCCATCTTCCAGGTATTTTTGCCGCAATGCTCGTGGTATCCTCATGTTACTATTGACCAAGACATAATCGATCAAGCCCTCACCGCCATGCCGGCGGATGGCATGGATATGATCATGGACTGCATACCCCTGTGTTTCACCGGGCTGCGTCATAACATTCGCCACATATATCTTTATTGCACTCGAACGGCGTATTGCGTCCGCAACACCTTTAACCAGGAGATTCGGAATGATACTGGTGTATAAGCTGCCAGGTCCTATTATAACGGCATCTGCCTCTGCAATCGCTTCCAGCACATCGGGAAGAGCCTTGCAATCGGAGGGATGAATGGCTACCTCCTTGATTTTACTTTTCCTCTGTACCTGAACGATGGGTATTTGTGATTCTCCCTTGATGATCGTACCGTCCTCCAGTTCTGCCGTTAAAACCACATCATCCAAAGTCACAGGAAGCACTCTGCCAGTAACCGCCAGGACGTTGCTGATCTGTTGAATTGCTTCCTCAAATCCGTTGGATATATCGCTCATGGCTGCGATCAGAAGGTTTCCAAAGCTCTGCCCGCTCAATGCACCCTCATGAAAACGGTACTGGAGCAGCTGTTCCATGACAGGCTCCACATTTGCCAATGCGACAATGCAGTTGCGAATGTCTCCAGGCGGCAGAATACCCATCTCCTGGCGAAGCACACCTGAACCGCCCCCATCATCTGCGACGGTTACAACCGCAGTAATATTGGAGGTATAATGCTTTAAGCCCTTCAGCATGACCGAAAGCCCTGTCCCGCCACCTATTACAACAATCTTAGGACTCCTCACCAGTACCCGCTTTTCATAAATCAGATCTTGAAGCTTATCCCCTTCCAAACTACCGGCCATATTCCGGCTGTCAGAGATGGCACCAATCAATGTGCCAAGACCATACCGCAGGGCAATATATATAATGATACCCCCAAGAATGACCAAGAAACTGCCGGAAACGAAATAAAACACCCGGTAAAGACTGTCGGGACTCTCAATGAACTGGTTCAATCCTATACTTACGGTGACAATACCTGCTATTCCTACCAAGAGCCATCGTTTTATGCCCATGCCAGGCCTGCACCGATCAAGAAATTTCATCTCATTCACCTGGCCCTTTCCTGTTCAATATCCCTGTGATCGATTACAACATGATGCTCCTTTCTCTTTAAGAGTTCATACAATGCATCGGCAATTGTTACGGACCGATGCATACCGCCTGTACAACCAATGGCGATGACCAGTTGATTCTTCCCTTCTTTTACATAATAAGGCAGTAAGAACTCTATCATGTCGTGTAATTTTTCCAGGAATTGTTTTGTTTCAGGGAAACCAAAAATATAATCCCGTACATCGGCATCTTTTCCGGAGTGAAGCCTCAAACGGTCAATATAAAAAGGGTTCGGCAAAAAACGTACATCAAAAACCAAATCGGCATCCAAAGGTATCCCTCGTTTGTAGCCGAAGGAAATAATTGAAATGGTAGTGCCACGGTACTCATCCTTATTCATAAACAGGTCCGTCAGAACTTCCTTCAACTCCCTGGTGAGAAGATTACTGGTGTCAATCACATGATGGGCACTTTCCCTCAAGTATACCAGCTTCTCCCTTTCCAGTTGAATGGCTTCCAGAAGCCTCCCGTCCTTCACCAGCGGATGGCTTCTTCTTGTTTCCTTAAACCGTTTAATGAGCACTTCATTGGAAGCATCCAGGTAGAGGATCTCATAATGAAAACCGGCCTTCTTCAGATTAAACAGACATTCCGAAAGATCATCAAAAAACTCTCCGCCTCGGATATCCACGACAATGGCTACTTTATCGATATTACCGGAGGTTTGGAAGCACAACTCTGCAAACTTGGGTATCAGTTGTGGCGGTAAGTTGTCAATACAAAAAAAACCCATATCCTCCATATATCGTAATGTCTGTGTTTTGCCTGCTCCTGATAATCCAGTGACAACCACAAATCGCATATGGTTTTTTCCTCCTCTTGTTTTTCATTCTTCCGGCTATCCCCTAGATGTCTCCCTTGAAAGGAAATTCCATCCCGTCGTTTTCTGCTGCATTGATAATATCTTTAGGGGAAAGGCCCGCTTCTTCCGCGATCCGAATACCCTTTTCAAAGCTGCCAACCTGAGAAGGATGATGTGCATCACTGCTGATCACAAATTTTGCACCCTCCTCCATAGCTATTTTAACATATTCTGCTGTCATATAGCCATGATGAGCATTGATCTCAAGGACGGTTTTTTTACGAGCTGCCTGCCTGGCTAAGCTTCTGGTATCGATATCGATTTTGGCTCCGGGATGGGTGATGATATCAATGGGATACCTTTCCATTGCGTTGATAAAGGCGGATGTATTCTTTTCACGTATCCGTTCCCCCAAAAACGGCACAACGGCATTCAAGGCATTCTTAATGAACAATTCCCATCCATCCTTTACTCGAAAGGGGACAACAGCCTTATGAAAACCGACAAGGAGAATATCAAAAACCTTCAAATATTCATCCGGTATGTCGATTTCACCCTCTAACCCAATCAGATTTGCTTCCACACACATCAGAATCTCGATCTCCCCCTGATAGGTCTTGTTCAGACGATCGATTTCCTGCCGAATGTTTCGAATATCCTTGTAAGACATCCCATAGCCAATATGTTGGAATCCATGGTCGGCAATGCCAATCCTCTTTAACCCCCTTCGAACGGCTATTCTTACATTGTCCTCGATCGTCCCTTTACCATGACTGTAGCGGGTGTGGGTATGGTAATCCGCAATAAGCTTTATCATTCGCTATCCTCCGAAAATTTTTCTTCATAATCAAAATAGCCTGGTATATACCTGGCTATTTTTCTCCCACTATTTTCATTTCAGGATGCATCTCTACACCGTACTTCGTTTTTATTTTATCCCTTACCAGCTCAATTAATGTAATGACATCTGCAGCTGTTGCATTGCCAAGATTGATGATAAAGCCTGCATGAAGCTCGGAGATCTGGGCGTCCCCTATCCTCATTCCCTTTAAGCCGCAATCCTGGATAAGCTTCCCTGCGTAATAGCCGACAGGGCGCTTAAATGCGCTGCCGGCACTTGGGTATGAGATGGGCTGTTTTTCCCTTCTCCGCCTGGTTAAGTCTTCCACGATTTTTTTCGATGTTTCCATGTCTCCGGGCTTTAAATCCAAATCAACCTCCAGAACCACATAACCTTTCTTTTGTATCACGCTGGACCGGTAGCCAAAATCCAGCTCTTCATGATCGATCCTTTTGATCTGATTATTTTCATCCAATACAGTAACGGAAGATACCACATTCTTCATTTCACCGCCGTAGGCACCGGCATTCATCGTTACAGCTCCTCCCAAAGTCCCCGGAATGCCGCTGCAAAATTCTAGACCGGCCAGGGAGGACTGGATAGATATGCATGATAAACTGGACAGCAGGATACCTGCCTGAGCATGGATGCGCGTTCCCTCCACCTTGATCTCTTTATATCTTTCCGATATCTTAATTACCAATCCACGGATGCCCTTGTCCCTTACAAGGAGATTTGACCCGTTACCCATGATAAAATGAGGGATGTTCATATCCTTACATAGTTGAATGGCATATTGGATTTCCTTTACGTCAGAGGGAATTAACAATATATCAGCCGGCCCACCGATCCGAAAAGAAGTATGCTTCTTCATCGATTCATTTTGGAATATCGCTTCCTGGGGAATCTCAAGGATTAATTTTTGATATAATTCCTGTATGTCCATCGATTTGTCCACTCCTAATCCACAGAATCCATTTCTTCAACACCGTTATTTTTGCAAAAAACCCCACTAAAGAGGCTGGGTTTTTCTAAAAAAGACTTGTAAACAGACAGATATAGTTTACCCGAATTGTGTATAATTTACAAGCTATATCCACCGTCAGGAATCTGATTCAACGCATTGCTCGAGCACTTTATTGATGTCCGTCAATACACGATTATTTCCGGAAATTAATTCTTCAAACAAGCCCTGAAGTCCTTCCATTGTTTTTTTCCATTTAAAAGCGTTGGGAATACGCAATGGCATGTGTATATGTTTTTCCATCTGATCCATTTTCTCTTCATTTTCATATAATCTGTCCATATTAGCCAAAACAGGAAAAACACCCAAATCTGTCAGCTGGGCCTGTACCTCTTCCTCTAAGATTGAACAGATGAATTTCTTTGCCACTTTTTCCTTCGCCGGTTTATCCTGTTTAACAGCTCCCATAAACTGGACCTGATCATTGAAGAAGCTCTCCCTTCCTCCCTGGATTCGGGGGAAGGGCAGGATGATCCATTCAAAGCTTTTCCCCTGTTCTTCCAACTCCAGCATTCCATATATATTTCGTTGGTTTCCCAGCATCATCGCCGCTCTTCCGTTTACAAAGCTGTCCCATACCGTTTCCTCTGATGCGAAAGCAAAACCGTCCGGAACCAGTCCCGGCCCCCTTTTCAAACCGGCCAAAAGAGAGACCTCCTGAGCAGAGATCCCTTCATTCCCTCCTGTCCAAAACAGACTTATCAGGGGAAAAGTAAAAGCAGCTCTGCCTGCATCAAAGCCATATATCCATTCCTTTTGCTTTCTTGACAGTTCCTTTTCAAAGGAGCATTCTTTTACCGTCTGTAAAAAAGCTTCCGCATTCCACTCCTCGGCGTCGGGGATAACAACCTCCCTTTCCGCCGTCAGCTCCATATTTACCAGTATACCATAGCTTCCCATCATCCATGGAACCCCCATTGTTTTTCCGTCCAGCTTGACAGCATTTAAAAGCTCAGTCCGTACTCTTTTCAAAGAAGGGTTATCTTCCATCGGTGAAAGGATGGATGCAGGGTTGGAGATCATGCCCGGAGGAAAGGAAATGATATCCGGCAGAACTTCCTTTCCTTCGATGAATAAATTCGCTGCTTCAGGTTTCATTAAACGCAGTTCAATAAAAACACCGGGATGACGCCTTTCAAATTCATATATCCTTTTGTTCAGCCAATTCACTCTGCTGCCGTAACCCGTTTGCCAGGAAGCGATCTCCCATAAATTCAATATCCCTGTCCATTCCTCCTTAGGGGGTGACAGTAGCTCAGCAGGGTTTAGAGCATCCAGCTTATCCATGATCATATGAGGAGCAAATATCAGGAACAGGAGTGTGCACGCCCATAAAAAAAGAGTAAAAGGTTTTACTCTTCTCTTCATGAAGATTCCTCCAATCAACCCTTTACTCCCATTATATTTCATTCAAAATTCAGTTATTCCATCAACTACGGCCCAACATGGCTGCTCCAATGATCCCGGCATCATTGCCCAGCTCAGCCAGTACTAATCGGGCATAAGGAAGTTCCTTATAGAAAATATGCTCTTTCACCTTTTTTCTTAATGCGTCCATTAAGAAATCTCCAGCCCTTGAAACGCCGCCGCCTATAGCAATTATTTCCGGATCAAAGCTATTAATCATGGTTATGATTCCCATTGCCAGGTAGTAGATGTACTTTTCAAATATCTTTACTGCTGTTTCGTCCCCTTCTTTGACACTGTCAATCACGATCTTAGCGTTCATTGCATCCAGGTTGCCCTGTACCTTCTTATAAAGGAGGCTTTCCGGATTCTCCTCCGCGCCTTTCTTCCCTTCCCGTATCAAGGCAGTGGCGGAAGTATAGCGTTCCAGACATCCCCTGTTACCACAAGTACAAGGGATTCCGTCCACTTCTACAATCATGTGGCCCAGTTCCGAGCCAACCCCATGGGAGCCGCTGAATACCTTTTTATTTATAACGATGCCAGCTCCTACACCGGTTCCCAAGGTAATGGTAATGGAATTGTTCGTCCCTTTGCATGCACCAACCATAAACTCGGCTAATCCGGCCACATTCGCATCGTTATCCACATAAACCGGCTTTTGAATATATTTTTGGATCTCCTTCCTGACGGGAACATGGTGCCAATACAAATTATTGGCAAATACGATTTCACCTACACGATCATCAGCTACACCGGGAGACCCGATGCCGATGTATTTTACTTCATCAATCGTATGGCCCGATTCCTTCACGACCTTGATGATCAAATCCGCCATATCCTTAAGGATTTCCTCATAAGGCCTTCCCACCAAAGTGGGTACTTCATCCTTATGGATAATGCGACCGTCCTCCGTAACCAAACCTACGCCAATATTGGTTCCTCCCAGATCCACTCCCACATAGTACATGCTTGTCACCCTCCATTTCATCCATTTCATCTATTATTTGTACCATATGATACATATCAATACTGATTCATCTTTCCGGCTTAACCTTTCGAACTGCCCTAAAGCTGAGATATTCGTTTGTTCAACTCTTGAGCGGCATTGTAGCCCATGCCCTTTAGCCGATAATTCCGGGCGGCGACTTCTACAATGATTGCCAGATTTCTACCCGGTCTGACGGGTAGAATGAGCTCCGGTAATTGCACATCCAAAATTTTCGTATACTCTACAATCAGACCCAACCGGTCATATTCCTTATTATCATCCCATGCCTCCAGATGAATCACCATATCGATGGTCTTGCTGTCTATCACAGCTCCTGCCCCATACATGGCCTTGATATCGATGATGCCGATTCCTCTTATCTCCATAAAGTGTCTTATCGTTTCCGGAGCTTCACCTAACAGGGAATCATCTGAAATCTTCTTAATTTCAACCACATCATCTGCTACCAGTCGGTGGCCTCTTTTTATCAATTCCAGTGCCGTTTCGCTTTTCCCGATCCCTGATTCACCCATAAGCATGATCCCCACGCCATATACATCAACTAATCCTCCATGACGGGTAATGCGGGGGGCAAGCTTTGCATCCAAATAATTAATCGCTTTATTAAAGAATTTCGTGGTATCAAGCTTGGATTTTAAGATAGGTCGCTTATATCGTATTGCTTCCTCTATCATCTCAGGAGGTGGGTCCATCCCCCTGCTGATCACTACGCAGGGAATCTCGTATTGAAAATACCTTCTCAAGCGCTCCCGCCGCGTATCAAAGCTCAAGCCTTCAAGATATGTCATCTCTACTTTTCCTACTACCTGAATGCGATCGGCAGCAAAATAATCGAAGAAACCTGCAAACTGTAAACCCGGTCTGTTTAAATCACTGGTATCAATGAGGATTTGATCCCTGTCTCCAGGATAGACCACTTCGAGGTTAAGATCTCTTATAAATTCATCCATCGGTATTGCGTTCATGTTTTCACCCCTAACAAATTGGCCATTTGGACGGATATCGACATCGTGTTTCCTTAATCCACCAATGCGAATTTCTCGATGGCGACAGCCACCCCATCCTCATTATTGGATGCCGTTACATAATCCGCAGCATCCTTTACTTCCTGGGGGGCATTGCCCATTGCTATCCCAAGACAGGCAAAGGACAGCATGGGAATATCGTTGAAGCTGTCCCCAATTGCAATCACCTCATCAGCTCCGATATCCAGAAGATTGGCCAGATACTGAACGGCTTTCCCTTTATTGGCATCGGGCTGGGTAAATTCCAAATAATGCGGTTTGGAGATGCTTATTTCCAATTGATTTCCGAAGAACTGACGAGCCTGCCCTTGTAGCGCTAAAATTCTTTGGGGTTCATCGATGATAATCATCTTGGTAGGGGGTTCCTGCAGAAAGTCCTTCAAAGGACCTACTGGATGGCCTTTAAAGCCAATGACACTTCCGTAAAGTTCACTGAAGCGGTTTGCTTCCTCAAAGTAGTACTCGTCTTTCAAAAATACCTGGATATGGACATTTTCCTGATGGGCAAAATCCACAATTTTCCTGGCCCATTCCAAAGGTACCGGACTGTGGCGCAGAATTTCATTCGTAGCTCCATCCACAATCATTGCTCCCTGATAGGTAATGACCGGTACATTGATGTCAAGCATATCAATAAAGGGCCGGGTTGCGCGATACATCCTCCCTGTGGCGATGGTCACGATAATACCCCGGCGAGCAGCTTCCTGGATAGCTTTTCTGTTTCTTTGACTGACGGTCAAGTCATGATAAAGAAGAGAGTCGTCCAAGTCAATAGCAATCAGTCTAAACTTCATTTTCGTCTCCTATCTATATATTACACATCACTGTCTTCCATATATCAGCTAATATATTATATAATGAAATACCACAGCTGGAAAGACTATTTATGAAAATACTCGTACACGGCAATGGCGGCTTGTCTGTTCATGCCTTCCACTTGTGCCAGCTCTTCAACGGAGGCACGCTTCAACTCGTCCATGGTAGTAAAATGCTTCAATAGATTTTTCCTTCTTATCTTCCCTATACCCGGTATTTCATCCAATACGGACATGGTCCCTTTTTTCCCACGCAGGCTGCGATGATAGGTGACAGCAAAGCGATGGGCTTCGTCCCTGATTCGCTGGATAAGATGCAGGGCATTTGAATGCTTTGGCAATAGGATGGGAGCATCTTGACCTTCCATATAGATTTCTTCGAATTTCTCGGCAAGGCCAATGGCGGGAATGGACTTCAATCCGAGGGACTCCAGTACCCCTAAAGCTGCATGCAGCTGTCCCTTTCCTCCATCTATCAGGATCAGATCTGGTAGTTTAGAGAACCTCCCCTCTTCCGGATCCAAGCCATTTTCCCTGCGCTCAGCCAGTTCCTTTAATCCCCTCCTATATCTTCTGCCTACAACCTCTGCCATGCTGGCATAATCGTTTGCGCCTGTGACTGTCTTAATCTTGAATCGCCTGTAATCGCGATACTTAGGCTTCCCTTCCTCAAATACCACCATGGAAGCCACCGATTCCGTTCCCTGAATATTGCTAATATCGAATGCCTCGATGCGATTAGGGGTTTCGTTTAGGCCCAGATGCCTGGCCAGTTCTTCCAGTGCCCCCTGGGTGCGCTCCTTCTCCCTTAAGAATTTCCCTTTGAAATTTTGCAGGGCTTCCGTGGCATTTCGCCGAGCCATTTCGACCAGTTTTTTCTTTTCCCCTCTGCGCGGTACTTTGATGTACACCCTGCTACCTTTTTTATCGGACAACCAGCGCTCAATGATTAGCGCCTCATCAATATCTTCCTGAAGGAGAATCTCCCGGGGAATAAACGAAGCAGTCAAATAATACTGCTTGATAAAGGACGCAATGATCTCACGCAGCTCCGTTTCTGAAGACTCCTCCAGAAAAAAGTGTTGGCTGCCGATCAGTTTGCCGGATCGGATGAAGAACATTTGGGCCATGATGTCGTCCTTTTCCCTGGCAAAAGCGATGACATCCTGATCTTCCATCGTTGTAGAAATGGCCTTTTGTTTCTGAACTACCCTCTGCACAGCCTCAATTTGATCCCGATATAAAGCAGCTTTTTCGAAATTAAGTGCCTGAGAGGCTTCCTGCATCTTCATCTGCAGGTCCCGTATGACTTCCTCATGCTTTCCGCCCAGGAAATCACATACCTGCTTCATCATCTTCTTGTATTCTTCAGAGGAAATATTCCCTTGACAGGGTCCCATGCATCGCTTGATGTAATAATTCAAGCAAGGCCGTTCCTTTCCCAGTTTTTTATCCAGATTCTTTTTACAGGTTCGTACCGGAAAGATTTTTTTAACCACTTCCAGCATCTCTTTGATGGCATTCATCCCGGTAAAGGGACCGAAGTATCGGGCTTTGTCATTTTTCATCGATCGTGTAACGACGATCCTAGGAAAATCCTCGTCCATGGTTACCTTCACATAAGGGTAATGCTTGTCATCTTTAAGCAAAATATTGTATTTAGGCCGATGCTTCTTGATTAAGTTGCACTCGAGTATAAGGGCTTCCAATTCAGAATCCGTCAGAATATATTCAAAGCTCTCGACGTTGTTGACCATTGCCCTGACTTTCACCGAATGAGTACGGGATGCCTGAAAATATTGACGTACCCTGTTTTTCAGCGAAATAGCTTTCCCTATATATATAATCTTTCCGTGTGCATCCTTCATGATATATACACCGGGATGATCCGGAAGGTTTGCCAATCGTTCCTCCAAATCGGTCGTCAATCATAACACCTCCTTGTACAATATAGTTAGTTTTTCGACGTGCTGAAAAATCAACTTTAAGCTCTTTGACAACCACATAGGAATTCTGGTACCTTTTGTCTAAATTATTCTCGTAGTGGCAGGGGGCTTCGATCTACCTCCTTGGGAAGCTTAACTGTCCCGATTTAAAGAGTGTTGCCCCTCCCCCATGAGATGTTTCGAATGAGCACGTTGTGGATGCGGCTTGCTGCATGCCTCGAGTCACGAGCAAGGTTGAAACTCATAGGGAGCTGCGGGAAACCCTGCCAAATAATCAGAAAGTAGGGATTAACATGTTCTATGGTGGTATTGATGTAGCCAAGTATCGTCATGAGATTTGTATTGTGGATGAAAGCGGTAATGTAATCCTCCAAATTTTTGTGGATAATACTAGAAATGGCCTTGATAAACTCATTCATAACTTGAAGCGATTAGAAATCGAGGTGAGTAATGTTGAGTTTTGTTTGGAAGCTACCGGCCACTACTGGTTAAGTCTTTACTACCACCTTACAGAGTTGGGGTATAAAATCCATGTGATAAACCCTATCCAATCCGATGCTTTACGTAATTTCTATGTCCGTAAAACTAAAACAGATCGTAAGGATGCTCACCTTCTTGCAGATATCGTTCGTTTTGGTCATATTTCTGAAACCAAACTTGCTTCAGAAACTGTTCTTAAGCTGCAAAACCTATCCCGGCTTCGTTTCGAATTTGTCCGGCAAGTGGGTGGGCTGAAAAACAGGGTTCTAGGTATCCTTGATAGGATCTTTCTTGAATACCCGCAATGTTTTTCTAATGTTTTTATTAATACATCCCGGGAATTACTTAAGTCTTTTACTGCACCAGAAGACCTGGCTGAAGCAGATCTATCAGAGCTAACCGCTTTTTTAAATAAGCATTCTCGGGGTAGGTTGGGAGTTGATCGGGCAAAGCAGATACAAGCTCTGGCTAAAGGCACTTTTGGCATTAATATTGCGCTAGATACTTTTACTCTTGAACTTCGATTATTAGTCGAACAAATTGAATTTATCGAAGAACAAATCAGTGTTATAGAAGAAGCCATTGACCAAGTTATGGAGGAAATGCGGCCTAGTAAGGATACTGCTTATCGCCATGTTTTAGAGACTATCCCTGGTATTGGACCTGTTTTAGCTGCTTCAATTATTGGAGAAATTGGCGATATTAACCGCTTTCCTAATGCTAAGGCTCTTGTGGCTTATGCTGGTTTAGATGCAACTGTGCGCTCTTCCGGTCAGTTTGAGGGTACCCGTAATCGCATTTCAAAAAGGGGTTCTCCTGTCCTAAGGCATAGTATTTGGCTCGCTGCTGTTTCCGCTAGACGTTTCAATCCGGAAATGAAAGAGTTTTTTGAGAAAAAACGCAGTGAAGGAAAGCATACCTTGGTTGCAACAGGTGCCGTAGCTCGCCGTATGGTTCACTTGATATACTCTCTATGGAAAGATAACAGGCCTTTTGACCCTAACTATCAATGGTCACCCACAAACTCTCGTTAGTACCAGAATCTCTATGTGGCTGTCAAAGAACAATTAAATATTTGTTGACTTTTCATAGCACGTCTTTTTTATTATAGCAAAAGCTCTTTTTTATAGCACGAAAGAGATTAACAGAAAACCCCCTGTCAAAAAAGGGGGTTTGAGGTTTATTCGCCATCCTATTTTAAGTAGCCGATTGCTTTATTCAGGATTTCGCCCGCCAAAGGAGCGGCTTCCTTCCCTCCTGTTCCCTTCACGTCCTCCAAAACAATGGCAATGGCAAGGGGATCTTGACCGTCATCTCCAAAACCCACATACCATGCGTAATTCTTCTTTTTCTTCCCTTCACCAACTTCAGCCGTTCCTGTCTTGCCACCAATACTCAGTTCTTTCAGATTCGCATATCTTTGGGGCTTTAATGATTTGCCCGTTCCCGTCTTCACAACCTCCTCCATCATGTCCTGAAGTATAGCGGCAATTTCCTGGGAAACGGTCCGCTTGTAGGAATGAGCTTTAAAAGTCTTTACCTGATATCCCCGGATATTCACAACGCTCTTTAACAGCTTGGGTTCCATCATGATGCCGTCATTCACGATGCTGCCGGCTATCATTGCCATATGAAGAGGAGTGACAATATCTTCTGCTTGCCCTATGGCTGCCCAAGCGAGTTCATCCTCTCCTGCATCCGTTGCAGGGTCAAATTTGCTTTTGCCCATTCGTACATCATTAAACAGAAACTCCTCATTGAAACCAAAATCCTCGGCTGTTTTCTTCAAGCGGGTTCGGCCCAGCTCAAGACCCAGTTCGGCAAAGGTTGAATTGCACGAAAGGGAAAAAGCATTTTTCAGATTGATCTTGCCGTGCTTTTCCTTATTATAATCACGAATCACTTGGCCGTTGACTTCCAGTTTCCCGTCGCAATTATAGATTTCATTTTGAACATCCTCTTTATACCTGATGGCAGAAGCAGCTGTGATGATTTTAAAGATGGAGCCAGGTGTATAATAGCCCTGGGTGGCTCGATTCAGGAAACGCCCATCCGTTTGGTTCTCCTTTTCCTTTTTGCTTACATCAGAGAATACCTCTTCCAATTCGTTAGGGTTAAAATCGGGTCTGCTGACCATGGTCAATATTTCTCCCGTTCTTGCGTTCAAAACGACCACAGCACCCTGATACTTCTTTTTTGTCAACAGCTTATGAACATCCTTCTGTAATCGCGAATCTATTGTGAGAACAACATTGTTGCCTTTCCGCTCATACAGAAAAAGGGTCTGGTAGATCCTCTCTATGATATTGTTATCAAAACCAAGTAAATAACGGGCAAAAAATGCTTCGGCACCTGCCCTCCCATATTTTGGATGGTCATAACCAACCACATGAACGGTGGCTGCACCGTTAGGATAATAACGAAAAGCTTCACCGGACTTGTCCTGTTTTGTCACAGCCAGCAATTCTCCATTACGGTCATATATGGTTCCCGTTATGACTTTTTTCTTCTCCGATTGTATTCGTACATTATATGAGTTTTCAAACCATCGTCCACCATAGAAGTAGACAGCATATGAAAAATTACCTATAAGAAACAGAAAAGCGGCTACAAAGACAGCGAGGATGATAAAGATATTGCGCCTCAGTTCCTTCATTCGATCACCTCTTCCAGCAGTCTCTCCCTTTCCTTCTCCTCAGTCAATCCATTGTGTATCGCGACTGCTTCGAGGATGCCGATCAAAGCCATATTGACAACCATCGAACTGCCTCCATAGCTGATAAAAGGGAGGGTAATACCGGTAAGAGGTATCATTTTGATGACACCGCCTATGATGATAAAGCTTTGAAGGGTAATGATGCAAGTACAGCCAAAAGCTAAAATAGCATGAAACCTGTTCTTTGCATTAAATGCGATAAGGCCTCCCCTAATGACCAGGAGTACATAAAATGCAATAATGGCAATGCCAATCAAAATACCAAATTCCTCACAGATCACAGCAAAAATAAAATCCGTATGGTAAGCCGGTATAATTTTCGGTGTTCCTTGATGCAAGCCCAATCCAAACAAGCCGCCGCTGGCAATCGCCATAAGAGACTGGGCAATTTGATATCCCGTGCCGCTGATATCCGACCATGGATCCTGCCAGATATTTACCCGTACACGCACGTGGCTAAACAAATGATAGCTTAGTACAGCCCCAGCCCCTGCGGCCATCAGTCCGGCAGCCGTAACGAGAATATTGGAAGTGCCAATATAAACTGTAATGATGAAGGTAAGGAAATACAAAAGGGCAGCACCCAGATCCCGCTGCAGCACCAATAATATAACGGCTATAGCTACGAAAGCGCCCATTGGCCACAACTCTCTCACCCGTTTTTTTTCCTTCATGCTGCCTGCCAGAATGAAAATAAGAAGAACCTTTACAAATTCCGATGGCTGAAATTGGATGCCGCCAATACGTATCCAGTTTTTCGCACCATATATTTCCTTCCCGAAGACCAGACTTAAAATGAGCAATGCAATTCCCGCTGCCATATAGAAGTATACGTACCTGTCCCATATTGAAAAGTTCTTTACCAATACCAAAGCGACAACCATTACAACCATCCCGACTCCAAACCACTGGATCTGCCGTAGGGCTGTATCCGGATTTAAACGATATTGGATAATAAAACCTATATCCGCAAGGATGTTCGCAATAATCAATACGTACCGATCTACATAGCGAAAAAAACTCGTAAGTAAAAAATACTGAAAAAGAAGCAGTAAACTGATGAGGACACCTATCACTATAGCCATTACATCAAAGATTTCGGATCGCAGAGCCATCACTGCGAAGGCCGAAAGATTGAAAACAATGATAAGGAATAACAAGCCCGCTGCGCTGGGGCGGTTTAATATCTGCATAATATCACCTTACATTCTGTTCATTCAAGGTTACGGATAAGCGAACTCCTCCCAACTGTAAAATATCTCCTGATTGGAGGACTTGTCTCTTTTTTATTCTTTTATTATTTAGAAAAGTGCCATTTTTACTTTGAAGATCCTGAATATATAGGTTCCCCCGCTTTTGATAGATCTCGGCATGGGTATTCGATACGGTGGGATGGGAAATCACCAGGTCACTTTTTTGGGATCTCCCTATGACGTTTTCCCTGGTAAGAAAAAACTTTTGTCCAAGCATTTCATCACGCTTATCTGCGACAGATATGATTTTGAGAACACCCAAATAACGCTTCTTTACAGCTTCCTGTCCCTGTTTAAGGCTCCTTTCATATTGATATTCCGTATAGGAATTCTCTATAATGCGAAACAAGATATAACCAATGAGAAAAACAAACCAGTACCTCGCCGCTAAAGCAAGGATCTCATAAGCTGCTGGATTCAAGACCAGGACCTCCCTATTTCCGTTATCCCATTCCTTACAACGATCGAATACAGCATATGTATATAGGCTATCTGTCAATGGATATATTATATCATATCTCGATATTCTCACAAAAAAACATATAAATTACTTCTCCAGCAGAAATATGGAAGGATGCATACCATGAAGACTCAGAGTAGTAATTTTCTTCATCCTGAAATGATTCTTTTTTGCTCCTTTGACTAATAAATCCTCCCGGTCGGTTAACAAGACGATTTTTCCCTTTGGGGCGAGGATTCTCCCGGCTTCCCTTAAAAAGTTGAGATATAAACTGCCAATGTCGTCCACTGTGATCTGCTTTCCCCATGGCAAATTCGATACAATCTTGGTTACCGAATGATCTGGCAGTTCTGTATGGCATGCATCCCAGCAATTCATACCAATATAATCCGGCAGATTGCGCTTGGCGACCTCAAGCCTTTCCTGGGAGGAATCGCTTGCCAGGATCGCGTATGCATCATAGAATGATCTTTCATATGGAATGGTACCCGTGCCGCAAAAGGGGTCAAGGAAAACATCTGTTTCATCCGGCTCGGAGACTAAAACCATTGCATGGGCTACCGTGGCCTTCAAAGCCCCTGAAAGAAACTCCTTATTCCGACCTCGAAAGCGGAAGGACGCAGGGGTCAACTTTATGTGTATATATGCCCTGTCCCCCTCGACATCCACTCTGAAGGCAATGTCATGCTGTTCAACGGTACCTTCCTGAAAAGGAAAACAATCAACCAGCGCATTTAAGACAATCCTTGCTACATCAAATCTGCTGAAGGTGTGCTTTCCGGAACGACTTGCACTCACCATAATTTTTGGGGGACTGACCTTATCCGGATGCAGCATTCTTGTGATGCTTGAAGGGATACGGAGATTTTTTATTTTCTTTGAAAGCTCCGGTAAATCCGCCTTATGGGGCCCTATATGAAAACTATCCAGATATAGATACAAATTCTCAATACATTTTAGAAGCAGGAGATCCTTGTAGTTGCCGGTATAATAGAAAAACACCTTCCCCCTTAGCTGCTTTACAACTTCCAATGTCGGAAATCTCCCCTGCATTTCCTGCATGGCAATATGTTCCAGTCCTGGCACAACCGTCACCATATAAATGGGTGGATGCTCCATATGCTCCATTTTCAACAGCCTTTCTCAAACGATTTAGAAGAAAATATGAAATCATACCCGTAAAACGGAACCCCAGCGTAGCTCACGGGCTTTTCTGAAATTCCCCTTATCCTTTCGTGTCACGACGGTATTTTTAATCCCATCGGGTGTGCATAGACGCAGCGCGATATGTCCTTTCCGAATCTGCGGATGGCGTATCACCAAGCCCGGAATAGCTGTTCCCTTCCTTGTCCGGGCCATGGAAAGGAAGCTAAACTTTTCATCCTCATAAGCTAATTCTCCGCCCTTTACCGTTCGATGAAGTTTTGTTCGGGCCAATCGCTGTGAAAAGTGGCACCAATCATCTTCAGGCAACGGACAAGGTCTTTCATGGGGACATGGTGCCACCATCTTGGCTCCTAAAGCCAGCAATTGCTTTTTGGCCTGATAGATTCGTTGAAAACCCGTTTGTGTACCGGGCTCAATAATGATCAGGAGATCCCTCGCTTTCTCCCAAAGTTGTTGTATAAAGGCTTCTCTTTTTACCTGGGGCAGTTCATTCAGAACGTACGAAGCAATCACCAAATCATGGGGAGACATATCCCATTCTTTGGTGATATTCGTCTTTATCCATCTTGCCTGACGGATGGAGGTATCAGGTGAATACTGAGACAAGCGTTTACCAAAGGCTATCATATTTTCATCCCGCTCCAGCAGGGTAATGCCCTCCAAACCATCCCATGTCGCCGACACTGCCCACATAGCCGTACCGGGACCGGCTCCCACATCCAGCATCGTTTTGGGGCTCCAGTCAGGAAAACGCTCCCTGGTCCGGTTGATTGCCGAATATGCCGCAGCATATGTTGCAGGCAGCCGGTACGATACATATGCCAATACGTCTTCCTCAGATCGTATATATCTTCCTTTGTTGAAGGGGACACCAGATCGGTATCCTTCAGAAATTTCCATGGCCAGTACAGCAAGTTTCTTTGTTGATCGCTGTTCCATCTCCTGCTCGATGGCAGTTTGCAGACTCAATGGAAGCTCCACGAGGATTCTCCTCCCTACGCTGAATTCCTCTATATTATTTCCATCTATTTACTGTATATAAACATTGGCAAAACAAAACCTTAATATAGGAGCAATGACTTCTTTTTCCCATCCTAATATAGCTGTCTATTAATGTCAAGCCGTGCAGCGACAGCCTTCCCACGTGCAGTTCAAATTATGTTCATACTGTGTTCACATTTATATTATATAATATAAGATACCCTGCTATAGGTTTACGAAAGCTATCCTCATACTGCTTCAAATACAAAAAGGCTTGCAATAATCAAATCAGAGGGCATAAAATAAACTTATATAATAAAAGAATGATCGAGGTGCAACAAATGAAAGAACGGTTTCTCAACTTTATGAGGGGAAGATACGGAGCGGACCAGTTGGGCAGATTCTTATCTGTTGTCAGTTTGATTGTATTTTTCATAGGAATGATTGTTAAGAATAGATTGGGGGCAGTATTATGGTACCTTGCAATTGCATGTTTGATATATACCTATTATCGCATGTTCTCAAGAAATACCTATAAGCGATATCAGGAAAACCTGAGATACCTTCAATGGAGAAATCAGTGCATTTCTTGGTTCCGCCGAAAAAAGGATATGCTTGTTCAACGAAAAACCCACCGCTTTTTCAAATGTTTCCAATGCGGTATTACCGTTCGCGTGCCGAAAGGCAAGGGAAAAATAAAAATATCCTGCCCTAAATGCGGAAATACTTTTATTAAAAAAACCTAATGGGATGATGCTATGTTTGGTTATGTGGTTGCAAATAAGGAAGCTTTGGAGCCGGACGCATTACAGCGCTATCAGTCGTGCTACTGCGGCTTATGTAGAACCTTAGGGAAGCGCTTTGGGCAAACCGGTCGTATGACCCTTACTTATGACATGACTTTTCTGATCCTGCTCTTAGCTTCTTTATATGAACCCGACAATGTGAATGGGAGCGAACGGTGTTTGGTGCATCCTACTAAGCAACATCAGTATTGGTATAATCAATTTACGGCCTACGCTGCGGATATGAATATTGTTCTTGCCTATCATAAATTACTTGATGACTGGCAGGATGAGAAAAACATACTGAGCTATGCCGCTGCAAAGATGCTGAAGAAGAGATATGAGAGGCTGAAAATCAAGTACCCACGACAATGCGATACAATTATACGAAGCTTGAATGAGTTGAGGATTCTTGAAAGGAAAGAAAATTATGACTTGGATACCGCTGCAAATTGTTTTGGCAGCTTAATGAGCGAACTGTTTGTTTTTCAGGAGGATAACTGGGCTCCTACCCTGCGCCGCATGGCAGCGGCACTGGGCAGATTCATTTATACGATGGATGCTTATGAGGATATAAAGGATGATATCCAAAAACAGCGCTACAACCCCTTACGGACAATGTATGAAGAGGATTATTTCGAAGAGCGATGCAAAGATATTCTGACACTGTTTATCAGTGAGTGTGCTATGGAGTTTGAAAAATTGCCCATCATACAGGACAATGAAATTCTAATAAACATCCTATATTCAGGCGTATGGACGAAATATATACATATTCAAAAGGAGAAAAACGGCAGTGAAAGGAATTAAGAAATGATAAAAGACCCATATGAAGTACTAGGGGTGCCTCTAACTGCAACGGATGATGAAATAAAGCGAGCATACCGAAAACTTGCCAGAAAGTATCATCCTGATGCCAATCCGGGAGATAAATACGCTGAACAGAAAATGAAAGAGATCAATGCCGCTTATGATCAGATCATGAATAAAAAACACTCCGGCTATACCGGTGATTCTACACGCCAGAATCAGGGTCCTTTTGAGCAAGGGCATCATGGTCCGTATGGAGGCTATGATCCCTTCGGTGATTTTGACCCATTTGGCGGCTACCGGCAGCAAAGCCGTCACGATCCCCATGAATCTCCCTATATGGCTGCAGCCCTTAGTTATATACATCATGGACAGTATGCGGAAGCACTGAATGTGCTGCATAGCATTAAGGATCGCACAGCCCGCTGGTACTATTACAGTGCCGTTGCAAATGCAGGCATAGGAAATCGGGCACAGGCCCTGGAGCATGCCCAAAGGGCGGTCGCCATGGATCCCCACAATCCGGAATACCGTGCTTTTCTGAATTGGCTTCAATTCCCAAGCCAAGCATACGGGGACTTCGCAAGGCGTTTTGGCATGCCCAATGTGGATATGGGAAGGCTTTGCTTGCAATTATGTTTTTTACAGCTGTTATGTCAATTTTGCAGGTGTTAACCTCAATCAAAATTTATTCTTTTTATGCAGATTTATTATTTTGATAGGGGTGATGACTCCGGCCACCCCAGGAAAAATCATCTTCAAAATAAACAACCCGCCTACCTTGACGGTAAGCGGGTTTGGTGCGCCTGGCAGGGATCGAACCTGCGACCTTTCGAGTCGGAGTCGAACACTCTATCCACTGAGCTACAGACGCATAGCGATTAACAAAATCATTATAACACAGTTCATACAAAAAATCCACCATTTTTGATGCCTGCTAATCAGGAAATAGCATCCTCAGATGTCATGCCTTCTTACTTAAGCATAGAAATTCATGCACTTCTTTGCCCTTTCCCTCATAATTATATGACATAAGTTAATTCCGGGGAGGATTTTCAATGCGTATCCAGCGTTTGATAAAGCCCTACAACCGTGAAAAAGCACTCCAATATGCCAATCAGTGGGCTCTGAAGCGAAATCCTTCGTATTATGATTTTTCAGAGATTGGTGGAGATTGTACCAATTATATTTCCCAATGCTTGTATGCCGGCAGCCTTGTAATGGATTATACCCAGGATACAGGCTGGTATTATGTGAACCTAAACCGGCGGGCACCTGCATGGACGGGAGTGCCTTTTCTATATCGTTATTTAACAAGGAATTATATTAGCCCAGGTCCTTTTGGCAAGGAGGTTGACGTTTCCGAAATCGAGATCGGTGATATTATCCAACTGGCCTTTTATAAAGACAGGGATTTTGGTCATTCCCTGTTCGTAGTCCAACATGGAAACCCTCCAACTATCGATAATATACTGATCAATACCCACACAACAGACAGATACTACTACCCTCTAAGGGAATATTATTGGGACAGAATCAGGTTTATACGAATTGTGGGTGTGTACAGCTAGCATGACAGATGCTACTACCGGCACCATTTAATAACGTTTGCAAACGGACTTCTCTGAAAAATAACCCGGAAAGATACTCTTTCCGGGTTAATCGCGTCTATCGCAATTGTCATTTTTCATTCAGGAAACAAGCTGAGAAATGACCTTTGGACACTTCCTTAAGTTCGGGTTCCGCTTCGCTGCAAATCGGCATGGCATATTTGCAGCGTTCCCTGAAGCGACAGCCGGCAGGTGGATTGATCGGACTGGGTACATCTCCCTCCAATATAATCCTCTGTTTCTTGACTGCCACATCCGGATCGGGAATGGGAACAGCTGACAGCAAAGCCTGGGTATAGGGATGAACCGGTTGAGAGTACAACTCATGGCTCTCTGCTAATTCCACAAGCTTTCCAAGATACATCACACCAATTCGATCCGAGATATATTTGACCATGGAAATATCATGGGCAATGAACAAATAGGTAAGACCCAGATCCTTCTGAAGCTCCTGTAGCATGTTCACAATTTGAGCCTGTATGGACACGTCCAATGCAGATATGGGCTCATCGCATACAATGAAGTCAGGACGTACTGCCAGAGCTCGGGCGATACCGATACGCTGGCGCTGTCCGCCGCTGAATTCATGGGGAAAACGGTTCGCATGCTCATGGTTTAGCCCCACCTTCTCCAGAAGTTCGTAAACCATTTGCATTCGTTCTTCACCTTTGGCTAAATTGTGGATATCAATTCCTTCTGCGATAATGTTGGACACCAACATCCTCGGATCCAGGGAAGCATAGGGATCCTGGAAGATCATTTGAGCTCTTCGCTTGTATTCCTTCAATTGCTTACCTTTCAAACTGTGAACATCCATACCGTCAAACAGGACCTGACCGTCGGTTTTAGGATATATCCCCAGGATAGTTCGGCCTACGGTCGTTTTTCCACAGCCGGATTCCCCAACAAGGCCCAGGGTTTCACCTCTATAAATATCAAAACTGACATTATCCACAGCTTTCAGGACGGTATTCTTTTTTACATTGAAGTATTTTTTCAGATTCTTAACGCTTACCAGGACTTCCTGCGTATTCTCAGTCATTGTTTGTCCCCCCCTTTCCAGCCGTTGTTGAGGTTCGTTTATTTCCAAACGGAATATCAGTAGCCTCTGCACTGGGATGATTTAACCAACAAGCTGCGTAGTGCTTTTCATTTATTGCAAACTGGGGTGGCATTTCCTCACGACAAATTCTCATAGCATATTCGCAGCGGTCCGCAAATGGACAGCCCGGAGGTGGCATAAACAGATCGGGAGGCGTACCGTCAATTGACATCAGCTTTTCATCCTGCTTTCGAATATCAACACGCGGTACGGAATTCAACAGTCCCAAGGTGTATGGATGATGATAATTGTAGTATACTTCCCTTGTCGGACCGCTTTCTACAACCTTTCCACCATACATGACAATCACGCGATCGGCCATTTTTGCTACAATCCCCCAATCATGGGTGATCAGGATGATCGAAGTTTTCGTTTGTTTCTGCAAATCAGCCATAAGCTCCAAAATTTGAGCCTGAATGGTTACATCCAGCGCAGTGGTAGGCTCATCAGCTATTAAAACACGCGGCTTGCACACCAAAGCCACTGCGATCATGGCCCTTTGCCTCATTCCCCCTGAAAACTGATGGGGATACTCATGAAAATGCTGTTCCGGATTAGGAATCTGCACCATACGAAGCATCTCAATGGCCGTCTTTTTCGCCTCTGAACCGGAAACATGCTGATGTTTTTTCAAGCCTTCCATAATCTGCTTTCCGACGGTCATCGTAGGGTTCAGAGAAGTCATGGGGTCCTGAAAGATCATACTGATCTCTGCCCCCCTGATTTTCCTCATTTCTCTTTCCTTCATCCGGATAATATCATTGCCTTCAAATAGGATTTGACCGCCTTTATATCGGACCGGCGGTTGAGGATTCAATTTCATAATAGATTTTGCGGTAACCGACTTTCCACACCCGGATTCTCCAACGATGGCAAGGGTTTCGCCTTCATATATATCAAAGGAAACATCCCGAACTGCCTGCACTTCACCTGCGTAGGTATCGAAGGAAACTTCCAGGTTCTTGATCTCTAATATTTTCTTTCCCACTTTTCCTTTTCCTCCTTACTTTCGCAATCTGGGGTCAAGTGCATCCCTTAATCCATCTCCGAGGAGATTAAAGCTGAGCATGGTGATACAGATAAACGCCGCAGGTACCAATAGCTGGTGGGGAAACTGCCTGAAAATCTTTGCTCCCTGATTCGCTAAAACACCCCAGGAAGCATAGGGGGCAGGTACCCCTAATCCGATAAAGCTTAAGAACGCTTCTGAAAAGATCATGCTTGGAATCATCATCGTCATGTTTACAAGGATCGGTCCCATCGTATTGGGGATCAGATGCTTGAAAATAACCCGCTTGCTATCTGCACCGAGGGCTTGGGCAGCTATGACATACTCGGAATGCTTCAGTCTCATCACTTCACCCCGAACGATCCTGGCAGTACCCATCCAACCTGTCACAACCAACACCACGATTATGGGCATGATACCGGGATCCCAAAGTGTCAAAAGCAGAATAATATACAACATATCCGGCACCGTCATCATGACTTCCACAAAGCGCATCATAATGGTATCAACGGTGCCCCCAATATAACCTGCAATTCCTCCGTAAATAACGCCAATCAGCACCGTTACAAAAACGGAAACAAATGCAATCAAGAATGATATTCTGCCACCTTCCCAAAGTCTTGTGAAAAGGTCCCGGCCGAATTCATCCGTTCCCAACCAATGGGTAGAATTAAACCATACCTTGCCCTTCGTTTTTGCAACCAGATCATTACCTTTTTTGATGAATGTAACACCACGGAAATCAGGATCAGATTCCAGTATCTTCTCCCCTTCGTCATTCAATTTCTTTATAATACTCTTCCGGGTGTCCTGGCCTTCCACCATAATCTCAAGATTGTATTCCTTCTTATCCCCCTGCCAGGATTCCTCGGTCTGATTACCTATCTTAAATGCGATTTTGCCTCTTGACTTTAAACGAACATCGGTAAAACGAATTTCGGTTTTTCTAAACTTAGGCACATATCGCTTATATTCAAATACATCATTTGCCGTTAATGTGATACTTCTGGCATTGGTCATAATAGGCGTCTGGTTCTGCTCCTCCAGATTCTGCTTTCCATAAGTGTGACCGTATAATGCATGACTGATAATAGGGCCAAATATCGACATGCCAATCATAAACATCAATACCCAGAAGGAGATAATGGCAGGTTTGTTGCTCTTCAATCGTCTTAGAGCGTCGCTGAGGTAGGACAGGCTTGGCCGTTTGATTGCCTGAGCAGCCTCAAGATTCTTCCCCACACGGGTGAACATATCCTTATCGATGGTCTTTAAATTTGTATCAGCCATTTATTCTCCTCCCCTTTTTCCAACACGAAGTCTGGGATCAATAAATCCATATGCCAAATCGACAATAAGAATAGATAGGATGATTAAAGCTGCATAGAATATAGTAATTCCCATTATCATTGGATAATCCCGTGAAAAAATGGTTTGTACAAAATATCTGCCTAAGCCTGCTACGGCAAATATCTGCTCAATTACAATAGAACCTGTGATTAATGCTGCAAATAACGGTCCCATTACGGTTACGACCGGCATGATCGCATTTCGAATCACGTGCCTGGTAACCACCTGAAATTTGCTCAAGCCTTTGGCTTTGGCTGTACTGATATAATCCTGCCCAAGGACTTCAAGAGTGGTAGAACGCATCAAACGTGAAATCAAGGCTACCGATCCCAAAGCTAAGGTGATGGATGGCAGGACAAGGGACCACTGGGTTTTATCTACCGTGACAGGGAACCATCCCAGCTCAACCCCCAGAATATATGCCAGCAACGGTCCTAAAATAATACTGGGAACAGAAACTCCTATAATGGCGATTGTAATTGCGATATAGTCCCCTATTCCCTGATGATTCAAGGCCGCAATAATTCCCAAAAGTAAGCCGAAGACAACCGCAATCACCATTGCTCTCCAGCCCAATGCAAAGGATTTAGGAAAGGTCTCCCGGATAATCTGGGTAACGGAACGCCCCGGAGTTCGCATGGAAGTTCCCAAGTCACCCTTTAACAGATTTTTCATGTAATTCACATACTGAACCATGACCGGCTTGTCCAGGTCATACCGCTTCATTAGCGCTTCCCGAACTTCCGGCTTTATCTTCGGATCCATGAAAGGGTTTCCAGGAAGTGCCTTCATGATCAGAAATGTGAGGGTTGCTATGACAAACAATGTAACAATTGCATATAGGATTCTCGTCAAGATATACCTCAGCACATTGTAAACCTCCTTCTACGCAAACTAAAAAAGCTATACAGAGATGCTCTTCATGTCAGCTTTTGTTCTTTCTTTAGTCTAGCACGACAGCTTTTCTGCAAAAAACTATATATATTTTAACATATTTCACACAAACAAACAGCAGCATTTCTTGGTTATACGCTAATGATCTTCCACATTGGTATGAAATCAACAAAAACGATACATTCGCTAATATTTAGACACAATAAATACAGGAGAAAGGGTGTATGCACGAATACACATACACCCTCCTGAAACAATACGCTTATGCCGTTGTATAAAAAGGCATTCGCCGTTTTCCCTTCTTATTGCTGGGCTTCCATCTTAGCATTCATATCGATGTCCGCCCAATAGAAATCAACGTTGGCACCAATTCCCCGATGGACAACCCCGGTTACGTATTTCTTAAAAGTCCAATGGGCATTTCGGAAATACTGGGGAGCGACTACCATATTATCGATGAGATGCTTTTCAGCCTTATACAGGTATTCCATCCTCTTAGCAGGATCTTTTTCATTCTTGGCATTTTCGATATAGGAGTCATATTCCGCGTTGCTATATTGCCCATGATTGTTTCCGTTTCCAGTCTGGAAAATATCGAGGTAGGTCATCGGATCCAGATAATCAGGGCCCCAACCGGTGGAAGACATTGCAAAATCGCCTTCCGTCAGCCTTGTCAGCTGCTCACCCCAGGGTAGGGGTACCAGATTCACCGTGATACCAATTTCCTTCCAGTCAGCCTGGAACTTCTCGGCGATTTTCTTTGCAATATCACTTTCGCCAATAAGCATATCAATGGGGGGCAGTTCCGTCATATTAAGCTCTTTCAGACCGGCTGCCAGGAATTCCTTTGCCTTCTCCTTCTGGTTGTCCTCAAACAGTCTTTCGCCGGCTTCCTCGCGGAAAGTCTTGGACAAGCCAGGGAATTCCTTCGGTATCAATGCCAAAGCAGGCTCATCGCCCAGATTGATCTTTTCAACGAAGCTCTGCCTGTCACACGCATAGGCCAATGCCTTACGAATGTTGAGATTCTGAGTAATCGGGTTGTTGAAATGGTTAAATTCAATATAGAATACGCTAAAGTCCGGTCTATCAACCAGGGGTGACAGGTTCAAATCATCCAAAGTAGCCATATCCTGGAAATCAGGCAGGTCTTTGGCCTGAATAGCAGAACCATCCAGCTTTCCTGTCTTCAGGAGGTTGGTCCTGGTCTCCACATCCGTAACAACCTTCCAATTCATTACATCAATCTTTATATTGTCTTTATTCCAGTAATGCGGATTCTTTTCAAACTTGAAATAATCATCATGCTTCCATTCCGTAACCATCCACGGACCGTTGGAATACAATCCGGAAGCCTCAAGGGCATAATCCGTATCCTTATGCTCATTATAGAATTTCTCGCTCATAGGATAGAAAGTAGAAAAACCCGTCAAGCTTGGGAAGAAAGGACAAGGTCTTGCCATGGTAACGGAGAGATTTTCTCCTTCTACTTTAATTCCAACCTTGTTCCAGAGCTCGTCCTTCTTGGCGTTGTAATCATTGAGCTCCTCTTCAGTCATGTTTGCGACGCGTTCTTCAATTTTCTTCTTTGCAGCTTCCTTGGCATCGTCTGTTGCTGCCTTCTCCAGTTCATCTAATAGAGCCTTAAAATCATCTGTATTCTCTTCAAGGTACTTCTCCTTGGTCAATGCAGCATATTCTTCAGCACCGGCAATGAAATCAGTCATCAGGAAACTATAGGCTGCCTGGGTATCTATAGCCAGTTTCCATGCAAAAATGAAATCATCGGCGGTTACCGGTTCTCCATCCTGCCATTTGGCATTGGGATTCAGCTTAAAGGTATATGTGTTCGTTGCTTCATCAAAGGTATAGCTCTCCGCTACACCGGGAACCAACTCTGAATCCGTCTTCTGACGCATTAAGCCTTCCATGGTATGGGCTGTAATGGTAATACCGATTGTCTCAAACATCTGCTGTGCGTCCATGGTCTGAGGTTCATCGGCAATGTAATAGTCCAAAACCTTCAGGCCGTCGTATACACCTTCCTGGCCTTCTTCGTCGCCTTCAGCGGGCTCTTCTGTAGCTTGCCGGCTGGATTCATCCACAGTTTGATCGGAATCGTCATCTTTCTGACCGCAGCCAACAAGGGCGACTGTTAACAACATGAGTACGGCTAAGAAAAGAGCCAGATACTTGGTTGTTTTCATCAAAAGTCTCCTCCTTTGAAAAATAAAATCGCAAAACCGTTTGTTCCGGTTCTGCATATGTTTATATATTATCAAGCAACATTACAAACAGCTTCCACCCAGAAAAGAAGCTTCATGTAAGCCGCTTGAGAATATTTTTATCATGTCAGACCGATTATATGCCATATCTGTTTCATATTTCGACAGATATTCGATGCCCTCATAAATGAACAATAAAAAGTATACCACCAAAGTTTACCTACTTCAAGTGCATTTCTTTTATATCTGTACGGATGTATCAGATGAAAAAATCCCTTTATCAAGTGAAACGAATGCGAATAATGGAATAAAAGCCAAAAAAAAGGATGGAATACGATCATCCCATCCTTCCTTTTCTTGTTAATGATTAACCAACGAGCTCTTTTGCAAGATCTGCTGCAGATGCAGCATCGGGTGCATATCCGTCTGCACCGATCTCGTCAGCAAAGTTTTGTGTAACGGGTGCTCCTCCAATCATGATCTTCACTTTGTCTCGGAGGCCGGCAGCCTTCACAGCTTCGATGGTATCTTTCATTCCAGGCATCGTCGTCGTCAACAAAGCAGACATGGCAATGATGTCAACATCATTCTCTTTTGCTGCATCAACGAATTTTTCCGGAGCAACGTCAATGCCCAAATCAATCACTTTGAATCCTGCACCTTCCAGCATCATGCCAACCAGGTTCTTACCAATGTCATGAAGGTCACCTCTTACAGTACCCAAAACGACTGTACCAACGGGCTTGACATCCTTTTCTGCCAATAAGGGTTTTACGACATCCAGACCGGCATGCATAGCCCTGGCAGCGATGAGAACCTCAGGTACGTACACTTCATTGTTCTTAAAGAGTACGCCGATTTCTCCCATTCCTACGATAAGACCTTTGTTAACGATATCACCAGGTTCTACTCCCTCTGCCAAAGCAGCCTCTACCAATTCCTTTACCTTGGGAGCATTGCCTGCTTTTAAAGAATCGGCAATTAAACGAAAATCAGCCATCTTAAACTCCTCCTATATCTCTTTATTTATATTTAAGGTAACCTACCTTAAATTACAAATACCAAGATATCCTTAAGCACGTACAGCTACTCATGATACTATTGTACCAACTGTATCTGGAAGATGCAGTATGCTATCTTGTGAAAAATAGTAAAATCTTGCGTAACCCCAAGTCATTAAGTGATCCCTGGCAGCTATAGCCCCTTACGATATTGATTTGGGGAAATGCCTGTAGCCTTTTTGAATACCTTGCTGAAATAACTGGCATCTTCGTATCCGACCTCCGAGGCAATCGCTACAATGGAAAGGTTTGTTTCTTTTAAAAGCTTTTTGGCTGCTTCTATCCTTACCCGGGTCAGATATTCCACAAAGGTAATGCCCAATTCTTCTTTGAAAAGATGGCTCAAATAATAGGGACTAATATACACCTGCTGCGCGACATTTTCCAAAGACAGATTACGATTGTAATTCTCCCGGATATAACTTAATGCGTCACCCAGGGACTTGGCATTCTTAATATTCCGGGTTTCGAATACCGTATCGAGAAATACATCCAACACCTTCACAAGCCAGTGACACAGATCATCAAATTGGTGAATGTCTGAAAGTTCTTCTATGAACTTGAAATTCAGCCCGAATAATTTTTCGAGGCTGGCCCCACCCTCAACGGCAGCTCTGGATATCACAACCACCAGTTCCAGTATTCTCGCCTTCATTATCTCATTGTTGCCACCTGATTTAAAAAATATCGCTCCCAATAGCTCATTCAGGATTTCTTTCGCTCCGGTCCTGTCCCCTAGCCGAACCCGACCCAGCAATTCCCGCTCTTTATCCATAGGGTAAGGGGTACTTTGGGTCGCTGCCTCCAGGATTTTGATTCTCTCCTCGGCCCTTTTTCTCTCAAATATGGCCTCGGCAAGCTTTGCCTGCTGCTCGTTCAACTCTTTCCGCTGCTGCAGGGTTATCATCCCACTTTCAGCGATATGATTCGCGACTATAAAAATAAGCTCTGCAGCCGCTTGCACACCTCTTCCGGAGAGCACTTTGACTTGCCGACTGGCTACCACCAGTGCCTCCCTGTTAAGATTTAAGTCCTTTGTTCTATTTAAAAATTCCTGTACTGCTATTTCATCCCAATCCCACATGAGGACAGGTCCGCATGAAATGCTGCCCATATAATAATCCTTGAACATTATAGGAGCAGAAAATTCAATCAAGCCCGCGTGGCAGCGGGAGATATAAGGCTCGCCCAACTGAGCCGCCTGTTTGCCGGCTTTCAACATAGACATGGTACAGCGCTTTACACCTTCTTCGCAACCGCGGACGATCTTGCAAAAAGGACACATCTCCTCGTATTCATCAGGAACAATGGTATATTCTCCATCGGCACTGATAAAAATGCCCCCTAGTCCGGTGGCCAATATAAAGGAGTCTAAAAGGCGCTTTAACTCGTTCGGATCTATAATATCCTGAAGTTTAATAGCATCATTGCTCAATAGAGAACACCCCTCCCTTTCGTATAGTAAAATGATATCGCGAACCGGACAACTTCCATCATATTCTTATCTAAACAATACCCATTTTATTATAGTATAGTTTCAGGTATCAGGCAAATAAAAGAGGCCGACTCCATCATTCATTCTACTACAGCAACTTGTATATATTTCCAATAAAGGGCAATACTATAATTGTTAAGGCAAACTGATTCTGCTTCTTGCGTAAAATCTATCCCAATATCTTTGAAAGCAAAAGAGGCCGATACATGGCCTCTTTTGCTTCCTCATCCCAATGAATCTTCCATTTATAAATGCAATCGTTCACAGGAGCCTGGCCTGGTATAGTCAAAAAAGAGATAAGTTGCCCCATGTCGGATTGGATTGGCCCGAAGAAAGGACAAGATATCAAAAGGGAAACACTCTACGTGGGTGTTCTTCCTCATTTGTCTTGGGGTCAAGGCGTTCAGGTGAGGAAAAATTTCCTTGATCTCCCATCGATAGAAATGTCTAATCCTTTCCCGGATGTCGTTATCATCCCATCGATTCATCCATTCAGGATATGAATGCTTCTTCCCGGAAAGCAAATAATCGAATTTCAATACTTCCTTCCATATTCTTTCCTCTACGGTGGGCAACGACATCCCAAAGCGATAGAGAATATCCGTCTGCTGCTCCAGACTTTTCGCGGTAAGGTGATGACCGTTCTCAATGTAATAAAGGCTCAATGCTTCGAAGAGATCGAAGGAGTTGGGAAAACAGTGACGGATCAGAAACGTAATGCTGTTGTCATACCTGTGGGAGTTACCGTACATTTCCAGCATCTCTTCAACTCCCTTTAGAGTCAACAACTCCTCATAGCTCAGCTGATCACTCTTTAATACCTCATAAAGAGGGTACTCAGTAAATTCATAGCCATATCGTTCAGCATTCTCACGAAGCTTACTGCCTTTCAAAAGTTTCAGGAAGCCCAGTTGCAGTCTGTCCGGATGAAGGCTGTATACATCATGAAAGGATTTTCGAACAGAAGCATAGTCTTCGCCGGGAAGGCCGGCAATCAGATCCAGGTGGAGGTGGATATTACCCCATTCACGTATCGCCTTTACTGCTTGGCTAAGACGGGAAAAATTCGTTTTTCGATCAATCTCCTGTAGTACAGCAGGATTCGTAGACTGGACCCCTATCTCCAACTGTATGAGGCCCTTTGGAGCTTTTCTCAGGATGGCAAGCATTCTCTCGTCAATCAGATGCCCTGCCATTTCAAAATGAAAATTCGTTTTCCCGCCAAGGGATATGATATACTCAAATATTTCACAGGCCCTTTCCGGGTTGGCATTAAATGTTCGGTCTACCAGCTTTACCTGCATCACTTCTTCTTCCACAAATCTTTTTAAATCAGCTTTTACCCGATCCAAGGGAAGATAACGCACGCCCGAGCTAAGGGAGGACATGCAGTATTGGCAAGAAAATGGACAGCCCCTGGAAGTCTCGTAATAAATGATCCGATCTTTTTTTAATTCCTCCAGGCCATCTCCATACGGATCAGGAAGCAAGCCCAAATCATGAAAACAGGCTTCTTCGGAAGACAGTACCTTTTCATCCTGACGATACACCAAGCCCGGCACCTGCCCGGCGTCAGCATCTCCCTTAGTTATAAACTCCAAAAAAAGCGGAAAAGCTTTCTCGCCTTCCCCTTTTATGATGAAATCGATTTGCCTATTGGCTTCCATGAACTTCTCAGCTTCATATGATACCTCCGGTCCTCCCAATAATATGGTGGTATTGGGAAGAATCTTTTTCAAGCTCGAACTGATCTTCCTGATCTCTTCAATATTCCAGATATAGCAAGAGAAAGCGGCAATATCAGGAGCTTCACGAGAAATCTCGGCAATGATGTCCTCCAAGCGATCATTGATGGTAAATTCACGGATTTTCATCTCCCCATGCTTCAATGAGCAAGAGGCCTTTAAATAACGGACTGCCAGGTTTGAATGGATATATTTCGCATTTAATGCGATCAATAGCACTTTCATATGATCACCCTGCATAACCAATCTTCCCTCTATGATACCCTATCCCATTCTCCTCGTAAATAGTTTCTGGCAAAGCTCCTTCCTAAATCTGCCGCTTTTTCATTCTATGAACAAACAAAGCCTGTTTAAAAAGGACAAAACAGTGCATAAATCTATCTTCATAATGTGCTATACTAAGAAAAATAAACTTCCAGAGATTATGAATATACTTCAAAGGAGAAATCGATATGACGCAAACTGTTTACGTAACAGGACACCGGAATCCTGACACCGATTCCATTGTCGCTGCCATTGCGTACAGTCATCTTAAAAATCGTATGGATCCATCCAGACATTATATTACCAGCCGCATCGGAGAAGTGAATCCGGAAACAGAATTTGTATTGAAACGTTTTGGTTTTTCATCGCCACGTCTGATTCATACGGTCAAAACCCAGGTAAGGGATCTGAATTATGACCGACCTCCTTTAATCCAAGAAAATATATCCATTCGTCAAGCATGGACGATGATGCACAAAGAAATGGCAAAGACCCTGCCTGTCGTTCATCATGGAAAATTAAAAGGGATTATCACCGCAGGCGATATCGCAGAATATTATATTGAATCTTCCGGCAAACCCAGTTCAGAATTGAATACAAGCCTGGAGAATCTCTTAGATACCCTTTCGGCCACCCTTGTATCCAAATCTGAGGGGTTTTCTCCATATCCCTTAAAAGGGAGGGTGGTCATCGTAACTTCTTCCGAAAAAAAAGACCTTCAGCTGGGGGATATTGCCATTGTCGACGGTTTTACGGAATCTCAACTGCAGGCTGTAGAGGCAGGAGCCAGCTGCATCATAATATGCAACAACCTGGCACCAAATCAAGAATTGATTACCAAAGCCTCCTCCCATCACTGTCCCGTCGTTTTGAGCCCCTATGATATCTACGGGACAAGCAACCTTATCCATCAAAGCGTTCCTGTGTCCAAGGTTATGAAAACCACAAAGCTCGTAACCTTTCACCTGGACGAATTTCTGGACGACGTGCAGGAGGTCATGCTGGAAACCCGCTTTCGAAGCTATCCTGTTCTGAACGATGGCAATGAGGTAGTGGGGAGTATTTCGCGTTTTCATCTCATCCGTCCGAATCGCAAAAAGGTGATCCTGGTGGATCACAATGAAAAATCCCAATCCGTTCAGGGATTGGAACAGGCTGAAATATTGGAAATCATCGACCATCATCGGATTGCGGATATCCAAACAGGCTTGCCCATCCTTTTCCGGAATGAACCCCTGGGCAGTACCTCAACCATTGTGGCGAACCAGTTTTTTATAAATGGAATTACTCCCCCTCCTGAAATCGCCGGAATTCTGCTTAGCGCCATCCTTTCGGACACCGTCCTGTTCAAATCGCCCACATGTACAGTAGTGGACAGGATAACTGCTGAAAAATTGGCAGAGCTGGCCGATGTCGATCTGGAGAGCTTCGGCAATGAAATGTTTAAAGCCACTACTTCCATTGCCGGCAAGGATATTGAGGCCATCCTCTACCAGGACTATAAGGAATTCCATTTGGGAAACAAACATATCGCTGTCAGCCAAGCCAGTACCATGGATATATCGGAGTTTGACCCCATAAGGAATGATCTGCTGTCCCTGATGGAAAGCGTCTGTAAAGAAGAGCATTTTGACCTGGTCATACTAATGATTACAGATATTCTACGAGAAGGCTCTGAACTCCTGTTTGTGGGAAAGGACACGGATATTATCGCCAAGGCGTTTCAGCTGGATTTGAAAGGAAACTCCGTCTATTTGCCCGGAGTGATCTCCCGGAAAAAACAGGTAATCCCACCGATATCCGCTATTATTGGCTAACTTTCTGCTGTTGCGCGGAAAAATGCGCCTTGGTTTTATATGTTTTCCCCTATAACAGGTTCTCCAGCACCCAGGACTTGTATTTCGCCATAGCCGTCGGCATGGACAGTTCATTGATCCTGGATACCTCTACCCATTTGTATTCGTCACTAAAATCCCTTCGTTCCTCCGTTTTGCAGCAGTATCCGGTCATGAACCATTTGATATGACTGAATACATGGACTGCCGATCCCACGGGAACCAGGCTATATCTTCCGACTCCCAGCTTAGAAAGTTCCTGATTCAAGACCTTCTCAGCGTCCCGTCCCTTTCCTATATCCCAGCCCGGAAACTCCCAAAGACCGGCTAAAAGGCCCTGAGGAGGCCTCCGGTGCATCAGGACTTCCTTCCCATTCCATATGATCGCTACCAGCCGTGGAACATTCCTCGGGGCTTTCCTGGCACTTTTGACGGGTAGATCCTTCTCAATTCCGGCCTCATAGCCTCTACAGGCTTCTGAAACTGGACATGCATCGCATTTAGGATCTCTGGGAACGCAGATGAGGGCGCCTAAATCCATGATTGCCTGGTTGAATAAGTGGGCCTTCCCCTTGGGGATTACCCTGGATATCATGTCTCGAATCTGTTTTTTCACCTTCCGGTCACCAATGTTTTCACAGATGGCAAACCAGCGGGAAGCTACCCTCAAGACATTGCCATCGACTGCAGGTATGTCCTGACGATATGCAATGCTGAGTATAGCCCCGGCAGTATAATCACCTATGCCGGGTATGCTAAGAAGAGCCTCATAGCTATCCGGCACTCTGCCTCCATACAATTCCAAAACCTTCTGTGCCCCTTTATGCAAATTTCGGGCTCTGGAATAATACCCCATACCTTCCCAAGCTTTCAGCACCTCTTCCTCACCGGCTTTAGCCAGGGCTTCTACAGTTGAATATTGGCTTATAAAGTTCAAATAATAGGGAATGACAGTGTCTGCCCTTGTTTGTTGAAGCATAATTTCAGATACCCAAATCTTATATGGATCGTTTGTTTGCCGCCAGGGCAAGCTTCGTTGATTGGTATGAAACCATTTGAGAAGCAATTCTCTCAACATATGAATCTGTTGCGTAGCGAACTTAACCCCTCCCTTCTGCTTACAAAAAGAACTGAAAATATTATATGCATTCGGTAAAAAATAAAACCTTCCTGTTTTTTGGAAGGTTAAAGGGAGATATGTATAATATATATATGTACTAGTAGTAAATTCCTCGCTCTTCGACAAGATCGGAGAGCTCCTTTAGTTTCAAAAGATGCTTCTTCTCTTCTGCTGCCAAGCCTCGAAACAGCTTTACAGCCTCCTCATTACCGGACAAGATGGCAAGTTCGGTGTAAAAGATGATGGAATCCTTTTCTGCCTGTATAGCAAAGGCCAAAATATCTTCGAACTTATCCTGCCGTTCCACAAACTCTTTTGGGTCTTCAGGAAAGACAAATGTCTGGGCCAAAGCTTTCAAGTACTTCTCCGCCTCTTCATCCAGTTCTCCAAGATGACTATCCTCTTCGATGATCTTTTTATAAAGATCTTCGAAGGCCTTGATGTGCAGCTTCTCCTGTTCTGCCAGGAATTCCAATGTGTTCTTTGCAAATCCATCCTTCAATTTTCGAGCCCATTCCGTATAGAGACGATATCCCCTTTCTTCGATGGATTTTGCGATCTCAATTGCCTCTTTATGGTTGAAAGTTTGAATCTCCATGCTTACCCTCCCTATGTTCGTTTTTTTCACTATCATTATATTATTACACCGAAATTCCCGTGTCAAAACCCAAAATTAGATATCCCCTCGGTATATTGTTTTTTGTTCTTCGGTTCCAAACGGGAAAAGGAGCATATCTGAAATCAAAAAGGCACCGGGAAAAATCCGGTGCTTTTGAAACATTCATTATCTTAATCTCGTTGAACGGGTTGTAGGAGCGGCAGTATTACCCGCCATCTGCATTTCTGCCTGTTCAATCATTCTTTTTACCATATAACCACCGATGTAGCCAGCATCCTTGGCGCGAATATCGCCGTTATACCCAGGATTCAAGGTGACTCCCAATTGATTAGCAATTTCAAACTTCATATTGTCGAGGGCTTGCCTAGCCTCAGGCACAAGTGTCCTGCTGCTGGAACGATTATTTGCCATTCCCTTTCACCTCCTGTTATGTATGTAACTGTATTGTTCCACGCAAGCCACAAAATAAACATATTTTTTAAAATAAATGTCGTTTGGTCTAAATTACCTGTCGAAGAAAAAATCTTCAACCATTGCACAAAGGGCGTGATATACGGGAAGATGAAGTTCCTGGATATTGGGTGTAGCCAGTTCTGGCACACAGATTGAAATTTCAGCCGTCTCTTTCATGCTCCCCCCCGTCTTTCCCGTAAAGCCGATGGTGGTCATGTCAAGGGCTCGTGCCATATGAAATGCGTATAACACATTTTTTGCATTACCGGATGTGCTGAACCCTATCAACAAATCTCCCTTCTTTCCATATCCCAATACCTGCTGAGCATAGATCAAATTAGCATCCACATCGTTGGAAAAAGCTGTAGCAAGGGCGGTATGAGTTGTTAAAGCAATGGCGGGCAAAGCTCCCTGCAACTTCTCGCCCATATATGATCCCATATCAGGATGGAGTTGTTCTAATCTGTCTTTCATTGCCTGACTGAGTTCCCGTTTTTTCAGAAAGCCCTTCATTAACTCCCCCACCATATGTTCAGCATCTGCTGCACTGCCTCCATTACCACAGATTAACACCTTTCCCCCCTTTGAGAAACAATCTACCAATGCGTCATAAGCCCTTCGAATATCCTCCTCGCATTCCTCCAAGATTGGATATCTCCGGATCAGATTTTCCAAAATTACGAATGGTTCTTTCATGTCCTATATTCTCCTTTATATAATCTCAGGTTCAAGAGCAACGGTCAAACAGGCATAGTCGCCAATTTGTTCGCCTAAACCGGCCGGCAGGATTTCACACTGCTGATAGGAGAGCTGCAGTGCTTCCTTGCGGATGATTTCTTCAGCCGCAGGATGCAAAAACCCCCTGGCACGGCTGTAAATACTTCCAATAATGATGCGTTCCGGGTTTAAGATATCGATGAGAATCGATAGACCTAAACCGAGATACTTACCGCTTATCCTAAGAATTTCAATTGCTAAGGGGTCCCCGACTGCAGCTGCGATACAAACATCCTTCGCCGTAATCTGATCCACCTTATCCGGGGAGGGACAAAAGCCTACCTTTTCTCCCTTCTGTAGCCTTTCCATAACTTCTTTTTTCGCCATGCGAGCAATGCCACCGCCGCTGCAGAAGCCCTCAAAGGAACCGGCTTTTCCATATCCAATCGGACCATCCTCTGCCAGTCGGACATGTCCTACCTCGCCTGCCATATCATTGGTACCGGTATATAGCCTGCCGTCCAGAATCAAGCCGGCACCTAAGCCGGTCCCGAAGGTTAAAAATATCATATTCCTGCATCCCCTGCCTGCTCCATACTTCCATTCTGCTACAGCACATGCATTGGCATCATTTTGCAGGTAGGTTTTCACCCCCATCTTCTTCTCAATCAGATCGACAATGGGAATCGCATCCCATCCGGGCAGGTTGGGTGGAGAAAGAATAACCCCCTTTCTGCTGTCCAGCGGTCCCCCACAGCTTATTCCAATGCCGGCTGTCTGGGAAGTATTCACCTTGTTCCATCTTAAAATATCCTCTAAAGCCTTAAGAATCCTATCCAACGTGAATTGAGGGCCCTTAGGGGTTTCCGTGGGAAATTCGATCCGATCATGGATGTTTCCCTTCTTGTCCCCAAGCAAAACTGCGCATTTCGTACCACCAATGTCAATACCCAAGAGGTAATCCTTCTCCATATCCCGATCCTCCTGTATGCTGAATAATTCGTTATTGGGTTAATATTCTGCATTACCGCAAACCGAGGCTTATTTCCCAATATCCTCATATGAAAATTCTTCCTGAAGGGCTGCGATCTTTTTTAGCCATTCCGTATAACGGGAAAGGGAAAAAGGCGGATGTCCCAGTAAATAATGATTCCCATATGTTTTTCCATTGATCGTCCACTCCATCAGAAATAACTTCTGTTCCCCATGGGATACCCGTATCCGACCGATTTCCTTGTTCTCGTTTTTCGGAACAGAAAAGCTCCCTTCCATCAGTAGTTCCATCGAATCTCCGTCTAAAATGCGATATTCTCCATGAGCGTCTTCACGCGAATCATTTCCGACAACAACCCGACAGTGCCAATCCTGTGGTTCATCCATCATAATGCAAACAGGCTGCTGTACCCTTTTGATATAGTAATGGGCAAGCTTCTTTCCAAAATAATAATCCACCACTGCATCGGAGAATTGAGGCCATCCATCGATCACATTCCACCATATAATGCCCGTGCGCCTCCACTTTTTCAACCTTGTCATCTCAATAAAGAATTTCTTAGCTTCCGCCTGGGAAATCTGGGAGGAGAGAACGAAGTCCTCCAGATTGTCCGGCTGATAACCGAACATCTCCTTAATCTGGTCAGCCATTAGCTTGATTCGATAGGAATAAGGACCGTTTTCTCCAATGGTATCCGTACAATGGGTGATCCACTCCTTGTTATTCTCCCATGGCCAAAGATTTTCCGGACTGATGAAGGCCTTGATGGAGGAGATGTTCGGACAGCCATGATAACCGATCTCGCTGACAAAATGAGCAGGAGATTCTGTATAGAAGCGGCTCTTATAGTAATCCCGCGGGCCCCAAAGATGGTCCTCCGGCATGAGTTTTGTATCCTGTCTCTGAATCACCTCAGGGGAGTGATATGGCGAACTCGGCAAATATGAACGGAAAGGATCGCATTGAAAGACAACCTGGGGCAGTACCTCACGGGTAATACGGTTTTGGCCTGGATCCAAGCCTCTGTTGATAAAGCTGTAATCGCACTCATTATCACCGCTCCACAGAATAATGGAGGGATGATTTCTCAACTTCCTGACAACCGAAACGGCTTCTTCCCGTATCTTCTCCAGGAAATCCTCCGTCTGAGGATAAGCAGCACAGGCCATGGCGAAATCCTGCCAGACCATAATTCCATAGCGGTCACACAGGTTGTAGAATTCATGATCTTCATATACATTTCCGCCCCAACAACGCAGGATATTACAGTTCAGGTCCTTAAATAAAGCAAGCATCTTTTCATAACGTTCGGCATCCCTGCTGTGAAAGGCATCAGCCGGAACCCAATTGGAGCCTTTGCAAAGAATGGGCGTACCATTTACTTTAAATAGGAATTCACCCGGTCTTTCGATGCTGGTCACATCCGTTCGTACCAGTTCAACGGTTCGTATGCCTATGGTATCCTCACGGGACGCAAGTACTTCTTGCCCACGAAGGATCCGGGTAGTCACTTTGTAGAGATGGGCTTCTCCATATCCCCGAGGCCACCACAACTTCGGATCCGGTACATCGATCTCCAATGTCCCGGCAGTAAAGCGAATTCTCCGTGTATATGTAAAAGCTAAATGACCTTCGAAAGTACCCTCTATCATAATATCCACATGATTGAAGGCATCGGCCGGAAGCTGCAGCTCGTAAAACACCCCTATCCTAGCACTTATTTCCTCCAAAGAACGGGTATAGAAATAAAGATTCTTTATCTCATAATCCCCATGAATTACCAGCTCTACAGAACGCCACAAGCCTGCCGAAACTACCCTAGGCATAATATCCCACCCATAGCTGTGGGGAGCTTTCCGTATCCAAAGCTGTTCCCAGTTGGTAGCCATTGCTAGCTGGGAAGGATCATATTCCTTCTTCATGGCTTCCAGAATAGGCGAATCCAAACGGACTGTCAAAGTGTTGCTTCCTTCCCTGTTCAGCAGATGGCTAACATCAAAGCGGTGCTCTATGAACATATTATCCGAACTGCCCAGTTCTTTGCCATTCAACCAGTAGGTCGCAATGCAATCAACACCATGAAAGACCAGCTCCACTTTTTGATCCCCTATATCGGTAGGCGTCTCAAAGCTGCGCTGATACCACCACTGATAGGTTTCATATTCCTTCAAGGCATAAATGTTATCGCCATAAAAAGGATCCTTTATCTCCCCTGCTCTCAACAAATCCAATTCTACATTACCCGGTACGATCGCATCAGTAACCTTCATAGGGAAAGATGACAGCTGATCGGGGTGGTCCGGTCCTTCATTCCCTTGAAAGCAATAACAGAGTTTCCAAGAACCGTTTAAAGAAATACTTTTCATCTTCCTGCCTCCTTCTTCCTTCTTCGACATACCATCATATTCGACAAGCCGACAAAAAAACCTTTTTGATTTCGCACAAAGAAAAGGAACATGAGCTATTTCAGCCATTTGACTATGGAAACACTGCCGGCACTCAAACAAATAAATCCGAACAGAAAAGACGGAAAAAGTATTCTACGAACCGCTGACCATAGGATGGCATTTGAAATTTCATTTGGTATACCAAAAGATGTTCCTAACTCTATAATCGGCTCCAGATATGTAGACATTCCTAAACCATACCAAAAAGCCGCACCTGTCAATAAAATCAGTCCGCCTCCGGCTATCACGGCTGCCAGATTCCAAAGAAAGCCTTCCTTTACATCACTGGAGCTTAGGAAGATCCCTACAGACAGCAATAGGATAATCACAATGAGAAACAGGGGCATCCTGTAAGCAATACGGTATAAAGCCTGCATTTCCCATATCCCCTTCGTTGTGGAAATATCAGACAACTTCACCGTATCCGGAATAGGGAGCCAATACTGCACGTATTTCGTAGCTTCCTGCACTCCTTCTTCCGACAAGACCCTTGCCACCTGTTCCTTTATAAGCCGACCTGACAACTCAGGCAATTCCTTTTTTCGGCCCCTCAAAAATTCAAACAAATCAACGATAAAATGATCAATGGCTTCTTTAAACCATTTCTCAGAGAAGGCCTTCTCTAAATATGGTAAGGAATGCTGTGAATCCTCCAAGTTTTTTTCAACCATTTCAAGGGCATACCCCTTGACAAAATCATATACGCCATACTTTCTGGAAATGGAAAGATAGAAATTACTCTGTAAAAGAGTGAAACGAAGGGTAAGGAAAAATTGAAAAACGAGAATACAAAAGGCCAATAATACCAGTTGTACGACAATGAAAGCGGATCGTGTGTATGTCATCTCATGGTTCCCCTCTGCATTATTTCTCTTTATTGTAACACAAGTGAAAAAAAAACCGCAATGAAACAAAAAAAGCAGCAAAGCTGCTTTTTTTGTTATATATTGTATGAAATAGGGTGACTCTTTTGTATATCAGATCAGATCAAATAGTTTGGTATAAACTTCCATTAAAGCAATTGGAAGAAGTACTGCTAATGTCATCCCGATGGAAATAACGATTCCTCTTATTCCTCTGCCGACTTCTGTGTTCATAAATGCCTTCATATTAGTACCTCCTCCTTTTGTATTGTCTTTAATATATTTATACCCTAATTATGTTACATTTAGCGGAAGAGATATTTCAAAAGTATTACAATGGATTTAATTTTATATTGAATATCTACGACGTCATATTTCATTGCCTGTTTCGATGCGAACACCGTCAATATCGCCATAGAGCACCTCTACCTTCCAGTCCAGCTTCCCGGTTTCCCGATCCAATTTCTGACTGTATATTCCCCAAGCTGTTCCACAGGACCAAAAGGTTCTAAAATCATTCTGATTGATCTTTGGTGCGAATTGTATAACCTTGTTTACCATGTCACAGCGATAGCCTGAAAGGGCAGTTAGAACAGCCCAGCTTGCCATGGATCTCGCATAATGATGACCGCATTCCACTTCATTCCATGGATTTCTGCGATATCCGTCGTGTCTATCCCGGACAGCCTTCACCAGAGTTAATCCCTCGTCTATATACCCTTCGTAGATAAGATGGGCAGCTACATGGTATTCGATACCGGTCCACACCTCATCGGAATATACGAAGGGAATTTTGGGCCTTCCGCCCTTTGGCCAGGAACATAGCAGCAGGCCCTTTTCATCATTCAGTGCATAAGTTCGCTGCACATTGTGATGATCATAGAAATCCGTTCGGAAGTTATATTTGAAAATCGAATGGACGGCCTTTTTGACATGTTCCTCAGGCAAAACATATCCCAATCCTACTACGTGGCTCAAGAACTGGCCCAGCAATTGATCGGACAAACAACCTTTTCCGTATTGATACTTATATGCGTTCACATCCTCAATTTTCTGTATATAATATTCGCCACCCCAAAGCAGTTCATCCATCCGTTTGCTTCCCTTCTCCAAGGCTAAAGCGTATTTTTCAGCCCGCTCTTCATCACCCATGGCCACGGCCATTTCTTTCCCTGCTTTAAGGGCAGCAAAGAACATGCTGTTTACAAGGGAATTGGGCCCATAGAACTCAATATCGTATGTGTTGTGCTGCTGGCTGTCTAATACACAATCCCCGTCGCTGTCCCAGTAGATAAAGGCAAAATCCAGGGCTTTTTTGGCACCATCCCATACCTGCCGGAGAAATTGATCATCACCGCTGATTTTCCATTCCCTGTATAATCGGATTATTGTGCCCATCTGGCCGTCTGCAGCCGGGTGATAATCCCACCTGGGTTTTTCGAAAACAGTTTGGGTACGGAAAGCCATGCGGCCACTTTCATCTGTCTCCATATTGAATTCAACCTGCCGCATGCTTCTTTCCAGGGATGGGAAGAGAAATGCCATGGTTTGAGCATAGTTCCATACATGGGTGCAACTTCCTTCACAGCATCCATTCTTATCATGACAGCCTTCCCATCCCAAAAAGATGCCGTTATCCAGCCAGAAACAGGTGGTGCTTCGAATCACAGTGATATTGCTGGCAATAGCATCCAATACATAGGATGGAAGGGTGGATGAAAAGAGTGCCTTATGAAAATCCCTTGTCCCTCTCTCCAATCGTTCTAAATTCCGGAATACATATTCTCCCACCTGCCATGCATTCTTGAATAGCAGGCTGTAATGATTCCTTACCAGTTGTTTCCCCCTCTGATCTGAACAGCAGCTTTCCTCATCATCGGTACAGCGGTTGTTATCGCCATTGCTGCAGCAATCCTCATCACCATCAGGACAACAGCTTTCTTCTTCATTGCAGCAGCAATCATCTTCATCCGAACAGCAGTCTTCGTTCCAGTCCTTGACGCGGTTGGGAAAATACCAGGTAAGGATAAAAGAATACTCCCTCTCTTCTCCCGGCAAAAGCTGTTCCATGACCCCTAAGGATCCTACCTTGATCCTGTTGTTATGCAGTCGGTTCCCTTCAGCCCCATAGCCTGATTCATATTCTAGAAGGCCGTCTTCACACAGATCATCCCAGAAATCATGAATGCCATCCCACCATCCACCGTCCAGCCAGTATGGTTTTACGAACGTATTCCGATTCCAGGTCATAAGAGCCATGTTGCCATACCGTCTGCTGGTATTCTCCAACTGAGAGGAATACATATATAACCCGGTCAGCTCTAAGTTTTTCCTCAACTCATTTACATTTCCTGCCATATAATCATCTTTCAAGGCTCCCCAATGGTTGTATCCATTAAAACCGACAACATTGGCTATAGAACCTGTTATGGAAGCCTTCACAGGATGTTGGGATATATTCTTCACTTTATAACGGAATATGGCACAGGGTATGCCTGAATCCTCCGGATTTAGGGGGATAAAGGGCGTATATGCCTCCAAGCTTACCTTTACAGGTAATTCATCATCAAAAAAATCGATCCAAACAAAAGGATATTCACCCTTCATTACAGATTCCTTCAATCGGGGCAAACCTGCCAGTTCACTGGATGAAAAGCCATGGGATTTGGAAAAGGGAGGATGAAGCCTCGATTCCAGGACCTTGGCAATCGGTTTCTTTCCCTCCTCCTGGGTCCATAGGGCAAAGAAAGTATAAGGCAGTTGGTTCCCTTTCCCGGGCCTGTTGAAGATCTCCCAATCCCTTAATTCACCCCAGGCACCTAAAGAAACATTTCCTGTACCAATACCCCCCAGTAGAAAGGCTGCCTCTGAAGCATCTCCCGGGAAAGTCCTCTGAGGAGCCATGCTATATAATTCCTCTTTGGTATAAGGCAATTTAGCAGTCATGTTTCGTTCCTCCTTTTTCTTCGTTCTTCCGGAATGAAAATATTTCTTATAACCGACTCATCCGGCTTTATACCATACCTTTTAATATATTCGATATGAATCCGTAAAATCCTATCTAAAATGAAAATATTGGACAGACAATGGCTAATACAATATAGTAACTCATGGTACAGAAAGAGGGATTCACAGTTGGTATTCGATAAAAAATCATTGATATACAATACCTTGGTGTTGACGGCAGCAAACTTTATCGTTCGCATGATAGGTTTTGCATACCGTATTCTGCTATCACGGCTTATTGGAGCTGAAGGAATCGGTCTCTTTCAGCTTGTTGCTCCGATTCATATGCTAACCATTACCCTGGTGACATCCGGATTGCCAATTGCCGTATCCCGAATGGTATCCCGGCATGTTGCACTAAAAGATGATACCGGTGCCAAGCAGGTGGTACAAAGGGCCCTTACCGCCGTTTCTATCTTATCCGTTTTCATCATGCTACTTCTTTCCCTTAATCTGAAAACGATTGCATTTCACCTTCTGAAACAGCCCAGAACCTACCTTTCCCTTGTCGCTTTTATTCCTTGCATTCTTATACTTGGCTTGTCTTCAGTATATAATGGGTATTTCTATGGCAAAAAGAATGTACACCCACCTGCCCTGTCGGAGATGGTGGAGCAAATACTAAGGGTAGGATTGGTTCTGGCTACTCTCCATTTCTTTGCTCCCCTCGAAGCGGAGCATGCCTCCGCCATTGCGATGGCAGGAATGGTTGTGGGAGAAATGGCCGGCCTCATCCTGGTACAATACTTTTATTGGAAAGAAAAAAAGCATAATTCTTTACCGTATCGGCCGGCGAAGCATTCCCCTAATATATTAAGGGAGTTGTTCGCTATTGCGGCACCGATCACAGGTACACGACTGACTTCTTCCATCATGCAGTCCATCAATTCCATCATCATTCCCCAACGCCTTATACTAGCCGGTTTGTCAAACAGTGAAGCCCTCTCTCAATTTGGGATGCTGACAGGAATGGCCATGCCCTTCATTTTTTTGCCCTTTACCTTGACGGGCGCATTGTCCGTCGTGATGGTGCCCAATTTATCGGAGGATCGTACTTTGAATGACTGGAGATCCATCCAGGAGAAGATAGGGAAAGCTGTACTTATTACCTGTATAACCACCTTTCCTATCGCTGCGCTTCTCATGCCCCTTTCTACGCCCTTATCGGTATTGTTGTACAATGAGAAAGAGGTAGGCCGTATTCTTTTTTATTTAGCTCCCATCATCATCCCGTTTTGTTTGCAGCACACCCTCTCCGGACTGTTGAACGGTTTAGGAAGACAGGGGCTGGCGGCCGCAAATTACCTTATCGGTGCTTCAGCTTCTCTTGTTTGTAACTATTTTATGGTATCCGATCCACTTTTTGGGATATATGGATATGTCATCGGCTTATCCTTAAGCAGCATGATTACATGCAGCCTCAATTACATGGCAATAAAAAAGTACGGAAGGATTAAAACTGATCTACTGCATTGGTTTATCAAACCGGCCTTTGCAGCTCTGTGTATGGCGGTAGCGACACGGTGGTGCTACAGCAATTGTGTCGTCCATCAACTGCCTCTGCCCATCAGTATTTTCATCTCAACCCTTCTTGGTATGCTTGTCTTTGCTCTATTAGCTTATGGCATGGGAGTACTTTCTTCGACAATGTTCACAAGAAAACGATGATAGAAAAGAGAGCAATATGTTCCATGTTTTCATATGATACTACCTTGTTTTACAGAAATCCATTTGCTACAATAAAATTGTAATGTGCAGAGTAGGTACTACGCGTTAAGTGTTAGAGGATGGGAAGTTGCCTCTAAACGAAAGGCCTGGAGCCTGCGATGTAGTATCGCGTCCGCTGCCATGTTGGAGAGAACAAATCTTTTTGGTAGACACTTGTCTTCTCTTTAGTATGGCAATCTGCCATTAAACAGAAGAAGGAGGTGTCTTTTTTTATCATGAAAACAAGAACAATTGCGTATGCAGGCTTCTTCATTGCCCTAAGCGTCATTCTTACCCGACTATTCAGCGCTCCTATTCATATTGCGGGCTTTTATGCCATTCGCCTGGGCTTGGGAAGCCTCCCCGTTATCTTAAGCGGCCTTATCCTTGGGCCGATAGCCGGGGCTGCAACAGGTGCCATTGCAGATATCGTAGGGTTTGTTCTTTTTCCTGTCGGGGCATATTTTCCGGGGTTCACGTTGTCATCTGCTTTAACAGGCATGATTCCGCCCCTAATCATCAGAAGAACCCGTAAGCAGCTGTCGTATCTTTCCATTCTTTTCGCCGTAGCTGTTACCGATCTTCTGACTTCAGTCATCCTCAATACCCTTTGGCTCACTCTGATGTCGGGTCAGGGATTTGCAGTATTTTTCATGCCACGACTGGTTACCCGAGCAATTCTGGTCCCCATTTACAGCTTCTTTATCCTCGGAATTGTGCGATATTACCACGCCCTTGTTGCTCGGTCCTGACAACTGTGTTATACAGCATTCAGGGAACCTTTGTTTAAGAGGGTTCCCTGAATTTTTTTCTGTACGCAAAATATAAATTGTTATGGTCAGTTATTCCTATTTCTGTTTCATATCATCAGATACTGATTTCCTAAACAATAACCGGATTTCGTATACATTCACCAAATCGGGCCGCCCAAAATCGCATCATTGCATCGATCACAATTTGAATCCTCGCAATGAGAAATCTCAGGTATTTCCTTCATGGCAGCTGCACATATATCTACCATATCTTTCGCAGGGAAACATCTCCAATAACTCTTTCCGACCATTACGTTTTTTTCAATTGGCTTTAATCTATCCGCAAAATTGTTGAAGCCATTAGAGCAACTACCAACACGACATATACTTGGTTCACCTTTCAAGTTGTTTGCCCATCTTATAAATGGCTTTCGCCCGGCAACCTGCTCGGCGTAGTGAATGATGGTTGCTCTATCCAAATGAACACCTACTAACAGGACATAACCACGATGTTCATACAATTTGGCCAATGGCGCCCAAACATCTTCAGCCGACTGTTCCCGAACCAATTCATCGGCATATTTGCCGAGAGCCGCAAAAGAATTAATGGGATTGTATCCTCTTTTGCTGGACGGCATATTCAATAATGTGTAGGGTACTATCCCCATACTCTCCCTGGAAATGTCGTTGCTGTCAGTAGTAAAGATTTTTGGGGTACTATAATTTTTATTTTCAAAGTAAGAATAATCAGAAATCCCGTTTCTTTTTGGCCGCAAGTTTTGGGGTGGATAGATTTCATACATATATGAACAAGTAAATACTAAGACAGTGCAGCCTTCTTCCAGAAAAGCTTCAAGAAATGCTTTCGCACCTCCATCAACATGGCCCCCAAATGACTTGAAGGATGAATGGATGCAGACCATCTTGCCTTGTAGGCTTAAAGCTCTGATTCCCTTTTTAATATCTTCTTTTCCAATATACATTTTGATTTCCTCCGGCATTCTATAAGTATTCATTTGCTGACAGGCAGACAGGGTCGTCTGCTCCTACATTATTTATTTGGCGGATCCCTGTCCTGGGGTATTCCCCTGGAGAGGCCAGCCGCCGGCCGCTTGCCGCTTATTGTCCGAGTATTCCTTTGGGGCGGTATTTGTTCGCGGCTCGCAGTTCGCGGATTTTACCCTAGGGTATTCCTTTAGAGCAGATTACAGTAGGCCTTCGGAGAATTCCAAGCAGACAGAGTCGTCTGCCCTGAAATATTCCATCCTATCCTTCATACATATGGTTCAAAAATATATCATTAAATATGGCATACTCTCAGATCAATATCCCCTACCGGCATTATACATTTCTTCATCGACAAAATGCTAGCCATAGAAATTGCATCCAGATTATCCTAAAGTTGTATGAAAACCTGGAGCCATTATCTCGCTTATGTTAGGAAATGGTCAGCAAGCCTCTTAAAATAAAAAAAACGATCTGGTATAAACCCTCCAAACCGTATTCCATAAAGCTTTTGTTGGTGGGACTTACTGGACTCGAACCAGTGACCCCTTCGATGTGAACGAAGTGCTCTACCAGCTGAGCTAAAATCCCTTGTAATATTATTTTATTCTATTTATTTCTAAAATACAAGGATTAATTTCAAACTTTTTTATCCGTCGCTTTTATGAAACTGTACATGATTCCGGACAAATGCGGAATAATAAAGTAGTACAGTATACGATTGTTCCACAAATTTCCACGGTGTTAAGCCCTCTACATTGCCGCTCCGATTATGGAGCTGCAGAAACTATCTATCGTGCTGAGGAATATGTACAATAAAGAAAGGAAGAAATCCTTGTTAAATATCACCGTCAGAACACTTATACTCTACCTCATTATCGTCGTAGTTATGCGCATAATGGGAAAAAGACAAATCGGTCAGCTACAGCCTTTTGAATTGGTGGTATCAATCATGATTGCTGACCTGGCAGTTATACCCATGGAAAATACGGGTATACCCCTCATTAACGGTATTATCCCTATCATTACCCTGTTGTTTGCCCAGATCACCCTATCCTATATCAGCATGAAAAGCGAAAAAGCCAGAGCCATCTTCTGCGGCATGCCTACCATTGTTATCCACAATGGTAAGATACAGGAGAAAGAATTGAAAAAACTGCGCTTAAACCTGAATGATCTAATTGAGCAACTACGGGCAAAAGATATCGCCAATATCAGCGATGTGGAATTTGCCATTTTAGAGACCTCCGGCAATCTAAGTGTTATACCTAAATCCCAAAAAAGGGCCGTAACACCTGAAGACCTGAATTTGAATCCCCCCTATGAAGGGATCCCTCTAAGCCTTATACTGGATGGTCATGTGAATAAGACGAACCTGGCCACAGCCCACTTGAACATAAACTGGCTCAAGGATCAGATAAACCAATATGGTTTCACCGATGTCAGTCAAGTGCTTTTCGCCAGTTTGGATGCGCAAGGCAAACTGTTCATACAGGGCAAGGAATCCCATTCGGACCTGCCCCAGAGCCACCAAGACAAATAAAGGAGTTCCGCCATGAAAATCATTATATCCATGTTGATTGCAGTTGCTATCCTCATAGGCCTCAGCCTCTGGACGGAGAACTACCTTCAAAACACGACAAATGAAATGGTTGGACAGCTTCACTCCATTGAAAGATCCATAAAGGAAAACAACTGGAATACTGCCGAAAAGGAACTGGGCAATCTGAAAAAATCCTGGAAGTCCAGTAAGAATCTTTGGGGAATTCTTCTGGACCACCAGGAAATCGATCAGATTGATATGGCATTATCCAGGGTAAACGAGATGATCCTGCTTAAGGATCCCGTCAACTTATTGCCCGAGATGGCAGCTTTAAAACTACTGGTCATGCATATCCCCATCAAAGAGTCCTTCCGTTTGGAGAATATTCTCTGATGCTCAAATGAGATTAAAATCCGGTGTGGACAGCATAGGTCGTTTCCGGCCTTGAAAGATAGCGCTTAAGAAACTGACCGGTATAGCTGTCTTTGAAGCGGCATAACTCCTCCGGGGTTCCTTTCGCGATCACTCTGCCTCCCTTTGCTCCTCCTTCCGGGCCCAGGTCAATGATATAATCCGCTGTTTTTATCACATCCAGATTATGTTCAATTACAATCACTGTGTTGCCTTCTTCTGTCAAGCGCTGCAGAATTGTAATTAAACGATCTACATCTGCTATGTGGAGCCCTGTAGTAGGCTCATCCAGAATATATAAGGTTTTTCCCGTGCTTTTTCTGCTTAACTCTGTAGCCAACTTGATTCGCTGAGCCTCCCCACCGGAAAGGGTGGTGGAAGGCTGGCCAAGTTTAATGTAACCCAAGCCCACATCATACAGAGTCTGCAGCCTCCGGGCGATTCTGAGAATATTCCTGAAGAAATCCAAGGCATCTTCTACCGTCATATCCAAAACATCATGGATATTCTTGCCCTTATATTTTACCTCCAGGGTTTCCCGGTTATATCGTTTTCCCTTGCATACCTCGCAGGGGACATACACATCCGGTAAAAAATGCATTTCGATTTTTATAATACCATCACCGGAACAGGCTTCACATCGTCCACCCTTTACATTAAAACTAAACCGTCCATTGCTATATCCCCTCATCTTTGCATCAGGGGTCTGGGCGAAAACAGCTCGGATATCGCTGAATACCCCTGTATAAGTGGCAGGATTGGAACGGGGAGTTCTGCCGATAGGCGACTGATCAATATTAATTACCTTATCCAGGAACTCAAGCCCCAGGATTTCCTTATGGTCTCCCGGTTTTGTTTTTGCCCGATTCAGATCCCTGGCCAAGGCTTTATAGAGAATTTCATTTACAAGGGTACTTTTCCCCGAACCGGATACCCCGGTCACACAGGTCATCACGCCCAAAGGTATGTCCACATCGATATCTTTGATGTTATTCTCCCTAGCCCCTTTAATCTGTAACCATTTGCCGTTGGGCTGTCGTCTCCTGTTGGGAACCGGGATCTTTTTCCTTCCGCTCAGATATAAGCCGGTTATGGAATTCGGATTTTTCTTTATCTCCTCCACCGTCCCCTGGGCAATAATTCTTCCTCCATGGGTTCCGGCACCGGGGCCGATATCAATAATATGATCCGCTGCGTACATGGTATCTTCATCATGTTCTACCACAATCAAGGTGTTTCCAAGATCCCGGAGATTTTTTAAAGTCTTTAAGAGACGGTCATTGTCCCTTTGATGCAGCCCTATGCTGGGTTCATCCAGGATATACAACACGCCTGTCAGGCCTGAACCAATCTGAGTGGCGAGGCGAATACGCTGAGCTTCCCCTCCGGAAAGACTTCCGGCAGCTCTGGAGAGGGTCAGGTAGTCCAGTCCAACATCCATTAGAAAGCCCAGTCGTGCACGGATCTCCTTAAGTACCTGATGGGCAATCATTCTTTCCTTATCCGTTAAAGGCAGATCCAGGAAGAAGCGCTGTGCCTCTCCTATGGACAGCTCGGAAACCTCTGCTATAGAAAGCCCTCCCACGGTGACCGCCAGGGATTCCTTTTTTAGTCTTGCCCCGCGGCATTCCGGGCATGGAGTTTGGCTCATGTATTGCTCCAGATCCGCCTTCACAGATTCGGACTGGGTTTCCCGATATCTTCGCTCCAGGTTGTTGATGACCCCTTCAAAGTCTGTAATAAAGGTGCCTTTTCCATATTCCCGCTCATAGTTTACCTTTATCTTTTCGCCGTTGGTTCCATAAAGGATAACCGCCAATGCATCCTCCTCTAAATCAGCAACGGGCACATCAAGACGAAAACCATAATGCCTGGCCAAAGCCTTAAACATCATGCCGGTCCAACTATCCCCTTTATTCATATTCCAACCGGGGGCGCTTACAGCTCCCTCGAGAATACTCAGGGAAGGATCCAGAATAATCAAATCCGGATCCATTTTCATCAGAGTTCCAAGGCCGGTACAGTGAGGACATGCTCCATAAGGATTATTGAATGAAAACATCCGAGGCGAAAGCTCCTCCATATTGATGCCACATTCACTGCATGCATAATTTTGGCTAAAGAGCATTTCCTCCTTACCTATTACATCCACAATCGCCAAACCGTTACCCAGGGAAAGAACCGTTTCCAGGGAATCCGTCAGTCTTTGCTGAACACCTTCCCTCACGATAATTCGATCAACAACTACTTCTATGCTGTGCTTTTTGTTCTTATCCAGCTTTATATCATCCGTCAGCTCCATCACCTGACCGTCCACTCGCACCCGGACATATCCATTTTTTCGAATATCCTCAAGAAGCTTTACATGTTCCCCTTTACGTCCCCTCACCAAGGGCGCTAAAAGCTGAATCCGTGTCCTTTCCCCCAAAGCCATGATCTGATCAACCATCTGATCAATGGTCTGATGGCGAATTTCCTTTCCACAATTGGGACAATGAGGAATACCGATACGGGCATATAGCAAGCGCAGGTAATCATGTATCTCGGTAACGGTTCCTACCGTCGACCGGGGATTTCTGCTGGTTGTTTTTTGATCAATGGAAATGGCAGGGGATAAGCCTTCGATATAATCCACATCAGGCTTTTCCATCTGTCCTAAAAATTGTCTTGCATAGGCCGACAGGGACTCCACATACCTTCTTTGTCCCTCTGCATAAATTGTATCAAAAGCCAGGGAAGATTTCCCTGAACCGCTTAAGCCTGTCAGGACAACGAACTGATTCCTTGGTATTTCCACATCGATATTCTTCAGATTATGTTCTCTTGCACCTCGAATTAAGATTTTATCTTTTGCCATATTAAACTCCTTCTATTTAAAACAGCATCAAACAAACGACCTTTATCCTTTTTTTCGGAGGGTAAACAGTTTATCCCTCAATTCCGCAGCTCTTTCAAAATCCAAAGCTTCCGCTGCGCATTTCATCTCTTCCTCCAGTTCAGCTGCCAGCTTCTGCACATCCTGTTCATCCAATTCAGCATGGGTTGGCTTCCGATCAGCATGATATTCTGCTTTTTCCTCAGCTGCATAGGTAGCTTCGATAATTTGGTGAACGCCTTTTTCAACCGTTTTAGGCGTTATCCCGTGCTGTTCATTAAATCGGATCTGTAACTGACGACGACGATTGGTTTCATTGATGGCCCTTCGCATGGAATCTGTTATCGTGTCTGCGTACATAATCACTCTTCCTTCAATATTCCTAGCTGCCCTTCCGATGGTCTGAATCAATGAAGTTTCGGATCGAAGGAAGCCTTCCTTATCCGCATCCAGGATTGCCACCAGGGAAACCTCCGGTAAATCCAACCCTTCCCGTAGAAGATTGATACCCACTAACACATCAAACTCTCCAAGTCTTAAATCCCGGATAATTTCCATCCGTTCAATGGTCTGGACATCAGAGTGTAGGTAGCGAACCTTTATCTCCATCTCCTTCAAGTAATCCGTTAAATCCTCTGCCATTTTTTTCGTTAGGGTAGTTATTAGAACTCGTTGCCCTTTTTGGACGGTTTTGCGTATTTCACCCAGGAGATCATCGATCTGACCCTTGACCGGTCGGACGGATATTTCCGGATCGACCAGGCCTGTAGGACGAATAATTTGCTCTACAACTTGATTTGCATGCTCCAACTCATAGGGTCCAGGGGTTGCACTGGCACAAATGATTTGATGTACACGCTCCTCAAATTCTGAAAACTTCAAAGGCCGATTGTCATAGGCTGCCGGCAAGCGGAAGCCATATTCCACCAGGGTATCCTTTCTTGAGCGGTCTCCTGCATACATGGCCCGTATCTGGGGGATCGTGACATGGGATTCATCGATGATTACCAGGTAATCATCCGGAAAATAATCCAAAAGGGTAAACGGCGGCTCACCCGGTTTACGGCCATCGAAATAGCGGGAATAATTCTCTATACCCGTGCAGTAGCCGATTTCCCGCATCATTTCAATGTCGTAGTTCGTTCTTTGAAGCAAACGTTGGGCTTCCAGGAGCTTGTCCTCCGATTTTAGCCGCGCTACTCTTTCTTCAAGATCCTTCTCAATCTGCTGGATTGCCCTTTCCAACCGTTCTCGCGATGTCGCATAATGGGATGCCGGAAAAATCGCCACATGGGTTCTGTAGGCAAGCACTTCTCCTGTCAGAACGTCGATTTCCGCGATGCGATCGATCTCATCGCCAAAAAACTCTACCCGGATAGCCTTCTCAGAAGAACTGGCCGGGAAAATCTCCAGCACATCTCCCCGAACCCTGAATGTACCGCGAACGAAATTAATATCATTGCGTTCATACTGGATATCCACCAGCTTCTTAATCACGTCATCCCGATCCTTCATCATTCCAGGTCTGAGGGAGATGCTCAGATTCAAGTATTCCTCCGGATCTCCCAATCCATAGATGCATGATACGCTGGCTACAATGATGACATCTCTCCGCTCCTGCAGAGCAGATGTCGCGGAATGGCGCAGTTTATCAATTTCATCGTTAATGGATGCATCTTTTTCTATATAGGTATCGGTGGAAGGCACATATGCCTCCGGCTGATAATAATCATAATAGCTTACAAAATATTCAACCGCATTATTGGGAAAAAACTCCTTGAATTCACTGCAGAGCTGCGCTGCCAGCGTCTTATTGTGGGCAATGACAAGGGTAGGACGCTGAACCCTCTCAATGACATTGGCCATTGTAAAGGTCTTACCCGACCCAGTTACTCCCAGCAGCACCTGGCAACGGTGGTTTTTTTGAATACCCTCAACCAACCTCGCAATCGCCTCGGGTTGATCACCCTGTGGCTTCATATCTGAAACAATTTTAAAAGTTCCCATACTATCACCAAAATCCATAATTTACATCAAAATTTCCTTTTGTGTAGATAAAACAGTATCAAAATCCCATCTGTTCCGGAAGACGGTAAATGGTACTTTGTATAAGGCAGAGGCTTGATACTGTAACCGGTTCCAATATTATATCATAGAAGTCCAGGAATTAGAACACCTGTTCGGAAATCCTCCTGCTTATTCCCCTGTGAAATAAAGCCTTTCTTCATAAACCTTTCATTTTTCCGGACGATTGCTTTCAGTATATTATAAACCCGCTTTATTCAAACTAAAACAGATATCATTCTTTGCTGTTCAATGGCCCTCTAAGATTGCTTCTTGCATAATTATGTAGCTTTCAATATAATGATATATAATATTTCCGGATGCCGGTATAAGAAATCCTCATCAAATGAAACCGGTCATTCCCAATCTTATGCTTTGGGCATGTCCATAGTGGAATTGATGGGATATGGAAAGGAGTATATTATGTCCGAGCAAATCATGCAAATTGCCATGAGAATCAAAGAACTGAGGGAGATCGCTGGATTATCCATAAAAGAGCTGGCCAACGAATTCAATATCCCAGAGGAGCTGTATGAACAATACGAAAGCGGTACCGTAGATATTCCGGTCAGCTTCCTTTATGAAGTTTCTCAAAAATTCAATGTACACTTGACTGCTATCTTAACAGGAGAGGATCCAAAACTGAATATTTATTCAGTTACCAGAAGAGGAAAGGGCATTCATGTTGAAAGACGCAAAGACTATACATATCAAAGTCTGGCTTATAATTTCAAACATAAGAAAGCGGAGCCTTTTTTGGTTACCGTTGAACCGGAATCTCCTGAAACTCCCTTCAGTCTGAATTCCCATCCCGGTCAGGAATTTGACTATGTTCTGCAGGGTACCCTGAAAATCAAAATTGATAAATACGAGCTCATCCTCCATGAAGGGGACTGTATTTTTTATGATTCCAGTTTCCCCCACGGTATGAAGGCTTTGAATGGTCAACCCGTTCAATTCCTTGCCGTCATACTGTAAAATCCACGGAAGAGGAGTAATATCAATCATGCTAAATAAATTTGTTTCCAAGGAAGAATTTCATTCATACGAAGATTTTGCACAGAATTTCTCCATATCTGTTCCTGAAAACTTTAACTTTGCCTTTGACGTGGTTGACGAATATGCTGCGAAAGAGCCCGATAAGACAGCTATTGTTTGGTGTGATGACAAAGGGAATGATGCCGTCTTTACCTTTGCTCAACTGAAATACTACAGTGATAAAACCGCAAACTTCCTGAAGAGTTGTGGTATTCAAAAGGGCGATCCTGTCATGGTCATCCTTAAACGCCGTTATGAATTTTGGTTCTGTATCCTTGCCCTCCACAAAATAGGTGCCATCTGCATTCCGGCAACCCACCTATTGACCACCAAGGATATTATTTATCGGAATAATGCTGCAAGTGTGAAAATGATCATCTCAGTTTGCGAAGAGGAAGTGGCTGCCCACATTGAAGAAGCCCAGGAACATTCGCCGACACTGAAGTACAAAGTGTCCGTAGGGGGTAAAAGGGATGGATGGCTTTGTTTTGAAGAAGGCCTGGATAAGGCAGACGACAATTTTGTCAGACCTTCAGGAGCGGAGGCCACGAAAAACAACGACATTTCCCTCCTCTACTTCACGTCGGGTACGACCGGTATGCCTAAAATGGTTCAACATAATTTCACTTATCCTTTAGGACATATTCTAACCGCTAAATACTGGCAGAATGTTCAGGAAAACGGCTTGCACTTTACCGTTGCGGATACGGGATGGGCGAAGGCAGTATGGGGAAAGATCTACAGTCAATGGATTGCGGGCAGTGCTGTGTTTGTCTATGACTACGATAAATTCGTGCCTAAACAAATGCTTGAAGTGATTATAAAATACGGTGTAACGACCTTCTGTGCTCCCCCAACCATTTATCGCTTTCTCATCAATGAAGATCTGTCCAAATACTCTTTTGACAAGTTAAAATACTGTGTCGTTGCCGGTGAACCCCTTAATCCTGAGGTATACCACCAATTCCTTAAGATGACGGGAATCCGCCTCATGGAAGGTTACGGCCAGACAGAGCTTACCGTGGCCATTGCTACCTATCCATGGATGGAAGCCAAGCCAGGCTCAATGGGCAAACCTTCCCCTGGATATGATATTGATATTATTAGGGAAGACGGAAGCTCCTGCGATGTGGGTGAAGAAGGACAAATCGTAGTCTATACCCACACTAGAAAGCCGGCCGGCATGTTTGACGGCTACTATCGTGACGAAGAAAAGACCAAACAGGTATGGCATAACGAAGTATATTACACAGGGGACATGGCTTGGCGGGATGAGGACGGATACTTTTGGTTCGTAGGCCGTGCAGACGACGTCATCAAGAGCTCCGGCTATCGAATAGGGCCTTTCGAAGTAGAAAGTGCCCTTATGGAGCACCCGGCCGTACTGGAGTGTGCCATCACCGCAGTGCCGGATCCGATCCGCGGACAGGTCGTAAAGGCAACGATCGTCCTGACCAAGGATTACCAACCCAGTGACAGCCTTGTGGTTGAACTGCAGGACCACGTAAAAAGGGTTACAGCACCCTACAAATATCCAAGGATTATCGAATTCGTCGATGAGCTTCCCAAGACCATCAGCGGGAAAATCCGTCGGGTGGAGCTGAGGGAAAGGGATAGTAAGTAAAAAGGAAAAGATGAGATGCCTTTTGGCATCTCATCTTTTTGCTTACCAATCCTAATTTGTAACTTCCTTTTCTAGCAGCCGGGTTAATATTGCATTGCTCCGTTCGATAAACTGAGTCATATCCTCTGCATCCAGCTGTCTATGACTAATCATCGCCAAATCATATATCTGCCGGCAGATCATACGAATATCTTCCTCATTGTCCCCTTGCTTCTTTAGATTCACCAATAGATTGATCATAGGATTCCCGGCATTCAATACAAGGGTGAACTCTTCCGGAAACATGTTCTTATCCATTCCACCAAAGTATTTGCTCATCTCCTGCATTCGTCTGGACTGCTCCGACAATAGGATCATGCAGGGAAGCTGGGTTGCCTTCAGCCTTTCAACCTGGATTTTTAAGCTGTCCTTTCCCAAGGCCTCCTTGAACATGTTTGAAATATCCTCATAGACAGCACCGTCATCAGCACCCTCCTCTTTTTTGTCCTGATCCTTCAGGGTTTCGGATAGGTCCGAGTCGATGCGGTTAAACTTTATGCCACTTTCATGGATCTCTAAGAACTGTATAAAGTGGCTGTCAATACCGGACGACAGGATCACCGCTTCCAGATCATGCTCCTTGAAGAGATGGATATACTGGGCCTGTTGCTCCTCATCATCCACGTAAAAAACCTTGTTTTCATGTTTATCCTTATTTCTCTCCAAATAATCCTTTAGGGTCACATAGTCTCCCTGGGTGGTTTTATAGATAATAATATCCTTTACCCTTTCATAAAATTTGGGATCCTTCATGCAGCCAAATTTCATAAAGGGATTGATGTCATCCCAATAGCGGTTGTAATTCTCCCGTTCTTCTTTAAAGAGGCTAATCAGCTTGTCGGCTACCTTCCTGGTTATATGGGCAGAGATTTTTCTTACATAACCGTCGTTCTGCAGGAAGCTTCGCGATACATTCAAGGGCAGATCGGGACAATCCAAAGCACCCTTCAGGAGCAGTAAAAATTCAGGTATAACTTCCTTGATGTTATCAGCAACAAAAACCTGGTTACAGAAAAGCTTAACCTGTCCCTCAATGGCATCAAATTCATGGCGAAGCTTGGGAAAATATAAGATTCCCTTGAGGTTAAAGGGGTAATCCACATTCAAGTGAATCCAAAATAGAGGGTCATTGAAATCATGGAAAACCTTCTTACAAAACTCTTTATATTCCTCGCCCGTGCATTCCCTAGGGGCTTTTAGCCATAGGGGATGGGTATCATTAATTGGTTTGGCTTCCTCTTCCTTTTTCTCTTTTGCTCCAGCCTCCTCAAAGTATATCTCTACCGGCATGAAAGAGCAGTATTTTTCCAACACCTCTTTTAGCTTGTATGCATCGAGGAATTCCTCACTGTCTTCATCAATATACAAAGTAACGGTAGTACCCCGTTCCTGACGATCGGAAGGCTCCATCTTATATTCGGAACCACCCCAATAAATCCATTTTACTGCAGGGGCATCTTTCAGATAGGATTGGGTATCAATCTCGACACGTTCTGATACCATAAACGCAGAATAAAATCCCAACCCGAAGTGACCGATGATTTGGTTGCCTTCACCGCCTTTTTCCTTGTATTTTGCAACAAATTCTTCGGCTCCGGAAAAGGCAATCTGGGTAATGTACTTAACGACTTCTTCCTCCGTCATTCCAATACCGTTATCTATGATTTGAATGGTCTTTTTCTCCTTGTCCAGCACCACGTTAATCTGGAATTTTTCATCCGAACTGATATCCGCTTCCCCAATGGATATCAGTTGCTTCAACTTATTGATGGCATCAGATCCGTTGGATACCAGTTCACGAAGAAAAATATCCTTGTCGGAATACAACCATTTTTTAATAATTGGTAGGATGTTTTCCGTATGGACGGATATGTTACCGGTATGTTGTACCATGTATAACCCTCCCGAGTGTATCGATCTCTTTACATATTGTACACTTCTCCAAAAACGCTTGTCAAGACAGAATTAGCACTCTAACGCTTAGAGTGCTAATATCTCAAGGAAGGATCCTATATTTTCTTATGTCCCCTTGAAAAAGCTTGACTATTTAATGCTTTTTCCCTTCATCAATCGATGGTACAGGTTAGGAATGGTGTTCATGTGATCCCCTTCAATATAATAGCCTTTTCCGCCCAGGCTAACGGGTCTGTTGACAATATTCTTCCGAGGCCGGTAATAGTAGTGGAAATGGCTCTTGCTGACTTCCGTTCTGTAATCTCCCAAAGGAATGATGTCGAAATTGGCGGTTGTGATTTTCTTAACGGTATAGCCCTGATTCCGGACAATGGACAGAGCCTTCAAAAATACCTCCGGACCGGTGACGGCCGAACCAAAATTAAGGTACACACCGCCCTCCAGTTGGGATATGGTATTGCAGAAAATTGAAAAATCTATTCCGCTTGCTCCTCCAATGCTGGCGAAATCGGCCTTTGGGTGTTGATGGATAATATCCGTCCCGATAGTCACATGGTAAGTAGCGGGTACCCCCAATTGATATGCCTGATACACGACACAATCCTGGAGATAGGGGAATCTGTCCCGGTGTCGGTCCATATACCTGGCCAGGCTGGCTCCGTAACCGAGTCCCTCCTTGTATCCCTGGGATATTGCCTCGTTCATCCAGGCTCCCGTCTCCTCCCACATACCAAAAGAACCGTCTTCTATTGCTGTAGGTACATGTTCAGAAGTGCCCCCCAGATAGGCCAGCTCAAAATCATGAATACTTCCGGCACCGTTGCTGGCAATATGGGTAATCAAACCTTCTTTGATCATTTCAATGATATAGCGAGATAATCCGCATTTAATCACATGGGCTCCCATAGAAAAGACCACAGGACATCCATTTTTTCTTGCTTCCAGAATGCGCCGGACCAGTTCATCAAATTCAGCATGATCCCATGGAGGCACCGGATCCTCTTTCGGTCTGGCCATGTTCTCAATGGTTACCAAATTAACCCTGTTCCTTGCAGAAAAAGTTTTTGTTTTTCCCAAATCAAGTTTATCAGGTATAAACATAGCGATCTCCTCTTCATTTTTGTCCTGAATGGATTCGGCTTATATCATCAATGGCTACGGCTGTTTATCAATCCAGAATAATTACCGCTATGAATTCCAAAGGCTCATCACCGATATTTTCAACGGAGTGCCCGTTTCCTCCGCCCGTATGAATGGCATCTCCGGCCTTTACGGTGCGTATTACCCCGTTATCATTTACCCTTCCTTCTCCTTTTAAGAAATAGAATATTTCGGTTTCATTCACATGCTCATGATAACCAATGGAACATCCCTTTTCCAGGGTTAAATGGCCGAAAAGGCGGCATTTCTCCGGTAAGCCTTCCTTCCAGATCTGCTTTATCCGGACGCTTCCCTGTCCTCCCCTCATATTTTCCCTGATCTCAATTTCCATATTGTGTCCTTCCAAATACATACCTTCATCCCCCTTCGCGTTATTTATCCTGAATTTCTTTGGCAATCCTTCGAATATAAGCGGCAGCTTCCCTATATTCCTGCTCTTCGGTCATATGCTCCATCATCAGCGGAACATCCCTGTTCAGCCGCTGAAGCTCCTGCAGGAATACACGGTAATCCAAGCCCCCAAGTCCCGGCCTCGTTTCATCCAAGTGGACGGTCAGCATCGGGGACAGGACGATATCTTTGGCATGGCAACTTTTAATATAAGGACCCAACTTATGAAAGCATTCCTTGATAAGTTCGCCATTCCGGAAATAACGCTGCGGACTGCATATCAGGTTTACGGGATCCAAATGAACTGCAAATTGTTTCCGATCAATGGCTTTTATCAATCGCAGGTAACTCTCCGGCGAATCAGGATAAACCCAGGGCATGGTTTCCAAAGTATAAAAGGTCTGCGCCGGTATTACCGCATCAATAATCTGCCGGACGGTTTCCACAATTAGATCGAAGGTCGCTTCCGTCAGATTGTCCGGGTGAGGTCCGTCCCATTGTTCCCCCCGTGAACCGGCTATATTGACACAACAGTTCGCACCTATTCGATCCGCCAATGCCAACTGTTCCTGACATTTTTGGATGGCAGACCTTCTCTCCTCCTCACAGGGACTGATGGGATTACTCCAGGCCCCTACTTCAGCAATCATAATATCTGCCTTCTGTGCCGCTTTGCGATAAGCCTCTATCGTTTGATCGTCTTCGTCCCCCTGCAAAGGACAATATGCAGCGTTATACCCCGCTTCCTGAACGGCCTGAACCCATTCATCCGGTCCGTCATATTGTTTAAAAAGAGGACCTCCCAACCGCATACTCATTCCCCCCTTGATCATTTCTTCCAATATTATCCCACGAAATTCCATACAGGTAAAGGCTAAGATTGCAGGGAGGCCATGAACTGTTGGCTTACAATCCTCATTTCTATATAGCCTGCTTCATCCTTGATCGGATCACTTCATGCCACTTTTCCTCGTTAAGGGGGCGATCAAAGCTTCGAAAGCTTGCTAACCTGAATCCATGTTTGTCTGCCAATTCCTTGGTGAACAGAATGCTTTCCAGATTGACACCGGAAGATCCCAGGCTGGTATGCTGATAATGTTGTTCTAAGGCCAGCATCATCGTTTCTGCCATACAAGCATACGCAAGGCCTTGATCAAATCCAAAATCCCAGCCAAGGGAAGGTAAGCCCGGGACTTCGACGACCCCTCCGTCAATCACGAGCACATCCGGTCTTTTGGCCATAACCTCTTCGCTGACATTTGAAGGTCTGGACATATCACATACAATTGCGCCATGCTTTAAATTATCCGGCCTGATGATTTGACCCAGATGGTTGGTGGCACATATGGCTACATCCGCCAAGGGGAGAGCCTCCTGTGCTTCTGTTGTGATCGTGATGGGGTTGTGCCCCTTCAAATCCAATTCCCTGACAAAGCTGAAAAAGGCATCATCGGACGCATCCCTCGGGGGAAAGTTTTTCATAGAAGCAAGAGTAAAGCCAATGCTTCCTGGCCTGAAAACCGTCCCTTCTTCCTTCAGCTTGGCCAGATACCGTAAAATCTCAACACGAACACCGCTCAAACGTTTTCCGCTCGACCTTCTGTTGGCCGGATTCCCAATCAGAATCATTCGGGCCACCTGCTCAGCCATGAGCATGGATACCCCTCTCCCTATGGAACCGGTTGCTCCTACCATGGCTGTTACAGTTTCCTCGCACGGTATTCCCAGTCTTTTCAAGGCAGTCGTCACCGCATCGACTGCCGATACGACCGTATAGCTGTTTCCGGTTGTCAAAGGAATCCCTTCATCCTTTAGATACAATCCGCCCATGGAAGCCACTGAAGTATATGCACCCAAGCCCACAATGCGAGCGCCCCTGTCCTTTGCCAATTTTACAGCGACCTTCAATTCCTCCATCACCTGCTCCTTGGGCAGCGTCATCAATTCTTCCGCTGTCCTGGGCACTGTAATGAATTCACCATAGACAGTTCTGCCACATTTTGATGTGATTCTGGTTTTGGCCGCTACAAAAGGCTCAACGAGATCATTCCAGCGGTCAGCAAGTTGCTGCAGCTCTCCTTCATCCAGAACAGAAAGGCTCTTATCAAATTCTGTGTAGTTTTTCAGATCGATGGGATGAACCAAGAAGGCAAAACGGCCCTCATCACCGTTCTCAGACGGAGCAATCCTTTCTGCCTTTTCTTGCGAAACAACTCGATATGACCGGTCAAGCTTCCCTTGGAACATAAATGATAGCAGTTTTGCTGTGTTTTTCTCATCCAATATCTGCAACACCTTTCGGATACCGCGAATTACCTTTTCCCACTGTTCCTCCGTGATAATAAGGGGAGGTTCAATGCGAATCACACTACTGCCATTCAAAGTAGGTGCCACCCTCAGTCCTTCACAGTTCAGCAGATAACTGGAAATCACGGGAGTCAGAAGCTCCTGCTCTGCCATAACCCCCAACAGACCATGGGGAAAGGTATCCTGATTGATGCCAAAGTCAATTCCAAGCATAAGTCCTCTTCCCCGAACATCTCGCAAAATATCCGGATACTGCTCCTTCAACTCCAATAAGTCCCACTTGAATTTCTCTCCCTTCACCCTGACACTCTCCACAAGCCTTTGGTCATCTCTGGTCAGCAGTTCCAGTACCTTTAAACCAATCCGACATCCCAAGGAATTGCCGGCAAAGGTGGAGGAATGTTTCATGGCAAACTCTTCATTATACGCCTCTTCACTACTGATGCAAGCCCCGATTGGGAAAAGACCCCCTCCCAGAGCCTTGGCTAGCAAAAGTACATCAGGCGTAACATTTTCCTCCTCACATGCGAACATACAGCCGGTCCTGCCCAAACCTGTCTGGATTTCATCTGCCACAAAAAGAACCCCATACTTCTCACAGAGGGCTTTTGCTTCTTTTAGATAGCCTTTCGGAGGTTCAATGATTCCACCCTCTCCTTGTATGGGTTCGATCAGAAAGGCTGCGTAAAATTCAGGTTTCCGCTCCAATTCCGAAGCCAGGGCATCCAAATCCCCGTATGGGATATGGGCGAAATCCTCTATCGGAGCACCAAAAGCCGATTGGTAGACTCTTTTGCCTGTAGCCGATAATGCAGCCAGGGTCTTCCCATGAAAACTGTTTGTTGTCGCCAGAATGCCTTTCCTGCCGGTTGCAGAACGACAGAGTTTAATGGCTGCCTCTACCGATTCCGCTCCGCTGTTGGTAAAGGTAACGTACTTCAAACCTTGGGGCGCGATATCGATTAGCGCCCTGGCCAGTTCTCCGGCAGCATTTAATGCCGATGGTTGTATAAAACTTGGTTCGCCGGACCGGTGGTATTCCAATATACACTGCCAAATCTCTGAAGGATTGTAGCCAAAGGGCAGGGCACCATATGCTGCAATGCAATCGAGATAAGCGTTCCCCTCCTCATCGTAAAGGTTACATCCCTCTCCTTGTATGTACCTTTTGTCCATTCCGACGTTTCGTAGAAGTTTGCCCAAATGGGGATTCACAAACTCTTCATAAGGATGCATACATCTACCTCCCCTCAAATCATGCACAAATAAATTGTGCACAAATTTGAGCATATTTATAACTAATTCTATCGGTTTCCGGATAAGAAATCAATAAAGAAAAAAAAGGTGGCCTTCTCTCTAGCCACCCAGAATAGGATATCAAGTCGATTGTTCTCCTTCGTATCGGCAGGAAGCCGATCGCCCCCCATTCCTCTGCTTTCAATTACGATCATAAATCAAGCTCTATTGGGGACAAGGGATTCTGCCGATGGCATTCCTCAATGACAGCAATCTGCTGCCTTACCTGTTGAGGCGTTATCTCCAGCGGCGCTTGTTCGGTAAGGGTGCGGTACAGCATGGAATAAAAAGCCCCGGACATCGTCATAAAGAGGTCCTTTTCCCCATGGGGGACTTCCCAAGCTTCTTCATACCATTTTAATCCTTCGCTACAGTAAGCCGGTGTTCCGTCGACATTATGAAGGGGCTGCCGCTGCAGTTTTTGTTCAGCTGCCTCCTCCGGTCTATAATACTTCCATTGGATATGTTCCATTGTGCCTTTTAGCCCTCCGTATACCCCCTGTATATTATAGGTAAAACAAGGATATGCACAGCAGGATGAAATTTCTAAATCAATCACAGGACGATCTTTACCCCTTAGAATGAGCTTCACATAGTCTTCCGCATCACCAAAGGTGTTGGCACGGTCCATAATACAGGTGATTTCAGGCATGATATCCGTACCAAACAGCTGAAGGGCTTGATCCAAAGGGTGAGGACCGGTATTCAGAAGGTTCCCGCCATTATACTCCTGCAGTGTTTGCCAATCCCATCTCCGGGAAAAGCCATTAAACTGAATGCTGATTTGAACAATACGGCCCAGGACACCTGAATCAATAACCTTCCGGACCTGACGAAAATACGGGGCGTAACGAGACTGTTGAAAAATCGCCAAAATCCTTCCCTGCTTCCGGGATGCAGCAATAAGCTGATCTACTTCTTCAACCTTTCGCGCCAAAGGTTTTTCACACAGCACATGAAAACCATGATGGAGAAGATCCAGGGTTATCGGAACATGCAGGTGACTCGGTGTTGCATTGATGATGATGTCCAGATCCTTTCGATTCAGAATTTCACGATAATCAGCGTATGTCTCACATTGATATTCCTTTTCTGCCCTTTCCCGTCTTTCCTTTAATGGATCTACGGCCACAGCAATCTTATACATGTCTGGTACTATCTGCAAAAACCGCCCATGTATATCCCTTCCGCTTCGTCCCAGTCCAAGAATAGCCACTCGAATCGTTTTCAATCTGTCCACCTCTTTCTTTTGATGACTTAAAATATCTACATATCATCAGATACTCATGGTTTTTTACCCGTTTTTTCATCTTATTTTATGATATTCGAGCCCGATTAAAGAAATCCTTTTTAATCAGCTAAATATCTCAAATAAACATACACAAAAATCTTGACTTCATACTATATTTGCGTGTATAATTAATTGACATTGTGTTTAGTGACTGTAAACAAAAAGTTTAGTATTAAAAACAATGCGAGAAAAGGATGTGCGTTATGCTAATCGGTGAAAAGATAAAGCGTTTACGCATTAAGAACGGTCTGACCCAGGAAGAGTTGGCCAACCGATGCGAACTCTCCAAGGGATTTATATCTCAGCTGGAGCGGGAATTGACTTCCCCTTCCATCGCCACTTTAATGGACATTTTAGAATGTTTGGGTACAAACCTGAAGGATTTTTTTAACGAACAAACGGAAGAGAAGATAGTCTTCCATAAAAATGATATGTTTATAAAGGAAAACAAGGATCTGAAACATACCATTAAGTGGGTTGTTCCCAACTCACAAAAGAATCAGATGGAACCCATCCTCGTTACTCTGGAAGCCAATGGTTCTTCCGAGATAGACCACCCCCACGATGGGGAAGAATTCGGTTATGTATTGACCGGAAGTGTGTATGTTCATCTAGGTGTACAGAAGTGGAGGGCAACTAAGGGAGACAGCTTTTATTTTAAGCCCACGATGGTCCATTATATTTCGAATGCAGGTAAAACAACTGCCAATGTCCTTTGGATATCCAGCCCCCCCAACTTTTAGCCGGATATATTATTAATTCAATTGGAGGATATATAAATGACGGATCATATTATTGAATTAGCCAATGTATCGAAAGAGTTTGACGGTACGGAAGTACTAAAGAATATAAATCTCTATATACGGCGAAATGAATTCCTTACCTTACTCGGGCCCAGCGGCTGTGGAAAAACGACGACTCTCCGAATTATTGGCGGTTTTGAAACGCCGACTACCGGTGAGGTCATGTTTGAAGGACAGAATATTACTGATTTACCCCCCTATAAAAGAAGGGTGAATACGGTATTCCAGAGATATGCCCTTTTTCCCCATATGAATATTGCAGAAAACATTGCTTTCGGGCTTCGAATAAAGAAGATACCTAAAGATGCCACAGAGGAAAAAGTAGATAATATCCTTAAATTGGTAAACCTGTCAGGGTATCAGAACAGATCTGTTGATTCCCTGAGTGGCGGACAACAGCAGCGAGTAGCGATTGCAAGGGCTCTTGTTAACGAGCCGGAGGTTCTGCTCCTGGATGAACCTTTAGGGGCTTTGGATCTGAAACTGCGAAAGGATATGCAGATTGAATTGAAAAATATGCAGAAGAAGTTGGGCATCACCTTCGTTTATGTCACCCATGATCAGGAAGAAGCTCTGACCATGTCTGATACGATTGTTGTCATGCGCGATGGAATGATTCAACAAATCGGCAGTCCGGAGGATATTTACAATGAGCCCAAAAACGCCTTTGTAGCCGACTTCATAGGAGAAAGCAATATTGTAGACGGCGTTATGCTGGAAGACTTTCTAGTGCAGTTCGCCGGTCATCAGTTTCCTTGCGTGGACAAAGGCTTTCAAAGGAATGAAAATGTGGATGTCGTAATCAGACCTGAAGACATTAAAATTGTAACTCCGGAGGGCGATCTCCTGAAAGGAACGGTTATTTCCGTTACTTTCAAAGGAGTCCACTATGAAATGCTGGTCGAAAGCAACGGCCTGCGATGGATAATCCATAGCACGGAAATGGCACCCGTTCATTCACAGATAGGAATGCATATTCCTCCTGATGCCATTCACATCATGAGAAAGGAGTAGTACGATGAAACTAAGGTGGATTACTTATCCCTACATCCTATGGATGATTATCTTTATTGTGGTGCCAATCTTTCTTGTCCTGCTATACAGCGTCACTGACAGGACAGGTGAAGGTTTCCGATTTACGCTGCTTCACTTTCAGAAAAGCTTTGAACCTGTGTACATGATGGTCCTTTTGCGTTCGATTGGCCTCGCTGTGATAGCCACCATCATTTGCCTCATTATCGGATATCCCGTGGCGATGATCCTGGCCAGCAAAGAGATGAGTCGAAAAAGTTTTTTTGTGCTTCTCTTTATCATTCCGATGTGGATGAACTTCCTGCTGAGGACCTATGCCTGGCTGACTCTTCTTGAAAGGAAGGGACTCATCAATACTTTCCTGGGATTTCTGGGCTTGCCTGCTCAAAATCTGTTGTACACAAACCAAGCGGTCGTACTGGGCATGGTCTATAATTTTTTGCCTTTCATGGTGCTTCCAATCTATTCCGTTCTAAGAAAAATTGACCGGAGCATCATCGAAGCTGCAGAAGACCTTGGAGCCAACTCCTTTACCGTCTTCCGAAAGATAATCCTCCCCCTCAGTCTTCCTGGGGTCATGTCGGGGATTACAATGGTTTTTATGCCGGCCGTCACTACTTTTGTCATTTCCAGACTGCTGGGCGGAGGCCAATATACATTGATCGGTAATCTTATTGAACAACAGTTCCTATACGTAGGTGACTGGAATTTTGGATCGGCCCTTTCCATCATCATGATGATTCTGATTCTTATCAGCATGGCGATTATGTCGAAGTATAACAAGGGAGATGAAAGGAGCGCCTTATGGTGAAAGAATTCTTGAGAAAAGGTTATCTTTTTCTGGTGTATGCTTTTTTATATGCCCCCATTATCGTTCTGGCTGTATACTCCTTCAACGACTCAAAATCCAGGGCCAAGTGGGACGGATTTACTTTGAAATGGTATGAGCAGCTCTTTCAGGATCCTCAGATCATGAAGGCATTATACTATACCGTTATCATAGCCCTATTGTCAGCCCTTATCGCCACAGTCATCGGCACTATGGCTGCAATAGGGATTCATAATATGGGCGCATTCAGTAAAAGCCTGATCATGAATTTTACCTATCTCCCTGTTATGAATCCGGATATCGTAACCGGTATTTCATTGATGATCCTGTTTATCTTTGCTAACTTACGTTTAGGCTTTCTTACGATGCTCCTGGCCCATATAACCTTTAACATCCCTTACGTGATCCTTTCGGTTTTACCAAAGCTGCAGCAGTTAAATAAGCATTTGTTCGAGGCAGCCTTGGATCTTGGGGCGACCCCTTACTATGCCCTTAGGAAGGTAATCCTTCCGGAGATTATGCCTGGGATTGTTACAGGAGCCCTTTTAGCTTTCACCCTGTCTATTGATGATTTTGTTATCAGTTTTTTCACTACCGGATCAGGCGTGTCCAACCTTTCCATTACCGTTTATTCGATGGCCAGAAGGGGTATCAACCCCAAGATTAACGCCGTATCCACCCTTATGTTTGTAAGTGTTTTGCTTTTGTTGGTGATCGTCAATCAAAGAACTTCAAAAGAAAACACTTAAATATCCATTGAAAGGAGAATGAACCGTGAAAAGAATAACCAGCTTGCTTGCCTTTGTAATCTTATTGGCTGCCACTTCCCTGCTTCTATCCGGCTGCGGTAGTAGCAAAACTGTACTGAACGTCTTTAACTGGGGAGACTATATCGATGAATCCGTCATCGCCGAATTTGAAAAAAAGTATGATATTAAGGTAAATTACGAACAATTTGCGACCAATGAAGATATGTATATCAAGTTGAAATCGGGCGGTAACACTTACGATGTCGTTTTCCCCTCAGACTATATGATCGAGCGCATGATCAGGGAGGATATGCTTCATAAAATCGATATGAATAATATCCCCAATTACAAATACATTGATGAGCGCTTCAAAAATCTTGATTATGATCCAAACAATGAATATTCCGTACCCTATATGTGGGGTACTGTAGGTATCCTCTATAATAAGACCATGGTAAAAGAGCCGGTGGACAGCTGGAGTATCCTTTGGGATGAAGAATATAAAAAACAGATCCTTATGTTGGACAGTGTGCGGGATTCCATTGGTGTTACACTGAAAATGTTAAACTTCTCATTGAATACCAGGGATCTAAATGAGCTGGAACAGGCGAAGCAAAAATTAATCGATCAAAAGCCTATGGTTTTAGCCTATGTGGGAGATGATGTGAAAGATAAAATGGTAGCAGGAGAAGCTGCCTTGGCTGTTGTCTGGTCAGGTGATGCTGTTGCTATGAAGCTAGAGAATCCTGATCTGGAATATGCCATTCCCAAAGAAGGAAGCAATCTGTGGTTTGATGCGATGGTCATTCCTAAAAACAGTCCAAACAAAAAGGAAGCGGAGTTGTTCATTAACTTCATGTGTGAACCGGAGATTGCATTCAGAAACACAGATTACATCTGTTACTCCACACCCCATACGGAAGTCCGAAAAATGCTTGACCCCGAAATCCTGAATGACAAAGCCGCTTATCCTGATGACAGTGATCTGGTTGATTGCGAGATTTTCAAGGATCTAGGTGAATTCGTGACAGAGTATGACCGGGTTTGGACAGAAATAAAAGCCCAATAAATCCCTTTGAGCATGATCAAAATACGAAATTTATCCTGTAATAAAGCCTGGAACAAGTTGTTCCAGGCTTTTTAGGATCCCCACTATTTGTTGTTAAAAAAGGCTTTTCCCATATCTTTAAAGATCTGTATGCGCTGGTTCAAATCGGGGTATTTCTCCACCATAGCCGGTGAAAACAATCCCTTTTGCATATCTTCGGTAGCTGACCACTCGTGAGCGATTAATGCCCATGTTGAATCAATAAGGTTTCTGAACTCCTCATGTCTTAAAGCATCACAAACAAAGGATTGCCTGGGGGTATTGATGTCTTCGCCACTGATTTCGAAAAATCCATATCGTTCACATAAGGCTTTTACCCGCTTTAGTTGATCAAGGGTATTTCTCGAGGGCATATAGGTAACTGCGTTGAACCCCAGGTCCTTCAATACTTCAAACAGAAGGTCCAGATAATCATCCTCGAATTTCTGACTCTTCTTGTCTCCTGTCACAGAATCGCCCACATCTCCGAGGTATGCGTATGCGCATATCGCACCGATCCTTCCGGAAAGATCGATGACATCCCGGACGTCCGGACATTCCAGCGTCGCATCAATGTAAAAAGCACTGACCAAATCACTCTTCAAAGCGCCCAGCAGATCATATTCATAGTAGGGATTGGATTCATCCAAGAGATAGTTCTCAACTTTAGGTGAAATCTCCAATTTAAGTTGCTGCTTCAGGAATTCCAAGAGCTTCTCGCCCTTTCCATATTTGACAACGAGTTTTTTTGACAAAGCAAACAGCAGGTGTCTTTCCGTTATGCTTCCACCCTCATAGCTTTTCGATAAGGGCACCACATCCTTGTCAAAATCCTGCTCAATATCATAGCTGCGAAAGATTTCATTTATCCTGTCCACCATAGATCGATTGCGTTTATTCCGCTCCTTGGTATAAGGGACAAAAAACTCCTTCACGACACCAATCTGATTATGGGGAATACCATGTAAAGCCACATAGGCAATCGATTTCTGGTCTGGGTTGTTGATTCGCTTACCGTTCAAAGGCGTTTTGGAAAAGTCCACCCTGCATTCCGCGCCGATTGTTGTGGCCATATTCATGATCTTACCGGCAGCAATAAATTCCTCAGCACCGCTTATCGAATCATGGTCCATGATCCCTGCAGTGATCAGTCCGGCATTATAAGCCATCCAAAGAGCCTTCGTAGGTGAATAGGGAGAGAAGGAATATATCGTATGAATATGATTGTTTACATCATCTCCCCGTTCAGGCTTTTCGATCTCACCATTGTCAATCATTTCCTTGAGCTTTTCAAGATTTGCCAGCCGGGTACCTACATCATCATGATTTAAACCGTCCACATAGCTTCTGATTACGTCTTCCATCCGAAACCTCCTGCATTCTATCTTGCTTTTATTATAGGATATCAATCATTTGATCCTTTAGATGACCGGTCTAACCCGTTGTTTATTATATCATAAACCTTTTATAAGAACAAAACTTATTCATGGGATGGATAGCGTCAAGATACTATGGGTTTTAAAAATAAAAGTAATCTCCTGTTTACCTGCTACTTTAAGCATCCCTCACTGACTTAAGGAACTGGGAAGCCCAAGTCCTTTTGCCAATATTCAAAATGGTTATGTTACCGATGGTTTCGCGCGATGCTGTAAGCTTTCTCTTCCTGATAATCTCCCGGTCTACTTTTACCTCACTTGCTTCATTTATTGCTGCTTTTTTCTTTCGCATAAATATGTCATACACATCTCCGCCATTCGCTACAAAGACCCTTAACCTGGCCATCTGGTCCACACCCGTTCTACTCCAGCCCAGAGGCCTTGAGCTTAACCTGGACGACAAGATATGGCTAACATGACCTTCTGCACTGCAGCCGATGTAATCCGACGCATACTGCCGCATTATCCCTTCCCAGTTGCCTAGTATATTTCTTCTTGCTTCCTGCACAGCTCTCTTCTTTGTTTCCGGCTCAGTTGTACTTATAATTGCATTGAATAGCTCTTTTACTCTTCCCTTGTCTCCAGCATTTATATAATCCCACATAATTGGTGTGGTGTAGCTCATTTGCGCTGTAGCTTGAGTTACATACTTTGATAAGTGATAACGGTCCAGTACAAAGATGCTGCCCTTTATCCAGCCTAGTCCATTCTTTATCCATGCAGCACCATCCCCTGATAGGTATATCTTTTCAATAGAATCCATATCTTAAGTCTTATCTATGTAGTCCAAAACTTCCACCCATAGCTCATCACTGTTTGCATAAATACCGCTGAAATACCTTGCATTTATTAACCTCCACCGATTTTCCCCATCCTGTTCCCTACCCTCATGTACATATACAAGCTTTGGTTCTGCGTAGCCCCCAGTCTGAAGTGGTACATGATCTTCATCAGCTCCTATGTACAGTACCTTTACCGCCTTTTTATCTTGCTTAACCTCTACTGCGTCATTGTCTACACTGCCAAGCTCACGGATACTGTTCATTACTGTCTGTGATGTTAGATCCACAGCTTCAGCTGCTTCCTTTGCACTCCTACTATAGGGCATAAATACTGCTCCCTCTATGAGCCTTGCCTTTAGTGAAGCATCCATTTTATCATGGGCTTTTATGCCCACAGCCTCATCTGACAGGTAGCTGTATTCGCCTGTCTTTTTATTCTTGTAATATGTCCTTTCATACCTGACTTCGCCAAATATTGTCATAAGGGTCTTTTCAGCTGCTTTCTCCTTTACTGTCCAGTTTCGTTTCCGGTCTTTACTGTTTCTATACGCCTCGTCTATTGTTTCCAAGGCTTCGGCCACTAGGGTTACTCCAATCTCGTCCAACGTCTTCTTAGTAGCTAGAATAAATTCGGATATGTCTCTTCTTTCACGTATCAGATTCTCTAGTTTCTTTTCAAAACTACTGCTGATTTTTTCTATGATTTCCTGTATAATTAGTTCCATAAGAGTATCTCCTTTCCTGTGATTATTGTGGTTCTTCACAAATTACATGATATCACAGGAGAGATACTCTTATCTTTTATTTTTTGGTTTTTTCCCAAAGTAATTTTACACTAACTCATGGGATTTCGCCATCCTTCGTCAGCCTTTGCCGAAAAGCTTTTTATATGGTTGGTATCCACGATTATTTTTAAAATAAGCTTTGATTTATGATTGAAATCTGGTAGAATGAGTATGATAAAAACATAACATATTAAGTTCTCTGCTATTACATAGAGAAGGGGTGATATTTCAAATGCCATTGGTTACAACAAAAGAAATGTTCAAAAAGGCCTATGAAGGCGGCTACGCTATCGGCGCTTTCAATGTCAACAACATGGAGATCATTCAGGGAATTACAGAGGCAGCTATGGAGGAAAATGCTCCTTTGATTCTTCAAGTCTCCGCCGGAGCCCGAAGATATGCAAAGCACATATACTTAATGAAACTGATTGAGGCTGCTGTTGAAGATACCGGAATACCGATCGCGGTCCATCTCGATCACGGCGACAGTTTTGAAATATGCAAAGCCTGCATTGACGGTGGTTTTACCTCTGTCATGATCGACGGATCCAAGTATCCTTTTGAAGAAAATATTCGTCTCACCAAACAGGTCGTGGACTATGCTCATGAAAGAGGAGTAGTAGTAGAAGGCGAATTAGGACAACTGGCAGGTATTGAAGACGATGTAAACGTATCTGAAAAAGATGCCACATTCACCGATCCTGACCAGGTTGAAGAGTTTGTCAGCCGCACCGGCGTGGATTCCTTGGCGATCGCTATCGGTACCAGCCATGGAGCTTATAAGTTTAAGGGAGAACCCCAACTAAGATTTGATATATTAGAAGAGATTCAAAGAAGACTTCCCGGTTTCCCCATTGTTCTTCATGGTGCATCCTCTGTTTTGCCGGAATATGTAGAGATGATCAACAAGTATGGCGGTGAGATGCCCGGAGCCAAGGGGGTACCGGAAGACATGCTTCGAAAGGCCGCTTCCATGGCGGTATGCAAGATCAATATCGATTCCGATTTAAGGCTTGCAATGACTGCAGCAATCCGAAAGCACTTCCATGAAAATCCTGGAGATTTCGATCCTCGTCAATATCTCGGACCGGCTCGTACTGCCATCAAGGAACTTGTGCGCCACAAACTGGTGAATGTCCTGGGTTGCAATGGAAAAGCTTAATATTTGATTTTCCACAAAAAGAGGTCATGAAAAAGAGGTCGTGGTTCTTGGAACCATGACCTCTTTTTATGGATTCAGCTGTCTGCCTTATTTCAACTTTCCCTTTATTCTTTCTTCCCCTTTGCTGATATCGCTTTCAAAGGCTTCCTTAAGCAACTGCCGGAATACAGGCAGCCCCTTCTCCTGTTCTTCCTTCCACTCCTTGGCGAAGGCACCGGACTGAATGTGTTCATACCGTTCCCTTAAAATACTTCGGATATAATCCTTGTCTACCATCTGAAATCTGGAAAGCTGTCCATATTGACTAGTATGGGAATGCATGGGCAGCTGTTTGAATAAACCTACCTCAGCCATCTTTTCCATCATGACAGCCGGCTCCTTAGATAGGTACAGCTCCATCAGAACCGCTTCCTCAGGATGTCCCATTTCAAGCTCAAATTTATATACTTCCGTCAGTACTGAGAGGATAAGGGGCCAAGTCACCTGTTCTGCTACGAGATCCAGAAAAGTCTCATCCCTGAAGCTTACTTCAATTACCCCAGTTCTAGTCGATCCGATGGCCTTTGCAATGGCCAGGGCAATTTCCTTTGCTTTGCCGGAGGCATTTTGCTCAATGGCTATGAATGCGGGGAAGCCCTTGCCACTTCGGTATATTTCTCGTACACCCTGACCGATCATCCTGGGGGCCACCATGATCACATCTGCAGTCTCGGGTGGTTTGATGAGTTTAAAAGTGATATTATACCCTGATGCAAAATTAAGCACAACCCCTTCCTTCAGGTAAGGTTTAATACTCTCTTCATATACCTTTGGAGCATATTCATCAGGAATGAGCATAAAAAGAATGTCCGCTTTTTGGCTGGCTTCTTCGATCGAATATACTTCAAAACCGTCTTGCCTGGCATGCTCCCATGAATCATCCCTGATGCTTCCGACAATGATGTCCTCCACGCCGGAATCCCGCATATTCAATGCCTGAGCCCTTCCTTGATTACCATAGCCTATGATGGCAATTTTCTTGTTTTTCAGGTAGTCCAGATCCGCATCCTTGTCATAATAAATCTTTCCCATATTCCATACCTCCCTTGTAGAATAATTGGATAAAAGAAGACTTAGCCATTTACCTAGAAAAATTCGATGCAAAAAGCAAAAAACCTTTTATACATCGTTCTTTTCACAGTACAAGTTAAGTTTGCAAAAAAAAGCAGAGAGCAGTCAAAGCTCTCTGCTTCCTTCATCAACCGAATACCTTCCGCATTCTCTCGCAGTAATACTGCACGTTTTCCCATTTTGCATCCGGAGCAATCCGATGGTCAGGACAGGGAATAAATCCACCCAGCTCTACCAGCGGCTTCAAGCGTTCTATCTCTGCATCAATCGCAGCATAATCCTTTGCGAAAACGGTCTTGTTCATGCCACCGACGCCACGAAGCTCTTTGCCGAACTTCTCACGCCACGGAGCAATATTCCCGTCCCATGTACCAACTTCTATAGGGAACATGGTGTTGACTCCGTTATTAAACCATGTAGGAACCAAGGCATCAATCATGCCATCACAATCCAGGGAAACGATATGGATGCCATAGCTTCTTACCAGGTCAGTAATTTTCTTGTAGTAAGGTCCTACTTTGCTGTCGAAAACAGAAGGAACAACAAGGGGGCCATTCTTGAAACAGATGTCTTCCCAGAAATGGGCAAAATCAAATTTCGCGCCGGTAGCTAAGATGGCCTCTACGCATTTATAGCTGAGCTGTCCCAAGGTATCAATGATTTCATCATAAAGCTCCTCGTCATCCATATAGAGATAAGTGACGCCTTCAAATCCCAGCCAGTTGCGGATATATCCAAACAGGCTACCACAGTGGAGCCCAATGGGATTTTTTCTTCCCTCATCATCCTTCAAGGCTTCCAGGGCTTTCCAATTGATCCGCTCTTCGGAGTATTGGAGCCTTGGCAAGTATAGCTCTTCCCATTCCTTTCGTCCCTTCAAAAGATGATCAACCTCTGCGGGTATGGAGCCGGCTCCTTCTCTCATAAGAACGATCATGCCTTCAGGATTGATAACCTCCTTAAAACCGTCTGGAAGCTCTTCAATTACCTTGGGTTCAAAAGCCGGGAAAACATTGGTATTGGCACCTACTGTGGTATACCAGTTAAAATCGAAACCAAGTTTTTCAGCAATGGCCATTTCCTTATCATTGCCGTCTGCAACATTCTCGATTTCTTCAAAGGTTAAATGACCCTCATCCCTCCATTTTTCCAGGGTTTCCGTCCAAAAACCGAAATGTACGATAGGTAGCCGATCATAATCCTCGTAATTCAGTACGGCCATTGCTCTTTCGCGATTTGTCATTGTCCATCCCTCCAGACCTCATTTTTTCATAAAAGGAAGTATCTAAATTACCTACAATTTACTTCAGCATGTTTTGCCCTCCGGTGACAGGAACAGCTTGGCCGGTCTCATATTCTTGTTCTATGATGTAGAAAACGGCACGGGCCACATCGATCACTTCACAGCCCCTCCCCATTGGGACCTTGGACTCATAGAACTTCTTCACATCCTCAACAGTCTTTGCCCCTGGCACCTTCCCGGCTCTCAGATACTGCACAAAAAGCCCATTCTCGGGATCAGACCACAGGGGACCGCCAAAGAAGTTTCCGGGGCAAACGGAGTTGACCTTGATGTTATACTCCACCAGTTCCAAAGCAAAACTCTGGGTCAGACCTATGCCGCCAAACTTGCCTCCTGCATAAGTAAAGTTCTTATTGCTTCCGGAAAGCCCTGATTTGGAATTGATCTGTATGATATCCATATAATATTCAGGGTCAAATCGATGTTGAATCTTCATGGGCCGAGAGGCATATTTGGTGCAGACATAATACGCCGTATAATTCACCCTGGTAACGAAGTCGAAAGTCTTTAGATCCATCTCTTCCAGGCCGCCTGCCTTCAGAACACCGGCATTGTTTACAAATACATCCAGACCGCCATAATTCAATACCGTATCGATAATCATATCCTTTACAGATTCTTCATCCGTTACATCTACTTTGACAGCCCAAGCTTTACCCATACCATATTGGCTGCCAAAGGCCTTTTCATTTTCGATGGCCAATTCCTCATTTAAATCGGCAATCACAACATTAGCACCTTCCTTAAGCATCTCTTCGGCAATACCTTGACCAAAGCCTTGGGCACTCCCGGTTACAACGGTAATTTTTTCCTCAAGTCTCTTGCTGCTAACACCAGCCAAGCTAACCTTCGACCGGTACGATTCAACTTCCCAATTCAGAATAAAGCTGATAAGATCTGGCTCCATAAAGAGGGGACCGCCGAAGGATTCCGAGTAGACGGAGATTTTCACTGCATCCAGGAACACATCAGCGGCTATGTCAGCAGCCTTCTTGCTTTGACCCCATGCAAAAATGCCTAATTTCTCCACTGCAATTACTTTTGGAAGAAAACCGTACTTCTCCTGATAGGCCTGGATCTTTTCTACCAATACCTTGTATTGCTCATCCAGGTCCTCAACTGCCGGTACGAACAGGGCCTCATGACGGCAGTATACAATATGATCGGGTGAATATGCGGATGAAACGGGACCAAAAGCTTCAAAGCTGCTTACCAAGCGCTCGATCTCTTTATTGGTTCTAAAGGTAACAATTGAAGTACCTTCTCCCCTTAAAAGCATCCGGATAGCCGGAGCAATGGTAGCAGCCCTCTCTCGATCAAATTCAACGGGACTGAAATTCGGCTTCCTCTGAACCTTTGCTTCGATTGCTACTACAATCTCATCGGTAATTGCCTTGATCTCATCGATGGTATCGGCAGCAACAAACAAACCATGATTCTGCAGAAAAACGATCTGAGGATTTTTCTGATGCTTTGCCACATATGCATCAATTTCTTTCTTCACTGCAGCAGCCAGAATATATCCCGGATTTGTGGACGGAACCCATAGGGCTCGCCCTCCGAATAATTCCTCCACTGTCCTTTGTCCATTCTGACTGCAGGCAACTCCGTTTATTAGGGCCGGATGGGTATGAACCACATATTTCTGCGGAAAAAGATCGTGAAGGGAGGTTTCCACACTGGGACGCTTGTTGTAGTCTGTTTTTTCCCTGGCATCCATCAGGTCAGCCAGAACTTGAGCTTCCCTTTCATCGGTATCCTTGGAATATTCCTTTTCCCACAAGACCTTCAAAAGCTGTCGATTCATCTTCACAAAACCCTCTTCCTTGATATCGGCAAGGGTTGTCCCGGAGCCCTTGATATACAGGTGTTCGTCCGTCTTATAGGAGGTGTTTCCACCCCCGGCCAGAACAAAATCCGGGTTCCTTCCATAAAAATTGGAAATTGTCACAAGATCATGCAGTTCCATATGCTACCCTCTTTCTGTAAATTGTTGATATAAAATAAACCTTTTCCTTATGTAAAGGGATTTTCATTCTCCCTGCTTCCACATCAATATTTATATCCTACTATAATCTATCACAATCTTGCAGCTTTCGCAATCGAAATAGGTACAAAAAAGGCTGTTGGCAGCGTTTTTAAATACGCCTTTCCTTTAGCTTAGCGGCACAGCTGATGATGGCATTCCTTGATCCAAAGGCACCTGCTTTCGTGATTACCTTAAGTCCTCCGTAGGGGCCTCCTTTAAGCACCGCCATCGGTATGCCCGGCAGTATTTCTTCAATTATGACGGATCCGCTTGCCTGTAGGCTTTGAAATACAGCAGCAGCCGTATCTCCTCCTGTAAGGAATAAACCGGAGATGTCTGTCAGCCCTATGACCCTATGAGTAATTTCCCCAAGGATGTGCTGGACATACCTGCTTATTTCTCCATAGGCTATACCCCTTTCCCTGCCGGCTTCAAGGGTTTTCTCCAAATCCTCATATCCCAGGGCTGAAGAAAGAAGGGTATCCTGCCCATTTTTCAATGACTCCAAGGTCTCTGCAACAATCGCTTCCATCATTTGTTCATCCTTGATCATGGATGCCATATCCAGCCTTATAAGCTGTAATCCATTGGAGCTCGCGTACTCAACCTGCATTCGGGTTATATCGCTCACACTGCCTGCCATCGCCAAGACAGGAGGGGCAGGATATAACTCATCCAATATAGCGTTTGCCAATCCTGCAGATCCAACCCAGAAGGTCCTTTTCGGAGCTTTTAAAGCCATTCGGACAATTCGCCTCAAATCCGCATTTTCGGAAACATCAAAGCTAAACAACCTGGGATTTTGGGGCAATTCTTCTTTCCTGTAGAGGGAATCCAAATCAAAATGATAGCTATCTTCCCCTAGGCTCTCCATCATGATTTTCTGCAGACGATCCTCCAGAATTGGTTTCTGAGGGTCACGGGCAAATTCCGTATAACGTAACGGTACACCATCCACGTGATGCACACCGTTGACTGTTGTCCTGTTGTTATCAGGGTAAGCGGGGGCAAAGATAATCCGTTCGGGCTGATACAGCTCATCAATCGCCTTTACCTCCATGGCAATGTTGCCTCTTAAGGTTGAATCCACCTTTTTATAAACCAGATCAAAGGAATGGTTGTCCAGGATTGTCGCCACCATCCGCTTCACCTTGTCATATGCCTGTGAAGATGTTTCATTTCTTGATTCGGTATCGATGACGATGGAAGAAGACTCTATAATAGCCCGACTGTCAAATATAACCTCCGTCGGTATCCCTCTCTTGGTGAACTGAACTCCTGTATCATTGGCACCCGTCAGGTCATCTGCAATCGTCAAAAAGCGTTTCATTCTTTATCATCCGTCTTTCATTAAGCTTTATACTTATGGGTGGTTCGCCCAGACATCGGTATTAATTATCCAAACTGTCACTCCGTCAGTTAAGATCAGCATTGAACCGTTTAAATAGGGGATGGACATTTCTCCGGTCCATCCCTTTCAGCCTCGTCATAACATATCGATATCGTTTATGACCATCTCCATCAGCTCTTCCAAAATGCCTAATTCATTTGCTGCTTTGAAGACGGAATACCTGTCCCTATAATCCTTGGCATATAACATGGCATCCTTTAGCAATTCCTTATCGATACCAATTTGATCGGACGATATGGGAAAACCCATCTTTTCATAAATCTGTTTCACCTGTTTCCAGGACGGAATGAAATCCAATTCTTTTCTTATCCTGCCGATTTCATTTGTTATCCTGGTAATCCTTCGTTTATGCTCTTCCCCCTCAGGCAGTTCCATGGGATTATCCCGAATAATGGATGGACCTACTTTCGGACCGTATTTCTGTAGAACCACCTTTCGCCGCTCTTCCTCAGGAAGCCTTTGGGCCAAGATCTTATCCGGATCCAGCTTGCTCATGTCATAGCTCAAAAAATATTCGTAAAAGCGAATGGCATATCCCGTCGCTACTCCCACCGACATGCCATGGCTGGCGGGTTTTTCATTTCTGAGAAGCTTCATCATTTCCCAGTAATGAGCCATGTTGTGCTCATTAGATGCTACAGCTCGCGTATTACCGATGATGAGGATGGTTAAACCCGCCAGGATAAGCCCCTCAATCAGGCTCTGGACTCCCTCATCCGTACGATCTATAATTCCATCAACATGCTGTACACATTTACTTAAGGCTTGACTGATCATTTCTGCACATGTGGGACAATATGGCTCTTCGTTTACGATTTCCCCAAACAGCCAATCAGCCTTGGCAATATACTTACCCAGCACATCACCAAAGCCGGCAAGATGCATCTCATAGGGGGCATCCTTCATGATATCCAAGTCACAAATCAGCACCAGTGGGTAGCTGGCAGGCTTGTTCACCTTCAGGTTTCCGTCAAGCAAGGGAGCAATCACAGAGGTGTAGCCATCCATGGAAGCTGCCGTGCCAATGCTTACAAAAGGTCTGCCGGTATGAAAGGCAACGTAACGAGCCAGGTCATTAATGGAACCGGAACCGACTGCAATAAAGAAATCGATATCTTCCTCCATAGCCAGCAGAATCTCTCCGACGGCTTCCCGATCGGGGATCAGCTCCCCTTCCCTGTCCAGTCTGCAAAGGACCACTTGGTAACCGGCTTCTTGAAAGACGCTCTCCGCTTCCTTTCCGGCAATATCATAGAGGATATTATCCGTTATGAGTAAAGCTTTCTTTCCCAGCTGCCGTGGTGTCACATACTGGGCGCATTTTGACAGGATATCTTTTCCGATATAAATATCCATATCCGGTATCTGATGTATCATGCCGCATTCACATACCATTTCCGGGAGTACCAGCTTATCCCCTTCATAGCCAATTTCCAAGGTCATATTTATCCTTCCTTTCCGCTTATATCATTTTTGTGCCGTATTCTAAAGAAAAACTCTGCAGGGTTGTATTGATACGAACAATATTCTAGCATTCTTCCCCCTATTCCTGCCCAATCCCTAAAAAGATTCAGAATGAAAGCCCGTTAAAACGGGCTCTGCATTGTTAAGGGATCACGAAGGATGCTTATCAATCCCTAAGGCTTTTATCGTTGCTGCTTGTTTCGCAAGGGTAACCACTCCAACACCCGCTGAATCTTCTTATCCCAGTATCCCCATTCATGAACGGCCGGCTCCTCTTCATATGTCAAATCAAAGGAGAGATTTTCAGCAAATGCCTTGAAACGCAGATTGGATTCATACAAAAAATCCTCCGTACCGCAGCACTGATAGAGCTTTGGTTTGGGGCCATCGGCAGCGGCTGTCCTTTCTGCCAGATAAAACAGGTCATTTTCACTTCCACGCAGTTTATTCAGGTCCCCGAAAATGTTCTCAAATTCCGGATCTGCGTCCCTTCTCTCTCCAATTTGAGCAATATCCAAGGCCCCTGACAAACTGGCGGCGGCACTAAAGCGGTCGGGATGGCTTAAAGCAAGCTTAAAGGCTCCATATCCTCCCATGGAAAGACCAGCTACGAAATTGTCTTCCCGTGCATCCGATAACGGAAAGAAGGACCGGGCGATTTGGGGCAATTCCTCGCTGATAAAGGTCCAATATTTGTATCCCCTGGCCATATCCGTATAGAAGCTCCGATGCACAGCCGGCATCACCACAGCCAATCCAAGGGGAGCAACGTATCGCTCGATGGATGTCCTTCGAAGCCATATGGTATGATCATCCGACAAACCATGAAGCAAATATAGGGTAGGATGTTTATTGCCATAGGAACGATTTTCCATACCAATCTGTTTCTGGGTTGCCTCAGGCAAAATGACATACATGGAAGATGCCACACCCAATACTTCCGAGAAAAAATTGCAGTGAATTAACGCCATACTGTCCCCTCCTGACTTTCATTTTATGTATAAGTTATTCTACATATCTGCCGATAATCCTTCATTCAGGAGGGAGGCCAAATCCTCATGCATACTGGGCTTCATAAAGCCTTTTATAATATCCGTCCCTATCGATAAGCTCTTTATGATTACCCATTTCCACAACCCGTCCTCCACTTAAAACGATGATCTTATCTGCATTCCGTATCGTGGAAAGCCGATGGGCAATCACCAAAGTCGTGCGGTTGGCTGAAATATTGGCGATGGACTTCTGTATGAGCAGCTCCGTTTGGGTATCAATATTGGCAGTCGCTTCATCCAATATAAAGATGGAAGGATTATGGGCGATGGCTCTGGCGAAAGCCAGGAGCTGCCGTTGTCCTGCTGAAAAGGTGCTCCCCCTTTCCGCGACCTCTTCATTCATCTTGTTCGGTAGCTCTTCAATAAAATACTTTGAGTAGGAGACCTCCAAAGCTTTCATGACTTCCTCTTCAGCAATATCGGAATTCAGTCGAATATTTTCCTTGATGCTCCCGGAAAAAAGGAACACATCCTGCAAAACCACTGCTACATTTCGTCGGAGGTCCTTTAATTTCATATCGTTAATATTGATGCCGTCAATCAAGATTTCTCCTTTTTGAACCTGATAGAACCTGGAGATTAAGTTGATGATCGTCGTTTTCCCGGAACCCGTTGCACCTACCAGAGCAGCTGTTTCACCCTTTTTAATACGGAAACTGACACCCTTCAGGACCCAGTCCTCATCATTATAAGCAAACCACACATTTTTGAATTCGATCTCTCCCCGCAACCTGCCCACTGACAGACCTTTGTCCAAATCTTCCAGCTTGTCCCTTTGATCCAAAAGCTCAAAGATACGATCTCCGGATACAGCTGCTGACTGAACCGTATTGTACTTTTCCGCCAGATCATTTATGGGTTGGAAAAACTGCTTGATATAATTCGTAAAGGCATAAAGCACACCCAGCTCCAAGCTATGGTCCATAATTCTGCCCATGCCATACCAGACCAGAATGGCAATGGCAATGGAGTTGAGTATCTCAATAATAGGCCGAAGAAGGCTGTTCATCGTGATCTGAACCATGGTAGAGCAAAAATACTCATCATTCAGCTCTTTAAATTCCCGCTGCTTCTCTTTTTCCCGGTTAAATATCTGCACCAGCTTCATTCCAGAAATATTCTCGGCGAAAAAGCCGTTAATCCGTCCAATCAGACTCTTCATTAGAATGAAATTCTTACGTATTTTGTTTTTAATGATGTTTGTGACCAGTATGATAAAGGGGACCACTGTAAATGAAATCAGAGCCAGCTGAACATTCATCCTGAACATGACGAATACAATCCCCAGCAGGAGGAAGATATCCTTAAACAAATCAACCAATACATCGGTGAACAACTCATTTAATGCTTCCACATCATTGGTTGCTCTTGTGATCAATCTTCCGGAGGAATACTTGTCCAGCACCGACAAAGGTAAAAGCTGTATATGGGCAAAAACCTTTCTTCGAAGGTTCATAATAATATCCTGACCTACATGATTCATGAGATTGATCTGGGTAACGGTTAAAAAGGAACCGGCTGCAATCACAGCCATATAGAGAATACCCATAGATGGAATGGAGTATAGTCCATGCTCCGGTTTATGATTTAACAGGAAATCATCGATTACAATCTTCATGATATAGGGCTTAACCAGTTCAGCGGCATTTACAAGCAGCACGCATACTGCACAAATCAAAATCTTAGGCCAATATGGTCCAGCCATCTTAAGCAATCGAATCAAGCTGTGACGCTTCATAATCAATCTTCTTTCCTTTCTGTTCCCGATACTGTTCCTGATACAACTGATGGTATAATCCTTTATTGCGCAGGAGCTGCTCATGATTTCCTCTTTCTACAATCCTGCCGTGATCCAGTACGATGATCTGATCGGCATGCTTGATTGCGGATATTCTGTGGGCGATGATGATTCCTGTACTGCCCTTCATTAATTTCCTCAGGTTTTTCAGGATCTTCTCTTCCGTTTCCATATCTACCGCTGAAAGGGCATCATCCAATATAAAAATGGCAGGGTGCTTGATAAGGGCACGGGCAATGGATATACGCTGTTTCTGTCCGCCGGACAGGTTGACTCCCCGCTCTCCGAGCATCGTTTCGAATTTATCGGGAAATTCCACGATATTGTGATAGATATGGCTCATCTTCGCAGCATTCTCTACCTCATCATCGGTAAATTCATCATTGAAGAAACGAATATTATCCTGGATGGTCGCAGAGAAAAGAAAATTATCCTGAGGTACATAACCTATATTCTCACGCAATACTTCCAAGGGGAATTCATTTATATCCTTACCGTCTATAAATATGTGACCAGGCTTCACATTATATAGTTTTAAGAGCAGGTTCACCAGGGTCGTTTTGCTGCTGCCCGTTTTTCCGATGATGCCAAGGATCTGGCCTTTCTCCAGTTGAATGTTGATATCTTTTAGGACGGGCTCTGTTGTTTGGGGATAATAAAAGGTTAAATCCTTGATTTCGATAGCGCCCTTTATTTCCTTGATAGGTATATCGCTTACACCGTCTACAATCTCCGGTTCAATCCGGAAAATCTCATCAAGGCGCTTATAAGAAGCCATTCCCCTCTGAAATACATTGATTATCCTTCCAATTGAGATAACAGGAGTCATAATCATGGTCAAGTATCCGTTGAAGGCAACAAAATCACCGAGAGAGATGGCTCCTCTGCGCACCAGATTGCTTCCATAGATCAGATTCATTCCAAAGCTTATTCCAAACAAGACCTGGATCAAAGGCGAAAGAATGGACGAAACCCTTACCATATCAATGCTGACATCTTTCATATGCCGGTTCAAACGTTCAAACCTTTCCACTTCTTTTTCTTCCTGAACATATGTTTTGATCACCCTGATACCTGAGATGTTCTCCTGCACCCTGTCTGAGATTGATGCGAAACCTTCCTGGACTCTTCGGAAGCGCTGACGGATTAAAAAACCAAGCTTAACAATCACAAATATAATGAAGGGGATGGGTAGCAAAGAAAGCAAGGTTAAGCGAACATCCACTGAACGGGCCATTTTAAAGACGGATAAAAAACTGAGGCCCACTCCGTTAACGATCAGAGCAACGCCCGGCCCAAAGGTCCGCCGCACTGCAGAGACATCATTCGTAGCGTAGGCAATCAAATCACCGGTTTTCCGGTGGTTATAGAATTCTACAGACATTTTTTGAAAATGTTGAAAAAGCTTCTCTCTAAGATAACATTCCATATTTCTGGCATTTCCCATAATGTAATATCGCCAAATGAATCGTGTTATGAAAGCACCTATTGCAATCAGTATTAAATAGCCGATGTATAGCATAACCCTTTGCCTGTCAATGGGGTCCAGCTCTAAGATATCTATAATGATTCCAAGGACCTTCGGTGAAAGGATCTGAATATAAGAACTAAGAACTAAAAATACAATACCTATTACATAACGGTGCCAGGACTGCTTCAAGAAGTCAACAACTATCCTGTTACGCATAATACCTCCTCATATTTTGGCGCCCTGTAACCTGTCCCCATATCAAGGGCATGAAGTTCTACAGAGCGCCTCCTTCTTTTATAAAAATATTCGGATAACAGACACAATAATATTTTACCCTGCCTCTTCCTGGAAGTCAAAGCAGGCTATATCCGATTCGCAGGGATTCGTATCAAATGAATATCCTTATTCGGTAGAAGCGGAACGGTTCAAAGAAAACAACACAATATCCCCATATTTGGCATAGAACGGCTAATACAGGGTTTGCAAAAGACATCTTGCCAATGAAAAAAAAGAAGCTGATTCGCTTCTTTTTTTCAAAGGATACAAAGGATAAACTCCCCCACTCTGATTCCGGTTATTGCAGCGTTCCTGACATATCCAACAGGAAAAACTGCTGAAATAAGCCCAAGGTTTTCGCTTCAAATCCACCTGCCTTGGTTTTAAATATAGTAAAGAATAGATAATCTTCACGTTCAGTATATTCTTTGACCATTTCAGGGGTGATCATCTCTATCAGGCTTTCATCAAAGCTACCGTATTTTTCGCTTTTTAGTTGATTCTTTACCCAAACTCCATAACTATCATTGGTCGGATTGGTAAAAAAAGCAATAATGAGCACCGCTGCAAGAATCAGGATAACCGGTAACCCCACAGAACTTCTTCTTTGACCTGCATCATAATGACTATTCATACCACTGAACCCCCTTCTCTTTTTCTCTAAAGGATATTGGAAAGATTATTAGAACTCAGCGCTCCCTGTGGTTCTGGGGAAGGATATGACATCCCGGATATTCGCCATTCCTGTCATATACATGATCATCCGCTCAAATCCGAGACCAAATCCGGAATGAATTACTCCACCGTATTTCCTTAATTCAAGATACCACCAGTATTCATCCTTATTAAGCCCCGGTTCATCCATTCGCCTTTCCAGATAATCCAGCCTTTCCTCCCTCTGACTGCCACCTATGATTTCTCCTACTCCGGGAACCAGCAAATCCATAGCCGCTACTGTCTTGCCGTCATCATTCAGCCGCATATAAAAGGCCTTTATATCCTTCGGATAATCTGTAACGAATACGGGCTTTTGGAAGATCTTCTCTGTCAAATATCTCTCATGCTCTGTCTGAAGGTCATAGCCCCATTCGACAGGATACTCAAATCGATCCTTATCTTTTTTGAGAAGGTTGATGGCCTCAGTATAGGTGATCCGTTCAAAGTCTGAATGGACTACATTCTCAAGGCGTTTGAAAAGATCCTTGTCAATAAATCGGTTAAAAAATTCCATGTCCCGGGGCGCCTGTTCCATGACATATCGGATAATATATTTTACCATTTCCTCCGCAATCTTCATATTCGCCTTTAAATCTGCAAAGGCCATCTCCGGTTCGATCATCCAGAATTCAGCTGCATGTCTGGCTGTATTTGACTTTTCAGCCCGAAAGGTCGGACCAAAGGTGTATACATTCTTAAAGGCCAGGCAATAGGCTTCTGCAGCCAGCTGACCGCTGACCGTCAAACTCACTTCTTTCCCGAAAAAATCCTCCGAGAAATCAACATTACCCTGTTCATCCCTTGGTACTTGATTTAAATCCAAGCTAGTGACCCTGAACATCTCCCCTGCTCCTTCACAGTCGCTGCCGGTAATAATGGGGGTGTGAACATAGACAAATCCTCGCTCCTGGAAGAATTTGTGTACTGCATAGGCTGCAAGGGAACGGATCCTAAAAACAGCTGAAAAAGTATTGGTGCGGGCCCTCAAATGGGCAATATTCCGAAGAAACTCAAAAGAATGTCTTTTTTTCTGCAAGGGATAATCCGTAGTGCATAAACCGTTAATATCTACCTTCTGGGCAGAGATTTCAAAGGGCTGCTTTGCATTGGGTGTTTCCACAAGTTCCCCCACCACGGTAATGGAGGAACCTACTGTTAATTTCGCCACTTCATTGAAATTTGATATCCTTTCCTGAGAAAAAACTATCTGGAGATTGGAAAAAAAAGAACCGTCATTTAATTCAATAAAGCCAAAGGTTTTGGAATTTCGAACCGTACGAACCCATCCCTTTACTTCAACCGTCTTATTGATATATTTCTGCGGTTGCAGGTATAATTCCTTTATAGCAACGCTTTCCATCGTATCTTGTTTTCCTCCTTTATTGATTGGTTTGCATGCTTTCCCTATTATTTTACAATTATATCATTCTTTATTTGCGAAATCCAGCCATTGCGTCTCTTTATGGCATCCTGACCATCCAGCAGATAAGATTTGCCGGACAATCAGACAAACCCCGGGTTAGATGACCCAGGGTTTGTCTGATGATTTATGGCCTATAAAATTCTGCTATGATTAAGACAGATTTGCATCCAATTGAGTTCGAACTGCCTGTAGAAACTCTTCCGTATTTACACCCTTTTTTTGTTTTGCCTTGGAAAGGGCAAGCAGATCCTTTGTCATGATTCCTCCCTCAATGACCTGGATGGATGTCTTCTCCAGAATGTCTGCAAAAGAGACCAGATCCTCAATACCATCCAGTTCACCCCGTTTGCGTAAGGCACCGGTCCATGCAAACAAGGTGGCCATCGCATTGGTAGAGGTTACTTCCCCCTTTAGATGCCTGTAATAGTGACGGGTTACCGTGCCATGGGCAGCTTCGTACTCATAGCAGCCATCCGGTGATACCAGTACAGACGTCATCATGGCGAGACTGCCAAAGGCGTTAGCCACCATATCGGACATTACATCTCCATCGTAATTTTTGCATGCCCAAATCATGCCACCTTCTGAACGAATTATGCGCGCAACCGCGTCATCGATCAAGGTATAGAAATATTCAATTCCTGCATCTTCAAAAGCATCTTTATAATCCCTGTCATAAATCTCCTGAAAGATATCCTTAAAACGATGGTCATATACCTTAGATATTGTATCCTTCGTTGCAAACCAAAGATCCTGCTTCAGATCCAAAGCATAGTTGAAACAGGATCTGGCAAAGCTTTCGATGGACTCATCCAGGTTATGCATACCCTGTACGACTCCCGGCCCTTCGAATTCATGGACAAGCAGCCTGGATTCCTCTCCTGTTTCAGAAGTGTATACCAGCTCTACTTTACCGGGTCCCTGAACGTAAAATTCAACATTTTTGTATACGTCCCCATATGCGTGCCGGGCAATGGTAATCGGTTTCTTCCATGTCTTTACGAAGGGCTCAATCGATTCCAGCATAATAGGCGTCCGGAATACGGTACCGTCCAAAATGGCACGAATGGTTGCATTCGGGCTTTTCCACATCTCCTTTAAGCCATACTCCTCCACTCGTTGGGCATTGGGCGTAATGGTTGCACACTTCACACCCACCCCATATTTCTTAATGGCCATGGCTGCATCGACTGTGATTTGATCGTTTGTTTCGTCTCGCTTTTTCAGCCCAAGATCATAATATTCCGTCTTTAAATCGATGTATGGTTCCAACAGGATATCCTTAATCATCTTCCAGATGATTCTCGTCATTTCATCTCCATCCATTTCCACCAGGGGAACCTTCATAGCAATCTTGTTTCTCATATTGTTCTTCCTTTCATATTGTTATATTGTTATTAAAAAATACTACTGATAGTTACGAATAAATATACATCATTATAAGGTAAAAAGCTGTAACAATCAAGTTTCATTTCCTTATTGCTGAGAGGATGATCCAGTGGCCACGTACCTTCGGAAAAGATCCCGGTTCTGCCTCCCGCTGCCCTTGAATATATTATAGCCTGAGAGAAGGAGGATACCTGCCAAATTCATGATCAGACCGGTGATATACACTTTATCGAGTCCATGTTTGTCCAGGATAAAGCCTCCTAAGGAGCTTCCAATAATTACGCTGGCACTGTTATAACATGCTGCTGCCAGTGTAAAGGCTGACGTTTTTATTCTCTCCGGAGCGATTCGGTTAATATATATCACAACAACGGAAAGAAAAATCCCGAAGGATACTCCGTTAAATGCATTGCTTAAAAGGACCATATACACATTGGTTCCCAAATAGTACAGAAGGATCCGCATACCAAACATACAATATGAGAAAATAAACAGGCTAAGGGACTTAAAACGCTTGATCCACTTTTTTCCCAATAACAAAACAGGTATTTCACTCATGACTGAGATGGTCCAAGTCAGACTGATGTGCCCTTGATTCCCGCCTACTTCGATAACCTTATTGGGTAAAAACAGGCTTGCGCTGCGAAAGGCAGTCATAATCAAGGTTGCGCTGATTACAAATACGACATATTCATGGTTTTTCAATAGGAGGGGTAAGCTTTCCCGTATTTTAGGCTCCTTCTCCTTATAATGGGCACTGAAATCCACCTGGCTGCAGATAAAAATACTCAGCAGGCCAAAGAGTATGTAAAGATGAAAAACATAGGAGACATTCCACAGGGCAATTCGACCGATAACGACGGAAACCAGAGCGACACTCAGAGAACCCCATAATCTGATCCCCGTATAATTCAATTGGGGCTTTTCTTCCAGATAGCGGGCAATCCAACTGTCTACGATAACAGGAATAGGGGGTTCAAAAAAAGCGATGAGGGCCATCGTCAAACCGATGGTGACGAAGTGAGAAAATAATGGGAATATGGATATTAAAACGGTTGTGCATAGGTACAGCAGCATCACGACTGCCTTTATATTGCGAAATCGATCGCATACATATCCCCAGAATCCCTGGGAGATTAAGGTGACAAAGGCGGTGATTGAGACAAGGGCACCTATCTCACTGCTCCTAAAACCTCGGACGGTGTTCAAATAATAAACATAGTACACGTAATATAAAATGTATCCACCCCAGTACAATGCCTGTATGGCCTTGAAACGATTTTTATCATCCTGTAATGCGAGCATAAAGTGTCTGCTCATCATTCACCACCACCCTTATTTCACTCTCATACCCTTTTATCATACCAGATAATAGTATGATAAACAATGAAAAGAAAACAGCCCATAATCGCAGCAGCTCTCGATACAGAAAAAAAGAATATTTAGGGGAATTGAAGGATATCCTATACAACAAATAAAGGAGGTAGGAATGATGGCGAAGAAGAAAAAGAAAAAGAACAGGCACTCCGTGCCAACAGCTGCCTATAATGACCAGCTGGGTGAAAATGCATCCGAAGAATTCCGTCCGGAACGCTATGACAACCTTGAAAAGGACTCTCCTTCCGAAAAAGATTGAGCTAAAAAGAGTGTGTCGGTCATGAGCACACTCTTTCTTCATCTTTATATGCAAACTATCAGTAGAATCAGCTGTAAAACTCCCTCTTTCATCTGTTAAGAGGGATTAACCATTAAACTCCTTATATCCTCTCAGTTCCACTCTTTGCCCTGCTTTCGCCCAAAGGATGCCTGCTTCATGGGGCATTTTCCAGCTTTCGTAGCAGTCCGTTAAAAGCTGAACAAGGTTTTCCATAAAAACCAGGGGATCCTTTGGGTCTGTTTCATCTACACGGATGAGCTCCTCCGGAAAAGACGGGATATCCTTTACCGACTCCTGCATTCCATTGACACACAGTGTATGGGAAGATGCTGCTTCAAGACCGCAAGGAGTGATTTCATTCCCTCGGATTGCGTTCATGGTCCTCCATAATTTTCCGGCTTCCTTGCGGAAGGGATCTCCATATGACTTTTGCGTTCCATCCTTGAAGACGGCGATCACTTCGCTCCTTTCGTTTTTCTGTGCTCTTTCATAAACGACGGTTGCCTTCTCAAATTCATAGCAAAAGGCCGGGCCTCTTTCTATATCCACGGCATGGGAAGCAATAAAAAGCAGTTCTACTCCCTCTTCGGTCTGTACCCGGACAGCTGCCGTATCAAAATTCTCGATGTCATTGGCACGATACAACTCTGCCACCACCCATTCAGGACGGGCACTTCGGTCTATCTCCTTCCCAAGAACGTAAAACATATTATGCAAGTAGTGGGCAGTAGCGTTGTTCACCACACTGTCCAATATCCAATTCCCCTTGTCATCCATCTTTTTACCCGCCCAATTGTTCCGTTGAAAATAAGATTGGCGTCGGGGCCAAAGAACCAATGACTTCAAGCGCTTGGGCTTTCCCAAAAAACCCTTCTGTATATCCTTTTTTAGTTCCTGTATGGTATCGCTGAAGGACCACTGGTAACCGATAGCAACCATTCTGCTTGCCCGATCCCTTGCCTCGATCATCCGGTCAATTTCTTGTATGACAGCACTGGCAGGTTTCTCGCACAGGACATGGCTTCCTTGGGAAAGGGCGAGACAGGTCTGGGAGCAATGATATTGTATAGGTGATACAATGATCGCCAGGTCTGCCCTGCCTTCCTCATAAAAAGCCTCCATCGTGGAGTAAATGGGAATACCCAAATCCTTTATCCGCTGATAATAATGGGAATTCTGAGGTTTGGGATCCACAATAGCGCTGATAACAAAATGATCATCCTTTTTTTCATCCAAAAGGGCTTTCAAATAGACGTTTCCGTACCCTCCCGCACCCGCTAATAATACCGACAATTGCTTCATTTCAGCATCCCTCCTTATGTACAGTGGTATATCCCCATCATAAAGAAAGGCCATACCGTTCATCTTAACCTCTGGCCTATATAATAAAGAAAGGGGTACAAAAGTACCCCTAACGATGCCCTTACTCACAAAACTCCGATGTTATTTGAATATTCTTCTGGCATAATAGAATTTCCGTCCGCTTAATTTGGAGATCTTCACCTTTTCCCCTGTCCTAGGAGCATGGATATACTTATCATCGCCCACGTAAATACCGACATGATGAACAGGATTACCAAACAACACCAAATCGCCGGGCTTTAAATTGCTCCTGGAGACGGCAGTCCCTACCTTCAGCTGGTCACGGGATGACCTGGGCAGTTTTACACCGAAATGCTTATAGACATAACTTGTGAAACCGGAACAGTCGAATCCCGTTTTCGGTGAGCTGCCTCCATATCGGTAAGGCACGCCTATGAACTTCTTTGCATAGGCAACGACATCCGATCCCTTTCGGCTGCTGGAGCTGGAACTGCTCCTGTCTGCACTACTACGGGATGAGCTGCTTTTCTTCACAGAGGAGGAAGAGAGTTTTTTCAGGGTTACCGGGCCGGCTATTCCATCAACCTTTATACGCGCATCCTTTTGGAAATCCTTGACGGCTGCACGGGTGATGGACCCATAGACACCGGTTACCTTATATGTATAATAGCCTTTGGCTTTCAAAGCCTTCTGCAGGTCAATAACGGCCTTACCCTTACTCCCCACTTTTAGAATACCGGATGAAGAGGACCCTCGGGATGAGTCCCCGTCGTTGAACAGCTTTTGCTGAGTTTTGGGGCCGACTATTCCATCTACTTTTAGCCCCATTCTCCTCTGGAAGGCTTCTACAGCAGCTAAAGTCTGCCTGCCGAATATGCCGTCGACCTTGCCATTCAAAAAGCCTTTATCTTTCAAAGCTTTTTGAACCTTTTTGACAGCATCTCCTCGATCTTCGTATCTAAGGCTACTGCTTGAACCGGAGCTGCTTTTCGCTACGTTTACATAGCTCTTAAACACATATCCCGTGCGGTTATTGAAAGTAACCTTCACCCAATCGCCTGACTGGCTTCTCACTCGTACCTCTTCGCCTTTTCTCAATCGGGTGATTACGTCTGAAGTTAAGGAAGCACCAGTTCTGAAATTGACCTTGTTGGCATTGATCGTCCCCTTCGTTGAAGCGGCATTTGCCTTTTGATAGAAACCCGAAGAGAGCAACAAGCCCATCGCTATACAGCCACAAAGAACCGGTTTAATCTTTTTCATGTAAACACATCCCTTCTGTCTTACGGGAATGCAAGATTCCCTGGGCTTCCGAAGTTAGCTGTCGGGTTCGGAGGAGAAGGCACCCCCTACTGCTTGATGAAGCAAGCAGATTCACCCCATAGTTGGTTCCTCCGTATCCTATATAATAGGAATTCAGCCCTCTTTTCTATCACAGTATATCCTTTCTTGTCTCGAAAATCAAACGTCCTATATAGGGAAATAATCCCGTTTTCTTTATATTTTACTGGTTTATGAACAAATTGTTACATATTTGTTACAAATCGGTTGTATATTTCATATTTCTATTACAATCCTAAGGAAGTATTTAGATATTCCGATAAATAGACTATTACCCTTCCCCTCCGGTACCCGAATTCAAGTAGTCCATCCTTTCTGCATCCAGGACAAGATCGCCCGCCTTCATACTTTCCATTAGCTGATCTACACTCCGACATCCCACGATAGGGAAGGTGGGAAAATCATGACTTATCAGATAAGCCAGAGCGATTTCTGTCACTGTACAGGACATTTCACGGGCAAGTTTCAGGATTCTTTCCATACGCTGTATATTGCTTTTATGGTGATATATCCTCTTCACCCTATCATCCAATAAGGCTGGGCCGCCCTTCGCCAGTTTAGTAAAATAACCGTTCGCCTGGGAGCTATAAGGGACAGCTGCCATATTGGTTTTTTTGTGAAAATCCAAGCCTTCCTTGTCCATGGCAACCAGCGTCTTATCGGCTACTGCCATCATATCAGGTTCTGCCAGGCTCCACATCACTTGATTGGCTACGAAGGATTTCATCCCGTTTTGCTCTGCATAGTTCAAAGCTTCTGCAATACGATTCGGTTTCCAATTGGAGCAGCCAAAATAACGGATTTTCCCCTCGCTTACCAATTCGTTCATGGTCTCCAGGATATCGCCGACAGGTCGGTTTTCATCATCCCTGTGCAGCCAGTACATATCAATGGTATCGGTTTGAAGGGTATCCAGGCTCTCTTCTAAGTCCTCTCGTATTTCCCGGCGTCCCAGACGTGGTATGTCCATGGTATTCAGATTCGGATGTGCCCCCTTGGTAGCCAAAATAATGCGATCCCGATTGTTTCTCTTTTTCAACCACTTGCCAATCATTTCCTCGCTGGAATTTCTTCCATGGGGCAGCCACTTCCCGTAGATGTTGGCAGTGTCGATAAAGTTTCCTCCAAGATCCACGAATGTGTCCAGCATTCGGAAAGATTCCCTTTCATCAAGGGATATGCCAATCGCACCGCCCCCCATGCATATATGGGATGCTCTGAGATCGGTTTTAGGAATGGTTTTGTAACGCACGATCCTTCTCCCCCTTTTTTATCAAACAGCATGGGCATGAAGTCCTACATTCACATATTCGTCGCTCTTCTTCAAAATCCTTTTATGATCTTCATTTCATCATGATAAAATTTATCGCCACCAATGAATATGTTTCATCTTTCGGTTTTTTCACTTGTCATGCATAATCCATGAACGGGTAACCATAATAAGGACAGGAGGTGTTGTTGATGCCATTAAATTTAACGCAAAAAGAAAGAGTCCTATTAGAAGATCAAAAAAGTCATGAGGAAGTGTGCATACAAAAATACACAGCCTACGCCAACAGTGCACAGTGTCCACAGCTGAAGCAAATGTTTCAAACATATGCAGCTCAGGAACAGGAGCATTTGAACTCCATCAATCAGCTGCTCAACGGGCAAATTCCTCAAATGGGGCAGCAGCAGGGACAACAGATGCAACAGCGGAACACTGCCCCGGCTGGGGTTCAAGGGAAGTTTTTAGGAAATGGCGGAAGTCAAAATGATGCTGTTCTCTGTTCTGACATGCTCATGACAGAAAAATATGTTTCGTCCACGTATGATACGGCAATTTTTGAGCAAACGGATTCAAACGTCCGTCAGGTCCTGAACCATATCCAGAAAGAAGAACAAGGACATGGGGAAGGAATCTTCAAGTATATGCAGAGCAAAGGCATGTATACTCCGAAGTGATTCGAAAGGGTTTCAGGAGAGGCAGACCTTGCATGATCAGGCACAAGGCATGCCTCTTCTTCATTTTTGCTAGCGTGAATTAGGATCCTATGATAGAATAATATGGTAGAACAGGTCAATTTTCATTTGACACTATACTGGAGAGGAGAATGATGTATGCCAACAATACGAGTAGATGCGTCAAAGATGACTAAAGAAATGAAGGCTGAACTAATTGCTAAATTAACCCGCACAGCCCACGAAGTTTTAGGCATTCCGGAGCAGGCTTTCACCGTCTACATTCGGGAAAACGATAGGGATAATATTGGTGTGGGCGGAAAACTCCTGTCAGAAATTCAGAACAAGTAACGGCATTTTCCGTAATCATCCAATACCCTGAATTAGAAAAAGTCTTTGGATCTCTCCAAAGACTTTTTCTAATTTTAAAACCTCTCCTATCACCATTACATGCGTCTGTCCTATACTTCCTGACCAGAGCGGAGAAGCTCATGTTTACCATCAAGTTCAGGTGCAGCTTCAAAGAGCATGCCTTTTATGAAGGCCATCTCTTCGTGGCTGTCTGCCTCAATCCGAATGGTAATTCCAGCCTCTGTGACCGATTTTCTTACTAATAACCAGCCCTTGGGGAACTGGACTCTTATCCCATCCAGCCTTGAAACAGGATATTTCTCCCTCAAAGCTTCTACTCTCTTCAACATCTCATCCTGCCTGTCAGTGGGATAAGGGATCCTGATATCAGGAGTAATGATGGTTTTTTGAATCCCGTCCAGAATGCTTGAAAAGGGGCAATTTTGCTTACCAATGATTTCAGCCATCTTCACTGCTGCATAAATCCCATCATCATGACCCAATTCCCTAAAGAAGAAATGCCCGCTGATCTCCCCCGCAAGGACAGAATCGTTCTCCAAAAATGTCTTTTTTATGAATGCATGACCGGATCGCTCCATGATCGGTTCGGAATGATATTTTCGAATCTCCCTCTCCACAATGCTCGAGGATTTCAAATCATACACAACGGAAGAAGGATTGTCCCTCAAGTATTCCCGTATAAATACCACAAAGCTTTCTTCGCTGACAGCAACCCTTCCCTTCTCATCAATAAATACCACTCTGTCGCCGTCCCCATCAAAAGCAACGCCAAGATCAGCCTGCTCATCAAGCACCTTTCTCTGGGCCTGGGCAAGATGCTTATACACGGCAGGATTGGGCTCCCGATTTGGAAAGCTGCCGTCATATTCACAAAACAGCTCGATCACCTCGTAGCCCAATTCCCTGAATATCCCGGGACCGATTTTTGAAACGGTGCCGTTGCCGGCATCAATCACGATTCTTAAATCCCTGTGTTTTTTAGTATGGCTCTTCACCATTTGAACATACTCTTCCAATACATCCGCTTTTTCTAACTGACCTTGACCTTTGGCAAAGCTGCCCTCCCGAATGATTCTTTCTACTCTCTTGATATCTTCAGGAGTCACGGGCCTATCGCCGAATACAACCTTAAATCCATTGTATTCTGCCGGATTATGGGAAGCGGTCACCATCACTCCCCCTTCTGCACCAAGTAGTTGTTTGGCATAATAAAAAACAGGTGTGGGGGTCATTCCAAGATCAATGATGTGGGTACCGCTATCATATAATCCGTCCAGCAGCTTTTTCTTAATGGCTTCCGTGGAGACACGCACATCGCCGCTGACAACGACCTTTTTCCCCTTCATAATGGTACCAACGGCCCTTCCTATGTCATAGGCTGTCTCATCACAGAATTCCTCATTATAAATTCCTCGAATATCACAATCCTTGTAAATACTCATTTTATCATCCCGCCTTCTGTATCGTCATCTTGTTCTGTAGAAAAAATATGTTTTATTCAATATATCCCCGTTCTCTACATTCCTTCTTGAAACGCTCGTAAAATGACTGGTATTGATCCACTTTCTCCGGCCGGGGATATATTTCCTCCGTAATTTTCACCATACTGCGAGCGGCATCGGTGATGTTGCCATAAAGAGTGGTAGATGCTGCGATGATGGCGCTCCCCATGGCAGCTTCCACTACCTGAGGCTTTAAAAGGGTTTTGTTCAAAATATTCGCCCTCAGTTGGGACCATTCCCTGGATTTTACCGCACCACCGGCTACATAAATCCTTTCCCCTATTTTACATCCCAATTCCTCCAGGGTATCATAGGCAAGTCTTTCAGTATATGCTACCCCCTCCATCAAAGCCGCATACAACTGCCTGTCATCCCTATACTCGCCGAGAATAAACCCCTTGGCGTCTTCCTTAATAAAGGGAAATCTCTCCCCCGTACCTACCAAGGGATATACGATCACACCGGTGGGGGTCCATACCGGTACATCCTTATTATATCTGTCAAACACCGACGGATGAAAGCGGTGGTTGAGACATCTTCCCCCGACATTGGAAGCACCCCCGGGCATCCAATAGCCATCAGGATAAAGATGACAGTAGACCCGGCCTTTCGGATCCGTAATAAGATTGGGGGTGACCCCCTTGATCACCATCGTTGTACCAATGGTTGTATTAAAATCACCTGGTTCAATCGCGCCTGAAGCAATGGCAGAGGCATAGCCATCCGTCGCCCCCGCCACTACGGCGGTTTTAACGGATAAACCTGTTTGCTCTGATCCCTCCGGGGAAATATTTCCTATCAAGGTGCCCGGTGCAACGATCCTCGGAAGCAAGTCAACAGGGATTTCCAGATCCTCCTCAATAAATCGGGGCCATTTCTTATCGATCAGATCATAGCCTGATTTCAATGCGTTGGAATAATCGGAGACATTGTAGATACCGGTCAGGCGTCCCACGATATAGTCTGACTGATGGGCAATTATCCTGGTTTTTCTCCAAATCTCTGGCATATTTCGTTTTATCCATAACATCTTGGGAAGCGCATAGGAGGAATTGAAGCGGTATCCGAGTTTGTCTTCCAGTTCCTTTCCCTTTTCCCGCACCAGCATTGTTTCCTTCGTTGATCGTGCATCATTATAGAGCAGGGCTCTGCATAAGGGGATATTCTGATCATCCAAGGGAACGATGGTTCCGGAAGTGCCATCCACAGCCAAAGCAGCAATTTCATCGACGCGATGCCCTATATTTCTAAAATCCCTCACGATGGTTTGGATGGTATGCAAAGCAGCCTGCCACCATACCAGAGCATCCTGCTCTTTATGTCCCTCGACAGTTGCGATATTCATAGATACAAAAGGCGTATTTAAAGAAACAACGACCTCTCCTGATTTGTGGGCAATTATTCCCCTGACTCCCTGAGTGCCAATATCAAGACCGAGCACAAACATAAAAACAACCCCTTCTCTTTGCTTCTCCCTGATTCAATATCCCCAAATATTTACTTCTCCATGTAATTATACAATTATAACCATCTAAAATCAAACTCTTTCCAATGATCTTTACGGATGGTGGCATCATTTTCATATCCGTCAAGATCCTAAAGGCATGCTATTCCGGATCGTTACACAAATGGCGAATATATGGATGAATGTACAAAAAAAACAAATCATTAGTAATAGAACATAGCTTTTCACAGAAAATATGATATAATTAGGATTGTACAAATAGGAATACGAACTTGTTTAAAGGAGATGAATGAAATGAGCGGCAACAAAGAAAAACGCATCCAGGACGCGTATCTGGCGGCAAAAGAGAAATATGCGAAATGGGGTATTGATACCGACAAGGTTCTGGAACAACTTGAGAAGGTAGCCGTCTCCATCCACTGCTGGCAGGGAGATGACGTTGGTGGCTTTGAAAACCCGGAAGGCGATTTGACAGGAGGAATCCAGGCTACCGGTAACTATCCCGGAAAAGCCAGAAACGCAGAGGAATTACGGCAGGATCTAGGCAAAGCCCTCTCCATGATTCCCGGAAAGCACCGTGTGAGTCTCCATGCTATTTATGCTGAGACCGGTGGAGAAAAGGTTGAACGGGATCAGCTTAAACCCGAGCATTTTAAGAATTGGGTGGAATGGGCCAAAGCCATGGGAATTGGTTTGGATTTCAACCCCACCTATTTTTCCCATCCCTTGAGCGATGACGGGATGACCTTAAGTCACCCGGACAAGGAAGTACGGGATTTCTGGATTCGCCACTGCAAGGCATCCCGCAAAATCGGTGAGTACTTCGGAAAGGAACTGGGCACTCCCTGCGTGACAAACGTATGGATCCCCGATGGCTTAAAAGACATTCCTGCAGATCGTTATCTGCCCCGTGAAAGATTAAAAGCAGCATTGGATGAAGTTTTTACAGAAGAGATTTCACCGGAATATAACCTTGATGCCGTCGAATGCAAGCTCTTCGGTATCGGATCAGAAAGCTATGTGGTAGGATCTCATGAATTCTATATGGGATATGCATTGAAAAACAACAAGCTGATTTGCTTGGATGCTGGACATTTCCATCCCACTGAGACAATTGTAGATAAAATTTCATCCATTCTCCTCTTCACTGACGAAATACTGCTTCATGTCAGCCGTGCTGTCAGGTGGGACAGCGACCATGTTGTAGTCTTAAATGATGAATTAATGGGTATTGCCCAGGAAATCGTCAGAAACGGCTTCCTCGACAGAGTCCATATCGGCCTTGATTTCTTTGATGCCAGCATCAACAGAGTTGCTGCATGGGTCATTGGCACCAGGAATATGATCAAAGCCCTGCTCATAGCCATGCTGGAACCTACCGCCATCTTGAAAAAAGCTGAGCTGGATTGGGATTTCACTTCCAGATTGGCTCTGATGGAAGAATTCAAGACCTATCCTTTCGGTGCTGTATGGGATTACTACTGCATGAAGAAGGGTGTGCCCGTAGGCGAAGAATGGCTGGATGAAGTCAAAAAATATGAAGTAGAAGTGCTTTCTAAGAGATAATTGTTCGGTTGAATCATTCCCACTCCTGTGGGTATGGGAATGAAAAAAGGGATATATGCTGATAAAGCATATATCCCTTTTTAACATCAAGCCCAAATACCGTCCGTGGCCTTTCCTCTTCCTAGGCAATGATCGGCTCCCTGATCGTTTCTATTATTCCTACCTTCTTCAATCCTCGCTGTACATAGCGATTTTTCATAAAATAGCTCCATACAAATCCTGTCCGATAGTTTTCAACCATCAAGAGGGTGATGCCCTTATTTATCCCGATGACATCTCTACTAAACCAGTTAGGTGAAACATCAATATTAAATGCGTCCGCAAAACTATATTTCCCCCACAGTTCAGGGTATTGCTCATAATAATATTGAAGGGCTGACAGGGACTCCTGGGGGACAAAGACGATTGAACCTGCGGCTCCGCAGGGAGGAACAGTCCCATCCACCACATGTTCATTGTCATAAAGACCTGATGGTGCCGCTCCATATCGTCTATTGTAACCCCATGGACCGTCGCAAGCCGTCAGTCCCCAGGAAAATGGCCCCAAGCTTTTGTATTTTTCACCTTGCTCCACACAGAACAGGTAATTGGATTTGGAAGCCGCTATGGAATTTTCCCACCAATCCGCACCCACCCCATCGACTTTATTTCTCATATCAAGCCAAGCATGGGAAAACTGGTGGGTGAAGAGGGAGCCATACCATGAATAGATAAAAGAGAGATGATGTCCATCGCAGTTATACTGTCTTACAAAGCTGTAAAACATATCTCCTCCTACCGCATGAGTAGGAGAGGCAGCTCCCAGAATATACATGATCAATTGTTCTGCATAAAAATCCCACCATCCCGAAAAACCTTCTTCTGGAGTATAGCCATATAAAATTGATTTCTTCGGGGATCCCTGTACCAGCCCCACTGAACACGCCTGTACAGTATTTCAGCCAACTCTTTAACCCCTTGACCAAAATATTCTCCCGCTGTGATGGCTCCACAAATGGCAATAGCTGTATCGATGACGGATAGCTCGCTTTTCATTGCCCTTTTTCCGGTACGAATGTCCATAAAATGATAGAAAAAACCATTCAGCTGTTCAGTTTGATATAAGAGAGTTTTGAGAGTACTCAATGCCCTTTCATATCCTTGTCTCCTGGTGATCCATCCCCTCTCCACACCGATGGGAATGGCTGTTAAACCAAAACCCACGGACGCTATGCTGGCAATTTCCGGACTGGATGGAGCTCTGTCACGTATCAGCCCATAGCCTGGGCTGTTCTTGTCAAGATTCACTTCCTGCAAAAAAAATCAAAACACCTTCTGCTCTCCATACTTAAAATATCAATACTTGTCATTGAGACTCCCCCATAGATCATCAATGTCCAAAACATCATTTTAGGCTAAAAAAAACTGACATCTATCCTGTCTTTTATCGATCTAAAGCTCAAACAGGAAAGATCATCAGATGTTTTGTATCCTCATTATAATAAATCTTTTAGTAATTAGTAAGAAAATAAGGGAGTATCTACCAATGTAACTTTTTCATTCCCTGGAGCCGCTTTCCAATACGTTCAAAAAGATGCAGCGTCTTTTATCAATATCAACCATTCAATAAGCCCGCCTGCATTAGAATGTTCCTTATCCTTTCTATTTGTTCTTTACTCAGACCGCCGGCCGGCTTCCTGGAAACAGATGAAATTCCTCCCGGAACCACCAAATTCACGGCTTCCTTTACGGCTGGGATAAAGGGTTGCGATTGATCGTAAAGATTCATCAAAATGTTCACTTTCTTCTGCAAGCCAGCCATTTGCTCAAAATTCTTCTTCCGGAATCCTTCACAATACTCAACAAAAATTTCAGGAGCAATGTTGGATAAACCGCCAATCACCCCATCACCAGCTGCCATGAGGTTGGGAAGAAGGTATTCATCAAATCCTGAATATACTCTGAAATCCTTAAGCTCCGATTTTACAATCTGTATGATTTTACGTGTATGGTTGATGCTATCCACTGTATCCTTAATCCCCACTATATTGGGAAAATCCTTGGCCAGCCGAAGGATGAATGCAGGCTCCATATTGACAGCTGTCCTGTCCGGGAAGTTATACAGTATAATTGGCATATCCACACTGGCGGCGACTTCCCCATAATACCGGTACATGCTCTCTTCATCCAGTTTAAAATAATAGGGGGCAATCACAACAGCTGCATCAGCTCCTTCTCTCTCCGCATGCCGGGTCAGTTCGATCACTTCGTCAACACAGGTTCCCCCTGTGCCGATAAAGACAGGGATCCTGTGATTGATGGTGCGAATCGCGAAGCTGGCAAAGCGCTTTTTTTCCTCCATGGTCAGAGTAAAGAATTCGCCAATGCTCCCTTGCACCAGTATTCCGTTCACCTTGCTGTCTACCAAGCGGTTCAGGATTTTCTCATTCCCTTCCAGATCCAAGTTGCCTTCCTTGTCAAAAACCGTTATGACAGGGGTAAAAACGCCTTTCCACATTGATTTTCCCTCCTCTGCCTTCTTTTCTGCCCATTCATATCCTTCTCCATCGAGACAGAACTCCGACATTTACTATACATTTACTATATTCGATATACATCACTGCTTTCCTTCCCTGTCAAAATAGCTTTTCATCCCGGAATTTTTTCACTCTTCTATCCATTGTGTTTGTAACTTGGCCTGTATATCATGCATAATACAGGCCTGTAACGGGCAATGTAAAAAAAAGCAAGGAGGTATTTATATGGAGTTAAACAGGATGACGGACAGTGTGCTCATGAGCAAAGCAGACATATGGAATGAGCTTAACGGTAAGGTTGTCAAGCTCATGAGCATCTCCAACGGATCGGTAGCCATTTTGACTGCTCATGATGAAGAAAACAACCGGCTTTACCTCTTGGATAAGATGGTCAGGGAAGAGAATGAAACCTTGGGATGACCGCCTGATTCACCGGGAACACCGTAAAAGAAGGATTGTACCGCTTGCGTACAATCCTTCTTGTTGCCAAAGGAATTCCTATGAAAAACCTAGCTATCCCATGCATCCTTTACCCGTTCATGTGACGGTATATGATACTGGGTTCCTCTTCCTGACGCAGGGGCCTTAGGGAAAGACTGTATTGGTATTTTCCGGGTTTAACTTGATATTCGGGGTGAATATTGGGCGTCCAGCCAGTATCGCCCCCTAATCCTGAATGAAGATAATCAACGTTCAGGTATATCTCCGGTCGTGGTATGAGGTCTACCGTGTGCATAGCTTTGGCATAATCCTCCACACTGTTTCGGTGGACATCAAAGTGTAGAGGAGTAAACCCCTTGACCATGATGCCGACTCCATCTTCATCCCTTAGGGAAAGCCATCGTACGTCCTCCTTCCCATCACATTCTACAGGCTGAATGTACGGAAAATGTTGTTCATCCACCTCCGATTCATAAATCCCTATATGGGCGCTTGTCTTTCGATCAGGATAGTTCTCATGGGGCCCCCTTCCATACCATTGGAGCTGCATCAGCTGCTGTGGAAGAATAAAGGATATCCCTATGCGGGGTAGTATAGGAAAATGACGGTTGATATCTACTTGATTCTCTATAGTAATGATGCCATTTCCATCTACTGTATATCGGAGATAGCTGATGATTCCGTCCTTCTCATCCGGTGGACAAAGGATGGAATGAACCTCCACCATGACACGGGACGGATCCAGCTGATATGCAGCCACCCTTCTCACCATACGCTCCAATTGATCCAAGCCGGCTTGACGCCAAAGATGAGCATAGGAATCAGGTCCATGCTGTCCTTCATCGATCCCTGTAGGCGCTCTGTAAAAATTCTCCTTTGCTCCAAGCTTCAGGATGCTTCTGCCCTGCCAGCGGTAATCGGTAAGGAAACCACTCTTTTTATCAACCGTCAGGTAAAAGTCTACACCTGTAAGCTTATAGAAGGAGCTGCCTTCTTCCAGAAGGAGATTGGGGATGGATTCTACTGCAAATCCTGGCTTCATTCCAGCATCCTTGAGGGGAAGACCGAACTGCTCCTTGTATATTTCAAAGCCAGCCGGAGCCCAGAATGCATCTTCCATTAGATGGAAGGAAATATTTATGAAGTACTCGGCTCCTTGTAATGCATCGGTCAGGGAAAAGGGAATCTGGAGTTCACCATGTTGACCTGCCGGAATATCCAGAGGGGGCAGAACTCCCTCTTCTCGTTTCGTACCATCCTCCAACACCTGCCATCGAATTTCCAGGTGCGCCAGACTGGTATCCAGATACTTGTTGTATACAATAAATCTGCCCTTTAGCACATCCAGTGCCTTCACCTGCACAGGAGCCTGAACATTCTTGATTTCATAAGCACCGGGATATGGGGTTAAATCGGGCAGAACCACCCCGTTCAAACACATATCCTTCACCGGATCCAGGATGGGCTCATTAAAATCGCCCCCATAAGCCCAATACTCTCGTCCATCCCCTGTATATTGCACCAATGCCTTATCAGCCCAATCCCATATAAATCCTCCCTGAAAACGAGGATATTTATCTACATAGTCCCAGAATTCCTTAAAATTACCGTTACTATTGCTCTTGGAATAGGCATATTCACACATAATCATTGGGCGCTTATCAGAAACATCCGCCATTACATCCTCTACCCAGGACATTTTTGGATACATTGGAGCCCTAATATCAGAAATCCGGGAATCGGGATCCCCACTTTCATATTGAATCAATCGATATGGATCATAGCAGCGTATCCAGCCTGCCATCGCACCATGGTTGGCTCCCACACCAGATTCATTCCCAAGGGACCAGAAGAGGATGGAAGGGTGATTCTTATCCCTCATCACCATCCTGATAGCTCTGTCCAAGTATGCATGAGCCCATTGTGGATCTCTGGAAAGCGCTCCCTGCAGCCCATGGGTCTCCAAGTTGGCTTCATCCACCAGATAGATTCCCAGCTCATCACAAAGGTCATACCATGTGGGATCATTGGGGTAATGACTTGTTCGGACGGCATTAAAATTCAGCCTTTTCATAGCCAGAATCTCCTGGCGCATCCAATCTTCAGGAACCGCCCTTCCTTTTTCAGGATGATGCTCGTGCCGGTCTACTCCCCGTATGATAAGACGCTTTCCATTCAAAAGAACCACACCTTCCGGTGAGATTTCCACCCTTCGGAAGCCAACACGGCAGCTTTCAAAGTCAACCTCTTCACCCTTGGGATCTATAAGTGTCAATACCAAGGTATACAGATAAGGATTTTCAGCACTCCATTTCATGGGAGATTCAATATCTTTTATCAGAAGGGCTGCTCCTCTCTCAGGTACGAAGCCCTTCCGCTGGTACATGGGTGTTTCCAGCGATACTTCCCCTGTAAAGGGCGAGACAACATCCTTCCCATCCATATCCAACATCCTGACCCGCACCCTGCAATCTCCATATCCTTCCACTTTGTTCACATAGCAGTACAGTACCAGCTTTCCATTCCGATATTCGTCATCCAGTAAGGCATGAACCTTGAAGTCCCGTATATGAAAGGGGGGCTTACTATATAGAAATACCGAACGATAAATACCGGACAGATGCCAATAATCCTGATCCTCCAGGTATGAACCGTCACACCAGCGCATGACCTGAACAGCCAAACTATTCTCCCCTATTCGGACATATTCCGTCAGACGAAATTCGGCACTTAGCTTGCTGTCCTGGGAATAACCTACCCTTTGTCCATTCACCCATAGATAGAAAGCCGATTCTACGCCTTCGAAATTAATGAAAATCTCCCTATCCTTCCAATTCTCTGGAATTGTAAAGCTTGTCACATAGCAGCCTGTTGGATTGTCGTCAGGAACAAAAGGTGGATTCAAATTCTCAAAGAACACAGTAGAATCCTTTGTCTCATATCCTTTTCCCGGATCCAGTATATGGGGACTATCAGGATCGGTCATATTAAAAGGATACCTCACATTGGTATAGATGGGATAGCTGTAGCCCTGCAGCTCCCAGTTTCCAGGTACGACAATGTCTCCCCAGCCAGACACATCATACCCTTCTCCATAGAAACCTTCCGGGACCATATCGGGGTTTGGAAACAGTTTGAACTTCCATATACCGTCCAGGCTTATCCGATAAGAAGACTTCTTGCGGTCGCAAAGAGCTGCTTCCTCTTCGCTGGCATAGGCACCTGATGGAACATGCATGGGTTCCCTGTTTATGTGCAATATATATTGATTCTCCCATTCCCTTCGTTCCCTAATCCTTTGCTTTTTATCCACATATATCCCCCCTACAAAAATATACTGATTATCCACTGCTCACTCCAAACAGAAGAAAGCTTGATCAGTACCATTTTTCAATTCCACGGTCTGTAATCACTCCATAGACCAAAGGCCTATGCTCCGGCATGGTATTCCCTATGGTAATAGCTTCATTGAACAATGCCACCGCTTCCTCCAGCTTATCTTCCCTATTCACATGGAATTCAGCTATCACTTCCCCCTCTTGTACCCTATCGCCTCTTCGCTTTTTCATAATGATTCCTACCGCAGGGTCAATCCTATCTTCCTTGGTAGACCGACCAGCTCCGAGCAGAAGGGCACTTATGCCAATGGACTGAGCTTGGATGGAGGTCACATAGCCCTCTCTGTCTGCTTTCACCGGTAGAACAGTCCTTGCTTTGGGAAGCCCCTCAGGATCATCCACAATGCTTGCCTCTCCTCCCTGGGCCCGAACCATTTCTTTGAACTTCTCCAAGCCCTCCCCCCTGCTCCATGCATCCGCCAGCATGCTCCTTGCTTCCTCCACATCCCGGCAACGACCTGCCGTATAGAGCATATAAGCCCCCAGCAACAAGCAAACCTCCATGAGTGGTCCTCTGTGGATTCCTTTCAATACCTCAATCGCTTCCTTTACTTCAAGGGCATTTCCAACTGCCATTCCCAGGGGCTGATTCATATCGGTTACCAAGGCGGTGGTTTTTCGTCCTACTTGCTTCCCTATATGGACCATCTCCTCGGCCAAGGCAAATGCATCCTCAATGGACTGCATAAAAGCCCCGTTCCCGGCCTTCACATCCAGCACAATGGCATCGGTCCCGGCAGCGATTTTCTTGCTCATAATGCTGCTGGCAATCAGAGAAATATGATCCACGGTAGCTGTTACGTCCCTTAAAGCATATAGCATTTTATCCGCCGGCACCAAATCCCCTGTCTGTCCAATAATGGCTAGCCCTACCCGATTCACGATGTCGATAAAATCTGGGATGGTTTGATGCACGCAAAAGCCGGGTATGGACTCCAGTTTGTCCAGAGTACCGCCGGTATGCCCCAAACCTCTGCCGGACATCTTTGCAACGGGTACGCCACAGGCCGCCACAAGGGGTGCCAACACAAGGGTTGTTGTGTCTCCTACCCCTCCGGTGCTGTGTTTATCCACCTTTGTACAGTGAATGGAAGAAAGGTCCACCACATCACCTGAATGTACCATTGCCATGGTCAGGTCTGCCGTTTCTTCCCTGGTCATCCCTTGAAAAAAGATGGCCATCAGCAGTGCAGAAGCCTGGTAATCAGGGGTAGTGCCGGAAACATATCCTTTCACAAAATATTCGATATCTTCCCGTGACAGAGAACAACCGTTTCTCTTCTTCATAATGATATCATACATCCGCATTCTTACTCATCTCCCCGTAATGATGGCTTTGCTTTTTTGGCACTTTCAAGGCACCATACAACTGCCCGGCTTTTTCTAAAGGCTGTTAAGTCTTTCCCCCGTAGGGAATTCTTCCTGTCCCAATATCTCCGCCAATATCTTTGCAGTATGAAATGCATCCTCCAAGGCCCTATGAAGCTTTCCCTCCACATCAATCTGGAGTGTATTCAATGCCCTCTTTAAGCCAATAGCCTGGTGCTCCGGCAATCCTAAAAACCGGGAACAAAGCTTCTGAACATCAAAGTACCGGTGTAACCAATCGCATTCCAGACGATGAAATCTGCAATTCTTTTTCAGAATCATCACGTCATTGCTGCTCCAGGTGCACAGGATAAAATCCTTTCCCGCCCATTTTTTAAAATCCTGAATAACCTTTGGAAAATTCTCACCCTTCGTCAGCAATTTCCTTTTAGTGATCCCCGTTTTACGTACAACAATCGGACTCAGCCGTTTGTAGATAACCGGTCTCACCAAACGTTGAAAGCTATCCTTTATTTCCAGATTTTCATCTACCTTTACTGCACCAATCTCAATGATTTCAAAGGGGCTGATTGGGTTTGGGCGAAACCTGGAATTGGCATTGTATAATTTAGGTTGGGGTTGACTGAACTCAGTATCGTACACGATAAAATTCACACATTCACATCCTTACATACCGGCACTATTGTTTGATCTGTTTTTAAGGTTCCCCAGTAGCGGGAAATCCATCCGAATGCCATTGGTGTGCCTCCATATTAATGGATTCGTCCTCCAAAAAAGGGATCCCTTCCTTTTCCAATAATGCTCTTTGTATCTCCCTGCCGCCGAAAACATAATGGGGTGCAAAGATGCCTTTCTTGCCTGGCCACCCGGTGACATGGCAATTTCATATGGGATGGGGCATTTGCTCTGTTCTCGTACCAGCCAATCCACATACATTCCCATCCATATCCCCCATCTTTTCCGTCTCTTCCGGCAATCTGCCGGAAACATGCTATATATCAACTTCATTATATCACATTACCAGGGTTTTCTATTGGCCATGATGAAAAGAAAAAGAAAGAGCTGTGGATTCATCCTACAGCTCTGCAATCCTTTAACCTGATGGACATTCCCCTTAAAACGTCAAGTCACTCCAACAGGGGAAGTTTGAAATAAGTCTGGCTTCGATTCCATTCATCCTTCAAGCCGAATTCCTTGATAAAATCCTGCCACGGAAGAAGCTTGTCGTGCTTTTGAATATACTCGTTCAGCTTTTCCTTCAGATCTTTCTTTATTTGCTCATAGTCCGGGTCATTGATTCGATTGACCATCTGATAAGGGTCCTCTAAATTATCGTACAGCATATAGCCATCATCCGCTGCAGTACGGGCATATGTATAACGTCTCGTCCTGATTCCTCTCCATTCACTGCTTCCTCTGAAAAAAGCCTGATGACATGGAATATGATCAAAAATATAGCATTCTTCCAAGCCCTTTGCATCCGGATTTATGAAAAGCTCATGAAGGTCTTTTCCATCCACGTTTCCGGAAAAACGGAGTCCTAGCAAGTCCAGCAAACTGACGGGCAGATCCACAAGACCGATCAACTCATCACTGGATGTCTGGATGGTCTTCCCCTTCCAGTACACGATGAGAGGAACCTTAATGGATTCCTCATACGCCCACTGTTTATTGGTTGTTCCCTGGCTGCCCAGCATATCACCATGATCACTGGTATATACAACAATGGTGTTGTCTATCTCGCCTGTCTCCACCAGGACAGCCATAAGCCTGCCGAATTGTTCATCCAGGGCAGTGATATGGGCATAATATCCCCGGTAGTTCCGTACGATATCTTCCCGTTTCATGGTTCGGCTGGATCCGGTACGAATCAGCTCCGGTACATTGGGACGGAGTTTCATATCGATATCCCTGTACATATCCAGATACTTTTGAGGCACTTGATGATAAGGGTCATGGGGAGGACCCCAGGACAATACCAAAAACCAAGGGTTCCTACCGCTATTGCGATGAATGTAATCGACAGCCAGATTGGTTTGTTCAATGGGTTCATATCCGTCAATATCTATCCGCGGTTGTTTTCCTCATCATAATAATAGGCATTCATATAATCGTGGTTGCAGTTTGCAACCTTCCATTCCTTGAAACCAAATCGTCCCTTTCCTTCTGGAATATACTGATCCCTTGGAATACCCGCCAGGTGCCATTTTCCTATATAGCCAGTGTGATAGCCCTCTCGGGCCAGGACATGGGAAATACTTTCCACATCCTTTCTCATAGGAAGGTCATTGGACACGGCGCCATGTCTTAAAGGGAAAAGCCCCGTCAGCAAGGATCCCCGGGCAGGAACACAAACAGGTGAATTGGAAATACAATTGTTAAACCGGATCGCCTTTTGGGCAAAGGCATCCAGATTGGGTGAGATAATCTGATCATTGCCATAGCAGCCCAGATCACACCATCGGTGCTGGTCCGAAAATAAAAACAGGATATTGGGATTCTGTTTGAGCTTCATCTGATCCTCTCCTTCCACCAAGCTGACAGGGGCAATATGCTTGCCGTGGCAGATATCATATGGTACTGCCCCCTTATCAGCATGTTCATATCTTTTTCTGACACAGTTTTATTTTACTACATAGATCGGCAAAAAGCCTTCATATACTATAATTTGATTTTGACAGATAGGATTGAAGCGGAAAACCGGATTCCGGGATATTCTCTGTGGGTAACCCTGCAATTGTTCTAATCCGTAATTGCCAGAATTTATAGCGTCTTGTTAAAAAAATCCCTATGAAACAGCTTTCTTCCTACACCCTTCTTACCATTGACAATCTTCTGATTTTCAAAGAATCTTACAAAGCGTCTTTCATCGGGTCGGAAGGGCAGAAAGGCGCTTAGCTCATCCACATCCGGATCAGAATGATGAACAGTCCTATATTCACGTACGATGGAGGATATCAGCTCTTCTTTATCGTCCGAAACAATCACTTTCCCTACCACATATTTTTCAACAGCCTCATCGGATGAAGGGAAAGGATCATTGACCGCATCAAGATGCTTTTGCAATTCTGCCTCCATTTCTTCTTTTAGTCCTGTATAGTGATGGTCATCAACGAGATTATTCAACTGATATGGATCCTTCTCATCGTGAAACAGGAGCCAAGCCCTGTCTCGCAATCGAACATACGTATGGGTTCCCGTAACAACTCCTCTCCATTCATTGTAGCCGTCAGACCAGCCCTTATAACCGATGATATTGTAGATAAATTGGGATCTGGGCCCCTTTGAGGTTTTGCCCATAAATAGCTGTGACAAATCACTCCCATCCACATGATCAGGCACTTCCAATCCAACCAATCCCAATAAAGTAGGCATCACATCGACCAGCCCTATAGGGCTGGTGCAGTATCTGCCTGCAGGGATTTTATGGGGCCAACGGACGACAAAAGGGATATGAACCGATTCAGCCCATGGCTTCATCTTCCAGCCACGGTTATGGGAAAAAAGCATGTCACCATGGTCTGATGTACAGATCACTATTGTATTCTCCCTTATACCGCATCGATCGATTGTCTCCAGTATCCTGCCCATGCAATCATCCAAGGCTGTAATATGGGCATAATATCCCGCAATAATGCTTTTGTCTGCCGTATCTACAGCGTTCGGCTTTAATTCAATTTCCTCCGGAGGATACATATCCAGGTATTCCTGCGGAACCATTTTATATGGACAATGGGGAGGCCCCCAGGAAAGAAAAAGAGAAAAAGGATCATTTTTTTGTGTTTTCTTTTCAATATAATCTACAGCGATATCCGTTTGCGCCTCGGGTTCATATCCTTCAATCCAGATTGGTTCCTCACAGTCATTCAAATAATAATAGCTATTCATATATGCATGGTTGCAGTTATTCACAGCCCAAAGGTCGTCAAATCCCCTTCTCCTTGAACCGAGAGGTATATAGGCTCCCCGGTCGACACAATCAACATGCCACTTTCCAATGTATCCACATCTGTAACCGGCCTTATTTAGATAATGAGCAATGGTCGGCAAGTCCGTTCGAAGCTGCTGATCATTGGTTACAAGGCCATGGTTCTGACTGTGTAATCCCGTCAGTAAGGTAGCCCGCGCAGGACAGCAGACCGGATAGTTGGATACGGCTCGTGTAAAAAGGGTTCCTTCCTTGGCCAGCCTGTCTAAATTTGAAGTTTTGACATGTTCTATGCCTAAGCAGCCCAGGGCACTTGCCCTCATCTGATCTGCGAATACAAAAACGATATTGGGGCGCTTCATCTTATCCCTTCTTTCTTTCAGTAATCTGACATGACATCTTCGGGATCCATCGCCTCCTTTTAAGGAGAAACCCCAGAATTCAGAATTCCAGTAAAACAAGAAAAGATAAGGGATAACATCATGTCTTTCAAAGCATATACCCAGCTGCCATACTGATATTATCCCTATCATATCTTTATCTTTGCGTCCCTTTGTTTCAGTCGCCGGTTAATCTCTGTAGAAAAACTGTTCGCCGCTGAATCCGCATGCGATGGAGAAACCTTTGTCTGACATATTGCCAAGATTCTTCTTAGCGATAAAGGGCTGCCTTACATTCTCCGCCCATATGAAATACCAGACGTTCTCCCCGATTTCACTCTTTACTTCCTCAATCAACTTCCGTCCCTCATCGGGTGAAACAACGGACGATTTGTCGATCAAATCATACATCTTCTGGACATCTGCAGGAGGTTTTTCGCCCTGCTTTCCTCCTGAAGTATGATACCGATGCCAGAATGGACCCCAGAGCTGTTGTCCGAAATCGCCCTGATACCATAGAGGTGTATGGGTAAACATAACAGTAGCCTGGAGTTCATTAGCAGAATTACGGGTACCCCAGAGGGCAGCATCAATCATCTTCATGGTTACATCCAGGTCCAGAGCTCTCCACTGCTCCACCACCAGTTCTGTGACGGGTGCCATATCCACTACCTGACCTCCGATTTCAAAAGGAATGGTGAATTTCTTACCGTCAGGACCTACTCGGAAACCGTCACTTCCCCTTGTCATCCCCATTTCATCCAACAGCTTATTCGCCTCTTCCAGATTAAAGGTGCTGTCAATGATTTTACCTGGCTCACCGAAACCATAATATACGGCATCTATGATTTCCTCCCGATCGATAGCCATGTTCAGGGCCGTTCCTGAACCGGATATCCTGGACAACCTCTCTCCATACAGGATCTTCATAGGTTAGGTTTAAATGGATATCGGTAGGCGTTGTGTGATATTTGGTCATATAGATATTATATCCACCCTTATCCTCATTCTCCTTGTACAAGGGAATCTTAGGCATGGAGGTCAACATGCCGTAGGCAAAGTCTATTTCCCCCGTAAGGATTTTCATGGTCACTACTTCCATGTTTTCCACCAGGTTGTTAACCAGCTTGTCGACATACGGCAGTTGGTTGCCTTCCGGGTCCACCTTGAAATAATAAGGATTCCGTTCAAATTCCACCGATGTTTCTGTCTTGTTCACAGCCATCCAGGGATACAAAACAGGAAAGCCTATAGCTTTAGAGCTTACCAGCTCGTTATTCAGGATATCCTTGTCGTTAAACAGGTTCCACCACTCTTCCTCATTGAAGCCCGCTTCTTTCGTTTTTTCCTTTAATTCATCGGCATCTGCATATTTCTCATGGTAATCCTTTAGGAAATGGGCTGGCTTTAATAGACTCGGTATAGCCTCTCCAGCCCTGAATGGCCAGACGAACCAGGAAGCCTCCATAGGGCTCGTCAAATTTCAAGTTTGAAGGTGAAATCGTCTATAACCTCCAAAGCCACAGGAGTTCCGGAGGCTGTTCCTCCAGATCTTAACCATGCAGGTATGCCGGGGGTCAGTTTTTCATTATACAGCACGTCCTCGACAGCAAACCGCACATCTTCTGTCGTGACGGGCTGACCATCAGACCACTTCAGCCCCTCCCGCATATAGAAAGTGAACTCCTTCTGGTCAGGTGTTACTTCAAAACCCTTGACAATATTTGGAGTAATTTCTTCACCTAGGATACCGGGTGTATTTATCATGCGGCTCGTTGTTCATAACGAAAAGATTGGGATTATAATCAATGGAGCTATTGGCAGACCGGATGGTACCGCCGTATGTACCGATTTCATAATCCAGTAGTTCATCAGGCATTTCATTGGTAATCTTAGGTTCCTTGGGTAAGCGTTCTTCCACAGGGGGTAATCCCTTCCCCTCGAGAAAAGGAGACTGCTTATAGACCATTTTTTCAGGGGCTTTTGATTCTTCCGGAGCCTGGCTCTCTGCCGGCGTCTCGCTCTCCACAGGGGCTTGACTATCCTCAGGAGCCACAGTAGGTCCAACCACAGGCTTGTTGCTACAGCCTACTAAAATGGCAACAGTGAGGAATAGCAGTGACAATAACATGATTGATACTTTTTTCATATTAGACCCCTCCTCATAAATATGTTATCATTATATAATCCAAACCCATCCTTACTACCTTGGCTAAGGGGCCAACCAATAGATCGAAAGGTTTGGTTATATTCCATCTTTCCGATGATCAACAGAGGCGGTCTGATATTAAAAATCTTTGACACGCGTCAAAATATGATATATAAAAAAGTGGGCCTCTCTCGGCCATGACATGATGCCCATTGTCTTAATAACGAGGCATTCCCGTAGACTCCCTGCTGACAACATCTACAGGGAAATCCATTTGAATGGTCTCCTTCATTTCCTCCACTCTGTCCTTATAGCCCATTATATACCTGACAATGGTCTCCCCTATTTCATGGGTAGGTATTGTCACGGAGGTCAGGGTGGGGTTGCTGGTCTGGGCGAAAGGGGTGTTTCCAAAGCTGACCACCGACAAATCCTTTGGAACGGACTTCCCTGCATCTCGGAGGGCTTTCATGAAGCCGAATACCAGGCTGTCACTAACCACGATGGCGGCAGTACAGTCCAAGTCGCGATGCATTAGTTCCTTTCCGGCATGTAAACCGATCATATGGTTATCCTTTTATCCCTGAATTGGTAATCATGTATTTCTCATCAAACTGTCCAAAGTATTGGATAGAACACTGCCTGAAGATCTCTGCCCGGGATTCACGAAAGAAGCCTTTCTCCATTTCGCCTCCTTCAGCCGTTACATAAGCAATCCTTTTGTGGCCCAAATCCACCAAATGCTTGAAAGCCTTTTTCATTCCCTCCATATAACCCGGTTCCACACGGATATGGGGAGCAACTTGAGGAAAAACATAACGATTGTGGATATCGACAACAATAATATCATTGTTTAGCAGGCGCTCTTTTAAGTCGATCGTGGAAGGCATCATAGCAAAATAAGAACACCACTGCATCCACATTCCTGCCGACACATGAATCCACCAACTGGTCCATCTCATTCTCATTACTCAGGCTGATGGACAGCATATAACCAAACCTATGGGCTTCCATCTGCATTCCTTCCGCAATAGCTGCGAAATTAGGATTGGTGATATCCGTAATAATCAATTCAATATGCTTTGATGATTTTGTCACCAGACTCCGAGCAACCAAATTCGGTGTATAATCCAATTCCTCAATAGCTTGCAGTACCCTGTTCCTTAATTTATCGCTTACCCTTTTATTATTCAACACATTGGATACCGTTGAAGGGGCAACACCCGCTAAACGGGCAATATCATTTCGTGTTACTTTTTTCGGTTTATTCTTCATATGTTTCCTCAAAAAACGCGTGTCAATCTTTGTTTTTATTATAACGCTCTGATTTAGTACGCGTCAACCCTAAATGTGGAAATAAAATAAAAATCCGAAGTTTATATATCCCATCAGAGATTTATTTCCCTTCCATATTCTTCAATGTGTCCTTGCCTACCCTCAAGATGCCTGCCGTTTGAACTGGCTGGTATATAGCTCATATATCTTTTCCGTCGACAGAATAAAGCCTTTGTCAACATCCTTTAGTACCGGGGTATCCTTTTTGTAACCGAAGGTTACATCATTGAAATTAGCAGCTCCTTCCATGTCCCGGATTTCAGGCTTCACAGCCTCATCCTTATATTCCGGCTCCTGGTCCATCACCTTAAATATACGCTCTGCACCTGCTAAAGCGGATTGAAGCATATGGATTTGGTTTGCCATTTCATTATCGGATCATCTGGTGTAAAATCTGAAGCATCCAACTTAAGGCTATCAGCAATAAGAAGGCCATAGGGGTGCTTTTTTATCCCTATGGCCTTCCTATTTTTTCAACGAAAGTGCCTAAATCTCCGGAATTCTCACTTCCACTTCACGTCGTAAAGCCGCCGATCGAATAATTCCATCTATAATAGCCTGATTATAAAGGATCTGATCGGTGGGTATAGGTGCAGGCTTATGATCAATCACGGCATCTACGAAGTCCCTTACCTTCCTTTCAAATAGGCTGGGACCCGTTGTCTCCTTCAGAGGAATGCCAGTTTCCACCTGCTGTCCCATCACATCGTGGAAGAAGGAGATGGGGCCTACCCCTCCATCCCAGGCGCCACCCCAGGGGTGTCCCAACCGCGGGGATTTCACCTTCAAACCAGCATCCTGGCCGAGAAAGATCGTATCACCCATGGTATCCATATGCATAGCCCAGGAGATCTTAAAATCTAGAACTACATCCCCCTCCAAACGAATGAATGCAGCCGAAAAATCATCTACTTCAAAACTTCCTGCTTCCTTGTAATACTTGGGGTTGGTTCCGAAAGTAATTGGATGCATAGGCTGAAACTGTTAAAGGCTTGGGATAGCCAAGGGAGTTCAATGCCATATCCAGAGAATAACAACCAATATCCGCCAGAGCTCCAACTCCTGCTAATTCCTTCGAGATAAAAGTTCCTCCCGGTATCCCTCTTCGCCTTCCCCCACCGGTCTGGACATAATAAACCTTCCCCAACATGCCCGATTGAATGATTTCTTTAATCATTTGCATGTTTGCATCATATCGAGGTTGAAAGCCAATAGTAAGTATCTTTCCTGTTTTTTTCTCCGTACGTACCATCTCCACTGCTTCATCCAGTGTAATGGACATAGGTTTTTCAAGTAGAACATGCTTTCCTGCATTTAATGCATCAATGGTACATATGGCATGGGTGGAGTTGTATGTACATACACTGACTGCATCCAAATCCATCTCCAATAAATCCTCATGCCTCTCAAAAGCCTTTGCCTCGTGAAGTCCGTGGCGTTCCAAAAAGGCTGCCGCCTTACCCGGAACAATGTCCGCTCCTGCAACGACCTCTACATCCGGAAAATTCTTGTAAGCATTTACATGAGCGTTGGCGATACCACCCGTTCCTATGATGCCGATTCTCAACTTTTTCATTTCCTTACCCCCTGTCTCTTTTATATGGAGTACCCTTCCTTATGGATTCTCTTATGTCCTATTCGAGCTTGAGAAGGATTTTCCTTTTTAAAACTCGTCATTTTATGGATCTTTTCTTGCTCCATGCTGGGCAAAAACATGGTGGAAGGACGTCCATACTATTTCCATTCGCCCAGCTCATCGGCCAGTCCACTGCAACCACACAGGCGGATTTTTTGGCGAACAACTTCCTTGACTGCTTCCTTGGCGGCTCCCATATAGTTGCGGGGATCATTCTCTTCAGGTTTCTCCTTAAACACCTGCTGAATGGCATGGGCCATGGGTATTTTTAATTCTGTGGCAATATTGATCTTCGCTATTCCTCCTTGGATGGCCGCTTTTATACTAGCCTCGGGTACTCCGGAAGCACCATGGAGAACCAGAGGCAGGCTGACCCGCTCCTTGATGGCGGCTAGGCGCTTATAATCCAGTTTGGGTTCTCCCTTATATACACCGTGGGCTGTGCCAATGGCAATCGCCAAGGTATCGATGCCTGTAGCCTTAGCAAAGGCATCGGCTTCTTCAGGGACGGTCAAAGCAGCTTCCCTCTCATCGATGGACAGGTCGTCCTCTGTACCCCCGATTCTTCCCAATTCCCCCTCCACAGCAACACCGACCCCATGGGCTAACTCCACCACCCTCTTTACCAGATTAACATTTTCGTCATAAGGCAGCTTGGATCCGTCAATCATCACCGATGTATAACCATACCGAATGCACTCCTCGATGGTACTATAGGATGAACAGTGGTCTACATGGAGGGCTATGGGGATATCATGTAGTTCAGCAGCTACCTTTACACAGGCAGCCACATATGGAATCCCTGCGTGTTTCAAGGTTCCAGGGGTAGTTTGAACAATAACCGGGGTTCGTTCAGCCGCTGCACCTTCCACTACGCCCTGAATGGTTTCTAAATTATGAACATTAAAAGCCGCTATGGCTATTCCCTTCCTTCGGGCAGCTTCGATAAAAAACAATGGATTTACCAATCCCATGATTCAAACCTCCAATAATATTTTCCCTTTTACCCTGCCTGGAACGGCCAGATCTGCAAAGGCTTCACCAACATTCGCCAGAGGGATGATTCTGTTAATTAGTTTGTCCACTTGAATCAAGCCTTTTTCCAGATAGTATCCCGCCAACTCCCACTCCCTCCCCGGAAAAGGAGCTGAATAGGACATCCACGATCCCCTCACCATCAGCTCCTTGCGATTGATGTATTCAAATTCCCGGGGCATCAGGGATATCGGATTAGAGGGTGTACCGATAAACATGACATTTCCTTTGGCAGAAGCAATTTCCAGACTCAGCTTTTCGGTAAATTCCACGCCCGCTGTTTCAATGACCATTTCAAGACCCCATCCGTCCGTCTCCCTGTCGATAAGCTCTCGAAAGGGTTCATCCCGGGTATTCAGGCAAAAATCAGCCCCATACTCCTTGGCGACCTTCAAACGCTCTTCATCGATATCGAAGGCGAAGATTCTTTTTGCTCCGAATATCCTGGCACACTGGAGAGTCAGAAGGCCGATCGTTCCCATACCCAGTATGGCAACATCCCTGCCCCCCTGGTAATCCATTACAAACAGGCCGTGAAGGGCAACGGTAATCGGTTCATAGAAAGCCCCTTGGACGAAGCTTATCCCCTCTGGCAATTTCACTGCATTAATCCCAGGCAGTTTTACATATTCTGCCCATGCCCCATGGGTTCTGGATCCGATAAAACTGTAATGTTTGCATTGGGAGTAATTCCCTTGCAGGCAATCTTTGCATTCATGACAAGGGATAAGGGGTGCGCCGGCAATCTTATCACCTGCCGCCAGGCCTTGTACCTTGTCTCCAAGCTCAACAACCTCTCCTGAAAACTCATGCCCCAAAATGATGGGGTAAAAATGTGCACCTTTCCCCAATACACGGGGCATATCCGAACCACAGATACCCATCGCCTTTACCCTCACCAATACTTCATCTTCCTGAATCACAGGCATCTCCACATCTTCATATCGGATATCCTGCTGTCCGTATAAAACTGCTGCCTTCAATGATTGAGCTCCTCCTTTCATATCTTTCCTTCGTCTTGTGCGATTTCATCCAGTCTGTCATAGCTGTCCTTTAGTTTTTCATACAGTTCAAGGTATAATGCATAATACTTTTGATATATCCGGTGATTCCTTTCATCCGGGATATGGGTGCGCCGGATTTGAACGGTCTGCTCCACTGCCTGTTTAAAATCCCTGTATATCCCCAATCCGACCCCAGCCAGGATGGCTGCCCCCAAAGCAGTGGCATGGTCCGAAGAAGGCACACAAACGATTTTGCCGGTAATATCCGCTTTGATTTGTGTCCATACCCGGCTGTTGGCGGCACCCCCCACACTGTTCATGACCCGGACATATGCCCCCGCTTCCTCCGCCGTCTTCAGGTTATGCAGCAGGGAAAAAGCGACCCCTTCCATCATGGAACGGATAAGATGGCCACGGGTTTTATCATAGGACAGTCCGAAGAAAACCCCCCTGGCTTTACTGTTCCAAATAGGGGAGCGTTCACCGGCCATGTAGGGAAGGAAGATAAGTCCGTCGCTTCCAGGGCTGATCTTATCCGCCTCTTCATTCATCACATCATAGGAGCTGCATCCTCTCTCCTTCCCCACCGTCTGTTCATAATATCCCAGCCGGTCATTGAACCATCGGAGGGTACCCCCTCCCCCTACAGTACCCCCCTGAAGGAGCCATTGATCGGGAATGACATGGTATCCCAGAATCAGCTTTGGATGAATAAGGGGGCGATCCAGCTGAATGCTCATCCCTCCTGCCTGTCCCCCTTGTTCCTGGGTCTGTCCGGGCTCTACAACCCCTGCCCCCAGCGCGCAGCAGGCTGCATCCAAACCGCCGGCCACCACAGGAATACCGGGCATTAATCCGGTTTCCTCAGCCGCCTTTCTTGTGACGGTGCCAACTACGTGGTGACACTGAACCAGGGGTGCCAGCAAATCCAGCGAAATTCCCAACTCTTCCGCGACTTTTTCGTCCCAGCACCCCCTCGACATATCAAAAAAGTGGAAACCATATCCCTGGGAAAAATCCTGGGAGTAATCACCCGTCAGTTTAAAGACAATATAAGCATTGCTCTGCAGGAACTTATAGGCTTGATGATATACATCCGGCTCATGATCCTTCAACCATAGCATCTTGGGTACGATATAGGCTGAATCCACCGGGTTGCCATTGAGCCGTAACAGGCGTTCCCCCCCTATTGCCTCCCCCATCCACCGGGTTTGCGACTCCGCCCTTCTATCCATCCACATCATAACCCGGCGAAGGGGAACCCCCTGTCGATCCACTGGGAGACATGCCCAACTGGTACCGTCCACTCCAATGGCGGCAATTTCGGCAGGATCAAGCCGGGATTCGCGGATAAGCCTTTGGAGGCTCTGACAGATGATTCTCCACCATTCCAAGGCGTCCTGCTCCACACATCCAAATTGCCCATAAAAGGTCTTATAGCTTCCTGTATGGCTGGCCGTTACCTTTCCCGCAAAATCAAAGGCTGTAATTTTACACCCCGAGGTCCCTACATCTATACTCAACAATAATCTCTTCGCCATGCCTTATTCCTCTTCTCCGATTTCTGATGGTAATGAATCAATGGTTCTTGCCCGTGAAGTCCTTGAAGCGGCGGAGAACTTGTTCGGGGGAAGCCGTTCCCGTGGTTCCCAACTGCTGGATGGTTATGGAAGCAACGATGTTTCCAAAAAAGGCTGCATCCTCCAGAGATGCACCACAGCATAGGGCAGACACCGTTCCGGAGCTGGCTGCATCCCCCGCTCCACAGATATCAATAGGTCCTTCCACCCGTATGGCAGGAACATGACTAACGGTTGTATCACGGATGACCAACTGTCCCCGTTCCCCCCAGGTAATGAATACAGGTTTTTTTGTCCTCCTGGCCAGATCCATACCGCAATCTGCAATGGTCTGATCGTCAGGTTCTCCCTCAAAGTCAGGCTTGATGGCCTTTACCGCCTCATAATGATTGCACTTTACCATCACATTTCGAAATTTGAAGGTATTCGCTCTGGAATCGACGTAAATAAAGGGGGCTTCTTCTTTCTTTCCTATATCAGCCAAGGCTTCCCGCACCCTTGATGTAAGAACACCGCAGTTTTCTTCCACTACCTGATCCAGGGCAATAATGGCATCCACCTGTTCCGCCATGGCATAAAGCCTTTCCAGAATCTGTTCTTCCAGCTCTGGCGGAGTAGGAGAAAAATTCTTGATATCAAGGCGGTTTATCTCCCGTTCTCCCCCTTGCTCCATCACCATGGGCTTGGTGTAGGTCGGGGTAACCCGTTCAGTCGTTCGGATAAGGTATTGGATGTCTACGCCTCTTGATACGAGACCCTGCATCAATTCATAGCCTTCCCCGTCTTCCCCGATAATCCCCAATGCCATCACTCGTCCCACCTGTAATGCGGTCAGATTATTGGTAACCGTACCTGCTGCACCGGGACTGATCCTTTTGGCTACGACCTGGTAAGCCGTCAGACCTGTCTCAAGGGAGGGTTCGTCCCTTTGGGGATCGATGATCAGATGTTTATCCAGAAAAAAGTCACCAATCACACCAATGGAAACATCCTTTAGTTGCTTCAAAATACGGATTAACTCTCTTTCTTCCATTTTCGCTCCTCCATCCATATTGTGATCAAGAATTGCTTCGTAGAAACAGCTTTTTTGCCAGGTTGGGTATTGTTTGCCTGTGGCTGCCCTGGATATAGAAGGCCTCACCGCCATCGGCTACCGTACGGGTCAGAATGGTCTTCCAGGGTCTGAAATAGTAGCGGGGATCATCCTTAGGGGGCGTTTCATGGAAGTTCTCTTCTTCCAGAGGTAACAGATCAAACACAGCGGTTGTAAAATGGGTAATGACTTTGCCCTGTTGGTGAGCCACATTCCTTGCCATTGCCAGGCATTTCAGGTATACTTCCGGTCCTACGACAGCAGATCCAAAATTAAGGAATACCCCATTTTCTAAGTGATAGATGCTGTTTGCATAGATGAGGAAATCCGTATAAGAGCTTTCTCCCAAAGCCGCCCCATCGCAATTGGGGTGCTCGTGGATAATATCGCATCCGATGCCCACATGAACGGTCACAGGCACACGGTACCGGTATCCGGCAGCCAAAATACTGTTTTCCTTATATGGGAAATCTTCCGTCTCGATCATCCGGCCGATGGCTTCCCCCAATCCTAAGCCATCCCTGGCTCCCTCTATGGCCGCTTCATTGATTCGCCCCGTTTCCTGCCACAGACCAAATTGTCCTTCACTGATATATTTGGCTACGCTCTCAGTAGTAGCTCCGATAAGGGCTAATTCAAAATCATGGATGGCCCCTGCCCCATTCATGGCAAAATGACTTACCAGTCCTCTCTTCATCAGCTCAATAAGAAAGGGCGAAACGCCCGAACGAATCACATGACCTCCCATCATGAAAATCACACTGGCCTGTTTTTTGCTGGCTTCCCATATACGATCGGCTAAAATATCCAAAGTCGGATGTTCGAACTCAGGAATCTCATCCTCCAGATTAAGCATAATATCCATATGCAAATCATGTTCTCGCTCTTTCAAGGGTTTTAATTTCAACAAATCCCGATTGAATTTTCTAAAGGACATCCATATCTACCTCCCCTGAAAAAGATAATGATCGAGTTCAGCCGCCTCTCTGAAATCGGGTATAATGATATCCGCACCCGCTCCGATCAAACGATTCCGCTTCCATTCATCAACACCTATACGCCGTACCTCGTCCGACGCAACCCCCACTGCAAAGCCATCTACAGCCTTTACATTCTCTATCTCCACATATCCGTCCCCAAAGCCCAGCAATTCATACCCTGACAGCCCGTGGCTCTCGATAATCCTCTGAATGACCATGGCTTTGGAAAAGGTCTTGTAATCATCTCTGGCTCCATATATACCACCGTCAAAGAATGAACTGATTCCCAGCAATTCCGCCTCCTTCAAGACATAGGGCTCATCCGTACCACTGGCAAGATAAAGTACCATGCTACGTTCCCGAAGAAGGGATAGGAATGAAAGGGATCCGGGTACCAATAGGTCTTCCGGTTTAAGACTACCATCTTCAAGGCCTTGAATTCGATAGTTAATTCGCTCCAGCAGGCGTCGATTGTATCCCCTTTTATATACCAAGGGATCTTCAGGCCGGCCTCCCCTTTTTTCCACTTCCTCTGCCAGACGAATACACTGGTATATGGTCTGCTTGCCCGTTAACAGATCCACAAAATCACGTACACATGCAGATAAAGTATCCAAGTCCTCCGCCTCCGGAGTTTCAAGGAGGACCTCTGTGAAATAAGGGACCATCACCTCCTGCCATCCTTGGCGGATGAGACTGATGGTACCATCGAAATCAAACAGTGCTGATTTAAAATGTCCCCGTTTTACTTCATCCTTCAATACTTCGATATGCCAATGGCTATCCTTATAATCCATCTGATATGCCTCCTGATGCTTCATTTTTCTTTCCCTACTCCCTTAGCTATTCTACATTTTGCAGAGGAAATCCTGTATTCATTTCTGATCAAACAAATCGCTTGCCTTTTTGCCGCATTTTCCATGTAAGAATCAAAAGAACAACTCCAGATAGCTATGGGCTATTTTCCTTACCGTTCGGGCATCCAGTCTTTCTATCCCGGGCTTCAAAGCAATTTCATCACAATAATCGGATCGGTACAGCTCCAGTTTAATCTCCATGGGGAGAATGGGAGTAAAGGGCTTTGCCTTTCCCACCAGCTGCATCGCTCTACATGCTCCCTCACGAATACTTTCTTCAGCCTTATTGGGATCAAGCAATTCGGCTCGGTTTCTTCCGATACCCCGTTTTACTGTAGCGCATTCCAATGGATGGAAGAATTGTCTCGCTTCGGTACATGCTGCTTCATCTCCGCTGACAAACAACATGGGAACGCCAAAGTGACCTGCAACCATAGCCCACTGAGCCAGTTCTCCCATCCTTCGTCCATTCACCCAGTAATTGTACCAGCTCATACTGCTTTGGGTATGGTCTAAAAAACCGTTTATGGTTCCTGCCATGGCATGGGCACCGATAAAAAAGGTGCCATCATATGTGTCATCCAGCTTCCCCCACCACTTTCCGTTTTCCTTGGTATCCAGTTCTGCCCGTTTATCCAGAAGGGAAAGATCAAAATTCCCGCCCCCTGCGTGACTGTCCAATACTGTCACATGACTGGCTCCCCCTGCAAAGGCTCCGTCTATGGCTGCATTCACATCCGCCATAAGCCTGGCAATCGCATATGGATGCTTCGAATTATTCCGACCGATCATTTCAATGGAATCAATCCCGCTGATTCCCTCCAGATCCGTATGAATATATATCCTCACATGAATCCCTCCTGACTTTTTCTGTCTGAATCCCCTTAGACTTAATATTTTTTTCTATGTATGTCAGCTGGAACAAAATCATCCTCCCATGCCCGAAGCCATTACCGTAGCATCCCGGTATATAGGTTAATGCATCATAAACGAATTACCGCTTGAATATATTTTATCTGTATATGGTACATCCTCCGGCTTTATGAAGGGAGGGACAGTGTTGAAGACCCAAACTCTCCTGATCATCCTCATTAATCTTGTAAGCGGAACCATCCTCCTGTTAGCCGGCGTGGACTGGATGGGACAAGGATTGGAAAAGGCCAACCGGAGCTTACTCGAAAAAGTCATGGCAAACCTCACAGGAAAAACATGGCGGGCATTCCTGGCCGGTACCTTCTTAACTGCACTCATCCAAAGCAGCACGGCTGTCACCGTATTAACGGTGGGACTAGTGAACAGCGGCATTATGAAACTGTCCCAAGCAGTAGGAATCATTCTGGGCGCCAATATCGGAACCACGGTCACCGCTCAGCTTATTTCCTTTCCCATTTCCCACATTTCGATACCTGCCCTCATCATTGGCATTGGGACAATAGTCCTTTCACGAAGACCAACCATTCGAAGTATTGGTCAAGCAATAACAGGTATTGGATTCCTCTTTGCCGGCCTTATGGTCTTAAACGCAAGTATCCCCTATGTCCGGGACAACCCCAAAATTCAACAGCTTTTTTTACACTATGGGGGAAATCCCTTTATCAGCCTTTTCATCGGTATGATTGCCACAGCATTGGTCCACAGCAGCAGTGCCACCGTTGGGCTAACCATCCTTTTATACAATGCCGGGCTTCTTCCCTTCGAAGGTGCCGTCGCCTTGGTGCTGGGGGATAATATCGGTACCTGCATAACCGCACAGCTTGCCGGTCTAAAAGGAAATATCGCTGCAAAACGTACTGTCTGGGCCCACACCCTCTACAACATCATCGGAGTCATCATCGCTTTCACTTTTCTTAAACCCTTCGCTAACCTTGTTGAAAACATCACCACATTCCTCGGGATGGATCAGACAAGGCTGGTGGCCAATTCCCATACCCTGTTCAATATCCTCAGCGCCGTCCTTTTTCTGCCCCTTATCAAATTCTATGTGAAATTCATTGAATGGGTAGTTCCTGAATAGATTCGCTTCAGCTCTTTCTTACTAAGGTTTTTCCTGTTTTATTCCATATAGGCGCCCTTCATGGCCGAAACAGCTCCTTGGGTATAGCGTTTAAAGACCCCATTACGAAGTTTCCGATCAGGGGGCTGCCACCGTTTCCTTCTTTCTGCCAACACCCTTTTAAATCCTTCCGGGGACAAACGCTGTCCGTTTATCCCAATGATGTTCAGCTGACGGTTCTCTATATCCAGTTCAATAAGATCCCCGTCCTCCACCAAGGCAATCGGTCCACCCACAGCAGCTTCAGGAGAAACATGGCCTATACATGGTCCCCGGGTCGCCCCGGAAAAACGGCCGTCCGTAATCAAGGCAGTCGTACCGTTAAGCCGGCTATCACATACGATCGCCTCTGTTGTCATCAGCATTTCGGGCATTCCTGCTCCCCGTGGACCTTCATACCGGATAATAAGCACCATGCCGGGAGTAATCCTCTCTTCCACTATTGCCTGATAGCATTCCTCCTCTGAATTGAATACCCGTGCTTCACCAATATGATGCATCATCTTCTCATCAACGGCTGCGTATTTAACCACTGCCCCCTCCGGCGCCAGATTTCCTTTCAAAACGGCGATGGACCCCCTTTCATGGGTGTCTTCAAGCTTTCTAATGACCTGCTCCGGCTCAAGGCCATAGTTATGGAGGTATCTCTCAATCCTTGCGAAAAAGCCTTCCTCTTGAAGGTCCTCCAGGTTCTCCCCTAAGGTCTTACCGGTAACTGTCAGGACGTCCAGATCAAGATAATCCCTTAACAGCCACTGGACCTTGGGAATCCCTCCTGCAAACCAAAAAGCCTCCGTAGGATATTGACCGCTGGGATAGATGTTCCCAATATGGGGTGTCTTTCTGTTGATTTCATCAAAAATCTGTGGATCCAGCTCAATGCCCACTTCATGGGCAATGGCCGGAAGATGGAGCATGGCATTAGTGGACCCTCCGATGGCTGCATGGACAACAATCGCATTTCGAAATGCTTCCGCTGTCAGGATGTCCCTCGCTGTAATGCCCTTCTCCAATATTTCCATAATATGCCTTCCTGCCCTTCTGGCCATTGCAGTGATATCCCGAATGGTGGCAGGTATTAGAGCGCTTCCGGGAAGGGCCAGACCCAATGCCTCCGCCATACACTGCATGGTACTGGCAGTGCCCAGAAATTGGCATGCGCCAACGGACGGACATCCCGTCATCTTATAGTTGCGAAGCTCCTCCGGGGAAACCCCTTCCCTCTTCTCCCTTAAGGAGATGTCTCCGGCTCTGATAGAGGTAGACATATCCGGCCCCGGACGCATGCTTCCACCCGGTATAAAGACGGTCGGAAGGTCCAGACGGGCGGCTGCTTTGAGATGAGCGGGTATGGATTTATCACAGGAAGAAATCAGGATCAATCCATCCCATGAAAAAAACGACCCGTGGATCTCTACCATATCCGAAATGACTTCCCGAGAGGCCAATACATAATTCATTCCATCATGGCCTTGGGCACATCCGTCACAGATATCCGTCACATGAAACTGTGCCGGTCGCCCGCCTCTTTCGTAAACACCGATGCCGGCCTGTCGTGTTAATCCAATCAAATGACTGCTTCCCGGGTGACTCTCTCCAAATACATCTTCGATGAGGATTTGTTGTTTTCGTATATCTTCCTCATCCCAGTCCATTCCCATCTGCAGTGCATCAAATTGAGCCCATAGCCTACGTTCTCCCATGCTTCGTGGATTGCTCGAAATAACACCCATTTCTACCTCTCCTCTCTTTTCCTGAGTGTATAGATATCAAATAAGATTCGTACAAAACTGAAGATTCTTAGTGTTTAAGGTCCTAGTACGTCCTAGTACAAATTCTACACACGAGCTTGTTTCCCTTTTTCATCCCGGCTATTATCTAAATTATCTATACAAAGCCTGCTTTCCGTATGCATGATATCCTTGCTGTCTTCCATACTCATCTTTCTTTACATGGCGAAAAAGGGTCTGAGAATGAACAAAGTCATTTCATTTTGCCAAAAAAAGAAAACAGGCAGCCAGATAACGAACTGCCCGTTCTCCTTATCCCTATTCAATTTTTACCGGCTCATATCCTGCATCTTCAATTGTCGCTTTTATGGAAGCATCTTCAATCGGCTTTGCTGATTCAATGACGGCAAACTTGCCCTTCAGGTCGACCTTCACGGATTGAACTCCGTCAATTTCCTTCAATGCATCTTCAACATGCTTGGCACAGTGATTACATGTCATGCCTTCAATATAGACCTTCTTTGTCATAATCATCATCCTTTCATAATTTGTAGTGATCCGTCAATGAACTGGCTTGAATTTCTTAAGCCTTAGAGCGTTGGACAAAACCGATACAGAACTGAATGCCATTGCCGCTGCTGCAATCATTGGGTTCAGCAGAGGACCTCCAAAGAGGTACAGCAAGCCCGCTGCTATCGGTATACCGGCAGTATTATAAGCAAAAGCCCAGAAAAGATTTTGCTTGATATTCCTTATGGTCTGCTTACTCAATTGGATAGCCGTAGGTACATCCATAAGATCACTTTTCATTAGAACGATATCCGCTGAAGCCATCGCCACATCCGTTCCGGAGCCAATAGCAATTCCTATATCCGCCTGGGCCAGGGCGGGCGCATCGTTGATGCCGTCCCCTACCATGGCAACCTTTTTGCCCTCATTCTGAAGCTTCTTAACCTCTTCGGCTTTGTCCTGTGGCAGCACTTCAGCAAATACCCGATCGATGCCTACCTGCCTGGCAATCGCTTCCGCGGTCCTTCTGTTATCACCTGTGATCATAACTACCTCTATCCCCATATTATGCAGAACCTGAACGGCTCTCTTGCTGTTCTCTTTCATCACATCCGCCACTGCAATCATACCAACAAGCTCATTCTCCACAGCAACATACATGGGAGTTTTCCCTTCCTCCGCCAGCCTGTCGGATTCATTATCCATACGGATATCAATCCCCTTATCATCCATAAGCTTTCGATTACCGAGTAGAATTCTCCTCTCTTGAATTGTCACATCAATTCCATGGCCCGGAATGGCTTCAAAGTTTTCCGTAGGGAAAAACTCTAAGTTCCTTTCTTTTGCCAGCTCCACAATGGCTTCCCCTAAGGGGTGTTCTGAACCCCTTTCTGCTGAAGCAGATAATTGCAGGAGCTCTGTTTCACTCATTTTACCGGTAGTAATGATGTCCGTGACTTTGGGGCTACCTTCCGTAATGGTGCCTGTTTTATCAAGAACGACGGTGTTTATTTTATGAGCAGTCTCCAGCGCTTCACCGCCTTTTATCAACACTCCGTATTCCGCCCCTTTTCCGGTACCCACCATGATCGCAGTAGGGGTTGCTAAACCGAGGGCGCATGGGCAAGCGATAACAAGAACGGATATGAATATTGTCAATGAGAAAACGACCAACATGCCGGAGATGTACCACGCTAAAGCTGCTAAAACTGCAACGGCAATCACAATGGGCACAAAGTAGCCAGAAATAATATCAGCCATTTTGGCGATAGGGGCTTTGGATCCCTGGGCGTCCTCGACAAGCTTTATAATTTGGGCAAGGACTGTATCCTTCCCAACCTTTGTAGCTCTAAACTTGATCGTTCCATTCTTATTGATGCTGGCACCGATGACCTGGCTGCCGGGATTTTTCTCTACAGGAATGCTCTCGCCGGTAAACATGGACTCATCAATCGCCGTTCTGCCCTCGACAACCTCTCCGTCTACGGGGATTTTCTCTCCCGGTTTTACCAGGATGATATCGCCGGTTTCAACCTCCTCTATGGGTATCACCATCTCTTGTCCATCCTGTATGACCGTTGCGGTTTTAGGTGCGAGCCCCATCAGCTTTTTAATGGCTTCTGAGGTTTTTCCCTTGGATACAGCCTCAAGGTATTTCCCCAACATAATGAGGGTAATAATCGTTCCGGCGCTCTCAAAATACAAGTCCATGGCATAATCCAAGTTTCCGTTGACAATTTGATAGATGGCATATACGCCATATAGGAATGCTGCACCGGTGCCAATGGCAATCAATGAATCCATATTTGGTTCCCTTCTGAATAAACGACTGAACCCCACTGTATAGAAGCGGTATCCCGCAATCATGACGGGAATGGTTAAAATGAGCTGTACGAGCCCAAAGTTGAGGGGATTTTTTTCTGGCATGATCAGCTCGAGCAGGGGCAAGCCTATCATATGTCCCATGGCAATGTACATAAGGGGAACGGTAAAGATGGCTGCAATCATAAATCTGGTCCAGAGGGATTTGATTTCCTTCTGTCTTCGTTCCCTGTCTTTGTCCAAACCTTCTCCCCTTTCAATTTCAAGAGGCTCATAATCGGCCTTTGTAATGGCAGCTTTAATTTCTGATATCCTGCTTTCAGAGGGATCGTACACTACCTTCGCTTTCTCTGAGGCAAGGTTAACACTTGCCTCCCTTATACCGGCCAGTTTGTTGATAGCCCTTTCAACAGCCCTGGCACAGGATGCACAGGTCATACCGGAAATGGGTATCATCACCTCACGAAGGGAAATATCGGCTTCTTCCAGTACATCATATCCTGCTTTTCTGATCGCTTCCTTCAGATTAGAAAGGCTCAGCCTGTCATCAAATTCCACATTCAATTTTTCAGTAGCTAGATTCACATTGGCCGAATGAACACCTTCAAGCTTACTGACGCTTCTTTCCACTGCCCTGGCACAGGACGCACAGGTCATGCCGGTTATTTGGAGGGTTTTCTTTTCCACTGTGGTTTCTCCTTTCCATACCTGTATGCTTTCTTCGTATCATTTTGCATACTTGTCGATTAGCTCAATGATTTCATCAACTTTTTCTTCTCCGTCGCCTTTTGTAAAAGCCTCTTTAACGCAATGCCTGATATGCTGATCAATGATTCTGAGATTTGCCTTCTTCAAAAGGGCTTGGACGGCCAGAATTTGTTTTGAAATATCCACACAATACCGATCATCTTCCACCATTCTTATGATCCCATCCATTTGTCCTCTCGAAGTTTTAAGAAGATTAAGGACTTGATACTTATCCGTATACTCCATCCTGACACTGACACCTCCAAGCATTTTCTGTCTGATTACCGGGTTTATGAATATAATTGCCTATTCTACAGGTAATTATATCGACATACCCTACCCCACCCTGGGTGGGGTAGCTTTGGTGTATTTAGTATATATCACAGCATTCCTATATGTCAAGTAGATTTTGTAAAATAAACATGAAAAGCAAATATAAAAAAAGGACTGTTCGTGAAATGTTCACGAACAGTCCTTTTTTCATCAATTTGTCAATCCTCAAGCAAACCCCTGAAGCCTTTTGCGAAAATGCATGTAATTTTCAAAAGAAACCTCCTCCGGCACTCCATGGTCACAAGTAGGAATATAGCCTCCCCTCCGTTTCATGACCGGCAGGATGCTGTCTATATGCCTGTCAATCTCGTCTTTTCCTTTCGCCAGCACTCTCTTATCAATTCCACCCCTTATAATCAAATCAGGATACTCTTGCCCGACTTTCACCACATTGCAACCCGCTGCCACCTCGAAAGGGCTCATATAGTCCATACCGATTTCACGATATAAGGGGATAACCGGCTCCGAATATCCATCTGTATCCACCTGAAAATACAAATGACGGCTTTTATCAATCTGGCGGGCTTTCACATTGCTGATTAACTGCTGGTAATACGGAAACAGGAATTCCTTAATCATTTCCGGGGAGATCAAGGGTCCATGATTATAACAGATATCCTCTGCGATAAATATCTCATCAATGGTCACATGCTCCTGATGCCGTGCGATCACAGCGTCGGACAGCTCCAGCCAGGTCTTCATGCAGTCATGGATAAGCTCCGGTTCATCATAAAACTTATATAAGAGCTCCACCGGTCCAATGAGACTTCGCAGGTACATATAGCCTCCAATCAGATTTTGGGTAATGATCATACCCTTTCCTGCACATTCCCTGGCAAGCACCATCCTTTCTTCGAGGTCCTTATAGCGTTCCTCCGTCTTTGAATTCAAGCGCCATTTGCAGTTTTCTTCCCAGGTCTTCATATCCTTGACTGGATGGTCAATATACTCGGGCATGAACCCTTGCCTTCTTCCCTTAAAGCAGAGGAGGTGTCTGCCGGCATGATCCTGGACCAACTCATATTCACCACGGTCCTCCAGGACTTTCACTTCAAATTCAGGGTAAAAGGCAGCTTCACACCAGCCAAGTTGCCCAAGGCTGTGATTGCCTGGCTCATCGTATCCAAATAATTCGGCCAGATCGGTGTGATCATCAATATGTCCCTCTTTCTTCCAGCGCTCCAGACAAAAATAGCCGAATTCCGTTTGATAGATCGGTGCATCCGGTTTTCTCTCATAGAAATCTCGTAGCTTTTTTGCACCCTTGCTCATCTTTTCCCGAGGCACCATTCCATGAATACCATCCTTTGGATTTAGATGGTCCATTTTAATAACCTCCTTATACTACTCCATTTCTACCCGTGTCCCCCTCAGTCCCGGAACAGCCGGGTGTACCAGCAGCTTTCTGGGAATTCTATGCCTCAACTCCTCCACGTGACTGATCAAGCCGACGCTTAACTGTTCACTCCGGAGCTGTTCCAAAGAGCTGATCACCACATTTAACAATTCCTCGTCCAAGGTACCGAATCCTTCATCCAGGAAGAAAAATTCCAGAACAGCTTTGCCCAGCTGTATATGGGCGGATAAAGCCAAAGCCAAGGAAAGGGAAGTCACAAAGGTTTCACCTCCTGACAAGGTATGGGTAGGCCTTCTGGCACCCCCGTTGAAGTCGTCGCGCATAATGAAATTTCCTCCGGAATCCAACTCTAAGGCATATCTTCCCCGGGTGATCTCCTTCAAACGTCTGGAGGCTTCATGAGCAATTATTCTCAGCTGCCTTTGAGCGATATAATCCACAAATTTTTTACCCTGCAGCAGAGACATTAAATCATTGAGAAGGCCGCATTCATGGTCAAGGGCTTTATAGTCTGCCTCTAATTCCTGCTTTTCCTTCAGTCGTCTTTGAAGCTCCTCCTTTTTGCTCGCTAACCTGATCGTTTGCTCTTTTATCGTCTCCAATTCTTCTCTCAAGCCTTTCCTCCTTTGCTGGATTTCCATCCAATCCGCTTCAGAGACCCTTTGTCCCTTAAGCTTTTCCTCAATGGCAGCTATCCGGTCATGGACGATTTTTAGCTCATCCTTATAGCTGTTTATTTCTACATCCAAGCGATCCATTTCGTTCTGGCTCAGATATTTTTCCAACACCTCTTCTTTTGTTCTGAAGCCCTTCTCCTCGATCATCCGCTCCAGTTCCCGAATCTCCTTCTCCAAATCCTCTTTCAACATTCTGCTGTTCTCTGCAGCAGTCAGATAGGCTTGGTACAGTTTTTCTTTTTCCTCATTGATCTGCCGGAGGGAGCTTTCCAGTTCGTTCCATTCAGCCTGTATCTTTTCTATCTGGCCGGATATCTCCTCAAGATAAGAACTTGCCTCCTTCCCTTCCGTTAATCGATGAAGTTCCTTGCGCCGTTCATCAACCACCCTCTGCTTTTCCTTCCAGCCTTCCTCCTCCTTGGTCTTCTGTATCTCCAAATCGGCCATTTTCCTTCTGTTTTCTTCCAGGTCTTTGGTCCATCTATCCAGCAGGGCCTGAACTTCCTCTTCCCACTTTCTCATCTCTTCCAGTTTATGGTCCTGCTCTCTGATCTCCTGTATTTTAGCAGCGATATTGTTCAGACCCAACTTCCGTTTAACTTCCTCATAAGCTTTTTTGTTTTCCTCCATATTTTGCAGTGCCTTTTTATACTCCATTTCCAGTGAAAGCAGTAAATTCGTTTCAGCACTGAGAGCCGCCCCTTTTGAGGCTTTCTGGGCTTTGAGTTCCGAAAGTTCTTCATTTAACCCGTCAATTGCTTTCCGAAGCTGTTCCTGCCGGCTCTCCCAGATATCGATTTTTTCTGCCGTCTCCGTAAAACTGCGGTTGAGGTCTTCCCACCGTTTCTCCAGATCATGGACATCTCGCCCCATTCTTCTTTGCTTTTTCTCCTCCAGAGCCTTTTCATTCTGATGCAATTGAGCAGCAATGCCGTCCAGTTTTGCTTGAAGGCTTGCCAGTGTCCCTTTCCGCTCGATAAGCTCTTCATTCGCCGCATCCCGCTGCTGCGCCAGTTGCTTCATTTCCTCCATCAAGAGCTCCTCTCCCCCAATTCTGGGATGGGGGTGATGTGTTGAACCGCAAACCGGACATGGCGTACCATCCTGTAATTCCTTAGAAAGGATGGACGCCATGTTCATTCGCTGCATTTGTTGATAGGCATGATCCAGATTGCGGAATCTGTCCTCCCATTCCTGATATGCCTGCCTGGCCTTATCCAAATGACCGATTATCTCTTCCCGGCTGTGGGACAATTCTCTATGCTCTTTCTTAAGTTCTTCCATATCCTTACAGATATCCCTAAGCTCTCGTATCTCGCTCTGCATATTCCCCAAGGCTTTCTGTTGTTCCAGCAGGTCATTTCTGTTTCCCGGACAGTTTTCCTGCAACTCCTTCCATTGGGCCTGGAGATCCTTCCAGACATCTTCCTTTTCTTCCATGACATGTTGCGTGTTATCCAGCTCTTCGCGTAGGATTTGGGTTTTCTGCCGCTGGGCTTCCCCTTTCTCGTAAAGGGTTTTGCATTCCTGCAAGGATTCCACATAGCTTCGCTCATGCTCAAGGGCTGTATCAAGCTCTTGCCGATAGTTTGGGGATATCCTCAGCTCCCTCATTTGGGCCTCCAGGTCCTTTAATTGGCCCTTCCCATTCTCCAGTTCCAATAGGAGAAAATCAGCTGCTTTTTTCCTTTCTTCAATCTGTTGAAGGGTCAAGTTATATGCTTTCTTCATTTCCTCTATTTTTTCGATGTCCGTTCGAATCTGATCCTGCATCTTTACTGCCTGTAGAAGGATTTCCCTCTTGGCAGACAGCTGCGGCAAATCTCTTTCCTTCTTTTCAAGGGCTTTCCTCCAATGGTTTTCTATATCTTCAGCCCTTTCACATATCCGATTGTAATCTTCTCCGATTTGTTCTGTCTCTTCCAGCTTCGCTTTCAGAGCTGCCTCCTTTTCATCCACTTTTTCTATCAAGGGCGCGATCAAAAAGGCCCTTTTTCCCCATTCCAGTGCCTGCTCCTTTTGATGGATGCTTTCCTTTTGAGCCATCAGAGCTTCTTGCTTGCGCTGCTCCCGTTCCTTTTCCTGTCGGAGCTCCCAAATACTTTTGTATCTTTCAAAGTCCTTTTCTGCTTCTTCGTATCGTCTCGTCGCCGTTTTTTGGCGAACGGCCCATTCATCTGCTTCGTTCACTGCATCCTCATACGCTTCCTGGGAGACACCCTCATAGGCGCTTAACTTTCCATTTAATTCACTCCGCTCTGTCTCTTTGATCCTTTTAAAGCGTCTTGCCTTATCCATCAGCTTTTTCCCGTACTCTTCCAGTTTAAATATACGTTCCAACATCTCTCGCCTTTCCATGCCCGTCAGCCTCAGAAACTCACTAAAGCTGCCCTGGGGTAGTACAACGGACCTCGTGAAATCATCGGAGCTCAAGCCGATGATTCCTTCGAGCAAGCGGTTGGTTTCAGCCACACGGTCGGATAAGACTTCCACCTTGTCAGGATTTGTAGTATCACAGATAATAGCTTTCTTCGTTCTGATGCTTCCCTCATCCAGCTTTTCAATCAAACGTTCCACATAATACTTTTTACGCCGAGTACGGGGACCAATTTCAAATTCATAGTAGACATATGCTTCATCCGTATTTGTATTGATAAACCCCGACGCTCTCTTTCCACATCGTGGAATTGTTCCATAAAGGACCAGGGTGATGGCGTCCAATATGGTGGATTTGCCGCTGCCTGTCGGACCGAATATCCCAAAAAGACCGTATTCCGCCAGTTTGCTGAAATCAATTTTCTGTTCCTCGATAAAACTATTCAGCCCTCGAATTTTCAACATCCTCGGCTTCATCCGAATCATCCTCCTGCCCAAGAATTTTATAGAACATATCCATAAGCTCTTCCGGGGGCTCTGTGCCCCGTCTGCTTCGATAATAGGAGCTGAACAGATCATCAATTGGGACATTTATGTCCTCCAAGGGTTCCTCCCTCATGATCTCGTTCGGGAATATGGGTCTGATCTGTACGATATCCTTTACCAGACTTTTCATTTCCTTTATCTCACCCTGGGTAATCCCCCTGTCTGTCTTTATGTCCATATATACCCAAATATCCCTGTGGCTATTAGCCCTGCACCTCTCTATAGCTTCCTCAATGCTGCTGCACTCCCAGATCTCGATGGGCTTATAATTCCGCAAAAATACTTCCTGGATAACAGGCTCCTGCCCAGGCTGCAGATCCACAATGTACACAGCATTACTGTTATGTATCTCGCTTCGACTGTATTGCAATGGAGATCCGCTGTAGCGGACTTTACTGGACCCGGAGACTCTTTGGCTCTTATGAAGATGACCCAGGGCGATATATTGGGCATCGGGAAGCATTGCAAACTCCACTGCAAAGGTACCGCCCAACTGAATGGGCCTTTCTGATTGGCTCTCCTCCCCTCCGGTCATGTAGAGATGACTGACAGCCAGGTTGATGGTATCCTCCCGAAAATGAGCGGAAATCTTCTGAAACAACTCGCCTATCCTTTCGCTGTAGCATTTCCTGCGCTCTTCATCCTTCTGATCTACGGGCAGGATCTCATCTAGTCTCTTCTCGCTGGGAAAGGGAAGGGTAGCAATAACAGATTCTTGCCCATTGATTCTTATCCTCAAATATCCTTCACCGGATTCAAGCACATCCATAGGCCCATATTTGCCCTTTTCCACACGACTTGACGGTTTTCCCAGCAGGATAACCCCATGGGGGTACGCTAAAGTTGCAGCTGCTTCCAATCGTTCCGGATTATCATGGTTCCCTGCAATCACCAAAACTCCCCTTCTTCCACCCTTTGTTATTCTCTCCAAGGTGCTATAGAACAGTTTTTCGGCCGCAGCCGGAGGATTTGCCGTGTCATAGATATCCCCTGCGATCATAACCAGGTCAACCTGCTGTTCTTCAATAATTTCCAGTAATTCCTCCAGGAACAACTTCTGCTCTTCCAGACGACTAAAGCCCTCCAAGGTCTTGCCCAGATGCCAGTCGGAAGTATGCAATATTCTCATCATCTCACCCTTTCCCTGTTCGTTGGATATTCAGATCCCTATGGGTGCACTCCAAGTCTTTCTATTCATATGTAAATCCTAAATCTAACATTCTACATTTCAGTCCCCATTTCCTTTAAAGATTCTATCAGGCATATGGATAGCCATCCTTTCCGGCCTAACCGTCCGGTATGGACAATTATGTGGTACCGGAAAAGATCTATATATGGTAAAATATACATAGAAGCAAAGAGGGGTGATATAGTGATGAAACGGGAAATCAAAAGAAGACGGCTAGGTCGAACCAATCTTTGGGTAACTGAGCTGAGCTTCGGAGCGATGAACCTTAGAATCATGAATACGGTTGATGAAGCCGAGCAGTTACTTCACTTTGTGCTCGGCCAGGGAATCAATCTGGTGGATACTGCAAGAGCATACAAAGGGCATAATGATGAAGGGGCGCTGGTCGAAAGCGAAGTCCTGGTTGGAAAAGCTATCCGTAACCATCCGCATCTGAGCGAACCCATTGTAATCGTTACAAAAGGCCACGGATATACACTGGAGGATTTGGAAGCCGATTTGTTTACAAGCCGGGGTAAGCTGGGAATAGAAGGGCAGGGTGATCTGAAGATCGGTGACAAGGATATTAAGCTGGTGTATTTTTTCCACGGCATCAACAAGGATCGTTGGACGACTATGCTTAAATCGGGCGTGCTGGACAGAATTCAAGAACTGAAGAAAGATGGCTATATCAACCACATCGGATTCTCCAGCCATTACCATGATACGGAGGAGATCATGGCAGCCACTGATACAGGGATCTTCGAGGTAGTGGAACTCCCTTACAATGTGTTCAATCGCTCTCTAAGTGAGGATAATCCTGTTAACATTTTCGAGTATCTATATAAGAAGGACATTGGTATTGTTAACATGAAGGCTTTTAGCGGCAACAGTATGCCTCCTATCTATAATATACTCAAGGAATACATCTCGATTGATTATCCCGCCATGTTGGACTTTTGCCTTTGCAACCCCTATATTACAACTGTGGATGCCGGTGCAACCTCCATCCGACAGATGGAGATGAACATTGAAACTGCCTGCAGAGAGCGGATGAGCCCGGAGAAATTGTCGCTTCTGATTCAGGAAGCGGATAAAGTAGCCCCCAGTATGCGGGATGTATGCCGTGAGTGTATGCACTGTCTGGAAAAATTCTCATGTCCTCAGGAAGTCGATTTTCCCGGGATACTATCAATATATTCCCGTTATACAATCAGTAAACGACTGGGCAAGGAAACATCAGCCTTCTCCGAACAGTACAAGGAGAAAAAATACGATATGCAGGAATGCATCGAATGCGGCGAATGCCTCCCCTGGTGTGAATACAAGCTCAATATCCCTGAGATGATCAAAGAAGCCCGCGAGGCTTTCCTATAACCCGATCCATGACAAGCAAAGGGTGCTTTACAGACGTAAAGCACCCTTTGCTGTACCTTTCCATACGAGTAGGAAAAATATCTTTTTAGGTTACCTCAAGCTTCTATCTTTCTTCCTTTTTATGTCAAAGTTTGAAACCCTTCCCGGCTTTCCTTTCGGAGGACCGTACTTGGCAATGATAGCCTGCCTCTCTTCCTCGGATAATTTATAGGTTTTTACCTGTCCTGCGCATGGCGAACCTTCACAAATATTACGGATATAATCCTGAGCTGTCCAGTGTTTCAAACATATCCCCCCTAAAACTTATGAATTATTCTATTCATATGCGAATTGTCCTTTGATCTTTCCCAAACCGCAATTGTAGCCAAAAAATCCATAAATCCATCCGTACACAACATACCTCGCTTATCTTGTGAAATAGACTCGCATCCTATAAACGCCCAGCATTTTCCGGTTAAGCGTTGCAATTGAGGAATATATCGGGGTACAGCTTGGTTTCCGTTTCGTTTCCATCGCATAAAATTGTCCAGTACGGACAAAACGGAATAGATGCCTTTAAGCGGTATCCATTCCGTTTTGCACATGAAAGCTAGAACGTTCCTTCAACGTCCAATAGTTTATTCCCATCGGTTTTTTTCTGAAAAGTAGAGCTTTTTATTTTTTCCTGAAGCTTTTCATAGAAGAGATCTTCATCAAAGGGGATATCCACCCATGCATCAAGCCAGGAGGACAGATGCATGGCATTGGAGATCGTAAGCCCATTGATGCCTTCTACCCCCGGTGCCAGCAATGGTGTGCCCTTCAGGATAGCCTTCACCCAATCGGTGGTGATCCCTTTATGGGCTGTTTCCACTCCTCTGACGGGAATATCACAGCGCCAACATTCAGGGCTTCCGAATCCCCCTTTATATTCGCGATTAAACTGCCTCTCCGATACACGCAGCCTCCAAAATGTCAGTTTGCCGTCTTCCAGAACAATTTTTCCGCGATCACCGGTCACTTCAAAACGATTGGTCCCCGGGGCTTCTCCTGTAGAAGTGATAAAAACCCCTGTTGCACCGTTTTCATATTCCACATATGCGGTCATATCGTCCTCAACTTCGATATCATGGTATTTGCCATAGGAACAGAAAGCCCTCACCCGAACGGGCATTCCACAAATCCACTGCCACAAATCCAGGTTGTGGGGACACTGATTGAGAAGAACTCCTCCGCCTTCTCCTTTCCAGGTAGCCCTCCATCCACCGGAATCATAGTAACTCTGTGATCGATACCAATCGGTGATAATCCAGTTCGTTCGCTTTATTTCTCCCAGTTCCCCCGATTTTACCAAATCTCTGAATTTTTGATACAGGGGATTGGTTCGCTGGTTGTACATGATCCCAAAAACCTTGCCGCTTTTTTTTGCAGCTTCATTCATCTCGGCAACCTTCTTGGTATATACCCCTGCCGGTTTTTCCGCCAACACATGTAGGCCCCTCTTAAATGCTTCGATAGCCAGGATCGGGTGATCATAATGGGGAGTAGCAATAAGGACACCGTCCACTGCCTTAGAATCCATTAAGGCTTCTGCGTTATCAAAGTATCGTATCTTATCGCCTAACCGCTCTTTAGCCCATCTTAACCGCTCCGGTTTAATATCGCATACTGCTGTCAGTTCTGCATTGGGGACTTCACCTGCCAACAGATACTCCATATGTCCGCTTCCCATATTACCGATTCCGATAATACCGATTCTAACCTTATCCACGATTCTCCCCTACCTTTCCAGCTCAGAGATTATTTTTTTCAGTGCATGGGCTGCTATGGCAAACTGCCTGGGTCCACATTCGGGCAAATCAGCAGCCGGTGTCCCCGGCTCCAGTGCAGCAAAGCCTTCGAAATTACCCAAGTGGGGCTCAAGAGAAAGGAAGCCTTCAAATCCCATATTCCACAGTGCTGTAAGAATTTCCTTTATCTTCCCGTCACCATGACCTGAAGGAACAACCTGGTGATTGCTGTACAGGGCATCCTTAATATGCAGGTAGACAATATGATCCTTCAGCATTTGAAAAGCACGGGGATATGTCTCCACATCACACTGGACAAAGTTAGCCGGATCAAAGGTAGCCTTCACGTAATCGCAGGACAAAGTCTCGAGTAAATCCAGGCAGCGTTCCGGCGTATCACCATATATACCCTTCTCATTCTCATGGAGCAGAGTAATCCCCTTTCCTTCTGCAGCTTTTACAAACTCTCTCCAGCGCTCTATGACCTGATCTCTGTATTGATCGGGATTCTCCCCCTTGGGCATGAAGAAACTGAACATCCGGATGTAGTTCGTTTCCATTATTTGAGCGATCTCTAAAGTATGCTTGAACAGGGCCAGATGGGGAGCAAAATCATCACGAATCCCAATCTTTCCGATTGGGGAGCCGATAGCGGAGATTTTAAAGCCGCGACTTTCCAATTGTTCTTTAATCTCTTTCACTTCATCGATGGAATAGTCCACCAGATTTTTTCCGTTTACGCCCCTCATTTCGATATATCGAATATCATGCTGCTCCAGTACATCTATCTGCATTGTCAGGTCAGCATCAATCTCATCTGCAAATGCAGACAGGATAAAACGTTTCATTCTCATACCTCCCTTGGGCTTTCACGATGTCCTCATGCCTGCAAGCCAAGCTTCTTTAAATTCTCCAGGCTGATCGCCAGGCTTTCAAAGGGATTTCGCTGGCAGATATCCTGCTCCACAGGACACCATTCCACACCCGTTTCTTTACACGCCTGAATAATGGCAGGCCAATTCAGGTTTCCCTCACCAACCTCGGTCATGATGACCTGTCTCTCACTACTTACTCCCATGTCCTTAAAGTGGATCACCTTCATACGACCCTTGACTTTATATATCCAGTCTACAGGGTTGGCTCCCCCTGCCTGGATCCAATATGTATCAAGCTCAAAGTCAAAGACCTCCGGGTCTGTTTCCTCAAAAAGAATTTCCATTCCCGTTACCCCATCGAACTTCATAAACTCGAAATGATGGTTATGGTAAATAAAGCGGAGGCCATTGTCGGCCAGCTTCCGGGCAATCTCGGAAGCCTCCTTGGCGAAAGCGATATAGCCATCTCTGCTTGTTGCGTATTCGGCCGGCATACTGCCCAGACCCACATATTTGCAATTCCACAGCTTATGCTGTTCAATGACATCCTCCAGATCATTTTGCAGGCGGTCAAATCCAATATGGGTAGCACAAATGGTGAGACCTTGACTGTCCATGATATCCTTCACCTGTTGATGCTCAATGGGACCGAATCCCGAAACCTGCACGGCATTATAGCCCATTTCCTTGATCTTTTTCATACTTTGGGCAATATCTTCAGGGGTTTCCGTATAATCCCGAATGGTAAAAAGTTGCGCAGCAATTACCGGTTGACTCATATCCTTCACCTCATCCTTATTCATTTTTTATTATTATTTTATTACCTGTAGAAGACGATTTGTAAATGGCATCGATGATCTTTACAGCTTCTACTCCCTGTTCTACAGGTATAAAATTCTTAGGTTCATCATGAAGAATACTTTGGTAAAAACTATGAATAGCCAAGGAATGACTCTTTCCCCAGTAGGATCTATAGGGGCTGTCCTCACAATTTTCATCGACAATCTTGGTTTGCCGGCCATCGCTGATTATATACAGCTCCCCATTATAAATCCGTAAGCTCCCCTTTTCACAATGTACTTCTATCTCTACGGGGGAATTGGTCGTATAGCAGTTGGTGGCATAGAAAATTCCCCTGGCTCCGTTCCGGAAGAACAGGGTGGCATCTGCGGTGTCCTCTACTTCAATGACATTCCCCAGTATCCTAGTGGCGACATTCCCTATTACGGCTTCTACGCCTCCGCCTAACCACTGCATAAGGTCCAGAGTATGGATGGACTGGTTGATGAGGACTCCGCCTCCTTCAGTAGCAAAAAAGCCCCTCCATCCGCTCTCCCGATAGTATGCTTCATCCCTATACCATGTTACCAGACCCTTGATGCCCAATATTCTCCCCAGTCTGCCACTGTCAAGAATCTCCTTTGCCTTTACCGAACTGGGATTCAAGCGGTTTTGAAAACATACTCCTACATAACAGCCGCTTTTCTTCGTTTCTTCTATCAGTTCCCGAGCCTGCTTCCAATGCGACACCACGGGTTTTTCCACAAAGGCATGCTTGCCTGATTGAACGGCATGGATGGTCATGTCGGCATGTAAATAATGGGGTGTACAGATATGTACGACATCCACATCATCTTTTTGTAAGATTTCTTTATAGTCCGTGTACCATTGACATCTGTACTTTTCTCCGGAACTACGAGCATTGTCTGCCTGAATATCCACAACATATTTCAGTTGAGCCAACTCACTGTTCACGATTGCATCGGCATGCACCCTATGAATGGCTCCACACCCGATAATTGCCACGCGCAGTTTTTCCATTTTCTCTTGTCTCCCCCCATCTTTTTGCTGCAGGTTTTCCGCGCTGCCTGTTTCTCATTGTCCCCCTAGCTCTTCTCTCTTTTTGGCTTCCTCAAGAATAGCCTTGGTGGCGGTTGCTCCCAATCGCACTGCGCCTTCTTTCCATACAGCCAGTGCGGCGTCATAAGTTCGAATACCACCTGCAGCTTTTATCTTCACTTTGGGGCTGCAGTTTTTTCGCATTAGTCTGATGTCCTCGACCGTTGCACCCCCTGTACCAAAGCCAGTAGATGTCTTAACAAAATCTGCTCCCGCTTTTTCAGATATTCTGCACGCAGCTTCTTTCAAGTCATCGGTCAAATAACAATTCTCCAGAATGACCTTGACAAGGACCCCATTCTGATGGGCTAGATCTACCACGGCTTTAATATCCTTTTCCACGTAATCAAAGTCACGAGAGATAAGTCTGCCAATATTTAAAACCATATCCACTTCTTGGGCTCCGTCCCGTATGGCTTGTTCGGTTTCAAACACCTTGACTTCCGTTGTATTGTCCCCGAGGGGAAAACCAATAACTGTTGTGACCAAAACATCAGTGCCTTCCAGTTCCTCTTTGGCAATGGCTACATCACAAGGCCTCACACACACCGATGCCGTACCATATTTCTTTGCAAGCCTGCAACCTTCTCTTACCTGATCAACGGTCAGTTCCGGTCTCAGCAGGGAATGATCAATCATCTTCGCCAAATCTTTCACGCTTAGCATGACCTGACCTCCTCTCAAGTATCCGGATCCTTCTTGTCCTATCCTTTTCCGGTATCGCATCTTCTCGAAGATACTCTGTGGATTCATCCAAATTTTGTATGTATACGTCCATTATATGCTTCATGTTTTGGCATGTCAACCTGCGCAATATTTCCTTTATTATCCATAACAGCTCGAATATGATGTCAAAAACCGGCAGCCCTCCCAGTCGGGCAAAGAAATCCTATCATCATATCCTTATTATAGAATCATACTCTGACCGTTATAATAGATATGCCATCCTGTCGGGGAATCAGCAAAAAAAATCTTGCAGCTGACTGCAAGAAAAGTTGTGCACTCTTTTATTCTGCCGGAGGCGTTCAGACTTCCTTCACAGCCTTTCGTGCATATTCCTTGAACAACCGGAGATAAATATTGTAGTTTTCCAAGGAAACGCCCGGCGGAGTCTGATGATCCACCGAAGGAATATAGCCTCCGGATTTCATCACCGGAAGGATGCGCTCAAACTCTGCCCGCATGGCCCCTTCCCCTTTTGACATCACCATCTTATCATAACCGCCCATCATCAGAAAGCTCGGATAATTTCTACGGATTCGTTTGATATCGACCTGTGCCTGTCTTTCCAGCGGGTACACCCCTTCTATTCCGGCTTCCAACATCCAAGGTATCATATCTTCAATGTTTCCATCACTGTCCACCAGAACCTTGACCCCCGCTTCTCGGAGATAAGGGATAACCTTCTGATAATAGGGGAGCAAGAATTCTTTGAATAACCCGTATGACAGCATGGGGCCGTGATTGTATGACATATCCTCGGCAAAGCCTACCATGTCCGGTACCAGGATTGGGCAGAGGGCTTCTATGGTTTGAATCAGGTAATCTGACAAATCATTATTCATGCGGTGCATTAATTCCGGATAATCATAAAAGGCATATAAATGATTCTCAATACCAAAAAGAGATCTGGGAAACCAAAAAAATCCATCCAGCCATAAACGAATGATGATATCGCCCTTTTCATGCCGCTCCTTCAGGGCCAGAGCTGTTTTTTTCAAGCTCTCAATAGATGATTTCGGGTATAGGTAAGGCCTTATCGCTTCGTAGGATCTTTCGTCCGTGACGATTCCTGCCCCATGGGATGAAGGTCTGGGACATTCCGGAGACATGGGGGAAGCCATCAGCATGATCATGACATCTAAGTCAAAATACCGAAGGGATTCCTCCAGACTCATCCCTCTGGGCAGCCCTTCCTGCTCCCAGCGCTCAATTGTCTTATCCCACCACGGAGCCCATTCCACCATAGGCAACCTGTCATCCGGCTTTTCAAAGTGCAGTACCTTTAAAAAACGCTCTCGACTTGTCATTGATTATCTCCCTTCCAAATCCAGGCAGCAATAAATGAAGCCTTTTCATTCAGCGCTGCCCTGTATTCTGCCATCCTTTATTATAATAGAACTGCCGGCGTCGAGGGATAGAACAAAAAAAAGATGGATTAGCACAAAAAGAAGTATTTTATTGCCTCTGGGAAAAATATTCCCTTCCTGCTTCGAAGAGGGCAATGATGTTTTCCGGAGGCACATCGGGCTGGATATTATGGGCCGGAGCCAGGACATATCCACCTCTTTCCGCTCCCATGGCGTCCAGGATTCTCCACACCTCTTCTTTCACTTCTTCCTTCGTCCCATAGGGAAGGGTATGCTGGGTATCTATGCCTCCCCAGAAAGTCAATTGATCTCCATACGCCTTCTTCAGCTTCTCCGGTTCCATATCCCTGGCTCCGGGCTGAATAGGATTAAGGATGTTCACTCCCGCACCAATCAAATGGGGAATCAGGGAGTATACAGAACCGCAGGTATGGTGAAAATATCGAGCTTTGGTAAACTTTTTCGTGTAAGCAATCCTTTCTTCATAATAAGGTTTTACCAGCGTTTCAAACATTTGAGGAGACATAAAGGGGCCTGTCTGGGTACCGAAATCATCCCCACTGGTTGTAAAGTGGATGTATTCACCCAGCGCACCGTAATAAATTTCGATAATCTTCTTTTGATACTCCAAAACCTTATCAAAAAAATGCCGTACAAAGGACGGATCCAGAGCCATCTTTAGCAGAAAATCGTCAAAACCGCACATCCAACAGCCCAGCTCCAGCACACCATAGACCGGATGCTCTGCACAAACCACGTAATCTGTTTCCAGGTATAAGCGCTTGGCCTGTTCCCTATATGCTTCCATTTTTTTTATATCAATTCTGTCAGGATCCGGCCATGGATATCTTTTCAGATCATCAAGATCCGCTCCCTTTAAAGGTGGATCCTGAATATCCCAGTACAAACCGGTAAATACCCGTTTTATCCCCCAACAGTCTACATAAGTATTCTCATCGATCCGGCCTGACAAAGGGCTCTCGGGCTCCAGGATATCCCCTACCCTCCTGATGTCAATGTCCAGATACTGAAGGATTCGTTCATCAAATTTTTCATACCACCCGTCATAGGAGCGAGTAAATCCAAGATATTCCCTTAATTTATCAATAGAATACTTATGTTCCATTCCCGTCAGTGAAGTGCCCGCCAAATCAAAGGGAACACGGTCCAAGGGCCTATGCTCCAAAGTGGCCTCAAACCGTTCTCGATAATTCATTCCATCACATCCTCATCCGTTCAAAGTCTCAAAGGCTTCTACAATCCACGCATAGTTTTGATCGCTCATTCCCACACTATGGTATTCCTCGATATAACCGATAAATCCTCCTTGAAAGCTACCCAGATGTTGATTCAGCCTTCTCACATAATCAAATATCTCATCCCGTGTACCCTTGATGGCAACCGTCTGATGATCCACAGGGCAATTAAAGCAAACCTTCCCACCATATTCACGGCCCAATCTTTCAATCCCAAACAAATCAGGCTGATTTAAATTCAGAATGTCAACTCCGATCTCAATGAGATCGGGAATGATCTCCATGATGTTTCCGCAGGAATGGAAATAGACATGCTTCCCATAGGAGTGAACCAGATCAAACTGCTCCTTATACCGGGGTTTGAAAATCTTTCCCCATAGGGAAGGCGAAATCATCAGGCTGTTCTGGGTACCCCAATCATCACCGAAGGAGATGCCATCGATTTCGTAACTGCAGTAATGACGGATAATTCCCTTTTCAAAGGAAAACACCATGTCTATCAACTTCTCAATTCTCTCCCTGTTCAGGTATAAATCCTCCAAGGTATTTTCAAATCCTCGTATGAAAGTCACCATGTTGAATCCTGTAATCCCCAGGCTCGCCAGGATGTAGCGATCCTTGTTTTGGGCGATTTCATCAGGCAGATGCTCAAACCTGCCGGCTGCATCAGGATCGGGCGGTATGTAGTTTTCAAAATCCGCCCATGTCCGAATGGGATGGTTTTTCGGCTGCCCCATGGTATCATCCAACCTTTGCCATTCAAAACCCCACTCTGAGATGTTGGTTCCCTTATAGGGAAAATCGGCAGCCGTTTCGTATCCCACCAGTTTAATTTCCGATTTCTCCGTATCCTTATTAAAGAATAAAATTGGAACCCTGGGAGGATTCCTCATCTCTACCGCCCGTTTAACCACTTCTTTCCTCTTCATACTATCCCCCTGTTCGAATGCATTTTAGGTACAAAAAAAGGGCAAGACATAAACACGGGATCCGTCTCCTCCCCTGGATTGTTTCCGTCTTGCCCGCTTTCTGCACTATGGATAGGCCTTAGGACTTCGTAACCTGTTTCTTGATCTCCTTCAGTCTTTTCATTACGTCGTTCGTCCCTCGTCCAAAATAATCGTGGAGTATCTCATATTCCCTGTATAATTTATCATACATTTCTACATTCTCAGGTATGGGCTTATACACCTTATCCTTCAACCGGGCCATTGCCTTGGCTGCATCAACAATGCTGTCATATCCGCCCCTTTCCTTACCCGCCGCAACAGCGCCAAACATGGCTGAACCCAGAGCAGGAGTCTGGGAAGAAGCAGAAATCCGGATTTCCCGATTGGTTACATCCGCATAAATCTGCATCAGCATTTCGTTCTTTTCAGCAATTCCGCCCGCTGCATACAGTTCTTTGATCGGCACACCATGATCTTCAAAGGTTTGAATAATCTTCCGTGTACCATATGCGGTGGCTTCGATTAAAGCCCTGTACATCTCTTCGGGCTTGGTCAATAAAGTGCATCCCAGAATAAGGCCTGTGAGATCCACATCCACAAGGACGGAACGGTTACCGTTCCACCAGTCGAGGGCGATTAAACCGCTTTCCCCAACTTTCAGTTTCTGTGCCTTTTCGCTCAGAAGATCGTGGATATTCATGCCCCTCTCTTCCGCTTCTTTTTGATACTCAGCAGGCACATAATTCTCCACGAACCATTCAAAATGGTCGCCCACGCAGGATTGACCTGCTTCATATCCCAGATAGCCGGGGATGATTCCATCTTCTACCACACCGCATATACCTGGTACCATCTTCTCTTCCTTCCCCAATATCATATGGCAGGTAGAGGTACCCATAATCATCAGCATTTTTCCTTCTTCCGTAATCCCTACGGCAGGAACCGCTACATGGGCGTCAACATTACCAACGGCAACGGCAGTCCCCGGTTTTAGTCCTGTCAGACGGGCTGCCTCCGGAGTAATTTCGCCTGCTTTGCTTCCAATGGGATAAATATCCGTACTTAATTTCTCTTCTACTACGTTCTCGAGCCTTGGATCAAGGGCCTTAAAGAAATCCTTGGATGGATATCCCTTTTGTTTATGCCAGAGGGCTTTATAGCCGGCGGTACAGCTGTTTCTTTTTTCCTCCCCCGTTAATTGAAGAACGATCCAGTCCGCCAGCTCCATGAATCGATCAGCCTTTTCATAAATCTCCGGGGCTTCATCAAGTACCTGCCATATTTTAGGAAAAAGCCATTCGGATGAAATCTTCTCGCCATAGCGCTGAAGAAAATCTTCGCCTCTCTCTTCAGCAATCTGATTCAGTTTGTTTGCCTCATCCTGAGCGGCATGGTGCTTCCATAGTTTTACATAGGCATGGGGATTGGACTGATACTCCGGATAAAAACAAAGGGGAGTACCTTCCTTGTCCACAGCAAGCATGGTACATGAGGTAAAATCGATCCCTACACCTATCACGTCTTCTGCAGATACTCCAGCCTTTTCCAGAACAGCCGGTATCGTTTCATGGAGCACATCCAGGAAATCCTGAGGATGCTCCAGAGCCCAATCAGGATCCAATTTCGTCTTCCCATCCGGAAGGTATTCGTCCATCACACCATGGGGGTACTCCTTTATAGCTGTGGCAACCTCTACCCCGATGTCCACTTCCACCAGCACCGCCCTTCCGGATTGGGTGCCAAAGTCTACACCGATTGTATATTTTTTGCTCAACGATCATTCCTTCCTTTCCATCTGCTGACTATTTTTAACTCTTTCCTTAGGATAAGCTTCTGATAAAACCGGTCGCCGAGATTCACCTGCACGCTTTAAAACACTCCCGCCATGTATTTCTCCTGTATAGTATTATCTTCTGCCATATCTGCATTATCTGGATCCAATGCACCTTCGTGTCTTATCCGAATGGGTTTTCATTCTTATACAGCATGGAAGTCGGCTGGTTAAAGGATACTTCTTCTATCCCCAGCATCTTCATCGCAGCAAACAGTACCTTCCCTGCATGCTTGAAGCCGACCCCGGCGTGATGGGGATAATGCCTGCCGATCAATACATGGCGATAGAATCTTGCCATTTCCTTGACGGCAAACACGCCTATTCCGCCGAAGGATTTTGGATCCACGTCAATAATCTCACCCTGCGCTACATAACTTCTTGAAGCACAGTCTGCTGTGCCCTGCAGCCTGAAAAGGGTGATCTCACCTGGTCTGATGATCCCTTCCAAAGTTCCCCGGGTAATATCGGGTTCCTTATCGGGTTCCAGTAATCGATGCTGAATCAACTGATACTTCATAGCTGCTTCCTTCATACAGCATATGGGCGTGTTCCCGCAGTGGAAGCCCATAAAAAGGTCACTCAGTTTATAGCCGGCAAAACGATCCCGATTGGAATCATACATATCCTTGGGTACGGTATTGTTGATATCCAAAAGGGTAGCGGGCATTTTCGTAGCGCATGTAATGATGTATTCACTCAAAGCTCCATAGATATCCACTTCACAGGAAACCGGTATTCCCCTGGCGGCTAATCTTGAATTGACATAGCAAGGAACAAAACCGAATTGCCTCTCGAAGGCCGGCCAGCATTTGTTGGCGAATACGGCAAATTCGGATGCCCCGATATGCTTTTCCATCCAATCCAGCAAGGTAAGTTCAAATTGGGCTAACTTAGGTAGAATGCCCGGATGATTGTTTCCATCCCCCAGTTCCTCTTCCATATCCTGCACGACGGCCGGGATTCTTTCATCACCGGCATGCTCATTAAAGGACTCGAATAGATCCAGTTCAGAATTCTCCATGATTTCCACCCCTAAATCATACAAGGGCTTGATGGGTGCATTGCATGCGAGAAAATCCTGAGGCCTTGGTCCGAAACCAAATATTTTAAGTTTTGAAATCCCTATAATGACCCTGGCGATATCCTGAAAATCGAATATCATGTCGGCAATCTCCTCAGCCGTTCCCACCGGATATTCGGGAATGTAAGGAGTCAGCTCCCTTAATGCCAGATTATAGGAAGCATTCAGCATACCACAGAATGCATCACCACGTCCATCGATCAGATCATCCTGGGTTTCCTCAGCTGCTGCAACATACATAGCAGGACCGTCGAATTTCTGAGCCAGCATGGTTTCCGGGCCTTCCGGTCCAAAGTTCCCCAAATAAACCACCAGCCCATTTACCCCTGCATTCTTCAACTCTTCCAAGGCTTTCAATACATCCTTCTCGTTTTCAACAATCGTCGGAGTCTGAAAAATCTCAATCCCCTTGCTTCTGCAGGCGGAAACCACCGCTTCACTCCTTCTCTTGCTAAGCTCCAATGGGAAGCAGTCCCTGCTTACCGCCACAAGCCCTAGCTTTACATCAGGAATGTTTCTCATGAACATGACCCCCTTCTTCAATAATATACGAACTTTCTAATTAATTATAACATGCAGGTCTTTCATTCACAATTCCCCTTCAGTCCCATTGTTTCCTTGCTTTGTTTAATCAAAGCCGCCGACTTCATAGCCTTCTTTCCATATTGGAAATGGACACCGGAAGCATTCTTTATCTCCCATTTCACCTCAGACCATATCCCGGCGTATACTGTAGTAGCAATATTTGTTTATATCCCATGGAGAGGAGGTGAATATATTGCCTTACAGGTATGTAAACCCTTTTGAACGACTCTCTGGCGCCGTTCCCGGATTTGCTGATTCCATCACCCCTTTACTGGAACAGTACCTTCGCAATGAATTGGCTGAAGACGCTTTGCAGGAAAGAACTCCGAGACAAAGGGATCAGGTAGGAGAGCTCCTTGAAATTGTATTGGTACGCTGCCAAAGACCTATTTCCCTTGTTGAAATATATGGTGTACCGCGACGAATTACCAGAGCCTTAACAAGACGCATCATTCGCTTTGTACTGGATCATGCAGCCCAGGTGTCGGGCAATCTTCAGCAACGAACAGCGACCTTGTTTCGACGTTTTATGCAGGAAGACAGAGTGGTTGATGTTCTGCTTAGGTTATTCAGAATACCTCAGGAGATCATCGATGATTATATCCGATGTGTCATTCGGGTAACACTGCAGAACATCGTCACAATTCCTCCTCTTCCGACCCCTGATATCGAAGCTCAGGTCAGAAGAATATTGCGGGCGTTTGAAAATCAATTCCCTAACTTCCTTGGTCTTACAAATATTTTCAATATATCAACCGTTATTGCTCGGGCTATTGTTAGCGATATCATCCGGTTCACCCTGGTGAATATCAACCGTATCCCAGCCGCAAGGAATTTCCAGCAGCGGGCAGACGCCATGCTTAGGCTTCTGGATGCTGAACAACCGGAACTGATCGAGCAAATGATACGACGCGGCGTACCTGCCGGACGTGCAGAAGACATTACCAGGCAAATTATCCTTTTTACCTTGCGTCAGGCAGCTGCAGCAGGGTAAAAAGGAAACATCTCTTTGTGATTGCCAAAGGGGCTGTTTAAACAGCCCCCTTTTATACTGATATTGGCTTTGAGGTTGCCACAGTTATGCATCGAAATTCATCCCCCAGATTCTTCGTAGGGTCCCCTTCCCGATATTTTCTGCAGGCACAGTAGAAATGGTATAAAACATCTTTATGCCAAACAACCGACGCTTTATGGGCATGAATCTCATCCAGTTCACCGGATTCGCCGTGGCGCAAAATGGGTTTTTCAGCCTTTTGCCAATGGTATAGGTCCTTGGATATAGCAAGGCCATCCTGAGCATGATGGCCATCAAAACCAAAGTATAACATGATCCAATACTCCCCATCGTGAAGGACACAGGGATCGGAACAAAACCTGCTTTCCCATGAATTCTGCCGGACCTTCAATATCGGATTCCCTTCATATCTTTCCCAATGAATGAGATCTGATGATCTGGCCACCCCTATCTGCTCTGTCCAGGAGCCATATGTGCTGTTCTTTGCGTTATAGAACAGATAGTAGGAACCACTGTCTTCAATCAGGCAGGCTTTATATAGACCTCCTTTTTCCCACTCCTCACCGTCCTTCCATGAATAGATAGGCTGAGGAAGCCGATGCCACCCCAATAAATTCTCATCTCCCGTCCAAGCCAGACCCATTTGGGCTGCGCCTTCTTCGTAACCCTCATTGGGGTAGGAATGATACACCATCCAGTATTTGTTATTCACCTTTTTCAAAACAGGTGTCTCATCGATACAGTTGCTCTCCTTAAGGATCCAAGTTCCGGCAGCACCTACTCTGTCCCATTCCCCTCCCTGATCTCTTTTTAGAACAACTCCTTTGTGCTCCCAATGAATCAGATCAGTACTTACTGCCAATGCAGTTTGATAACCGATGCCATCAAATCCCACATAGAGCATGTGAAATTTCCCTTGGTGAAAAAAGACAAACGGGCAATCTACAGCCATACTGTCGAAAAAACCGGGCATTCCTGATCCTGTCAATACCGGCTTTCCTAATCTATAGGGGGTAGCTATTTTTCTGAAATAGCTATCCATAAGATGATTTTTCTCATCGTTCAACACCGCAGAGCCTCCCTTCATCGTCCACGGCTGCCATCACAGCCGCTTCATAACCTTATTCCATTCTACCTTCCTTGCCCCGTATCTGTAAACCGCTTTCTCATTTATATTTATATATAGGACGGAAAACGGCAGCTGGGATTTCCCCTGTCGGCCTTGTTTTGAGGGAGTACCTTTTCACAAGATGATTTCCTCATATAGAAATTGGAAAAGCACAAACCATGTCCCATAATAGCAACATTTATATATTTTTAAGCATGATTTGTCAATGCAATTTTCAGAAAACTTCGTTATAATATTGTCGACTTGGGTCGAAACCCAACATCAGTTCGGATTCTACCATGGATAATGCATGATAGAATCTTCCACTTTTTTATTTATTTCGGACATCCACACATGAATCTGAAAGAAAAGGGATATGGAGGTAGGAAATGAACAATCGGGAAAGATCTATGGCAATTTTGAACTACCAAAGCTATGACCGGCTGCCCATCGTCCATTTTGGTTTCTGGCAGGAAACCCTTGAAAAGTGGAGGGATGGAGGTCATCTGACTTCAGAAGAAATCCAAGGAGTTTGGGATGGAAGCCCTGCAGAAAACGCTATCGCCCGAAAGCTGGGTTTTGATTTCAACTGGTTTACCGTTTTTAGCCCCAATACGGGTCTCTTCCCCGGATTTGAACCAAAGGTTATAGAAGAGCTCCCTGACGGCTTCCGGAAAGTTTTAAATAGTGACGGGGTCATTGTCCTGCAACGAGAGGGTGCTACATCCATCCCTGCAGAAGTGGATCACTTGTTGAAGGGGAGGAAGGAATGGGAGGAGCATTACCTGCCCGAACTCCAGTACACTGAGGAAAGGATTCGCTGGGACATCCTTGAAAAACTAAAAGATGATCAGGAAAGGGAAAACCCCTTAGGGCTTCACTGCGGCAGCCTGTTCGGTACAATACGGAACTGGCTCGGCCTTGAAGGCGTTAGCTATCTTTACATGATGACGAAGACCTTTACGATGAGATCATCAACACGGTAGGAGAGCTCTGCTATCGATGTACTGAGGCTGTGCTGGCAACCGGTGTAAAATTCGATTTTGCCCATTTTTGGGAGGATATCTGTTTCAAGAGTGGTCCCCTGGTTATTCCTTCCGTATTCGACAGCAAGGTGGGACCCCATTATAAAAGGATTACGGATCTGGTAAAAAAACATGGAATCAATATTATTTCCCTGGATTGTGACGGTCTGATTGATGCATTGATCCCCACATGGTTCAATAACGGTGTGAATACCATGTTTCCTATTGAAGTAGGTACCTGGGATGGCAATATCGCCCCTTGGCGTGAAAAGTATGGCAAGGAATTACGGGGCGTTGGCGGTATGAATAAAACTGTCTTTGCCAGGGATTATGCTGCCATAGATGAAGAAATCGAACGCTTGAAAGTCCTTGTGGACTTGGGTGGATGTATCCCCTGTCCCGATCATCGCATTCCCCCGGACGCAAAGTGGGAAAATGTCCAGTATTATTGCGATAAAATGCGTAAGGTTTTTGGATAGGCTCTAATCCCATCCATTTCATAAAAGCTTGTGTCATGAAGGACACAAGCTTTTTTGCATTTATCGGCTAAAAGCTTGTTTTCATCATCCCATCCACCTACCCTATGCATACAATGATAATAACGGGATTGTAGACCGGAAAGGAGGCATAGATCGCCGTGAGCGTCCTTCATTCAAGGATTTTAAACGATTTGGACCGTATCCGTCAAGAAGCAGGCATCGAAAAACTGAACTATACCTTTCATGATATTGTACAAAAGGAGCCTCAAAAAGCCTTGGAGCTTATTAATGATGGGAAGCTACATTTCCCTACCCTCTTCGTGCTTCAACCCGAAATTGAGAAATCGGAGCTTGGTGCCCATCTGAACAGACGAAATACAATAGCTCTGCAGACATCGAAAGCTATCCTGTTGGGCAAAGGCTCTGAATCGGAATATTGGATATCCGATCAAGAAGCAATGACATATCCTGTATTGAAATGGATGCTGGAGACAGGGTATCTGGACGACGGAATGAACGACCAATACGACAAGGTATTAGATATAACAGCCCTGATACTTGTCAGGATATTCAAGGATAAAACCATCCTATCGACTATCGCCGATCTGATTTTCCTGCGAAATAGAAAGGACGGCTTCCTATATGACCTGATCTGGGGATTATTTGAAACCCGTACTCCCTACAGTCTGATGTTGATTGGACAGCGATTGCGTTCTTCGGGGTCCAAGGATCAGAACCTGGCCAAAAAACTGCTTTCATTCATACCGGGTCTGAAGGAACAGGATGATCCGAAAAAACTGTATAACAATTTTCTTCACTGGCTGGACGAAAACTGTCTATTCTTTCGTTATACAGGAGAAAGCTTCCAGTTAACCCAAAGACCTGTCCCCTACGTGATTGTATGGGAAGCCAAATATCTATGCAGGGTTGTCAATGTAGATACTGGTGAAATGATGATGCCTCTAACAGAAAAAGAAACCAAGCTTCTGGATCAGTTCAAGAGGCTGGAAGATACCGACAAAATACTCCTGGCCAACTGTTCCTATCATCTTTATCGAAAAGATAGCAATTGGTGGCGCAACTGGATCGACTCCCCTGTTCTACAGCAAATAAAGACAGCCAAAGCCATATTAGGAGGGGTATCATGATTACTATATCCGGCAACGTAATTGACCCTGCACCTATTATGGAGCAGTTTCCTCCAACCGGTATAGAAAGAAAAATCATCCAGCAACTGTCCAACAGCCAAAGGATGTATGACTATGATTCGGTTGATCAGCTTCAGTTTGAACTTGCTCTGAGAAAGCAAATCATCCTGGCATCCAGAGAACTTAATCGATCCCGTTTGGCCTTTACCACCTTCCGGGATTCCAGGTGCAATCCTGAATTTTGGATTCGTACAGAGGAGGGAGGCTTTCGTCTCCGGCCAAATGTAGAGCCAGCCCAAGCTATTCAGGATATTTACAACAACAGCTCTGAATATGGCACAGAATGTGCAACTGCAATTGTGATTCTTTATTATAAAGCCATTCTGAACATCTACCCGACCAATCTGTTTAACAGGCTTTTTGCAAACATTTACCTGATGAACTGGATGCATGTTGATAGCGATCTGGGTATCCGGAATTTTCAGGATCCGGGGGATTACCTGCCCGGAGATTGCAGATATTTTAAGAATCCCGATGTCAACCCCCTTACTCCCTACTGGCAAGGAGAAAATGCCATCGATTTGGGTGACGGTACCTTTTACGGACATGGAATAGGGATTTCAAGCGCTGAGGGTATTATAAGGGCTTTGAATAACAATCGAATAAGGGGATCGGTAGTATCTGCGTATTTAATGGACACCGCCACCCGTCCTGATTTTAAGTATTTGGCAGATCGTTATGGTGCTTCCTTCCCTTGAGATGGGAAGGAAGCATCAATGATCCCCGTAATAATCCGAAAAGGGCTTGCCATTCCCTTCATCCAATGGCAAGCCCCTTTCAACCATTGCTATTGAAAACCCTTCCGCCATCCGGCAAGGTAATTTCATTATTTGGGACAGGCAGCCACTCCAGATACCTTACTGCGGCCCTAGTATCTTCTAATAATCCCTTGCATATCCTTCAGGTATGCATCCATATTTCCATGGAAGATAATTTTTTGTCCATAGTATTCCATCTCAAACAATTCTCTGAGTCTGTTCAGTATGCATGCTTTATCATGAGCAGGCCCACAATTGAGACAGCTTCGACAGATCATCCCCAAAACATTTCGAAGCTTGTCCCTGTCAAATCTTTTGGAGCCCCTTGAGCCGTTCAGGTACTCACGGGCTACGAGCCTTTCATTCGAAGCTAAACCATTGTTAAGCGTCTCCCTGGCGTATCCGACAGTACATTTACTCCCTTGGCATTTTCCGCAGTGGGCCTCTCCCAGGCAGACACTCTCTACCGCTCCCTTAAGATTCGCCAGTTTGTCCGAAAATTTGTCCGACATACCTTTTACAGCACCAAGTTGGCTTTCTTTCATTTGCCGGAAGGATGGAATCAATAATAAATAGATGGCTCCGATCAAAGCGATGATGAAAAGGGGAACGGTAACAGAGTTCACATACTGCGACGGTACCGTCTCATACAAACCTAACAATCCGAAGAATATAAAGATGGCTGAAGAGATCAGTTTCATGGTAAATTCGGGGATTTTCTTCCCCAGCTTGCTGCCAACGAATATGCCCAGCCCGCTGGTAATAAGCATGCCTAAGACAGTCCCCATCAAAATAAATTGTGGATAATGGGCATCAGAGGATAGGGCAATGGCTGTCAGCTGGGTCTTGTCCCCCAATTCTCCAATAAAAAATGCCATGGCTACCGTCAATACCGGACCAAATTTCTCCCTGGTCTTTTCCTCCTCCTCTTCCTTTTCGCTTTTTAAAGACCACAATCCAAATGCAATAAAGGAGCAGGCAGCAATGAGACGCACTGTTTCAATAGGGATAAGGCTGGACAAATATGATCCTAGAATAACAGCCAAGCCATGATTCAAAAAGGATCCAATGAGCACCCCGATCAATACCTTCTGCAACTTATATTTCGTTGCAAAAGCCAGAGCCAATAGCTGGGTCTTGTCACCCATTTCCGCCATCACAATGAAGAAACATGCCTGAAAAAACTCTTGTATCACTTGAAGACCTCCTTATAAAAAACCGAGGGGCGAGACCTTTCGCTTAATGGGATCATTATACCCCCATTAAGCCAAAAGTCTCGCCCCTTTGATTGCCAGCATCAAAGCAGATAGGACCAGGCATCCAGCCAGCATGTTGATCCTACCTATGACATTTCGAGTTATTCCCTCTCATGTCACGGCTACTCCCTTTCAACTTACCAACGTAACAGATTATACCATAACTGTTCGAGACATGCAAGCCTGTGAAATCAATTCCCATAAAGCCCTTTTCTATGGATGCTTCTCGACCTGGAACTGCATATGATGATACAAAAATCAAAGAAAGGTTGATCTGTCATAGCATATCATCTGCCCTATGGGTTGCCCCATGGATATACCGTCCCCCTTCCTCATCATACCCATCCCTGTCCACCACATCCCATGGCCGCCTGCACAATGAGGCTCCAGGGGGATGGGATTATGCTGCAAGGTGGAAGTCCTTTTTTCTTATCGGTGTTTCTAGCGACTACACAGGAAGAGCTGCGGGGACGGTCTCCCGAGCATGGGCATAACGTCCCCATATCTTTCTGTTATTTACATACGCGTAATGATCAAATTGCCCGACTCATACCGTTTAAGGCCCCGATAGAAAAACTTATAAGCCAGCCAGCAATATAGCAGGGCTACACCCAACAGAACGGGCAGCCACGTCAGATTGAAGCTTCGGGCCAGCTTGAGAGGAATATGCACAATAAAGGAAGCAGGAATCAGCGTCATCATCAATACCCGTACAAATCCCCGGTAAATGCCTTCCGGATAGATACAGAAATTAATCATGAACTCCAGAGCCATTCCTCCGATCAAAGAAGCGTCACCGAAGTAGAAGGTAAAGGTATGGGCTGATATGGATACAGCCGTCATCAATAACCCACCAATCACAATGCCTATAAAGAACATCCCCCAGGCTCCTCCATCGCTCCCTTGGGTTAAGGCCATCAACACAAAACCATAAATGAAATCACCCCAGGCACCTAAAGATGTTTTTGCGCATAAAAGGCTGACGAGGGGATCCTTGGGCTGAAGCAGGAAAGTATCCAGCTCTCCCGTAACAATCAAACGGGTGATGGCATTCATGTTGGCAAATAAAATATTGGATGCCCCAAAAGCGGATGATGTAACCGCCCAAATAAACATCACATCTCGAAAACCATATCCCCCAATAGGCTTACCAATCTGCTGAAAAGCAATCCACCAAAAAAACACAAAGCTACCGTTGGATAATGCTATTCCAAAAGCCTGAAGGAGAAAGCTTCCCCTATACTCCATGGCTGAAGCCAAATTCACTTGGAAGTATAAGATGATCAGCTTGAATATACTCCGAATTCGATTCACGGTATCACCTCCTTATCCCCCATTGGCATGGATACCGGATATACCATATTGGTAGATCCCCACCGCCAATGCAAGAGACAGTGCAGCCCACAAAAGCTGTACAGGCAGCACATTCCAGAATAACTCCCAGCTAAAAGCCACCATCAGCCGTGCAGGCGCCCAGGATACATAAGAAAAGGGTAGCCAGCGGACAAACCCCTGGAGCAGGTCCGGCAGAAACTCTACAGGGATAAACATGCCCAGCATAAATACAAGTTTCTGGTAGATGAGGTAGAATGCAAGATTTTCCTCCAATCGAAAGGCCGTTAAGCCTAAAGCCATCAATAAAAAGAAGTTAATCACCATTCCCAACCCTCCGGAAAGCAGCACCAAAGGCAGGATAATCAATCGAAAGCCTTCAATAGGTCCCACCATCACCAAGCCCAAACCAATCGCCAGCAAACCGTAAATGGAAAGGTTGAATACCATGCCGCCAAGAGCATTGAAAAACTGATAGATCACATAATGATAAGGTCTGTTCAGCTGATAAGCGATACTGCCTGATTTGACATCTTCGTTCATCTGGCCGAACACATTATTTCGGCATCCAAAAGCGATGAGCTCCGTTATACATAGGTACCATACCATCTGTGTCAAGGAATAGCCTGCCACCCTGCCACCTTGATAAATAGCACGCCAAAGGTTAAAAAATACAAAAATGAACAACGTATAGAACAGCATTCCCCCTAAAACATTGCTTCGATACACAAAGGCATTCTGCAGACTGACACGGAAAACCGTCCAATATTTATTCATCATATTCGCCCTCCCTCCGGCGAAAAATGGAGGCGATAATCTCCTCCATCGGAGGATCCTCCACAGTAATATCCGCTACTCCGCATTTTGAAATCAGCCAGCGCATGACTTCACCAATGGAACGACGACCGGTGTCCACCGACAAACGGGCTGCAAAGCGGCTCAACTTCTCCAATATGACCCCTTCCGGAACCTCCAGATGCTGGGGAAGCTGGAAGCGAACAGTGATTACCTTTTTGTTCAGATAATCACGCTTCAGCTTTTTGACAGGCTGATCAAGAATAATCCTGCCACGGTCTATGATGATGGCACGCCTGCATACCTGTTCCACATCACTGGTATCATGGCTGGTAAGAAAAATGGTCGTGCCCTGCTCCCGGTTCATAGCCAATATGAGCTCCCTCATATTCTGCTTCACCACAACATCCAATCCGATGGTCGGTTCATCCAGGAAAAGGATATCCGGAGCGTGTAACAGGGAAGCCGCCACCTCACATCGAATCCGCTGGCCTAGGGAAAGCTTTCGCACCGGTGTTTGTAGCAAATCACCCAACTCAAAGCGTTCGGTCAATTCAGCGATCCGTTTGTCCAGTGTGGGCTTATCCATGTCATAGATCGCACCCAACAATGTAAAACTGTCGACAGGAGGCAAGTGGAACCAGAGCTGGGATTTCTGTCCAAACACCGTACCAATATGATAGGACAGATTCTGACGCTCCCGCACCGGATCGAATCCCATCACCGATATCTCTCCCCTTGTAGGATGCAAAATACCCGTCAGCATTTTTATGGTGGTGGATTTTCCTGCACCGTTTGGACCAATAAAAGCCAGTATTTCGCCTTTTTCTACGGAGAAGCTAATATCCCGGACCGCATGTACCTCCTTATAAACAGGCTTCGCCAAGGCGCGAAAGGATGCTCCCAGACCTTCTCCCTTTACCCGAGTGCGATAAATCTTTTTCAGATTTGCTACCCGAATGGCCTCCATAGCTTACCCTCCCATTCTTCACTGTTCATGTTCTGGCAGATTTAAAAGCCCCCACGGAATCACACCTAGTGACTCCGTGGGGGTATCATTCCACGTGTAGGGCTTCTATGCCCCTATGCAGCTCAAGCATTCCTGCTTTTATGCATACTCACTGTTTGGAATATTATGCCACAATATTCCTGTCCTTGTCAAGGCTATGAAATTATAAAAAATAATCCATCCTTTGGAGAAGCCCTTCCTCCGCCAGTATATCCTGTATCATAAACAAAGGAATCGGAAAATAGGGAAAGCCCGCTACATAGGGGGAAATCTCATAAAGCTGGAAGTAGACGATCAGCAGATTGTCGGCAATATAGTAATCTTGATCCGGTCTGATCCCTTCAAACTCTCCCAACAGAGGAATGTTCCGTTCCTGTATCTGCAGTCGGATGATATCCGAAAGCCTCCCGACATAGTTGCTATCGGGTTTGAACTGAGCCTCAAGCGGTTGATTTTCCCCTGTTGTCAGATCAAAATTCAAAGATCCGGCATAGGTCATGGGATGTGCACCACCGAAATCACCCAGGGCCCAAAGAAGCAGACTCAGTACATTCCTTTCGTTGGCTTTGATTTCATATGAACCTGTGATATAGGTCGTCAGTCCTGGCTGGTTGAACCTGGCAATCAACTGATACATCAGCCCAATAATCCGGTGATTGATTGCTTCCTCAGCAATCCGATTGGCCATTCCCCACACTGCGGGATAATAGAAATCTACGATGGGAGAAACCACATAGCGCATCGTTCTGATACCTACCGGCAGTACAGGCATATTCATTCTACCACCTTCCTATCGCCCATACTTACCCATACTTAGTTAAAAAATAACCCGCTGATAGCACTATATGTCATTGAAGGGATAAATGTCATAAGTTTTTACTTTATAGCTAGCTCATAAAATCTCTGAACACGAAGAAAACCCCAAACATTTCCATGTTTGGGGTTTTCTTTTATACTCATTATCCAAGGAACCGTTGCCTCCATTTTGACACCTATCTTTCGATAGGTGGGTGTCCGCATGGATCCGTCTATCTTCCCCTGCCGCTAGCGGTCTTACTCTGGGCTTGATATCAGGCATCCAATATAGAACTCCCTTTTTCATTGTGTAGGTTCAAAATAAAAGGCCGGACGTATACCTCAGAAAATATTCAATTCATTCGGTATCTGTCGTTATAACATTTTTCAGTGCAAAGTCAATAGGAAGTTCCTTACTGATCCAGGCATTCCCATGGAAAGAACATCTTAACACTGGCTTATTTTGATCCGTATGCAATCCTTTTCTTCAAGGACAGCCGGTTCAGTGAAAATGATGCTTCCATTCTGCCAGTGAAAATCGACTTGAGAATCTTTGACAAAAACAGTTATATTTCCATTCTTGTTCAAAAAAGGGAGTTCCAAACGATTTATCCGAAGCTTTCCTTTTAACAGCTTTAGCAACACATCGTTCCCTTCTATATAAAACACTCCCCAACCGGGTTCCAAGGACCAAAAGAATCGACAGTCTCTAGCCTTCAAATCTACAGGATCGAAACCTATCATTCCTTCCACCATATCATATCGGAAGCCGCTGTAAGCCAGAAGCAGGGCATAGCTTGCCATAGACCTGGCGTAATTGTTGCCGCATTCGAATTCATTCCAAGGATTTCTACGCTCACCGTCATAGCGGTCCCTGATGGCTTCAACAATCTCTGTTCCCTCCCGAACCATTCCTTCCTGAATCATATGGGCTGCCACCTGGTACTCGAAGCCGTTCATGGTTTCCTCCGCATATGGAACGGGAACCACGGGCTTGTATTTCCCTTCAGGCCATTCGCAAATGACAACCCCCCCCTCATCATTTAATGAATACAAACGGCAGGGATTGAAGAAATCTCTCAGTCCCTTCTTGAAATTATGCTTATAAATGGATTGCAGGGCTTTTCTCGTCTTGTCCTTATCAAAAATCCGCCCCAAGCCGCACAAATTTGCATGCCATTGGGCGACAACCTGATCCACTCCACAGCCTTCTCCGATTTGATACTTAATCTCCCCTGCCTCTTCATTCCAGTAGGATTCTATTGTGGAAATCTCCAGAAGGGAATCGCCTTCCTGAAAGCTCTCAAGAAGAGACCTGTCCTTTAAATCGATGAGCTGGTGAAAATACTCTCCGTTAAATAAATGGGTATCTACCCACGCTTTTCCTTTTTTAAATAAATCGCCATATTCACGGGCTTTTCCTGCATCCTCCAGATATTCGGCCATTTCCGCACCGGCTTTCAAAGCAGCCAGATAAAAACCGGTCAGCCAGGAATTCGGGCCAAATAGCTCCATATCCAGGGTATGATGCTGCCGCCCTGTTAATACGCCTTCCTTATCGGGGTCCCATCTGTCCTCATTGCTTTTTACCCATGCAAAATCAATGGACTTCTTGATGGCTTCCCAATTGAATTGGAGCCATTGGCTATCTCCGGATATTTTCCAATCCCGGTATGCCTTGATCACGCCTCCAAATTGTCCGTCTGCACAGGGGCGGAAGCCGGACCGTTCCCTTCCCAAGGGAAGCTGCAGCCGGAACGACATTCCCCCATCTTCTCGCTGGTTATAACGAAAATCCAGATCCCTCATGGAGCGTTCCAGCTTTGGGAAAAGGAAGGGCAGGGCATAGGCGTAATTCCACACATGGGTACAGGAACCTTCACAGCAACCCGAATCACAATTACAACCCTCCCAGCCGTAAAAGGAACCATCCTCTAACCTCATACAGGTAGGAGTCCTCAGTATGGAAATATTGGCTGAAATAGCATCCAAGGCAGCCTGCGGAATCGTAGAGGAGAAAAGGGCTTCCTTAAAGGTAACGGTATCCATGTAGAGCCTTTCCCAATTCTTTAATCCATAGATCGCACTGGCAGAGGAGTTCTCAAAAACCGTGGCATAGTAATTCTTCCATGTCTCCGGTTTATTCGTCGCACAGCAATCGCTGTCACAGGGGCACTCCTCCGGGTTCCAATAATTATAGCAGTTGGGAAAGCTCCAACTTAACAGAAACCTTATCTTTTTCGTCTCCCCCGGTGAAGCCTTCAGATGTACAGCCAGGGAGCACATATCATTCCCAGGTTTGGACATATCAGCTTGCTGCCTCTTTCCTTGCGGATATGTCCGGTTTTTCAGCTTCCCAAATGATGAGAAATCCTTCCAGAATATGCTCAGGTTGTCAAACCAACTCCCGCGATACCAGTATTCCTGGTAGCTTACATCATCTCCGTCGGTGGCAACGGTAAGATTCCCATACTCCGGCTCATCTCCTTCGAATGCATTGGATGTCAGCCGGATAAGATGTATCCCATCCTCCTGAGCGTAAGAATTAACGGTAGTACCGTAGGGTAGGGGATTGTTCACAGAAAAGCACGCTGTGTAAGCGATAGGCTCTTTCCAGGTATTTTGAACAGCAATTTCAAAAAAGGCCGCAGGGATACCGGAGTCCCTATCATTCAGAGGGATGAGGGGATTGAAGGCCATCAATTCCACGGCACCGGGGAATCTGTCATCTTGAAAGCGAATTTTGCCGATGGGGAATTCTCCTTGAAACTCCACTTTTTCAAAATGAGGTGCTCCTGCCATGGTCGTTCTGGCTGGACCGGAACCGTGCTTGTCGGTATAAGGAGCCTGTAAATCGCCATTCAACACCCGACTGTCCAATACCTTCCCATTTGCTTCGGCCTTGAGGGCGAAATGGCTGAAGCCGTTCATACTGCCTTTATTGGGGCGGTTGAAAATTTCCCAGTCCACCAGCCTGCCGTTCCCGGCCAGACCGATACTGCCGGTACCGATACCTCCCAAGGGAAAGGAAATTTCCTTCAATTTCGCTCCTCTGTAGATGAAGCTCTCCATATCTTCAGCCTCCTCTTAATCATTGTTGTAGCCGGAATGATCACCATTGGCTGACAGCAGTTGAAAGCCTGTCTTTCTGTCCAGACCTATCAACCTGCAACAGAAAGATCTATAGCTTTGAAAACCCGGGATTCAATTGGAGAATCCCGGGTTCCTTTTCAGTCTTTCATGATTTCCGTCTTGTTTGGGCTGCCGCGACCTTCCAGCCTGGGGGGCCTCCCTTCCAGGGCAGCCATAGAAATTTCAATATCTTCTGCGGCCTCTTCGGGTGTCAAACATCCTACCGTTACCATGTCACAAGGTCTGATGGTATGCCAAGCAAACGTCAATCCCACAAAAGGACTGACCCTACCTGCTGCCATTGGTTTGATGGTCATTACCGGTTTCTTGGCATTCCAGATTACCTTATGAATATATTCCACTTCAACCTGCATCAGGAATCCCATACAATTATAGATCTGAATATAGGTTTCCACGTCGTATTCATTTAAATCAGAATAAACGACAAGTTCAGGCATATGACAGGAAAGGCCGGGTATCATACCCTGATCCCGAATCATTGCAAGATAATCCGGAAGGCGATCGATGATTTGCCTGTTCTTGTTGACCAATTGCTCTACAGAAGAATGGTGGGGTAGACAAAGGGTCGCTCCAATCTTTTTACTGGCGGCGATTACCTGCTCCGCTTCTTTCCTGGCGTTGGCGTTGTCATCGACATTGATGATGGGTGTATCCACAATGATCATTTTTTTACCTGTGCGGTCCTCGGCCATCTTCATCCCATCCACCAAATGGGGATTGGGCGTGAAAGGACCCATAATGGTATCCACACCTGATTCAAGGAATACTTCCAAGATACCAGAGATACTCTCCGCAGTAGCATGACGACGTTTGATCAGGTTATCGGCAGCGGGACTGGTATGACTGTAGCCCAGGATCCAGTTCGTCCCGATAATCATCCTGGACAGGGATACACCTCCTACATTGGTGCGTGGAAAAGGTTTTTTCATCATCCTGACCCCCTTTTTCATCTTTCAGCCACATAAAATCTATCCATTCCCTTTCAGCTTTAGGGATGGAAGGACTATGAATGGATATCAATGTCATTTTACCATAGGAAGCCAATACCTGCATCCTGTTTCCCCATGAATTATTCCTTCTCCGGATAAAATCCAATGATTTGATTTCTACCCCAGCCAGAGTAGTAGAGCAGGGTCACCCGATCCCCGATTTCAACGGATTGGGTAAAGACGTTGTAAATCTCATCATCGGAGAAAGTATACAGTCGATTATCCTCTAATATGTCCATAACCTTGCCGTGTGATTCCCCAGTCCCGTTATAGGTACCCGTAACCTTCTTCAAACTGCGAACACGTTCATATGCCATCCTATAGCCTTTTAATGCTTCCTCCAGAAAGCTTTTATCCCTTTGGTGGTTCTCAAACTCTTGCTCCAGCCCTTCAAATCTGTTTAGTTTCTGAAGAGCATCCTCCAATTGGCTCTGTATTTCCCGGTTTTTTGTTTCCAATAACTCTTTTGAATGAACCAGGTCCTCTCTTTCCTCCAGTAATTTCTGATATTCATCTGTCTTTTCCCTTTCAGAGGTCTCGAGACGTGCATTCAATTCCTGAATGCGAATGGTATACATGCCATTCATCACCACAATAATGACAATCAGGAAGGCGATAACAGATAGGGTAATTATTCCATATATCTCCTTAAACCTGTCATGATTTCTAAGAAACATCATGCCACCTGCCTTATATCCTGCATTGCTGTTGATTTTCATATATCATACCATATTCATGTTCAAGGATGAAAGCTGCTTATCCTTATATTTCTACAGTCAGGCCAGGGGCACCTTCATCTCCTTTCCGACTAAAGGTTTTTGGCCTTTGGACATATCCTTACGGATCCTCTCGTAACCTTTCTCTGCCTCTTTGTACTCTTCTTGGGTAATTTAACTTTCTTCGTATCTCACGTTATAAACGGTAAAAAGCCTGTTTTTCTCCAACAGGATCCCCTTTAGCTCTAAAGAACTGGTATGGCTGGATTCCGGCATCATCCTCCGAACTATCCTTTGCTTTTTGGAAAAGTATGGAGTCCTCCCCTCTATATATCTTGAGTGAAGGATAGCTCCTCTGTAGGCACAGGGACGCTCTGCAAAATGTCTTCAAGGATGGCCTCTGTCTGGTTCCCTTTTACCCCGTAGGTGTTTTTCACAATCATACGATGGCCTAAAACGGGTTGGACAAGGGCTTTTATATCATCCGGAAGGACATAATCCCTGCCTTTAATAAGGGCATATACCTGGGCTGCCCTCATCAATGCAAGGCTTCCACGAGGACTGACTCCCAGGATGACCTGATCCCTCTCCCGGGTTTTTTCAATGATGGCAATGATGTATTCCCGAATTGCCTGGCTTACATGTACCTTCTGATAGCTCTCCTGGGCTTCTGCGATTTCCCGGGCTGATGCAACAGGCTCCAGATGCTCCAGGGGATTTTGATCAATGAAACGATCAAGAATACCCAGAGCCTCTTCTGTCGAAGGATATCCCATTTTCAGTTTCAGAAAGAAACGATCCAATTGGGCTTCAGGAAGAGGAAAAGTTCCTTGTATTTCAACCGGATTCTGTGTAGCAATTACAAAAAAAGGTGATTCCAGTTGTCGAGTCTCCCCATCGATGGTAACTTGCCTTTCCTCCATACATTCCAATAAACTGGATTGGGTTCTGGGAGTAGCCCGGTTGATCTCATCGGCCAGAATAACATTGGCGAAAACAGGACCAGGACGGAATTCAAAATCTGATTTTTTTTGGTTGTAAATATTCATCCCCGTTACATCTGAAGGTAATAAATCCGGGGTGAACTGTATCCTTCTGAACTCACAGCCTGTCGATATGGCTAAGGACTTGGCAATCATGGTTTTGCCGGTCCCCGGAACATCTTCCAAAAGAACATGACCGTTGCCGATCAAAGCGACCAGGAGTAAATCGATAATCCCTTCCTTGCCTACGATCACTTTACTGATATTCTCTTTTATTCGCGATGATAAAGCCCTTATCTCATGAAAATCCATGGTTAACCCCCTTGATATATACTTTTTTATACTTCCTAATATAATGACTCACCATTCATACTATTGGTTCCATTTAAATGAACTCTCTTCATCGATTGATCCTCCCCAGAGCTTCCTCCATTGTCACGGGAATAATTTGATTTCTATGGAAGTAGTTTACAACCTCCGGATCCATCATAGCCCGTCTATCCCATTCCCTCTCCTCCGCTACCGCATCACCCGGATACCCGAAATGACCCAATGCCCTCATCTCCGGAGTATCATAAGCAGGATGACCCATATGGATATAGTAGACGCCAGGATCCGTTGCTTTAAGCCTATTCAACAGTCTCGTGATAGGGGTTCCTTCTGACTCGACCATAGGCAACCGGGGAATGGGGCCATGCTTGTAGATCAAGCCATTTCGATCACACCAGTTTTGAATCTCCCTATCCAAACCATCAATCACCCGTGAAAAACCCATATGGCAGTCAGCAAACCTGATATTCAAGCCATATTGACGGGCAAGGTCAAGCTGGGCCTGGATTTCAGCCATCATCTCGTCCATCTTTGGGCGGTTGTCATGAAGCTCCTTCGTCGTTCGAAAGAAATATCCTTCCTCCGTTACCAGGGAAGGTACCTTTTCTGCAGGAAGCACAGGTTCCCACTTTATATGATCCCATTCTGCATTCATGGTAAGATGAAGGCCCATACAAAAATCCCGTTGGTCCCTAAACAATTCTGCAGCTTCCTTCGCTCCATCACAGGTCATCATAATCACACCGTTTCTGAGGACCCCCTTCTGAAAAGCATCCCAAAAAGCCCTGTTGGCGGAATGATTGCTCCCCAGATCATCTGCCTTTGTGACTAAATAGATCTTGCCCTTCTCTGTCATCCAATTAACCCCCATTCCTCTTTACTTTGCAAAACGATGTTTGCCAATCGTAATATGAACAGGCCTGGACCATATCGTTAGTGTAAAATTACTTTGGGAAAAAACCAAAAAATAAAAGATAAGAGTATCTCTCCTGTGATATCATGTAATTTGTGAAGAACCACAATAATCACAGGAAAGGAGATACTCTTATGGAACTAATTATACAGGAAATCATAGAAAAAATCAGCAGTAGTTTTGAAAAGAAACTAGAGAATCTGATACGTGAAAGAAGAGACATATCCGAATTTATTCTAGCTACTAAGAAGACGTTGGACGAGATTGGAGTAACCCTAGTGGCCGAAGCCTTGGAAACAATAGACGAGGCGTATAGAAACAGTAAAGACCGGAAACGAAACTGGACAGTAAAGGAGAAAGCAGCTGAAAAGACCCTTATGACAATATTTGGCGAAGTCAGGTATGAAAGGACATATTACAAGAATAAAAAGACAGGCGAATACAGCTACCTGTCAGATGAGGCTGTGGGCATAAAAGCCCATGATAAAATGGATGCTTCACTAAAGGCAAGGCTCATAGAGGGAGCAGTATTTATGCCCTATAGTAGGAGTGCAAAGGAAGCAGCTGAAGCTGTGGATCTAACATCACAGACAGTAATGAACAGTATCCGTGAGCTTGGCAGTGTAGACAATGACGCAGTAGAGGTTAAGCAAGATAAAAAGGCGGTAAAGGTACTGTACATAGGAGCTGATGAAGATCATGTACCACTTCAGACTGGGGGCTACGCAGAACCAAAGCTTGTATATGTACATGAGGGTAGGGAACAGGATGGGGAAAATCGGTGGAGGTTAATAAATGCAAGGTATTTCAGCGGTATTTATGCAAACAGTGATGAGCTATGGGTGGAAGTTTTGGACTACATAGATAAGACTTAAGATATGGATTCTATTGAAAAGATATACCTATCAGGGAATGGTGCTGCATGGATAAAGAATGGACTAGGCTGGATAAAGGGCAGCATCTTTGTACTGGACCGTTATCACTTATCAAAGTATGTAACTCAAGCTACAGCGCAAATGAGCTACACCACACCAATTATGTGGGATTATATAAATGCTGGAGACAAGGGAAGAGTAAAAGAGCTATTTAAAGCAATCATAAGTACAACTGAGCCGGAAACAAAGAAGAGAGCTGTGCAGGAAGCAAGAAGAAATATACTAGGCAACTGGGAAGGGATAATGCGGCAGTGTGCGTCGGATTACATCGGCTGCAGTGCAGAAGGTCATGTTAGCCATATCTTGTCGTCCAGGTCAAGCTCACGGCCTCTGGGCTGGAGTAGAACGGGTGTGGACCAGATGGCCAGGTTAAGGGTCTTTGTAGCGAATGGCGGAGATGTGTATGACATATTTATGCGAAAGAAAAAAGCAGCAATAAATGAAACAAGTGAGGTAAAAGTAGACCGGGAGATTATCAGGAAGAGAAAGCTTACAGCATCGCGCGAAACCATCGGTAACATAACCATTTTGAATATTGGCAAAAGGACTTGGGCTTCCCAGTTCCTTAAGTCAGTGAGGGATGCTTAAAGTAGCAGGTAAACAGGAGATTACTTTTATTTTTAAAACCCATAGTATCTTGACGCTATCGACCATATCCAGGCATTTGTTGTCTTCGCAGGATTATAGTAATACAGTGCACCACCGGTAGGATCCCAACCATTGAGAGCATCCCTGGCTGCTCTTAAGGATTCCTCATCGGGGGCCAAATTGATTTGGCCATCTGATACGGCAGTAAAAGCCTCCGGTTGATAGATGACTCCAGCTATGGTATTGGGGAATTCAGGGCTCTTTGTCCTGTTGATTACGACAGCAGCAACTGCCACTTTTCCTACATAGGGTTCTCCCCGAGCTTCCCCATGAACAGCCCGGGCAAGCAAATAGACATCACCGCTGTTTTCTCTGCTCCCCCGAGATAGCTGCTGTCTTGCTTCCTGTCTCTTTTCATTAACCTTTGCCTGCTCTTTTTCGAATGCCAGTTCAATGGCAGTAGCCGTTTTCTCATCCGCTATTCCGTTTATCTTCAGGTCATTGTCCCTCTGAAACTCCATGATGGCTTCACGGGTCTCCTCATCATAATAGCCATCCGGTTCTCCTCTAAAATATCCCATCTGCTTTAGTTTCTTCTGAAATTCCATTAACCTGGCATCCTTTGAGCCTAAAAAGAGGGAATCCTCCTTCTCCTCCTTGGTAAGATTCCCTCCTTTGCTCAGAATGAACAGAAGAATAATGCTTGTAGCGATTAGGACCAAAAACCTGATTTGTATATCTTTTTGTTTCATGCTATCTCCTTCCCTGTCCTCATACATGAAAGAAATGCGACTTCTGTTGATTATTGTCCTTCCATGAATCAGGATTTATTCAAAGGAAATAGCAAGTAAAGGCCTTATTTCAGGATTTGTATACCCTCGGGAGCATGAATGCTGCTGACGATCCTGCCATCCTCTCCTTTTTCATGTCTCACATGGATAATCCCCTGGGGAGTGGGATAGGTCCCTTCCGCACATTCCAGATCACCCAGATTGGGAGCGATCCGAATCACCCTGCATCCCGGCTCCAGTACGCGGATACCCAATACATATTCCGACAGCCATGGTGTAGGACCGGATGCCCAACCGTGGCACAGACTGTGCCGGAAACCTTTGTAACAGTAATCTCCAAAGTCTCCATGAATATCCTTCTTGCCTTCGGGAACGATTTCATCAATTCCTGAAGCATTTTCCATCCACTCCAGGTTAAAGTCCTCCCAGAAAGTGGTAGCTCCCAAGCTCAGCATTCCACCCCAATATTCACGAATGCTGTCCAGGCATCCCTTAATATCCCCTGCTTTTGCTCTGGCCTTCAGGACATAATAGCCCAGGAAGGTGGATATACCTCTCGCTCCTCCTACAGCCAGCACATCCCGGTTGGTGTTTTCCGGATCCAGCAAGCCTGCCAGGACCATCAAGGACGCAGCCTGTTTATTCCCCCCATGATCAGGGATATACCTTCTTAACTTCTTTCCATTCTCTCGGCACTTGAGAGCCATTTCCTTCTCGCCCATTACTTCAAGCATGGCCGCCGCTGCATCCATAGCCAGCACGAACAATGCATGGACACCGGCTTCACCGGCCTTTTTATCCCCCGATGAAGGCCAATCAATGAAGCGGTTTTGGATGGTATCCCTTCCATCCTCCTGAATAAACTCCGAGAGAAAATTTATAAGGCCTATCAAATAGCCCCTTTGCTCCTTCAGGTAATCGATGTCTCCATTCTGCATAAACCATCTATAGTGTATCAGGACCCACCACATCGAGTAGGCAGGAAAACCGTTCATCCAGCCAGGTAGTGGCGTTTCATCCCGAACGAGGTCGAGACTTCGGGGTACCACATCATCATCACCAAAGACCGCCTGAATGGTGGAAGTCTCAGGGTGCATATCCCCAATCCAGACCAGTCTGTCCCGTTTAATGCCGTCCCACAGATAATTCTGCATATTCAGATGAACGGTATAAGCACCGGTATCCCATATGCGATTCAGAAGCTCATCATTGCACCTGAAACTGCCTTTGTATTCAATATCCTTGTATATGAATACAGCCCTTACAGATTTCAATTCGATGAAGCTATTCTCATCCATCAGGTCAATGCGGACAAAACGAAAGCCCGAGTTGCCAACTTCCGTCATCCCCAAGAAGCTAATATCAACCAATTGATCACGGATGGCATGGTCATTGGTAGCGTTTTTCTCATCCCCGATTTCACTCATCGCCTCCATGACGGATTCACCGAAACGAACCCGAAGCCGGGCTGTCCGGTTCTCTTGACCGTTATTCCAAGCCAGGATCTGGATGCCTCCCTGCAGTTCAACACCAAAATCTAGCAAAATTCCTGCCTTGCCGCCATGATTCCGCAGTACACAGGCATTTCCTGCATCCAAGGTAATTTGCCCGCTCTTTTCCTCTAAAAGGGATTGGGGATTCTCTACCGATACTCCCTCTCCCTCCGACATCCATACGATTCGTTTGGGACGAACATAAACCCGTACCCGGTCATCCCTTTCCCATCTTCCCGATACTTGGTGCTCCAGCACGTCCATCAGTTTTCTACCCTGCAATTTCATTTGCACCTCCGCAGTTAAAATATGTAGTCTTGCTTCAGCCATTCCATATGACTGATCATTTCTATAATAACTATTGTACCCTCCTTCCTATTTTAGTCAAGTCCAAAATAGTGTGTAAATTGCCTCGGTTGTTAAACAGCAACCAGCCAGACACCCAATAACAATAAGCGTTTATGCCGTGCTTAGAGTAAAATTAACGTAGGCAAATTCTCCAAAAAAATATGGGAAGAGCTAAAAAACCCTTCCCATAATCACGTCTTTCCTGTATGTTTGTAGTTGGCTACAACAACAAACGAGGTGAGACGTGACATGATCAGTTTACCCATAAAAGACTTAACATTCAAGGACCTAGAACGAAATTTTTTCGAATTGGGCTGCGAAATCGCCAGAAATCTCATGCAGCATTTCCTGGAACAAGCAGACGAAGACCTGGGGAGAAACAGGAACAAAGCCCAATTAAGACATAAAGGCAAGAAAACAACTACCATTAAAACCCTGATGGGAGAAGTAGTATTCAGTAGAAACATCTATAGAAAGATTAGCGATGACGGGCAGGTTCAGCACATTTACTTACTTGACGAAGCCCTTGGCTTTGAAAAAATTGGCACCATATCCCCTAACCTTGCGGAAAAAATCGTAGGACTCAGCTGTCATAAAGCCTATCGTCAAGTAGCCCAAACAATCAGCGAACTAACAAACCAAACCATAAGCCACCAAGCGGTTTGGGACATCATTCAAACCGTAGGCGAAAGACAAAGAAAAACTAATTAAAGCCCATCAAAACCACGAATTGTGTGGCAACCGGGAAGTTCCGGTACTATTCGAAGAAGCAGACGGGCTCTGGCTATCCATGCAAGGCAAAAGCAGGCCCAAGAGAGGCAATGGCCGTAAAGAAATGAAAATAGGGATAGCTTATGAAGGTTGGGAGCCCCGATACCCGTCCTCTGAGGAATACAGAACAGTAGGTAAAACAGTCTTTGCCGGTTATCATCAAGCCCAGCACTTTCAAGACCTGAGAGAAGCCATCCTAGCCGGCAAATACAACATGGATAAGGTTAAATACAGGATACTAAACGGCGACGGAGCAAGCTGGATTAAATACGACCATGAGCCGGAAACAGGCATATTTCAATTGGATCCCTATCACCTATCAAAGAGCATAATCAAAAACGTAAAAGACAAGAAAGCAAGATACCATATCCATAGATGGCCTAAAGCCGGTCAATTTGACAAAGTCTATGCCAAGCTGGAAGAGTTGAGATATCAATGTGAGGGTCTTGTCGATGAAATAGAAAAACTTAACGACCTGGAGACCTACATCAGAAACAATGAAGAAGGCATAATCAGCTACAAGGATAGAAAAGAAGTAGAAATCCCCTCTCCGCCTGAAGAAATAGCATATCGGACCCTTGGCACCATGGAAAAGAACGTGGATTTATTTGCCAGACGCATGAAAGGAGCCAAGAGCTGGAGCGAAGAAGGAGCCACTAACCTGGCAAAAATCATATCTCTGAAAACGGGAGAGAACTTTAAAGAAAAACTAGGCGGTCTCATATCAGGGCAAGTATCCGAGAAATTAACAGAATGTGTTGAAGAAGCCATCACAAACACTCGAAAGACCATAGATAAAACCGTCAAAAAGAATATTTATCCTTTACACAGGGGAAAAATCCCTTATTCCAATTGTAAGATGACCAATGGGAGGCGAGTTATCCGCAATCTATTTAACATGCAAGATTTTGGAGAAATAACCTACCGTTAAAGGAGGTATAGCAGGTAGGCTAATTTAACGGTACCTAAAAACACTATCCCTATGAACAATAACAGACAAAGCGAAGCCGTAAGGTGGCTGCCCCTGGCCAGTCGAAACGGCTTGCCCGAGGCTCCATGTCAAGGCTGGCCGTAAGGCCACCCCATGGGGCTTGGCCTTGACGTGGAGGAGGCAAGCTGCTAGCCTTTTTTGGGGTGCAGCCACAACTAGGCTGAGCGTTTAAAGAAACGAAAACTTTCCTACAGATTAAGATGGATTCAGGAAAGACAAAAAAATTGCCTACTTGTACTTGACACAAACTTGATAAAAATAATCCGTGCAAAAGTTCCTCGGTTATAGTAATATTAAACTGAGCCATGGTTCATCCTCCTCGGTTTGATATTGTTGGGTAACTATATTCTAACCGAGGCATGAGCTTTGGCTCAACTTATTTTTCTTTTTACTCCATTATATAGACTTAATCTCCTATTTTACCGTCAAACATGATACAATAAAAGCAAAAAATATCGACATCTAACAAGCCGGTTAAGGAGGGTGTTCAACATTATAAAAATAAAAGAAGCCATCATTGTTGAAGGGATCTATGTCAAGATTAAACTGCAGCAAATTGTAGATGCAACCATTATTACCACTGATGGTTTCGGCATTTTTTCCGATAATGAAAAAATGCAGCTTATCCGCAGATTGCCTAAAAGAGGGGGATTGTTGTCTTTACAGATTCCGATAAGGCCGGCTTCCTGATCAGAAACTATCTGAAGGAAAGCGTGGATCCGCAGTATGTGAAGCATGCTTATATTTCTGAAATCAAGGGAGTAGAAAAACGAAAGACAAGCCCCGGCAAGGAGAGACTCCTGGGGGTGGAGGGACTGAAAGACGACATTATTGTTGATGCCTTAAAAAGAAGCGGTTGCACCCAGGATACGGAGAAGCCTGATCAGGGACAACAATCACCAAAACCGATCTGTACCTGGATGGTTTGCACGGTAAAGCCAACAGCCGTGATATGCGGAACAGGCTTAAGGGACTCCTCGGTTTGCCCAGCCGAATTTCAACAAATTCCCTGCTTGATATTTTGAACAGTCTGTACAGCTACGAGGAATATAAAGAGCTGATCGATGTATTGGAAAAAAATCCATCCGATGATACGGGAGCACCAGACTAGAAAAAGGAGGGCTTCGCGCCCTCCATCATTTCAATTCAGAAGCATTCGATCATTATCCAGTTCCATACCGCTTTTCTTGCCAAATTGGTCAATCAATCGCTCTACTGTCATATGCTTCCTTTCTTCCCCCTGAATATCCAAGATAATTTTTCCTTCATGCATCATCAAGGTTCTTGTTCCGTATTCCAAAGATGCTTTCATATTATGGGTAATCATCATGGTGCAAAGCCTTTCTTCAGCCACGATATCCCGGGTAAGCTGCAGTACCTTCCGGGCGATGGCCGGATCCAAAGCCGCTGTGTGTTCGTCCAGAAGAAGCAGTTTGGGCTTAACGATGGTGGCCATGAGCAAGGTAAGGGCCTGCCGCTGTCCGCCTGAAAGCAATCCTACTTTTCCCTTCAGGCGATCCTCCAGGCCTAATTCCAACAAAGCCAGGCGATCACGGAATAAGGCAAGATCCTTCTTCCGGATTCCGGGACCAAGACCCAGGGGCTTTCCCTTTCCATATGCCAGGGCCAGGTTCTCCTCAATGGTCATATCATAAGCCGTTCCCAGCATGGGATCCTGAAAAACCCTCCCGATATACTTGGACCGCTTATACTCCGGGGTATGAGAAATATCCATCCCATCAAGAATTATTCTACCCTCGTCAATTTCATAAACACCTGAGATGCAATTGAGGAGAGTGGACTTCCCTGCACCGTTTCCGCCAATGATGGTTACAAATTCACCCTCTGCCAATGAAAGACTGACGTGATCCAGGGCACGCTTTTCGTTTATATCTCCCTTAGCGAAGGTTTTGCTTACTGAATGGATCTGCAACATTAGACCTGCCTCCTCCCCTTTCTCCACATTCCGGCTGTTCTCCCTTTGAAAGAAAGTCCATACTTTTTCATGACAGGCATGGACAATGCCACGGCAACGATCAATGCCGAAATCAGCTTCAGGTCAGTTGGGGGCATTCCGGTTTCCAAAGCAAAGGCGATCACCAAGCGGTAAAGCATGGATCCCAGCACCACAGCCGCCAGCCTGCGAAGCAGGGGCTTTGTACCAAATACCACTTCACCGATGATGACTGAGGCCAGGCCGATCACCACCATACCCACACCCATGCTGATATCGGCAAAGGATTGGTATTGGGTAATCAGGGCCCCCGCAAGGGCAACCAACCCGTTCGATATAGCCAGTCCTAACAGGATCATAGCATCCGTATTGACTCCAACGGTCCTCACCATCTGGTCATTATCCCCTGTTGCCCTTAGGGCAACACCTAGCTTCGTCTTTAAAAAGAGGAAAAGAAGCAATAGAATCATTAGCAGGATTTCCGAAGATATGATCAACTTGCTGTAGCCTGTAAATGGGCCGTTTTCAATGATATTGAAAACGGTTGCCTTGTTCAGTAAGGAAATATTTGCTCGGTTTCCCATGACCCGCAGATTGATCGAATATAGAGCCAGCATGGTCAGGATACCGGATAATATGGCCTGGATTTTAAGCTTGGTGTGGAGCAGGGCAGTGATACAGCCCGCTCCACAGCCGGCAAAAAAAAGCGACAACAATACCCGGAACAGGATGCCCTCCGCTGCAGAATACCGCTGATATGGCCGCTCCCAGGACGAAAGCGTTATCGACAGTCATATCGGGCATCTTGAGGGTCCTGAAGGACATAAACACTCCCAGCGCCATGATTCCATATATAATTCCCAGTTCAATTGAACCTTGAAAAGTCATTAGTGTCATCCTGACCAACCTCCGCTTCCTTACTTGTTCTGAAACACCTGAGCTGCCTCCTTCAGTACATCCTCAGGTATTGTAATGCCTATGGCTTCCGCCGTATCCAAATTCACATAAATATCCATATCCGTCATGGTTCTCACGGGCATTTCTCCCGGGTTCTTACCCTTTAAGATCTCATCAGCCATTTTCCCTGTCTCCTTACCCAACACAACGTAGTTGATGCCATAGGTAGCCAATCCACCGTCCTTCACCATGGAATCTGCCCCTACATACACCGGTACTTTGCCCTAGTTGGCAACCTGAGTAACAACTGGCATGGCCGAAGCGACGGTATTATCGATGGGTGAAAAGATGGCATCTACCTTCCCTACCAGGGATTGAGCCGCCTGCTGCACCTCTGACGAATTGGTTACGGTAGCTTCCACAACTCTCAGGCCATTCTTTTCTGCATACTCCTTTAAATTCGTAATCACCGATAGGGAATTGGGTTCACCAGAGTTATATAAAGCACCAATTGTCTTAATCCCCGGAGTGATCCGATTAGCCAACTCCATGATCTTTTCAGCCGAAACGGCATCGGAAGTACCCGTTACATTTCCTCCGGGATTTTCCATACTGGTTACGAGCCCGGCTCCAACTGGATCGGTACAAGCCGAGAAAAGTATGGAAATATCTTTGGTCTCGCCCACCGCCGCCTGGGCTGAAGGTGTTGCAATCGCTACAATCAGATCATATTGGTTGTTGGCAAATTTCTGACATATGGTTTTTAAATTGCTTTGGTCATTTTGGGCGTTCTGGTAATCAATGAGAATGTTTCTTCCGTCCTCATAGCCCTCTTCCTTTAATTGTTCTATAATAGACTCCCTGATGGTATTCAAAGAAGGATGCTCTACAATTTGTACAATTCCTACTTTCTTTTGAGAACCATTGAGGTTTCCTACATCCTCGGACCCATTCGAGCCACAAGCCGATACTGACAAGATTAAAGCAAGCATCAAACTAATCGAAATGACTACCGCTACAGTTTTTTTCATCGAAGATTCCTCCCTATTCTTTAAAATAAAATTCGGGCATCTTCTCTGCACACCTTCCATCCACCCGCGGTTATGGATGGAAGATCAACGGTACCAAAATAACAAAAACGCCTGCCCTTATATAAGGACAAGCGCCTAATCTGCGGTACCACCTTATTTGATGTATCTGTCGATACATCCCCTCATGCAGAGTGCCATCACACCCTTAGCCCTATAACGCTGGCTATGCGTCGAAAGCTACTGAGGCGTACCGCCCGTTCACTCCGCCCTTCGAGGCCCATTTATCCGCTCCAGTACCAACCGGGCTTTCACCTTCCCCCAGCTCTCTGTATGGCCGATCTGCGGTTTTACTCCCTCTTCAACGGTTTAGAAAGATGATATCACTTTGAAGCCGGATTGTCAATACCGGTTTTCTATTTCAGCGTCACCCACTTATTCTCCCTGGCCGATTCGTAAGCCTTCTCCATAATATATTGAATATAAGCACCTTCCCTAAAAGACGGCGATGCCTGTTTTCCCACATATACACAGTTGACAAAATGATATAGACAGTGGGCATGGGCCCGTATCCAACCGATTGCAAGCTTGGATGACGGAAAGTCTCCTCCGGGTTTTTCAAAGCGCTGTACGCATTCAATTTTGGTAAAACCCTTCGTCCCCCCATGGGGTGTATCGGACACCTTGTTGTCATAAAATTCCAGCCAGTTGGGATCCATGAGGTTGAACCTCAAGGCTCCCCGATCTCCATGTATTTCTATCCTGAGCTCATCGTTGGTCCCCGTAGCTATTTTGGAAGCTTCAATGGTACCTATACTGCCGTTCTTCATAGTAGCGATCATATAGACGGCATCATCGGCTGTCATCTCGATCATCCTGCCTCCCCGATCAGGCCTCCTGTCGTATAGGATCTGGGTCCTGGCCATAATGGAGGCGTACTCACCCAGGAGGTGATATAGTAGATCCAGAACATGGGAGCCTAAATCCACCAATACCCCTCCACCCATAGCCTTATCCTGCTTCCATCCAAAAGGTTTTTGGGGATCCACTGATCCGGAGTGGAGATAACAGGCCCTGAAGGATAGAATCCTGCCAAGCCTGCCTTCCTGGATGAGCTCTTTAGCCCTCATGGTGCTTGGGAAGAATCTGTTTTGCATGGTTACCTGATGAATCAAGCCACTCCTCTCCGCTAATTGAAGGACCTCCTGAGCTTCGCTATAGGACACCGTCAGGGGCTTATCACAATACACATGCTTGCCTGCCTTGAAGGCCTTCAGGATTTGCTCTTTGTGGTATAGGTTGGGGGTGCAAATATTTACGATTTGAATGTCATTGCATGCCAACAGCTCATCCAAATCATCGGTAGCAAACTCAAAACCCAGCTCCTCTTTAGCCTTTTCTGCCTTTGAAAGGGTCCTGTTGCAAACACCCACCAACCTGATTTTAAAGGGAAGATCCCGATAGTAAAGGGGCATCGTCTTATATCCATAGGTGTGGGCCTTTCCCATGAACCCGAAGCCTACAATGCCAACGCCTATCTCTCTCATCTTTATCCCTCCGTGCTCTGGTAAAGAATCCTCCTTATTTCATAAGGGCCAATGAACCCATTGGATCCCAAGGGGGTAATTCAATCGATTTCTGTTCCAGAGCCTTCTTAAGCTCATCGGATAGATATTTTTTATGCACGACTACCTGATACATGTATTCATCAAACCATGAATCGCTCATGACATAGTATCCTTTTTGCCCCCTTTCGTCTCCCCAGCTATTCTCTACCTTCCAGCGGTTAGGCTTCCCATCTTCCAACAGGTTTACGCCTGTAAACACCATGGCATGGGTCATGCAGCTCTCCCTATAGTCCAATCTCTCTGCCTTTGTAAGACCGAAGGGGATGCCAAGGGCCAGATCGTAACGATACAGCTGGGCATCCAGTATGCCTAAACCCCGATCCATCATCTTCCCTACATCGCAGCCGAACCATACTTGCTCATTATCCCTTAATTGGGCAATTGTCAAACGCTTCATGGTATCGATATCGGTATTTAAGTAGATAACTTCCTTTCCCTCTTTTACATTGCCCAAAAAACGAACCGTGAATGTCCTCCCATAAGGCTTGTCACTGGTAGGCGCATTGATGATGCTGATATATTCCCCCAGATCCATGTCGATCATCCGATGATAGAAATCCAAGGGGGTAATACTCTCCACCCGGAAAAATTCCTTCTCCTTATTCCGAATCTCAAAGGTAATTGTCGCAGGAGGCTCCCCAAAGAAAATACATAAAAAGGTATACATCTCCCTCAGCATATCTTCTTTTGCTGCCCTTAGTTTCTCGATGGTATCCCCTCGCTCATGGAGTCTTCTCAAAATGGAAGCATATTCACGAAGCTTGGCGACCAGCAGCTGATTCATGACTCCCGTGTTACTGCTGTGAAAGGTCTCTGGCATGGCACTTTTGGGAACCACCCCATATTTCTCCACAAGATTCACAAACATATCCCATTGGCCCCCATCATGAACAGCTGTCTGTAGAAGCCAGGTAACAATTCTGCTGTCCAAGGGCTCTTCAACGGTCTCAATAATGCTTTCAAGGAAATAATTGATCTTCTCAAACTTATCCCAAAAGGCCTGATAGTTCTGGGACAGCTCAAAATCCTCCAGATTATACTTTTTGGCCACCTTTTCCCGTAGGATATTCAACCCTGCAAAAAGCCAGCAGCGTCCGCTGGCCTTCTGGTTTGTGACCTTCATGGTATCCAGTTCGATGGAAAAGGTATGTTGCATCCTTGCAGGAACACCATGGTCATAGGCGACCCCTTGGATCCCGCTCCTGGTTACAGCATTGGTCATGGCAAGATTGTGTTTTTTGCTGTGGTAGTTCTCTGAGAACATGTTTATCTGTTCCTTTGATATCCCTGCCAGCTTTGTGTGTTCCATTAAAAATCCCCCCTATTCATTTTCTCATGCACCTGTATCATGCATCCGATTACCTTCACAAATATACTACCATATTCTTCAAGAATTAAAAAGCTGCGCCAAAGGGGGACCTGCAAAAAAAGAAATTTTTATGTATATTTTCCTTTTGAGCTGCCCATAATATACTTGACCTCACAAAATACATTGAGACCCCCTTTACAATAGGGCCACCTTCGGGTGGCCCTACCCCTTTTCTGAAGGATTTCCTCCCGTTGAAGCTATCGATCATGATCCCATTTTTCCTTTAGTCGAGCAGCAAAACGAAATACCGATGTAACAAGCAGAATTCCAAAAGCAATGGCTCCTGCACTTGTCATCGTTTCAACAGCACTGATAGCAGCCTTTTCCATTTGATTGTCAACTACATATTGGACGGTCTGATACGCAGCAATACCTGGGACGATGGCAAATACCCCGGGTACAGAAAAAACCGTTGCAGGGGATTTCCGGATTCTGGCCATCAGCTCGCTGAAAACTCCCACCCCAGCCGCTCCAAAGAATGTGGCCAGCACCTTGTTTGGAATGACCTCATACACCCCGGCAAACATCAGCCATCCCAAAGTACCTGCTAAACCTGACCAAAAAAGATTCTTTTTACTGATGTTAAAAAGCATACCGGCACATAGACTGCCGATAAAAGCCCAAACAACCATCATATTCACAATCACCGCATTCCTATCGCTATAGCCAGCCCAACCCCTGTACCCATCGCTGCAGTAATAAACACGGCCTCTCCTAATCTGGAAAGACTGGAGGAAATATCTCCATACAGGGCATCCTTTACCCCATTGGTAATACCGATTCCGGGCAATTGGATCATCAGGGAGCCTATAATGATTTTATACAGGTTTAACCTCAAAGGTGGGAATAGCTCAACCGCAAACAATCCGATTCCGCCTGCAAGAACTCCGGATATAAAATATTGAAAAAACTGAAAAAAACCAATCTGGGAAATCTTAACTTTTATCAGGTAAATGAACATACTGATCCCCATAGCAATCATCCCATCATAGAAGCTACCGGCGAAAAGGAGAGTAAAGGCAAATGCAGCTACGCCTGAAGCGATAAGGTGCATGGAAAAGCTCCAACTTCCAACCTTCTCAATAGACTCCAATACTTGGATGGCTTCCCCATATGCCATGGGATGCTCCTGGAGATGCCATGAAAAGGCATTGATGAGTTCTATCCGATGCAAATTCACTGCCATACCATGGATGCGTTTGACGAAGGATATGGATTCAGGGGCATTCCCAGTGGTGGAAAGGAAGATCCCTGTAGGTAATACAAAACTTTCGCAATCCACTCCATAGCACCTGCATATTCTCCTGACGGTATCTTCCACCCTATATATCTCCGCTCCACTGGTCAGCAGGATCTCTCCCGCCTTTAAAGCAATCTCCATAACGCTTCTTGTCTCCATGATCCTCTTCACTGCCATCTCCCCTTTTCACAAATGGATCTCAACAGGAGCTTACCCTCCATCTAGACCGGTTATGCCATGGAAAAACTCTCAATCCATCTCGATTATTGTTTTCAGGCTCCAACTCTAGTATAATAATATCGTGTATATTGGTAAAGGAGGATGGGCTAAGTGGAGAAAGAAGAGCTTTTGCAATATATGATTGATCTGGTGGAAACACTGATAGAGGAAGGGGCCGATCTGGAAGAAGTGTGGAATACCTTGTACACCGCCCTCCCATCTGTTGACATGGTCCAGCATTTAAAAAAGCTATTGATACATGCCGGCCTAAACCCTGAAGCCCATCGATTCCGAATCCGCCGTGGATGGAACTATCTTCGATTGGATTATCAGGAAGTACAGGGTGGTCCTTCCATTCTTGTTAAGATAGAGGGCATAAAGGACCGTAGAATGCATGTCTACCTTTCTCTTATTGATTCCAGGGAAAATCCTGTAGGCCATTATATGATTGCTCCGTATCTTTACCTCAACAAGACCTGGATGCCAAACCCCTTCTGGTCACCCGGCCTGCTTCAAATGGATGATCTTGAAACCACATCTTTTGAAATCGCCTGCCCATGGATAGCAGAAAGGATTGAGCAATGGAAAAATGAATATCGCCATAAGTCCCATTGGCTGGACAGGCGAACTACCGGGGTATAGAACCCATGAAAACACATAAAAAACCGGGCTGACATCAAGCCTGGTTTTTTAACACCTTTATCCTAAACAAATTGTTCCGTTCGTCTTATAATATCCATCTTCACTTCATCAGCCAATTGATTAAAATGGGCACTGAAACCTGAAACCCGAACAATAAGGTCCTCGTATTTTTCGGGATGCTTCATGGCATCCACCAGGGTATCCCTGCTAATGACATTCATCTGGATTTCCTGCCCTCCCTTTTGAAAATAACTCCGGATAAGCCCCACCATTTTTTCCATGGATTCCTTCCCATCGAAGCAGGAAGGATGGAATTTCTGATTGAGCACCGTGCCCCCTGTCACCAAAGTATAATCTGCCTTGGTGACGGAATTGATGACGGCGGTAGGGCCCTTCCGATCTGCTCCATATGTGGGAGAAGCCGCATCACTCAATGGCTGGAAGGCCTTCCTCCCATCAGTCGTTGCAGCAGTTTCCTTTCCTGCCGATACATTATTCACATTGGCAGCCATTAATATAAAAAAATGCCCTCCATCAAAGGTCTGATAGCCATTGAAAACAGAGCTAAGATACTCTACAAACCATATGGCATAGCGGTCCACTGCATCCATGTCGTTTCCATATTTGGGGGCCCGGTTTTTCAACAGATAGCGGATTTCATCGTGACCATTGAAATCATCCCTCAATGCCTGCACCAGTTCAGCCATCGAAATCGCCTTCTCCTCATAGACAAGTTCTCTGATGGCTGCCAGGGAATCAGCTGTCGTACCGATGCCCATACATGCCACTCCATGGTTTGTCGGAAACAAGGTGCCTCCGTCATTGATATCCCTGGCCCTCTTGATACAATCATCGAACAACGCCGACAGAAAGGGAGCAGTATATTCCTTGGGGTTTAGCTTCCGATTCATCCGATTAAATGAAGCAGTATATTCCCGGGCCGCAAACCGAATTTGCTTCTGAAAAGCCTCCATAAAATCCTCAAATGTTTGAAAATCGCAAGGATTGCCTGTTGAGACTCCGATTCTCTTTCCAGTGATCATACAGATACCGTCGTTCAAAGCCAGTTCGATATATTTTGGTGTATTAAATCTTCCGTCAGACCAGGGAGGTTGCTTACCGGGCAGGTATGTTTCGATACATCCCACCATACAATAATCCCTTGCCAGTTCAATTGGGTATCCCTTCTTCAACAAGGCGGGAATATTCACCTCATCATTGAATAAAGCGGGGTAGCCGATTCCGGTTTTCAACAGCTCCAAACATTTCATATAGAATTCATCATCAGTTCCCCTGTGTATCCGTGCAGAGAGGTTGGGTCCGGGAATGTGGACGTTTTTCACGGCTTCCAGGATCAAATAAGACAGTCTGTTGACTCCCTCGCTGCCATCTGCCTTAACCCCTCCGATACATATATTCACGACATCATCATTGCTTGTGAAAGCTTTCAATTCTCCAATTTTTAGGAAGGTATTTTCCAGAAGGGACAGGCATTCTTCGTCTGTAATTCGACGGTTCTTGATGTCCTCCTGATAAAAGGGAAATAAAAACTGATCCATCCTGCCTAAGGCCATGGCATATCGACCTTCCAGTACAAAAACCGTATGGGCAAACCAGATAAGCTGCAGGGCTTCATAAAATCCTTTGGGCGGCTCCATGGATATGTTGGTACATACCTTTTGAATTCGGAGAAGCCTTGTCCTCTCTGCCGGATCAGACGCCTTGGTCGCCATGGTGCCCGCTAAGCGGGCATACTGAAGGATATATTTACGAAAAGCCTTTAGGGATATTTCCACTGCTTTAAGAAATGCCTTTTTATCCAAGCCCTCCTCATCGGTATCATGAATTTTCTCGGCGGACTTCCTGACCTCTTCCAGCAATCCTCTGATCCCCAAGGACAGCAAGCGGGCATAATTGGGAGCTGCATGGTCATAATGGGTAAGGAAGCTCCTCTCCCCTACCTTCCCGAGATAATGGTATACTTCCTCTCCAAGAGGAAGGGACTTATGACACCCCATATCGGTATATAGGCCGGCAATGGAGCCCACAATCAGATCGTGCTTATAAATCTTTTTTGAATGGGCCAGCAGGAGATGGGAAAATGCCAGTGCCCTCCTGATACAGTTGGGATAGGAGGCAAATTTTCGATAGGCACGATATCTGAGAAGAATTCGCCGATCATCCCTTGCCCTCTCCCATCCGGATATCTCTTCCTTCAAAGACACATTTATGCTATTCATTATATCTCACCCATCCTGATCATTATTAATACTTGTATCTCCCGTCGCAGCTACAGAAATATAGCCCTTCCGCCCCTCACTCCGATAGAGGAATAACTTTTATGACCAATCTCATATGGCCATTCGGAAGACGGACAGCCAAAGGAATGGCTTCAAATCCGGGTACAAGATTAAAGATGCGACTGTTCTCCGATGCCGGTGATTCATCCATGGGTTGATCCGCATGAATCACGACCTGGCAGTGATGCTTTTGTATTATCATAGAATGGCTCGAAGAAACAACTGCCTTCTCCTGAGACTCCGAAATAACGGGAACATGATATATAACGGTTCCTTTCTCCAGAGGAGGCTGTAATTGGATATCCATCACAATCTCATCATTCGTAAAGGTATACAACATAGTATACCGGATGCTCCCGCTATCGGGGTCCCTCCGGTCCAAATCCACAAGTCTGCCATCAATCTCAAACTGTATACTGCCGTTTGCCTGTGTATAGGAAACTGCAGCTTCAAAGTCATGAATACTCCGGTAGAGTACTCCGTTTTCTTCATATTCCAAACGCGGTGTCAAACACATATGAGAGCTTCCCTTGGGAATTTGCATATTATTTGGTTCATTCATTTGGTATTCTGTCAAACTGGCTGCCAGGACAGGTCCTGCCTTCTCATGCCAAAGCATGCTAATGGCACCTCCTGATGTATGGCCTCCCTTTATATATTCCCAATCATACGCTGTGACGGTTCCCCGCCATTGGCCTTTCGAAACCAGCCAAGTGCTTATTTCCGGAAATTCCCTGATACCGTACTCTTCTTCCCGGGGAAGCAGAATATGGTCATGGTTTACCGTGACCTGAACCCCATGATCCAGGACGCTCGCCAAGGCTTTTGCATGACAGAAGGTATGATGGATGCAAGGAAGCTCACCCCTGGTGTAATAATGAGGTCCTCCATATAGCATGCCATCATGAGTACACTCCTGAAGTAATCGTGTGTTTCGCAAAGCTGCTTCGACGAAAAGGGGATCACGGTCTCCGAGGAGGGCATATGCCGCCTGGCAGCCATCGGAGGTTCGACTCCCCCAATAGGTCCATTTATAATTCCTTGTTCCCCAACTGTTATCCCAGCCACCGTCAGGCAGCATAAATTCAAGGTGCTTCTTTAATGCCATTGTGATAACTTCCAGCACTTCCCCATCCTCTGCTAAAATGCCATACAGGACAAGGTTGGGAAGGCTCTCTTCCACATTGTATCCGAGATCCACTGCCCTGCATCCCCTTGATGTCACTCCCGTCTGGGGATGACCCTCTCCGAATATGAGTTTATTTTCCGTAAAATAGTCTAAAGCATCATGGGCCAGCTCCCGGCCTCTTTCCAGATAAGAAGGATCATCCAGAACAAGACCTGCAATGGCCATTGCTGCAGAGCAGGAAATGGGATAATTGATGTTTCCGGTAGACATATTTATATTATGATACAAGTATTCTGCAGCCGCCCGCAGGCGGGTCTTCCAATTCTCATAAACAGGCCTGTCGAGAATCCTTCCGTGGTGTCTGATGGCTTCACCCAGCTGAATGGCCCCAAAGACTGTAATCCCCTTCCATTCACTGTTTGTATCGTTAATCCAACTACCATCCGGACGGGTTACATGATCTGACCACTGAAAAAGATCCATAGCAGCCTGCAGGTATCGATCATCCTGATAGGTATCTGCCATGTACATAAAAGGGTAGATGGCATCCAGGCAACGTCCATGTATTCTGGAGCAAGCCGGGCACATAATGCCTCCATGAATGCCTTCCACATCCATCTCCTTCACCTGGAGCTTTAACAACGCCTCACACCACGATCTAAGCAGTTCAGCATATATGCCTGACATCCATATCCCCCTTCTCATTCCATCAAAAAAACCTTTCCTGCACCATGGCACCAGCATGAGACCTCTTCACAACTTACTTTCTTATACGTACGGGTGTCTTTAAAGAAATATATTTCCACAGGATGTCCATGACCTCATTGTCTACGGCAATACAGCCCTCTGTCCAATCGCCCTCAATCCCTCCTCCATGGATACATATTTCTCCTCCCAAAGGCGTATACCATGGAGGCATTTCCATTTTCTCCTGAGCTTCCTTGATCTGCTTATAGGTATCCTCATCGATGAGGCCGGCCTCCAAGCCCCGTTCTGCATCTTTCACATTGGGATAACTGAGACCCAAGGAAAGATAATAAGCGCTTTGAGGGTTACGGGTGCATACATAATAGTCCCCTTCCGGGGTTTTGTGATCTCCTTCCCGTTCCTTCGTCCCTTCCGGTGCCTTGCCAAGGCTTATTCGAAATCGTCCCATCAGTATACCGTCCCCATACAACTCCAGAATACGCCTGCCTTTGTATACTTCCACCAGAACTTTTTTTGGCGCCCTTTCCGGCTCCTGAAAGAAGAGCTCATCTTCTTGGGATGCCTCCAAATCATTCTGTATGTCCCTTTGCCCCTCCCCTTCTCCTTTTTCATCCTCCATGGATTTATCCGATTCCTGCCTATTGCTCGCCGTTGGTGCCAAAGATGGATGGGGTGTTGGATGCTCCCCTTCCGTCTCCCAGGAGCTCGGACTACAGCCGACCAAAAACAAGGTTATTATAGTCAGCATCCAGAAGCCTCCCACTGTCCTTTTTCTAAAATATCTACCGATAAGGCGATTGGTTTCATTCCCATGCTCCATAGCAATTCCTTCTCCTTTTCCAGTGTCTGCTGATTCGTCATCCATCCACGACAGTAAAGATGTAGACTTTTTTGTTCGTTCTTGCATTATCGGATATCCCATGCAAACACATGAACTTTTTCCGCTCCCCAGGTAGCTTCGGGAATAAAACGTACAGCCTGGGTATCGATATTCTGCTTCAGGCGAACCAGCCTTTGATAATTGTTTTCCACCCGGATCACCGTCTTCCAATCCCCTTGGAAGTCCAGGGCTTCAATCCGGAAGCGTTTCAGCATGGTGGCAGGAACGTGAAAATCATTCTGCTCCAAAGGATAATGGCAGGGCATATTGTGAATAGGCCGGTTCAAATCGCTGTCAAAGATAAAGCGCAGTTCCTCGATCCACTCCCTGTTTGAAAATCGATACTCCACCCAACCCCCGATGCTCCCCAGCCATCCATTATCCTCTCCTCCCACGGGACGGTCTATCCCATTCCGGAGGGGTTCAGGGTTCCCCTCTGAAGCCGTCAAGCGAGCCTTCAAGGTCAAGTCCGGAACTTGCCGTTTCTGCCAGGGCAGATAACAGTCATCCTCCATTAGCGTTTGCTGAAGCTCTCTTATCCTATGCCGGTATATGCCCCTTGGAGATAATCCGTCACGCACCGCAATGGCAGCGGCGGTGCCAACGGCCTGACCCAACACTGAACAGGTAGCCATCACTCGCGTGGCACTCATGGCCGCATGGGTCGCGCTGATGTTTCGCCCGGCAAAAAACAAGTTGTCAATATTTCGTGAGTAAAGACATCGATAGGGAATACCAAAAGGAGAGGGAGCCGGGTGAAAGATATTGGGAGGACCGGGATGACGAAAACCTGCCGGGTGATGGTCATCCATGGTCCATCCCCCATATCCTACGATATCGTCAAATCGGCCTTCCGCTTCTACATCCTTCTGGCTTAAAATATGGTCTCCCATGTAACGCCGACTTTCCCGTTTCCCCGGAAGAAAACCGATCCAGTCCAGGAGCCAGTTCCCTGCACCATGTTCTCCATGATTCTTAATATGATCCCATACTCCAAAGGCAATCTTCAAGAGTTCATCCCTGAGTTCTTCCGTATCATGGATAGAGTCCTGATCTCCTCCCAGTTCAATCCACCAGAAATTGGTTTTCCTGAAATCATGGCTGCGGAATTCCTCGGGCAGGTCTTCCTCCCTTGGATAGCAGTAGGCCCATTTAGGAGGAATGAGAGGCTGGGGTCTGTCCGTCTCCCTCACTTGAAACAGGCAGCTCATTCCCATAGTTTTCCTATCGGCTGTCAAAGGCTCAATCGACTCACCGAATTCAGATGCCGCCTCCCGGCCGATACGAAAATCCGCCCCTGACATTGGAGCAAGGATGCTGTCTCCCGAACAATCCGCAAAGAGCTTGGCCTTTACCGTATGCCAGGTCTCTGTTGTCATCTGCCATCCTTTTACCCATTCAATGCGATTCTCGTCCATTTTGAGTTCCACACAGCTGCAATTGAGGAGCAGGGTAATATTCTCCTCAAAACGCGCTTTTTCATACAGGACGCTGTCCCAAATGGAATAATTGGCTGCGGGGTTGCGATATAAATTTTCCAGGTTAATTTCCTCCAGGATACCCGTTTCCCTATTGTTGTCTCCATGGGCACCGCAAATCCACATCCTGATTTCCGATGATGCATTCCCCCCAAGCACAGGCCGATCCTGCATCAGTACGACCTTGGCGCCGTGACGTGCTGCAGCAATGGCTGCACATAACCCCGCCATTCCACCGCCTACAACACAAAAATCAACCTGATGTTCAACTTGCCTCACTGATATCCCCCACCTTCTATGAATCCTCCAACAACAAACCCTGATTCCATTCATCCAAGATATTCCGTTTTATTTGATGAACAGAATCAGGGTTCCTTTCCGTGATGACAGAGCCATCCCTCTGCCATCTAGCTATAGGGTTACTTCTTTCCTCAGCTCTGCAGACTTATAGATGGCATCCATCACTCTGGAGGTAATTATCACATTGTCTACGTTTGCTCTATCCTTGCGATTTTCAAGGGATGATTTCAAGAAGCAATCAATTTCGTCATAGAACATATCCCTTGTCTGATAGGATGGTACCGTTTCATACAAGATACCATTTTTGGCCGTATAGACGGTGAAATTTCCACCATACTGTAGTTTTATACCGCCCTTATCACCCATAAACTCGATAAACATGGATGACTCGCCAATATTCTGAGCCCATGCACCGTTGAAGCTTATGGTGGGACCTGTGGTACGGATAAGGCCGGTTACCATTTCTTCTACATCATATACACCATCATAATCCGGCGGTCCGGCCCACATATCCACAAAGGCATATCCTTTCATATCCCTAGCAAGCTTGCTGTATGTATTACTGGATACCGTCAGAACTTCGACGGGATTCAAGCAATATAAGATCAGATCAAGGAAGTGAACACCCCAATCAATGAGAACTCCGCCTCCTGACATGGCCTTTGTCGTAAACCAGCCACCAAGGCCCGGTATGGAACGGTGGGAACGAAAAGAGCAGTAGATATGGTAGACATCCCCAAGCTCACCGGCCTCTATCATATTCTTTATATGGTTGACCGCCGTGTTAAAACGGTTCACAACCCCTATGTTGAGCACTTTGTTATTTCTGTCGGCAGCCTCTTTCATTTTCATAACCAGTTCAGAGTTCACAGCAGCAGGTTTTTCGCATAGAACATGTTTTCCTGCATTCAAACAATCGATGGCTATCGGTGCGTGGGTATGGTTGGGCGTGCATATGGAAACGGCATCAAGTTCTTTATCACTAAGGATTTCTTTGTAGTCGGTAACCACATTCGATACGTTGTATAAGTCTGCCATCTCTTTGGCGGCTTCCGGTTTTATATCTACTACGTATTTTATATTTGCCAAAGGATTCTTTGAATACGAGGGCAAATGGGCACTGCGGGCAATGGTTCCACATCCTATGACAGCAACGGTAACTTTCTCCATGTTTATACCTCCCTTTCCATTCGAAAACAGAATATTCTATATTCAAACTCAAGCTATTTCTATTGTACCATATTGCTATTTTTGTACAATATCCTTTCGCCTCGGATTATTTCCGGATCTCTGATCATCATATCATACAGAAACATATATCGGCCATTCCAAATAAGGAGTGTGCTCTGCTGTCGTGATGAATTATAAGATGGCAGAATGAAAGGTCTGCTTTATGTGAATCAGTAGAAAATTTTATGAAAGCAGGGCAGAAAAAAAACCGCTTTAAAAGCGGCTTTAGAATTTCTCCATCACGACAGGCATAAGAGGAAAACATACAATATGAAATTAAGACAGACGGGTCCTCTTTCCTAGGACGTTCCCACCGATTACGAATATCACGCCAAGAATCAGACATATCATGCTAGTGAGTATTTCCTGGGAATATTGGCTGAGGGCGGCCTCCAACAGCTTTATTTCACCGCTTAGTAACAAATAGTTGAAAAGCAGAATAACCAGCCCTGCCAGAGCTACCTCCAGCATCTGCCAGCCTGTATAGGTAATAAACTCCCTCATAAGAGAACCCTTTTTCTTTTTCGCCGTCTCATATCGATGCCATACCCAGAGAATAAAAACCATACAGAGGATTACGGTAATCACAAGAGTAACCAGGTCACTCAACTGGTTTATACCGCCAATCCTTGTGGTCTCCTGCTTCGCCTGCAACTCCGGATATATCAAATAGGAATAGAAATTAACGACGGTTATACCTGCCAATCTCGTAATGGTGAAATTCAGCCAGCAAAGTACCATGTTAATCATCGCCAGAAAGAAAGCCAAAGCACTTGCCAGAAAGTTCTCTTTTCTTTGCAATTTTATCTCTTTCGGTGTTGCCATATTCACGATTTCCCTCCCATTCATACGGTCGACGGATTAATCCTTATTTATCGATTCGCTCTGGCAGCCTCGACAAATCGATAAACCATCTTTGCAATTCCTTATGTTTACCCTCATACTAAGGAGACGTCTTTGGCCAATAAAAGGTTGCACTATTTTATGAATTTTCAAAATAACTCACCGATGATATCATAACAGGAAATCAATGGTTATGTCAAACAGCTTTGCTCTGAACTTAAGCTACAAGCTGGGTTTCCTTTCTTGTCAGATCCTTCATAGCTCTCCAAATCAAAAAGGCTGTAACCAATATAGCAATTGTATCGGAAACAGGTGTAGAAATCCAGATACCTTTCAAACCCAAAAAGCGGGGCAGGATGAAATAAAGGGGAATCAGCAATATCACTTGCCTCAGCAGGGATAAAAACATGGAAATAGCCGCCCGACCGATACTTTGGAAGTAATTCGTACTCAAAACTTGAAAAGCCACCAGGGGACTCATCAGCATGTATATTCGGATCCCATGAGCTCCTATCTCCAACAACTGAGGATCGTTATTAAACAAGGATATAATCCACTTCGGAAACAGCTGCGTAAGCAGGAAAAAAAAAGCTGGTGATACAGGTAGCTGCTAAAATCCCCTGTTCCAGAGCTTTCTTAACTCGGGGGTAATTGCCGGCACCATAATTATATCCAATGATGGGCTGTAAGCCTTGATTCATGCCAAGGACAGGCATGAAACATAGGGAGAATATGCTGGTAATGGCAGTCATAGCACCGATAGCCAAATCGCCTCCATATGCGCGCAGGGTATTATTCACAACCACCCCCACTGCACTAGAGGACAGTTGCATAGAGAAGGGGGACATGCCAATAGAGAAAATTTTCAATGCATATTCCTGATTCAGGCGAAGATTGCGAAATCGCAGCTTCACATTGCTGCTTTCGCTAAGGTAATAACTGAAAACCAACGCCGCCGCTGTGGCCTGACCAATGATGGTAGCAATGGCAGCACCCTGCACACCCATATTCAACACGAAAATAAAAACAGGATCCAGGATGATGTTGACGATGGCACCCACCATTTGAGTCATGGCAGAACGCCTTGGATTACCGGAACCTCGAATTCCATGATTCATGGAAAAACTGCAGGTATTAATAATACTAAAAGCAAGAATAATACGAATATAGTTTTTTGCATATGGGAAGGTGGCTTCGCTGGCCCCAAAGGCATATAGGATGGGATCCAAAAAAATCAATCCCAAAATCGTGATCAGGACACCAAAGCCAATTGCCAGCAACAAGGAGGTGCCTAGCAGCTCTTCTGCATCCTTATGTCGTTTTTGCCCCAACAGTATTGATATCCGTGCGCTGGTACCAACACCGACCAGAAGTGAAAAGGCTAATATAATAGTAGATATGGGAAAGGTCAATCCCACTCCTGTCAAAGCCCTTGCGCCTTCTCCGGGTATTTTCCCGATATATATCCGATCGACAATATTATATAAAGCATTCACCATCATGCCGATTATGCCTGGTATGGAAAATTTAACGATCAACTTGCTGATATCTTCCGTAGCCAGCTGCTTTTCCCGTTGGCCCATTCGTATTCTCCTTTATGGTAGTATATTGTTATATGGCCATACTTTATACCATTATATAGGGCTTTTCCCTGTTTGTAAATTACTATTTAGCTTACTTACCTTCTACTCAGCTTTTCATATATTTCATTGTAATACAGGGCATTTTCAACGGGTGTGTTGGGGGGGATATGATTACCTACGGCCATAAAGTATCCCGGACACGCCTTTCCTATATCCATGCATCTTTTTACTTCGTTATATATATCTTCCTTTGAACCGGTCAAGAGAATCCGGGTATCCGCATTCCCGATGAAAACATGGCTTTTACCGTATTTTTCGGCGATATAATTCATATCTGTAGTAGGCTCCAAACAAAAACCGTGTATGCCACAATCCACCAGTTCATCGATAAACTCGGTGAAATTCCCGTCGGAGGTGTACATGATTTTTTTGCCGCTCTCCAGCAAAGGGGTAAACAGTTTTCGATAGTTGGGAAAGACATATCTGCGATACCAGTCGGGGTAAAAGATTGCCCCTGAGGTCCATACAATATCATCATGAATCATCACAACAGGAACATTGGCTTCAGCCAAGGCTTCAAAATATTGTTGTATCCAGCTTACATACCGATCGGTCACTTCACCGAAGCCTTTAGGATCCAATCCCGCAGCGGTAAGGAGCATTTCCCATCCAAAAATACCGATCAAGCCGGAAATACAAGTAATGTAGATACCGGTCATATTCACCCCATCAGGATAGGATTTCACCGCATCCTCGTAGCTGGCCTCAAATTCCTCCTTAAGCTTCTGTTTATCCCTAAAACCGAATTTATCCCATGGATCAAAGCGAAGGACTTCCTCCGGTTCTTTAAAGGGGCAGCTGATCTCATCGTCGTAATCCACTCCACCTGCAGCATAGATTGCGTGCCCCATTTTGGTGTAGTAGCCTTCAAATGCCTCATAAAAAGTATGGGTACGCCATACAAAATCATAATTCCAGGCTTTTTGAAAGAGCAGGCTGGCTTCCCTTTGCAGTTCCGCAGGACTGTATGCATCGACATTCATGCCGGTAACATTCTTTACCAGCTCCCAATGGCTAGATGCCGAGTACTCCGTTCGAGGTACCCTTTGCGGCATTTCCAGATTCATGGCTGCCCAACCGTCTGCATAGGACATCCGAACTCCCCCGTCCCTATTTCTTTACTCTAATCCAACCGGTTTCATTTCCTTGCAAAGAAGTTTTTAACTGAGAAAAGAATATATCGTATCAAATATATCGTATCAGTTCACTTCCCTCATCTTTTCCAATTCTTCCGGAAGTTTATCGTTCAAGATATTAATATAGGTTCCCTTCATTCCCAATGACCTGGACTCGATGACACCTGCACTCTCCAGTTTACGAAGGGCATTTACGATGACAGATCGGGTGATACCCACTTCATCTGCAACCTTGCCTGCAACCAATAAACCATTGTCCCCCTTCAATATATCCACAATGCTGTTAACTGCCAGCAGTTCTGAATAAGAGAGGGAACTGATAGCCAGTTGTACCATCGTTCTCTTTCTAACTTCCTCTTCCGCTTCTCCCGCCCTTGTTTTCATCATCTCCATTCCCACAACAGCAGAACTGTACTCTGCCAGAACCAGATCATCATCCGTAAAACTGTCGTCGTAGCGGCTGAAAACAAGGCTCCCCAGCCTCCTTCCTCCACCTACGATGGGGACAATGGTGAATATCTTGCCCGAACTTAAGGATTCCTTCAGTTCATCGGCATCGCTAAATTCTCCAATTTTGATATTTGCCCTGGTTTCCTTTACGGACATCAAAATCTTGTTTTGCTTCTCAGGAAGCTTTAAATCATGTAAAACCCGCTCCTCCGCTTCTGTTCCTCCATAGTTTTCCAATACTTGGTGTCCCAGGATCTCACCTTTCGTATTGATCACAAATATATTCGCTTTTAGAATTTCACGCAAAATATCAGCAATGTCCTGATAGGTAAAAGGCTCCGTTCCTGTATTCAATAAAAAACGATTTAGACGTCGCGTCTTTTCCAATAATTCTTTTGCCATTCATAGCACCTCTTCTATTCCTATTATTATTTCAACTTACTTGGTTATAGTAAATCATATGGGATGAAAGGCCGACAATATGCCCTGGTCTGTCCCTTCTTCTTCAACCATGACATATGCGGCCTCCCTGATTATCGCCCTTTATATTTATTATACATTACACAGTGTTATATAGTCAATCTCAGTGTTATATATATGTATTTCCTGTAAATGGAAAAGACCTGAAATGATGAGATGCGCCTAAAGGCGCATCTCGTTATAGGAAAACACAATGGGATTTACAGTGTAGTTGCCTTATTCAATGCTACAGATCCCAACCCTTTATTTCCTTTAAATCGTCATCAATCTTATCCAGCAGCTCTTCAGGAATACGTGCCATAGGCGATTTCGCCAATTCGCGCAAGGGCACAGAACCAAATCTTCCCATCATGCCGCCTGCTCGTTCTACCATCTGAGGTAGGTGCTTGGCCAGTACCTCTTTCACCTTGGGATGGGATAACAGCTCCAAGGGAGTCATCTGGGTGCTGTAGCGGATGATATAATCCTTAGTGGGAACATAATGGATGGTGTAGCAGCCTGTAGGCAACTCGATCATCACCTTGCCATCCTGTTCCCTGGCAGATAACCCTGTATCTCCAAGGGCCTTTCCATTTACCGTTACATCCGCCAGCCGTGCATCCGGCAGTATCAAGTCGGCTGAAGCGTTAAAGGGGATCCGGAACTCGTAGTGGAGACCATCTTCCTCAATCCGCCATCCGCTCTCGTAGCGTCCCGCTGCAGAATCCAAAACAGCCTTCGCTGATTGCAGGTAACCAAATGGCTGTGGCGCCAGCCGTACCTTTCGGAAGCCAGGAGCATCCTCCACCGGATTCAGACCGCACATGTTCCGGTACATCCACTCCACAATGGAACCATAGGCATAATGGTTCAGCGAATTCATGCTCAATTCGCCAATCTTCCCATCGGGCAACAAGGAATTCCAGCGCTCCCAAATCGTTGTCGCTCCCATCTTTACAGCATAGAGCCAACTGGGGAAATCGTCGTTCATCAGGAGCCTGTACGCCAGATCATTACTACCATTTTCAGAAAGCACGCGGCATAACAAAGGAGTACCTACAAAACCGGTTGTCAGATGATTGTTCTTTTCCGCCAGCTCCCTCCTCAAGGAATCCACTGCCCGTTTTCGGAATTGTTCAGGGACCAGATCCATGAACAGGACCAGTACATAAGCGGTTTGGGTATCCACTGCCAAGCGGCCATTAGGTGTCAGGAATTCCCTCTGGAATGCTTCCTTGATTTCAGAAGCCAATTGACCATATTCTTCTGCAATCCCCTTCTCGCCCAGGACGGCTGCTGCCTTCGACACTAAACCGGCGGAATAGTGATAGTAGGCCGTTGCAATGAGATCATTGGGAGTGCCGCCTATGGGACTGAAGGGATCCGCACCATCCAAGGCCAGCCAGTCACCAAAGTGGAAGCCTGTATTCCATAAACGACTGCCGTCATCCTTCGAGCGGATATAATCCACCCAAGCTTTCATGCTGTATAGCTGCTGTTCGAGAATCGCCTTATCCCCATAATGGAGATATAGGTTCCATGGAATAACGGTAGCCGCGTCGCCCCATACGGTAGAACCTTCACCACCAAAGTTGCCTTCTTTGCCCATAGCAAAAGTCGGTACCACAAAGGGCACAGCGCCGTTTCGTTCTTCCTGTTCCCTGGCCAGATCATATAGATACTTATGGAAGAAGGCTGCTGTATCCATATTGAAACAGGCCGTGCCGGAGAAGACATGGGCGTCACCCGTCCAGCCCATCCGCTCATCCCTCTGGGGGCAGTCGGTGGGAACATCCAGAAAATTCCCTTTCTGACCCCATAAGGCATTCAGGAAAAGCCGGTTCACCAACGGATTAGAGGTCTCAATGGTTCCAATACGGTCCATATCGGAATACACGACACAACCGGTAAAATCTTCAGGATTCAGTTCACCCGGCCATCCTTCCACCTTCACATATCGGAAACCGTAAAAGGTGAAATGGGGTTCTACCACGGCAGGTTGACCGTCGGAGATATAGGTAAATTCTGCCTTGGCTGTCCGCAGGTTGTCCCGGAAGAAGTTCCCTTCCTGGAGCACTTCACCGTATTGGAGGAATATCTTCGTTCCCTTGGGAGCGTTGACCCTCATCCGGACCCAGCCCACCATGTTCTGCCCCATATCCAGGACGGTTTCTCCCTTGGGGGTCGTGATCACTTCAATGGGCTTTAATTCTTCCATGATGCGTACAGGCACACTGCGCCGGGCTTCCAAACGATCAAAGCCAATATCAATGGGAACTACACCTGCCCAATCCGCGTCGTCCAACTCCGGAGAAGACCAGCCTGGAATCACCTTATTGGCATCCTGGACTTCTCCGTCATAGATACTGCTGTCCAGAACAGGACTGGCAGTGGATTTCCAGCTGGTATCCGTTCCGATAACCTGGGTCGAACCGTCCTTAAATGTCACGATGAGTTCACACAACAATGCGAATTTATCACCATATATACCTTCCTGATGTCCGGAGGAACCAAAACGGCCCTTATACCAGCCATTACCCAGCATGGCACCGATCCCATTCTTGCCCTGCTTCAGGAGATCCGTTACATCATAGGTTTGATACTGGATCCACTTGTCATACGCATTGCAGTATGGGGTTAAGTATTCATCTCCGACCCTCTTACCGTTGATCTCCAATTCGTACAGGCCCAAACCGGACACATATGCACGGGCGAAAGCAATATCTCCTTCAATAGAGAACTCCTTGCGAAGCAGCGGATGAGCCACCGGATCCTCTGGGGTAATCCATTGGGCTTGCCAAGGTTCATCCATTTTAGAGGTCTCAAACCAGGCTACCGGGCTCTCGGTTTCCATACCATTTGCCCATACCTTCACTCGCCAATAATAGCGGGTGCGGGGTTTTAACTCCAGAGGCAGGACAAAGCCAATGCTGTCAATATCCTCCCTCTTTCCACTGTCGAAGAGGATATTGGTAAAACCTTCATCAGGAGCTACCTGCACCTGACACGCTTCCTGGGTAGAAGCCTCCAAAGTCTCGGTTACCCAACTCAACCGAGGCTGATCCATTGCAAATCCCAGGGGATTGGCAATGCGGTTACATCGCATGCGTGTAATCTCCATTATTATCCTTCCTTTCTTTAGTTTTTATTTATTTGTATTTTTTCGTTCGGGCATCGGAAATAACGCCTTTCCAATTCAGACCAAAAGCAAAGTCATACACGTTCCCCTCCGAGTCCACATGACACCTCATATCCCTGGGAACATCCTCATACTGCTCCTCTACCGTTTTCATATCAGCCGGCATCTGCATAGGAAGAAGGCCGGACGGTTCTGATTTTCCGCTTAAACAATCCAGAATGGCCTGATCCTGGACTCCAAAATTTACTATGATTCCATCCACTTCCCTCTCAAATTCATGGAAGACCATAGGGTTGGACATCAGGATCGAGACGATGACCGGTTTGCCTTTCATCTCGGCAACCGTTTTTCGGATCATATCCAAATCCGAGCTATTGGAAGCTGTCACCGTTTTATCCTTATAGGAGCGATTCAAGACATCCTTTTCCCGATGGTCACCGGCAATACTGACTGCCCGGGCTTCAGTAGCTTTATAAGGGCCGTACTGAAGGGTCATGGGGATATATCCGTTACCTCCTGCAGCCACATCCTCCTTACTGTAACCGATTCCCGGATTGGGGCTTTCCACAAATACCAGTCCAACATCCGCTTCTTCGGGATTGTCCGTTACATTGAAATACTTGCAAACAAGATCCATATTGACAGGATAATCATAGCTTTCCGGAGTAGGACGGCCGAACCAGTCCCTACCGGGAGCTATATATCGTTTAGGAATATAGACGGTGGTACCCTTCGCCAAAGGCACGACATTGCCCTTGTTTTTCAGCAAGACAATCGACTTTAGTTGGGCTTCATATCCCTTCTTCATAAATTCGGGATTGCCTACGGTCTCTACACTTTTTTCCACGTCTAGATAGGGGTTCTCAAATAAGCCTACCCTGAACATATTCACCAGAAGGCGTACAGCTGATTCTTCAAAGCGCCTTCGCATAAAAGCTTCTCCGTGTTTCTCTACCCCTATTTGATAGGCATCAAGTATGGGTGTTATTTCGTTATTGCCGCCGAATTGATCTACACCGGCCATGATGATTTTATAGTGGCGTTCAGCGACGGTGTAACCCTCCTCTACACCCCAGCATCGGCCGCCTCCTTGAGGGCTTGTGATATCAGGGCTTTCATCGTCGGTAATTCCCCAGTCAGTGCAAACAACGCCATCATAGCCATATTTCTTACGTAACAAATCATTAATTATATAGGAGCTGTAGGCATTCCCAACATTCTCTCCATTTTTCGTATCCCGGTTGAAGGATATAGTGTAGTAGGGCATTACGGCGGAGGCTTTTCCTGTCTTTCCATTCAGATCGAAGGCACCCTTGATGAAGGGTATCAGATGGGTTTGGAAATTGTCGCCGGGATAGACTGCGTATTTTCCATATCCAAAATGGGCGTCCCGTCCGCCCTCTCCGCTACCGCCTCCCGGCCAATGCTTCACCATGGTGTTCACACTGTCATAACCCCATCCGTCGCTGATCTCACTGTCTCCATAGGAGCTTTGAAAACCGTCAATGTAAGCCCGGGCCATATCTGCAGAAAGCTTCGGATCTTCACCAAAGGTTCCCTTCACACGGCTCCATCGGGGATCGGTTGCAATATCCACCTGGGGAGAGAGGGCGGTTGTAATGCCCAAAGCCCGGTATTCCTTGGAAGCAATCTGTCCGAATTCCTCTACCAATTCCGGATCAAAGCTAGCTGCAAGACCGATGGGTTCAGACCACTGGGAGATATCTCCTCCCGCTCCGGCGTTATATTCCGCCTTTGAATCGGCACCATGGCGTGGATCGGAACTGTTGTTGGCAGGGATGCCAAAATCCAATCCTTCCACCAGAGCCTGAAGCTTATTATTCCAGCGGGCTGCCACTTCCGGACTTTCTACCCTGATGACCAGAACATGTCTCAGATGATCCCGGGTCAAAAACTCTATCTGCTGATCCGTTAAGTCCCAGGGCGCCGCCCCACTCTCTGCAAAGGGTTTTCCCGCATATGTACCCCCAAACCATCCACCGGCTGCAGGAATGGCCTGGTGACGGCTATAAAGCATCAAGCCGGCAATCTGCTCAATGCTTAAGCGGGAAGCGAGATCCCTGGCTCTCTCTTCCGGAGACAGGCGCCAGTCTTCATATTTCTCAATCTTTCCATTTTTATTCAAATCTTTGAAAAAGCAGCCATCCTCCTCCAGAATCTTCACTCCAGATTCAACTGAGTAGCCCAAGATAGGGCCTTTTCGGTTTTTGACATAACGAATGGATCCCGATCCTTTGTCGGTACAATCCTTGTTTCCCCCCATACAACCCCTCCTTTCTTATTATTATCCCTTAAATGCCGATCAATTCCAACTGTATTTTTTGTTATGCTTATAGGCATTTCTTGTGTTTTTTCATAAAAACCTCCCGTGAATGGAAATATGGCCATGATTGATTCACCCCATGCTCTTGACATCATTCCGGTCATTATGGCATAATAATAACATATCCGAGCGGGAATGGCGGAATTGGCAGACGCGCTAGATTCAGGTTCTAGTGGTCGCAAGACTGTGCAGGTTCAAGTCCTGTTTCCCGCACCAAATAAACAAGTCCAAACCGTGGTCCGTATTATATGGAAAGGTTTGGACTTGTTTTTTGTTTGCAATATTTTACGTAAAAGGATGTATACTTTTTTCAATACTGTCCATACTTAATAATGACCTCACAAAATACATTGAGACCCCCTTTACAAAAGGTCACCCCCTATGGGTGACCTTTTTTTCCGATACCATTCATCAATAAGCTGATTAATTTTTGTCTCTCCTGTCTAAAATCATATTGGTCAGATACAGCGTTCAAAGCCCTTACGCAACAACCCGCAGTCATATTCATAAAGCTGTCGGATACAAAGCTAAAATCCAGATCATCCTCAATTAGCTTTTCCCGTATCCCTTCCTCCCATATGTCATTCAATTCAAAGACAATGCGTTTACGAAGTTCCCAAGCAAGCAATTTTACTGCTTCCATGGTTTCCGGATTTAAGGACGCCATCCCAAGATGCATCAGAAGCATTGTCTCAGCCGTCCTTAATCTCTGCCGAATAATGGAATCATGAAAATCTATAAAGGCCCCCAGCTTCTCATAAAATCCGCTTTTCCCCTGGATGCACCTTCTTAACTCCTTAAGGTACCGTTCGATGTTAAATTCAAGCACTCGGATAAACAACTCGTCCTTATTTCGAAAATACTCGTAGGTGGTACCCTTGCCTATTCCGGCTTCTTCGGCAATCTCACCAATGCTGGCACCATGGAATCCCTTTTTATCGAAAATCCTTGTTGCCGCTTCGAGTATATCCTGTTCCCTTGTTTTCTCCTTAGCCATAACATACCGACTCCTTTAAATGATTTCCGCATCCTTTTTGCTTTTAAAGAAATTCCCCAAATCATCCAATAGGCTGTAAATAACGGGCACAACCACAAGGGTTAAAAGGGTGGACAGGCTTAACCCTCCAATCACAGATACAGCTAAAGGCATTTCCAGTTCAGCACCTTCACCAATTCCCAATGCCAAGGGAAGCAATCCTAGTACCGTGGTCAATGTCGTCATCAGGATGGGTCGCAGCCTAGTCGGTCCGGTTTGCAGGATGGCTTCATTCCTCTCCAGGCCTTCTGAACGCAACACATTAATATAGTCCACCAAGACAATACCGTTATTCACCACAACCCCTGCAAGGATAATCAATCCTACAAATGCAGGAACGCTTAACGGAATGCCTACCAGTAGGAGACTGAGGAATGCTCCGGTAAAAGCCAACGGAATAGAAAACATGATCGTAAAGGGATGAACCAACGATTCAAATTGGGAAGCCATGACCATATAGACCAAAACAACTCCTAAAACCAATGCCATGATCAGATCATCAAAAGCTTCCTGAAGCAGCTCATTCTCACCGCCATAGCTGATGAGGTATCCCTCCGGCAGAGGGTATTCCTCCACTTGCGCTTGTATATCCTTCATCACACTGCCAAGGGGACGGTCGCTCAAATCGCCTGTCACAGTCACAACACGGGATTGATCCTGCCGATTGATGCTTACAGGGCTTTTTCCGCTGATAAAATCTGCAATGCTGTTTAAGGGTACCATTGTTCCGGTCGTGGTTGGGATGTCCATATTCCGGATTGCCTGAATATCCAATTCCTTCTCATAAGGGGTTTGCACCCTTATATCGATCTCTTTTCCCCCCACCTTGTATCGGGTAGCCACTGTTCCCTGAAGCTCGCTCTGGATGGCCGCCGATACCATAGCCACGTTCACCCCATATTGGGAAGCCCTGGACCTGTCCAGCACAATCCGCATCTCAGGTGACCCTCCCTCATAGCTGGATTTCACCTCGGTGGCGCCTTCCACTTTCGATACAATATCTACCAAGTCCTCCGATATCTTACTCAGGGTTTCCAAGGATTCTCCCCTGACGGAAATGGATATGGATGATCCGGCCCAACTTCCGGACATGCCCCTTCCAAGCATGGAACCCCTGGCATCGACATGAATTTCACAGCCTGCGATATTTGCTACTTTTTTGCGAATTTCATTTCCAATTTCCTGGGTACTCCGCTCCCTTTCATTAAGCCTTTTCAGGAGAATGGTTATATTTCCGCTGTCCTGGCTTCCGCCGCTGAGGTTTGCGCTGATCATTCTACCGCCGATGCTGCTGGAAATCGTATCAATTTCTGGTATGTCTGCGATGGCTTTTTCCACTCTGACCAATATGTCTTGGGTTTCCTCGAAAGTCGAACCCTTTGGTGCATTTACGGTTATGTTGATTTGCCCTTCATCCACCGCGGGAAAGAACTCCGTCCCAACCATTGAGATCATCGCCAAGCTTGCTAAAAAGATGATAAGGGCTACAGCGATCACAGTTTTCCGGTGAGAAAGAGCCCAGAACAGCCATCGGCGATACAATGCATCGATCCTGTCAAGGGTCTTGCTTCTTTTGTTGAAATGCTCTCCCCGCAACAGTTTGGAAGATAACATGGGTACAAAGGTTAAAGCTACGGCTAAAGAAGCCAACAGCGAAAAGGTCACTGTTAACGCCATTTGCCTGAAAATTTCTGCGGTAATACCCTGTATAAACACAATTGGCAGAAAGACACAAATCGTGGTAAGGGTGGATGCAAGAATCGCCATAGTAACCTGGCTGCTCCCCTTCATAGCAGCCTCAGTGGCCCCCAGGCCCTCTTGCCGTAAACGATAAATATTTTCCAGAACAACAATGGAGTTATCTACAAGCATACCAACCCCCAAGGCCAAGCCGCCTAGGGAAATCATATTTAAGGTTATATTTGAGAAATAAACCATGATGAAAGTGGCGATGACCGATATGGGTATTGAAGTTGCGATAACCAAGGTTGGCTTCAGGTTTTTCAGGAAAAGGAGCAGAATGATTACCGCCAGCAGCCCACCGATCATCCCGTTGTTGGCAACGGAGGATATCGAACGGTTAATAAAAACCGATTGGTCCAACACTGTCACAATGTGGAACCCTGGGTTTTGTTCCTGTATCGTTGCGATTTCTTTATTTACCTTTTCAGCTACCTTGACCGTATTGGAAATGCTTTCCTTCTGTACGGAAATCATCAGGCTGTCCTGACCGTTGATTTTTGAAAAAGTAGGATCATCCTTTAGTCCTTCTTCAATGACGGCCAGATCTTTCATGAACAAGGTTGTGCCTGTCGGAGCGGTTACAGGCAGATTTCGGATATCTTCAATGGACTGAAATTCGCCCACTGTCCGTACCAACAGATCATACTTGCCGTCCGTCACAATTCCTCCGGGGGCATTGATATTCTCCATCCGCAAGGCATTTACGATATTGTTCATGGTCAAGCCATTGCTAATCAGTTTCTTGGGATCGACAATGACCTTGATCTCCCTATCCGGCCCTCCTGTAATATTGACGGCAGCAACCCCTTCAATTCTCTCGATACGGGGTTTTAATACATCCTCCACCCAATCTTTCAGCTGGGTCACATCCCGACCTTCCTGGGATATCCCAAAGTTCATGATGGGCATCATGTTGGGATCCAGCTTCAGCACCATTGGATCAGAAACCCCTTCGGGCAATCTTCCTTGAATCAAATCCATTTTCTCCCGGATATCCAGCGCAGCAAAATCCATATCCGTATCCTGGGTAAACTCCAAAATGATCAGGGAGTTCCCTTCGGAAGATATCGATTGAACGGACTCTACATTATTTACTGTAGCCAAGACAGCTTCCAGATTTTTGGTGACGATTCCTTCCACCTCTTCAGGCCCAGCCCCCTGATAGGCCGTGGAGACAACCGCTATAGGAAGATTGATGCTGGGCAGCAAATCAACATTGAGTCGGGTGAAAGATACGAATCCAAGGATGAGTACCACAAAAACAACCATCAGTGTTGTAACCGGACGCTTTATGCTCAATTCTGATATTCTCATTCGCTGTCACCCCGAACAATGTTGATTTTCGTCTGGTCATCAATATACTCCTGTCCTTTTGTAACGACCAGTGTCCCGCTTTCAATACCGGATAATACCTCTACCCTGTCTCCATCTTCAATGCCCAACTCAACATCTACTTTTTTTGCCTGATCGCCATTTACAATATAGACATAGTTGCTGCCATCCTCATTCGCTACACTGCGTTTGGGAATAGCGAGCACATTTTCTTTCTTTTCCATAGGCAACATGGATCTGGCGAACATACCTGCTTTGAGGCGATGATTGTCATTCTCGATGATAATTCTTACCGGATATCCCTGGCTTCTGGGATCAACGACAGGGCTTATATAATCAATCGTTCCTTCAATCGCTTCCTTGCCAATGGCATCGATGTATACATCTACTTTTTGCCCTTCCTTCACCCGATTTATCTCAAATTCTGTTAGATGGATATCGAGCACCAAGCGATCCAGATTAATGACTGTCACAGGTGGAGCTGCCTGGGATACCATCTCTCCTTCCTCAACCGTCAGGCTAGCCACTACGCCATCAATGGGAGCGTACAGCTTAAAATTACCTCTCGCCTTTTTTGCATTGTCAAGGCCTACCTTCGCTTGCTTCAATTGGGTATCCAGGGTTTTGCTGTTGTATGGAAGCTGCTTGATTGTGTTTTCAATTGCCTGCTGTCCTTCCATGGCTTTAGCTTTCTGCTCCGCCAGGGACTTTTTTTGACCTTCCAAAAGCTTCTTCTGTTCCCCTAACTGGGCAAGCGCTGTATCATATTCAACCTTGCTGATCTTTCCCTCTTCCAATGCTGCAGCCAATTCCCCTTCTTGATTTGCAATTTCCTTTAATCCTTTTTCGATCTCCTTTAAGGCTTCTTCCAGTTTATTGATGCTATCTCTAATCTCTTTCTTCTGTTGATTTAGCTCATTTAACCGGCTCCTGGATAGATCCACATTTGCCTTCGCCGCATCATATGCCGCCTGAGCCTGGGCAACCTGCATTTCTATATCCGATCCGTCTATTTCTAACAATAAATCATCTTTCTTTACTTTCTGCCCGATCTTTACATGCACTTTGGATACAATACCCGGCACTTTCGGTATGATCATGATATCCTGAACCGGTTGCAGCTTGCCACTCACTTCTTTCACATTCACGATATCACCGTAAGCCGCTTCCTCAACTTCTACAGGCACGGTTCGTTGATTCCGAACTTCGTCCTCCCCTTCAGCTACTGAATGGCCTGTGCAGCCCATCAGGGATAGCAGCATCATAACAATGATCCAAATGGTTCCCAGAATTCTTTTTCCCATATCATTTCCTCCTGACTGAATGTTCGGTCACAAAAACATTGTATCTATATTGCTCTTTTCCTGTCAACTCTGTTGCTATCTATACAGGAGGACAATCTTTCTTTTTCATGCATAAGGCTTTCAAAATATTAAAGAATATTACTGGAGGTGAGTCCCTTGCATCAAAGAAGAAGAAATGCTCCCGACATCGGAATTGCAAAAAACCATGATGAAAGTGCTGCCATCAACGAATCGTTGCTCCGAATACAAGCGGGTCAACTTATCAAGAAGGATGATATCGTCGTCATTACTCCCAACTGGGTACAGCCCAGTCATCCTGATACCGGCGATGTGGTGGGTCCGGAAAGCTTGAGGACAATCATCCGTTTCGTTAAAAAAAATAGCCCTAAAAGGATTGTGGTGGCGACCGGATCAGCCGGAAAAAGCACAGCGGAGATTATGAAAGCCGTTGGCTATGAAAGAATCATACAGGAGGAACAGGTTGAATTCATCGATCTGAACCATGGACCTTTTACAAGGATCAGTCTGAACCATCATTCGCCCCCGGCAATGAACCTGAATAAACTGTATGAGGAAATGACCTTTTTAATTTCTTTTGCCCAGTTGAAAATGCATAATGAGGCAACCATCACAGCCTGTATCAAAAACATCGCATTGGGCTGGCCTCCTGCGGAGGAACACGGACATCCGAAAAAAAACCTCGGCATTCATAATGATCTTCATGGCTTTATTCGTGCCATGGCAGAAAAAATAAAGATTGATCTGTCCATCCTCAGTGCAAACCCGGCAATGGTGGGCACCGGTCCCCATGGAGGAATCTCACGGCATACCGGTATCGTCATCAGCGGCACGGATCCTGTAGCGGTGGATACGATTGGAGCGCGCTTGCTAGGTCTGAAAGCTGAAGCGGTACGATACTTATGGGAATTAAAAAATACGAACGTAGGCATAGGCGATGTAGAGAAAATGAACATTCAAGGGTTACCGCTGGTGGATGCAGAAAAAGCCTTCAGTATGGCAGTTTATGGTCAGGCCTTCTCAGTAGATGAATAGATTACATAACAAAAGGAACTGATCTTCCATCAGTTCCTTTTGTTATGCTATGTTCACAGTCCATTTGCCCGTTTCCGGAGAATGAATCCAGTGACAATACCACCGATCCCCAACAATAAACATACTCCGCCTAGAAGCAGCTCCCACGAATATTCATCAAACATGACAGTCATCAGATCCATATTCCCCTCAACCAGGAGGAAATTGAAAAACAGCATGATCAACGCCGCCAGACTAACCTCTGACAGCTGCCATCCCGTCAGGAAAACAAATTCCCTGAAAATGGATTTTTTTCTCCTTAGGACCTGCTCATAGCGATGCCACACCCAGAATATAAAAACCATACAAAGCATGATCACAAGGATAATGGCCACCATGTCACTGAACTGGCTTATTCCCATAATACTGGTGGTTTGTGATTTTGCAACCAATTTATCATATATGGTCGCAATATAATATTTTGTACCAAAGATGGCTGCCAACCTTGTTATGGTGAAATTCAGCCAACATAACAGAGCATTCACCCCGGTCAGTAGCAGAGCTTTTAAACCAATGATAAAATCATCCCTTTTCTTACGTTTAACTTCCTGCGGTGTTGCCATTCTTCTATTGTACCTCCCTATCATTGCATCAGAATCACGTTAAGTTCGACTTTCCCAGTTTAAATATTGCCATTGTCCAGATTCTCCAATTCTTCCAGCAATCGATCGTTCAAAATTCGAATATAGGTTCCTTTCATACCCAGGGATCTTGATTCGATTGCTCCTGCACTTTCCAGCTTCCGAAGGGCATTCACAATCACTGACCTGGTAATCCCTACCTTGTCTGCAATTTTACTCGCCACCAGCAAGCCCTCATTCCCTTCCAATTCTTCCATGATACAATTTACTGCTTTAAGCTCAGAAAACGACAGAGTACCCAAAGCCAGCTGAACAACCATCTTCTTTCTGGTTTCCTCCTCGATTTCCTCCGCCTTTGATCTCATAATTTCCATACCAACCACGGTTGCACTGTATTCTGCAAGAATCAGGTCCTCATCTCCGAAGGGATGATCATATCGGCAAAAAACCAGTGTTCCCAGTCTTTGCCCCCCACCGTTCACAGGGACAATGGTCATGTTCCTTTCTGATCCGAGCTTGTCTTTTTCGCTATCCATCGCATATTTCTCATCATCCACTATATTTGCATCGGTTTCTTTGATGGTTAATAGTTTCTGATTTAGATCATCAGGCAACTGAAGATTCTCCAGTATTTGTTTTTCCAACCGGCTGCATTGGAAGTCCTGGACAAGGCTATAGCCTAATATTTTCCCTTTACGACTCACCACATAAACATTTGCATGTAAAATCTCTTTCATGATGTTTGAAAGATCCTGAAAAGCGACGGGCTCGCTTCCGGCATTTAACAAAACGCGATTCAGCCTCCTCGTTTTCTCCAGTAAATTCTTGGCCATTCGTGTCACCCCTCCATACTAACACTCTCTGAACGATATATCCTCATTCCCGATTCTACAAAAGCTATCCGTTAAACATCCGGATATTTCCTATATACACAACTTGATTGTTGAAAAAACGCTTACAATAATAAGATGCTTTATGATAAAAAAAAGTTGCATATTTTTTTAGAAAATTGTCACAAATATTCGAATGATGACTAGCCTTTCGAGTATAGAACTTTTTCCTCAAGTCTACTAGGAATGTGCCTAATTATACGGTATGATATGAATATAGAGGAATGCTGAAGGTCAATAATTGTTCAAAGGAAAGGGAGGTAATATCGTATGATCAGACAGAACCTGGACCGGCAATGGCGTTTTCGGCATGCATCCACGTCTTATAGCTGGTGGAAAAAAAACGAAAGTATAATGGTGGATTTACCTCATGATTTCAGTATCATTCAGGAACGGGATCCCCATTCCCCTTCAGGGGCCAGCAACGGATATTTTCCCGGCGGTGTTGCTGTCTACGAAAAGAAACTATATGTCCCGTCGGATTGGAAGGGCAAAAAGCTCCTTCTTGAATTTGAAGGAGTATATATGAATGCCACCGTTCATTTTAACAATCAGATTGTAGCACAACACCCATATGGTTATACCAGTTTTCATTGTGATCTTACTCCCTATCTGCTGTACGACCGCGATAACGAGATCCGTGTCACAGTGAATAACAGTGCTATGCCCAACACCCGATGGTACAGTGGATCCGGTATTTACCGTCATGTATGGCTGCTGATAGGCGAAGAAGTACATATTACACCCTGGGGCGTCTATGCAACGACTCCACAGGTTTCCCCTGAGAGCTCTACTGTTTTCGTCAGAACGGAGGTTGAAAATATTCAGGCCTCGGCTGCTACCGTCACCGTCCGTTCAACACTGTTGACCTCTTGTGGCAGCACGGCAGCCACAGCAGAAACAGAACTGGAGCTTCCTCCCCACAGTAAACTAGAAGCCTCTCAAACCCTTGTTGTATCTCCCGCCAAGCTCTGGTCGGTTGAAACCCCCTATCTTTACACCTTAAAGAGTGAGGTCATGAAAGGAGATTCCGTTATTGACTGCACTGAAACCTCTATTGGCATCCGATCCATCTCCTTTGACAGTGTGAATGGTTTTTCGCTTAATGGAGTCCCCATGAAGCTAAAGGGAGGATGCGTCCACCACGACTGCGGCCTCCTCGGGGCAGCATCCTATGACCGTGCTGAAGAGCGAAAGGTGGAGCTCTTGAAAGCCAATGGTTTCAACGCAGTTCGTTGTGCCCATAACCCACCCTCGCCGGCCTTTTTGGATGCCTGTGATCGATTGGGCATGCTTGTCATTGATGAAGCCTTTGATTGCTGGCGTGAATCCAAGAACCCCAATGATTACGGAAAATATTTTGAGGACTGGTGGAAGAAGGATCTTGCTTCTATGGTTCTGCGTGATCGAAATCACCCATCCATTATCCTATGGTCAACCGGGAATGAAATCGTAGAGAGGGACGGACGATCGGAAGGTTACGCCTATGCTCGAAAGCTAGCCGATTTTGTTCGAAGCCTGGATAATACACGGGGAATAACAAACGCCCTCTGTGATATCCAGCCCGACCCTTTGGTTACCGAGCTTTCCGCTAACCAGAGGACAGTGCCCGAAGATTATGATCACTGGGCTGAGCTCACTCATGATTTTGCGGAACCTTTGGATGTGGTAGGATACAATTACCTTCTAAAACGTTATGAAAAGGATGGGGAGAAGTTTCCCGGTCGCTTAATCTGCGGTACCGAGACCTTTCCAAAAGAAGCATACGACTATTGGGATGCCGTTGAACGGCTGCCATACGTCATTGGCGATTTTGTTTGGACCGCCCTGGATTATTTAGGCGAAGCCGGTATAGGCCATGTTTGGTATAACGGGGAAGAAGGCTTCTTAGGGGATTACCCATGGCATCAAGCCTTTTGTGGCGACATTGACATCTGTGGTTTTAAACGCCCCCAATCCTATTACCGAGATTGTGTATGGGGAATATCAAAACAACCATATATCGCGGTCTACAAACCTGAGAACTATGGCAAAACTCCCGTCATTTCCGCCTGGGGCTGGCCGGATGTCGTATCCTCCTGGACTTGGCCGGGTTTTGAAGGAAAGCCGACGGTGGTTGACGTCTACTGCGCTGATCATGAGGTGGAACTGTTTTTGAATAACAAATCCCTTGGTCGCAAACCTGCTGGGAAAGCCCATCGACATATAGCCAGCTTTGAGGTAATGTATGAACCCGGTGAACTGACAGCCGTCGCCTACAACGAAAAGGGTATCGAATCCTCCCGCACTGTCCTAAGGACTGCAGGAGCGCCGGCAGCTATCCGCTTGACACCGGATCGAGAGAAATTGGACGCAAAATACGGCGATTTATCTTATATTACCGTCGAACTATTAGATGATGAGGGTAACCTGGTTCCCAATGTCAGTACCAATATCTACCTTACTGCATGCGGCGTTGGATCCCTACTGGCTGTCGGCAGCGGTAATCCAACAAGCGATGAAATGTATACAGGCAACCAGCGCAGGGTATATGAAGGCCGTGCGATGACAGTTGTTCGTGCAAATGGCGATGTCGGCGAAATCGTTCTAACGGCTACTGCAGAGGGCATACCTTCTGCCAACGTCACCATCCGTGTGGAATAGCTCTCCCGATTCCCCATAGACGGCGTATAGGGGCTGCCATAGACAGCCCCTTATCGTATGATCGAATCTTACTTTTATCCCTCAGCCGCTTTAGCGGGTTGTCTGCTGGAAGGATAAGAGCCTGGCCGTCCTTTATCCGGCCGGCAAGAGTTTTCGGTTTCAACATTTTTTCCATATTTACGTGAAATTTTTGTGTTTTTATGATATTGTATCACATGGATATATATATAATATATATAATTTATAGATTCATTTAGCATGCTCAAAAAATACAAGGAGAAGAATTATGACAAACTATGGATTTGACAATGAAAAATACTTACGTGAACAGACGGCTGCTATTTTGGAGAGGGTCAAGTGTTTTGAGCATAAGCTTTACCTGGAATTCGGAGGAAAACTGCTTTTTGATTATCATGCGGAAAGGGTATTACCCGGCTTTGATCCCAATGTGAAGATGAAGCTTCTTCAACAGTTGAAGGACAATGCCGATATTATCCTCTGCGTCTATGCCGGAGACATCGAACGCAAAAAAATCAGAGCAGATTTCGGTATTACTTATGACGTGGATACTTTAAAATTTATCGATGACCTGAGAAGCTGGGGTCTGGATATCCTCGGAGTGGTCATTACACGGTATAACGATCAGCCTGCAGCTGCCATGTTCCGAAACAGGCTGGAAAGAAGGAACATCAAGACCTATGTCCATCGATGTACCAAGGGCTACCCCACCGATGTCGATCTGATCGTTAGTGACGAAGGCTATGGCGCCAATGAATATATCGAAACGAAAAAGCCATTGGTCATTGTAACAGGTCCGGGCTCCGGAAGCGGTAAGCTGGCTACCTGTCTATCCCAGCTTTATCATGATTACAAAAGGGGATACAAGTCAGGCTATGCAAAGTTTGAGACCTTCCCAATTTGGAATCTTCCCCTGAATCATCCGGTCAATATCGCCTATGAGGCTGCAACAGCTGATATCCGTGACTTTAATATGATCGATCCCTTCCATCTGGAAGCGTATGGAGAGACATCTGTGAATTACAACAGAGATATAGAGGTTTTTACAATTCTGAAACGAATATTGCAGAAAATTTCCGGAGAGATGGCCGTATACAGGTCACCTACTGATATGGGAGTCAATCGAGCAGGCTTTGGTATTATAAATGATGATATTGTCCAGGAAGCATCCAAACAGGAGATTATCCGTAGGTATTTTTGGTATAGCACAGAATATGTCCGCGGCCTGGCAAGTAAAGAGACTGTTGCCCGGACGGAGCTGTTGATGAAAAAACTCGGTCTGACCCCTGAAGATCGAGCTGTTGTAAAGCCGGCCCGGAGGATTCTGGGCGCGGAGCAAAGGGAAACAACCCAGAATGAAGAGATTCTGTGTGGCACTGCTATTCAGTTGAAGGATGGAAGGATCGTCACAGGAAAGAACTCTCCCTTGATGACTGCTTCATCCAGTCTGGTCCTGAACGCTATTAAGGTACTATCCAATATCCCGGACAATATCCACTTGCTATCCCCTAATATCATAGACTCCATTATCCGACTCAAGAAGAATGTCCTCAAATCGAAAAACGAGAGCCTGAACCTAGAGGAAGTCTTGATTGCTTTGAGCATCAGTGCCACAACCAATCCAACAGCTGAACTTGCTATGACAAAACTAGAGGAATTGGAAGGCTGTGAGGTGCATTCCACCCATATTCTCACACCTATGGACGAATCTGCTCTAAGAAAACTGAAGGTTCACCTCAGCTGTGATCCCTACTTTCCCTCCAAAGATTTATATGTCGGTTAAATACAGCTCTCTGTTCAGCACGAAAAGCTTTCCTGTAGATCTCTACAGAGAAGCTTTTTTCTTTGCCTTCTTTCAATACGAAGGAGCATGGCCATCCGTCACCGGCAATATGATGACCTTCATAAAAAAGATCTGTCATTCATATTTTGCTTGGCTTGGGGAAAACTTTCAATGATGTCAGTATCATATGAAAGGAAGATGCGAATGACCGAAACCATTTTGGAAAAAACAGAGGATCGCGTAAGCTATCATGATTCAGTGGAAGAAATGCTGAAGCGGATTCGTGATGATGGAATGTCCAACGTTTTTGACCGTTGGGTGCTCCAGGAAAAGATTCGCTGTAAGTTCTGCCTCCAAGGCCTGAGCTGCCAGTTGTGTTCCCAGGGTCCCTGCAGGCTCAGCGAAAAAGGAGGTCAGGACAAAGGAGTATGCGGCATCGACGGGGATGCGATGGCAATGCGAAATTTCTTACTAAGGAATGTCATGGGAGCAGGTACATACAGCCACCATGCTTATGAAGCTTTTCGTACGTTAAGGGCAACAGCCCAAGGAGAAACCCCTTTTGAAATTACCGATACCAACAAACTGAAGTGGATGTGTGAAAAGCTAGGGATCCCTGTAAACCAGGACATAAACCAAATTGCCATTCAATTGGCGAATCTGCTGGAAACGCAGATGCATATCGGATCGGATGAACCCAATCTGATGGTGGAAGCCTTTGCCCCCCGAAAAAGGATAAAGGTATGGAAGGATATCGGAATCTACCCCGCCGGCGCAGTCCATGAAGAGCAAAACTGTGTAGCAAGCTGTTTAACCAATGTGGACGGCGATTATGTATCCTTAGCTATGAAGGGACTTCGACTGGGATTAGCTATAATATATAATGCCCAGATTGGCCTTGAAATGTGCCAGGATATTCTGTTTGGTACACCTAAACCCCATGAAGTCAATGTAGATTTGGGCATCATGGATCCCAATTACGTCAATATTGTTTTCAATGGACATCAGCCCTGGGTAGGGGTTGCCACAATGCAGAAAGCAAGAATGCCCGAAGTTCAGGAGAAGGCCAAGGCTGCAGGTGCAAAAGGTCTTCGGATTGTAGGTTCCGTCGAAACAGGTCAGGAGCTCCTTCAAAGATTCGATGTGGATGATATCTTCGTGGGCTTGATGGGAAACTGGCTGTCGATAGAACCCCTGTTGGCTACAGGGACAGTGGACATCTTGGCTATGGAAGAGAACTGCTCACCTCCCGCCATCGATATGTATGCTGAAAAATACCAGATCACCCTTGTCAGCGTCAGTACGATTATTGGCGTTCCGGGCTTGCAGCACAAGTTCCCCTATCATCCTGCCGATGTAGATGCCATGGCGGAAAAGCTGATTGATCTGGGCATAGAGAATTACAAAAAACGTCGAAACAAGATCCCTGCGAAAGTGCCCAGGATCATTCAAAAGGCCATTACAGGTTTTTCAACAGAAGCAGTTTTGGAAGCTTTGGGGAACAAGCTTGACCCATTCGTAGACGTAATTGCTGCAGGTAAAATAAAGGTTGTTGTCGCCCTGGTAAATTGTTCTTCCCTGCGGAATGGGCCACAGGATTGGAACACCGTAAATCTGGCAAAGGAATTAATCAAAAGAAATATTTTGATCGTAAGCGAAGGATGCGGCAATCATGCTCTGGAAGTAGCTGGCTTATGCAATCTGGAGGCGATTGATATGGCCGGTGATGGTTTGAAAGAGGTATGCAACATGCTGAAAATTCCCCCTGTAATGAGCTTTGGTACCTGCACGGATACGGGAAGGATCTCCATGCTTGTGACAGCCCTGGCAGATCATTTGGATGTGGATGTATCCGAATTACCCATTGCCGTTACGGCACCGGAATGGATGGAACAGAAGGCTACCATTGACGGTATGTTCGCGGTAGCGTTTGGGGCATATACTCATCTGTCCCCCACCCCCTTTATCAGCGGCGCACCCAATTTGGTGAAATTACTGACCGAGGATGTGGAGAGTCTGACAGGGGGGAAAGTTGCCTTGGGGGATGATCCGGGAAAGGCAGCCGAAGACATTGAAAAGCACATCCTAGTGAAGAGAAAAGGTATGGGACTGAATTGATTTCAAAAACTCTGTTAAAAATGGGCAGGATATGAGTTGAATCTATCCTGCTCATGGCACGTACCAGCCTGCCCTATTCCGCTTTTTTCTTCCGTGTACGGACCGAAACCAAAGCCTCATTATTCAGGTTTTGCACCCGTAGCACCTTCGCTTTTCATGATCCTCTTCATGCCTTCTGTCGCTTCAATATTCCCATTCGGCATAACCCATAGAGCCTCCACGCCATCCAAGCTTTCCACAAGACCCCTGCTCTCCTTGTAAGGCAGTACGAAAACAGCCGTTGACAGTAAGTCTGCCAGGCCTGAGTGCTCCGTCACGATCGTAACCGCGCGATAATATTGACTGGGCATAAGGGTTTTGGGATCAATGATATGATGATAAACCTTATCATCTACGACGTAATACCTCTCATAATCACCACTGCTTACAACGGAAGCATTATTTATAAAGACGGTATCCAGGATATTACTCCCGTCGGGCACTATGGACTTATCAGGATCCTGAATTCCGATTCCCCAACGCTCGCGCATACCGTCAAGGGGCTTGCCAATGACTCTGACGTTTCCACCTGCGCTAATGATGCCTGATATAAGGCCTTCCTTTTGAAGTTCTTTTACCACCAATTCGGTTGCGTAACCTTTAGCCACAGCACCTACATCGAGGCTCATTCCCTTGTTGGTCAGAAATACGGTGCTTTTTTCCGTATCGACAAGCACCTTTCGAATATCGGTATATTCTGCCGCATTACGCAGTTTTTCCATCGGGGGAAGCTTTGCATTTTCAGGATCATTTTTCCCATCCTCACGATATTGGTGCCATATCCGAAGGACCGGTCTCATCGCTATATTCGTTGCTCCCTTTGTCCTGTCATGCCACTCCTGGCTGAAGGTGATAAGGTCGATGATCTCCTTCTCTACCTTTATCGGTTTTATACCTGCATGATCATTTATCGTTTTAATGTTATTCATTCCTTCATAGTCATTGTATATGTCGTATAACTTATGAAGCACCTGAAATCTCTCATGGATCCTATTAAAATAAGAGTAAAATTCCTCTTTGCTTTTCGTATAAGCGACAACCTTGACAACCGTATCAAAGGTATCAAAAAAGCTGTCGCTGTATTTTTTATATTCACTTTCAGATGTCCCTTTACATCCTGCAAAGATCAAGATTAAGAAAAGGATTATTATTATCCTGCTAATCAGTTTCGTCATACCCATCACCTTCACCCATCATAGCAAATACAGCTTACAGAGACAAGAACTGAATGAACATAAAACTCCCCTACTGCTTGTAGGGGAGCCCTATGTTTCTAGCAAAACCGTTTATTTTGCGTTCTCAAAAGCCTCTGCAACCGCAGCGATATAGTTCTCAACAGAAATGGTAACCGAAGAGGTAAGCTCCGGAACATCAGGAACGGCGGGATGCGCTTCGTCCTTCGCCTTTACCTTCATCCCTTTGATCTCATCTACCGTCTTGCCCTGCATCCATTCACCAAGGGCTGCAATCTGCTCATACCATTCCTTTTGAATACTGGAAGCCTTCTTCATGCCATAGTCTTCCTTCAATTCAACCTTGGTCTTAAACTCGGCATCTCGATTCGTTACTTTTCCCTCTTTGTCAAACTGTACTTTTGTCTGTGCATTGTCAATCAATGCTGCAACAACCTTACCGTCTTTGTCGAACAAGGTAGCAGACATAACCGTATCCACCTGAGCAACAGGGGGCACTTCGTTGCCTTCAGCGTCTTTTCCTAAACCGACGGATTTGGCAATGGAAACATTATGTCCAAGACCCAGTTTTTCGCCGCCTGCAGCTACTTCAACTGCATTATTATAGGCTTCTTCCAAGGCTGCAAGATAATCCTGTACGGTGATGGTTACCAGAGATGCAAGCTCCGGAACATCAGGTACAGAGGGATGGGCTTCATCCACAGCTTTTACCTTCATACCTTTGATCTCATCAACCGTTTTTCCGATCATCCATTTGCCCAGTTCCTCAGCTTGTTGATACCATTCTTTTTTAATCTTAGAGGCCTTAACCATGCCATAGTCTTCCTTCAACTCAAGCTTGGTCTTAATCTCGGCCTGAGGATCTGAAGCAAGAGAAAGATCCTTGTTAAAGTTTACTTTGGTCTGAGCGCTGTCGATCGTAACCTTTACAACCTTACCGTCCTTATCAAAGGCGGCAGCTACTATAACCGTATCGACCTGCCCGACAGGCAACACATCATTGCCGTCCTGATCTGTTCCAAGATCTTTGGATTTTGCAATGGACGTAATATGTCCCAGACCAATCTTTGTAATGCCGTCTCCAGTAGCTGCGCCGGATGGGGGCGTAGTCTCTGGAGAGGAATCCTTTGCTCCGCAGCCTGCAAGCATGGCAAAGGCCAGAACAATTAGCAAAATAATTGACAGAGATTTTTTCATGTTCTCCCCTCCATGTTAAAAATATAGAAATGTTTGGTTAATTTACGTATAGATTTTATCATATTGTTAAAAAAAACACAATAATATACTTAAAAAAATAAGATATAAAATATGTATTTTTTTCATATACCTATATTCGTTTTTAGGTATGAATAAACTTTCTCCAAAGGAACATCCTTGATAGATCCCGAGCGTTTAATCAGTAAAAATCAAGAAAACAGACCTCTTCAAGTTCATTGTAGGTCATATGGAATCCATGATTTAACTGGATAAAATCGTTTGCAAAATAACAACAAAACCATATCATATGGCGTAAAAAGTAAATAGATTCATACCCATAGCTTATGGAATAATTTCCAAAGTTTTTACACAGATGCATTTCAGCTCTTAAATTATATGGAAAATTATTTAAAATCTAAACAAAAAACCCCTTCTTACAAGAAGGGGTTTTTTGACCCGATTTAATTGTCTATGGATATATTAAATAGAAACATCCAAGGAACGCTCTTCCTTCGAAGAACGGAAAATTGCTTCAATCAGTTCAAGTACCCGACGCACCTGATGGGGTTTGACAATCAGCTCATCTTCTCCGTTCATCACAGCAATCAGGTTCTTATACAGTTCTGTCCAATCCGTTTCTATTTCCGGCAGAGGGAAATCTTCCTTTGAATCTGCCGGGCGAGGAGCCATCATTCGTGTCGGTCCTGCCGGTGTCATCACCACCACCGGAGCTATAGGTGTCTCGGTATAGCGCGGCTTCGTATATCCACCTGTTTTGCAGTCAAAATCATCTATTTGCAGTGTCCCTTCATTCCCAATAACATACCATCTGGGGAGCTTGTAGAAAGCGAAGGTACCGACTTCCACGTGCCAGATCAGCCCATTTTCCAATGTGATGGTAACCTTAAAGTAATCATCAACCTCTTGATCCAGAACGGTCATTAGCTTGGCATAAACTTGAGTCACCTTTGTGTCTGGGAACATATCCAGCATCTGATCAAAGAGGTGCACTCCCCAATCATAGATCATGCCACCACCAAACTGCGGAAAGCCCCTCCAGCCAAAAAGGGCTCCGCCCGTACCAAACACACGACTTTCAATGGATAGTACCTTGCCGATACTGCCGCTCTCCACAACCTTGCGCATGACCTTATAATCTCGATCCCAACGGCGATTCTGATGTACGGTAAGGATACGACCGGTCTTCTTGCTTACCTCTACCATATCATCCCAATCCTGCACGGATAAGGTAGCCGGCTTCTCTACTAAGACATGTTTCCCTGCCTCCATCGCAGCTATAGCCTGTTCTTTATGAACATCGTTTGGCGTAGCTATCAGAACAAAATTCATCTCATCATCGCTTAAAAAGCTTTCAAGGTCATCATATGTCTTAATGCCTTCTTCCCTGGCCATTTTCATCCTTTCGGGATCCACATCATAGGCCCCGACGATCTTCACACCTGCACGAGGTGCATTCTGTCCATGCCAGTGACCCATACCCCCATACCCAATTATTCCCAGTTTCATCTCCATGTCTAATACACCCCTTGATATGATATTATATATTCCTATGAATACTGTTTCATTTTATCATTTCTGTTTGAGATTTACCAGATAAATGTCTGAAATTGTCCATAAATTCATATCAAACACAGGAAATTACCTGTCTGCCTACCATAATTCAAAAATCTTCTCCATCTTCATACCCCTTGAGCCTTTCACCAGGACCACATCGTTTTTCCTGAGGAAGCCTTTCATGAATTGAATAATCTCGTCATGGGAATGGAAAATCTTATACCGGCTTTCATCACCAATGCCCTGACCCAGATCCTGGGCGTTCTCACCAATGATGGCTACAAAATCGATTCCCAACTCGCCGCACATCTTACCTACGTTTTGATGTGCAATCGAAGCCAGTCCGCCCAACTCGAGGATATTGCCCAAAATAGCGATGGTTCGGTTTTCCCCTGCTATCCCCTTCAAAACCTGTAGAGCCACTTGCATAGAATCGGGACTTGCATTATAGGAATCGTTTATGAATCGAATCCCATCCATTTCGATGATATTCAATCTCATTTTCTCAGGCTGGTAATTTCGAATGCCCTCCAGGATTTCTTCCGGGTTCAGACCCAGCTCCACTCCACATGCAATGCCAAATAGGGCATTGTAGACATTATGCCTGCCCAACGCAGGAATATGCACATCATATTCCCGCCCCTGAAGCTTTACCTTAAAAGTCACCCCTTTTTCTCCCTTATCCACTACGGCGTATCCGGTAAAATCCGCATCGACATCAATGCCTATACGGACCACTCTGCCGGCAAAGCTTCCGTTCACCTTCTGCAGGAACGAGTCATCGGCATTTAGTATCAAAACACCGTTTTCATCCATTCCCTCCAAGATTTCCAGTTTAGCCTTTAAAATGTTTTCCCGGCTTCCCAATTTTTCAATATGAGATAAACCGATATTGGTTATCATCGCGACAGAAGGTCTGGCAATACGGCTTAGCTCCCTGATTTCACCGAAGCCGCTCATTCCCATCTCCAGCACCGCCAGATCATGCTTGTTTTCCAGACCGAAAATTGTCATGGGAAGGCCAATATGGTTGTTGTAATTACCTTGAGATTTATGAACGCAGTATTTCGATGATAAAACTGCAGCAACCATGTCCTTTGTACTGGTCTTCCCCACGCTCCCGGTAACCGCAATGACGGGCTTTGAAAATTTTCGCCTGTAGTAAGCGGATACCTGCCACAGAGCCTTCAATGTATTGTCAACCTGAATAACCGGCACTTCCTGCTGAAGCTTCACAGGCTTTGATACAACAACTGCCGCTGCTCCAGAGCGAACAGCATCCTCTACAAAATCATGACCATCGAAATTATCCCCTTCCAGAGCAATAAATAAATCGCCCCTTTGAATCCTTCGGCTGTCCGTGCTGATGCTATGAATGGCAATGTTGCTGTAGCGGGAATCCCGAACTCCAACAGTAGCCTCCATGATTTCATGTAAGTAAATAATCTCCATACAATCCTCCCGTACTCTGTATGATAATGCCGGCGATCCCAGGCAAATTGCTGCAAAGCCTCAAGACGATCCCCTATAAAAATATGAAAGAGAACCTATATGGATGTCTTAAGCTTCATCTGTCTGTCAAATCGCTCCAGTGCCAATTGAATGAGTCTGTCGATCAATTGGCTATAGGGTATCCCACTGACTTCCCACAGCTTAGGATACATACTTATCTTTGTAAAACCTGGAATGGTGTTGATTTCGTTTACAATGATCTCCTCCTGGTCTGTCAGGAAGAAATCCACCCTTGACATTCCTTCACAACAAAGGACCTTGAATACCTTGATTGCCGTTTCCTGAATTTTTTCTATAACGCTTTGGGGTAATTTGGCCGGGATCTCCAGAGCAGCACCATGTTCATCCAAATACTTGGCTTCATAGGAGTAGAAACTATGATTGCTCCGTACTTCACCGGGCAAAGAAGCAATGGGATCCTCATTCCCCAATACAGCGCACTCAATTTCTCTTCCAATGATGTTTTTTTCTACAATTACTTTTGTATCATATGCAAAAGCTTCCTCCAATGCCTTTTGAAATTTATCTTCATTGTTCACTTTGCTGATACCAACGGAAGAACCGGTGTTAGCAGGTTTTACGAAAAAAGGGACCCCCAAAAAGGCTTCAATCTCATCATAAGTTGGATTATCTCCATATTTATAAAGGGTCAGGTAATCTGCGATGGGAATTTGACTGTCACGCAAGAGCCTTTTCATGACTTCCTTATCCATTCCCACAGCCGACCCTAATACATCGGGTCCAACAAAGGGAATGTTCGCCAACCGCAGCAGGCCTTGAACAGTTCCATCTTCCCCGTAAGGTCCATGCAAAATCGGGAATATTACATCCAGCTTGTCAAATTCATTCTTCCCGCCTAATTCAATAAGTTGCTTTCCATCGGCACCGGGAATGATGGCGAGGGGATTGACCTGAATCCCCTCCCCTTTATCGGCAGCAACAACTCCATTGACCACCTTTGGATTTAACAGCCATTTGCCTTCCTTGGTTATACCAATCATCGTAACATGATATTTGCCCTTATCAATTGCATCATATACATTTCCGGCTGACTGTACCGACACCTCATGTTCAACAGATTTTCCGCCAAATAGAATGCCTACATGAGTCTTTTTACCCACCGAAAAACCTCCTCATCAACTGATATATCGCAGCAATTTCAGATAAAGAAATACCCAGTCCGCTATAGAACTATGAATCCCTACAAACCGGCCAGAGATCATTCATTCAGCTCATCTTACTCCTACAGAGCTTCATATTTTCTGCCATCTTACTATATCACTATTTCCATTCCCTTTTCAATCTCTGTTCGTAGTATTTCACGCTTATAGGCATTTATGTTTCTTTGAAAACCTGGTTCTCCTCATTTGCCCATATTTTCTCATATAGCACATAAAGCTTTTCCTTATTCTTGAAGATAAGAACAAGAAGATTTAAAAAAGCGAAAAGGATGAACTGCCTGGCAAATGATCCCAACATTAGGTATATGCACAGGATACCCATACCCAGAACCACCGTGAATGCATCTATTTCTACCGGCAATGGCTTTTTCGATGATATAAATTTGACCAGTATTTGAAGAATAGCAAGTATGATGGCATATGCCAGGGAAACTTCAAAACCTGCAACCGCACTCCATACCCCGAAAGATACTGCAATCGCTTTACCACCCTTAAATTTCATAAATGGCGAAAAGGCATGGCCCAAGACGGGGCCAATGGCTGCCGGTATGATAGCCATATCCTTCACATGTCCACCTCTTACCAACACGTAAAGGGGCAGATAACCTTTCATAAAGTCGAGAAAAGCACCAAGGATGCCAAGCTTGAAACCTGCAGCATGCCAAAGGTTGTATGCACCGGGATTACCGTCCCCCATTCTCCTTATGTCCTTCTTTACAATGAGACCAAGCCAGTATGAAAACATCATGGAACCCCACAGAAATCCCAGCGCTGTATATAAAGCAATCATAAGACCTCCCTACCTCCTAAATCAATTTGTCTCCCCTTCCAGGAGACCCGCCCCAGGAAAACCACCTGATAAACGGAGTGTATAATCACCAGTACAAAAAAGAGCGTCGATAAAAAATGCAGAATGGGCATTACCCAGCCATATTTCCCTGTATATTTTAAGAAATAACAAATCTGTACCGCATACAGGATATAGGCTATCAGGATAGGCATGAACAGGGAATGACTGATCATCATCAGAATCGGCATCAAAAAGCCTGTCAAAAGAAGGCCCAGTACCCATGCCCCTATCAGCACCAAGGTGGCAGGATGGGTGTTGGCTGCACCGAAAACAGCGCTTTTGCTAAGACCAAGGAACTGATTTACCAGGCCATATGGGTACATTCTGAAGAAAACCAGATTCCCTCCTATGAAGTTTTGTATAGGAATTCCGGCTTCAGAGAATTTCATTCCAAGCTTCATATCATCCAGCACTTCAGATTTGACGCTGCTGTGTCCGTTAATTTGTTCATAATCCTCTCGAGCTGCAACAATACAGGAACCGTAGAGACCTTTTCGAGATCTGTTTTTTTCAAAAGGAGATGTAAAGACGAAAACACCCAAAAGATAAGTGAGCAGGGAAAGTTTTTCATAGAATTTTTCTGTGATATGATAAGGAACCACTGATATAGCACCCGTTGACCGTTCCCTTGCTTGTAAAAGCGCTTCCAATGCACCGGGAGCCAGCCTGACATCCGCATCAAGAAAAACCAGGATGTCTCCGGACGATTGGAGATACCCATTCCATAAGGCCCAATTCTTGCCCGTCCAACCATCCGGAAGGCGAATACTCTCAATTACCTTGGCACCATATTTCCTGGCTATCTCCCTTGTTCCGTCAGATGAAAAATCATCAACTACAATAATTTCATGAGGCCGAAAAGTTTGTTTTTGTAGGGAACCCAGGAGATAGGGCAGGTTGCCTTCCTCGTTTCGGGCTGGGATGATCACCGATACCCTGCTGTGATCAATCTGTCTTTGCCCATGATAATCCAGCCGGGCTTTCCTAAAGAGAATGAATCCTGAAAACCACGCCAATACAAAAAGTAACAATAATACCATAATGCCGCCCTCCTTTTCGTATATATTTCAAGCACAAATTCCCAGATCTTCCTCATGTACATCGTTACAAAAGTGTATTGACTGATCTGTTCATTTATGCTTCCGGCCCAGGAATTTCAAGCTCCAAATGGAATACTGTAAGTTGCACTGTCCTCCAGGTTATCCCACGAAACTGGTCCTATACTTCATATTATAGTATAATATGATTGTGTGCTGGGTTCCATAATATTGCATATGTATTATGCATCTAAGAAAAAATCCGACAAGGAGGTATATTCATGATTTCCGTAGAAAAGTATTGGGAAAATCCAAGCATTTTACATGTGAATTGTGAAAGCCCCCGTTCCTATTTTATACCGTATGAGAATGAAATGAAAGCTAAAAAAGGAAATCGTGGGGATTCGAAATTTTTCCAAAGCTTGAATGGCGTCTGGAAGTTCAAGTATCACGATTCTGTGTACCATGTAGAAGACGGTTTTTATGCACAAGGTTTTGATGCAAGTGGCTGGGATAATCTGATTGTCCCCTCAAATTGGCAAATGGACGGTTATGACAAGCCTCAATATACCAATGTCAATTACCCATATCCCTTTGATCCGCCCTATGTACCGGATAACAATCCTGCGGGGCTCTACGTTCGGGATTTTCATGTCACTGATTTGGAGGAAAAGGATATCTACCTTGTCTTTGAAGGTGTGGATTCCTGTTTTTACCTCTGGATAAACGGCCAATTTGTTGGATACAGCCAAGTCAGTCGTATGACCTCTGAATTTAATATCACCAAATTCCTGCATCAAGGTAAAAACCGTATTGCCGTCATGGTCCTGAAATGGTGTAACGGAAGCTATCTGGAAGACCAGGATATGTTTAGACTTTCCGGTATCTTTCGGGCGGTTTACCTGCTATATAGGGACAAGGCCCATATTTCCGATATTTTCGTCAAGACAGAGCTGAATCCTACATATACAGAAGGGATATCGAAATGGGGGATTGAGCTAAAAGACGGTGTCACGGCCAACGTCAGGGCAGTACTGAAAGATATCTATGGAAACACCCTCTACGATGAGGTCGGTCATATCGCCGGCAAAGGCATGATGGAAACCAAGGTTACAAACCCGGACCTATGGTCTGCTGAAACACCTAACCTCTATGAGCTGTACCTCTACCTGGGAAATGAGGTCATCCTCCAGAAGGTCGGTTTTCGCGATATTCGCATAAAGGATTCCGTCATCCTCATTAATGGGAAGGCCGTAAAATTCAAGGGAGTAAACCGGCATGACTCCCACCCCGAGCTGGGCCATACCACTCCCCTTTATCATATGAGAAATGACCTTCTCATTATGAAACGCCATAATATTAATGCCGTACGCACCGCTCATTACCCGAATGACCCCAGATTTTTGGAGCTCTGTGACCAGATGGGATTTTATGTCATCGACGAAGCGGATCTCGAGACCCATGGATGCGGCCCTGCCGGAGACATTCATATGATCTCCAGAGATCCCCAATTTGAAATGGCCTATCTGGATAGGATGCAGAGAATGGTTGAACGGGATAAAAACCGCCCCTGTGTCATCTTCTGGTCCCTGGGAAATGAATCAGGCTACGGCGAGAATCATATGCGGATGGCCGAATGGGCAAAGAACAGGGATAGCTCACGTCTCATTCATTACGAAGGAGCTACGGGCTGGGGCAGAAATGACCTGGATACCTCCTGTATTGATGTCTATAGCAGAATGTACCCTCCCATCGCAGAAATGGAAGATTTGATCCTGAATGATGAAACAGAAAAACGCCCCTATATCCTTTGCGAATACAGTCATGCCATGGGAAACGGGCCTGGAGATCTGCAGGATTATTGGGACCTTATGTATAAGTACGATCGCTTTGCCGGTGGTTTTGTATGGGAATGGACCGATCATGCCGTAAAGACCACAACCCCGGACGGAATTGAATACTACGGCTATGGTGGTGATTTCGGTGACGTGCCAAATGACGGGAATTTCTGTATGGACGGTCTTGTCTATCCCGATCGAACACCCCACACAGGATTGCTGGAATTGAAGAATGTCATTGCTCCCGTTCGTACGGAAGCCATTGACCTAAAAAAAGGAGAATTCAAAATAACCAACCTGTATGACTTTGTCAATCTGTCCATCCTTAGCTTGAGCTGGAGGCTGGAAAAAGACGGTGAGGTCATTGAAAGCGGTGAGCTCGAGGAATTGGATATCCCGCCCCACGAATCTTTAAAGGTGAGGATTCCCTATACCCTACCGGAGAAATGGGACGGCCGTTATTTCCTGAAGATTTCCTATCTGCAAAACATCGATACGGAGTGGGCAGACAGAGGATACGAAGTAGCCTTTGCCCAGTTTGAGCTTCCTGCAGGAAAAGTGGAAAAAGCCCTGTATTCCAAAGCAGCCATGCCATCCCTGGCCATCGAAAAAAACGGTAAGGAAATCATCATCGAAGGTGTGGATTTCAAATACGTGTTTGATACCCACTGCGGCTCCTTCACCAGCATCGTTTATCAGGGCGTGCCTATGATCAGTCAAAAACCTGTATTCAATGTGTGGAGGGCACCTACCGATAACGATCGGAATATTGTACACAAATGGAGAGAAGCGGGCTATGATCGATTGGAAACAAAGCTATATGGCCTGGAGGTTATTTGTGAAGATGATAAACACATTACCCTCTGCTGTGATTTCTCCTTAGCCGCTTATACCAGAAAGCCTGTTTTAAAAGGAAAGGCTTATTGGACAGTTTATGGCAGCGGGGATATCCTGCTGGATACCCAGGTTGAGCTAAGGGATGATCTTCCGTTCCTGCCCAGGTTCGGCCTACAGCTTACCATGCCCAAGGGTAATAAGTTGGTGGAATACTTCGGCTACGGCCCCCATGAAAGCTATATTGATAAGCGCCGGAGCACCTGGAAGAGCCGGTTTGCTTCCACGGTTGATGCCATGCACGAGAATTATCTGATGCCCCAAGAAAATGGAAGCCATTATGCAACCGAATGGGCTACGGTCACCAATCTCCTGGGAATGGGCCTCCTGTTTGTCGGGATGGAGGATTTCTCCTTCAACGCATCCCATTATACACCGGAGGATCTTACAAAGGCGATGCATCCCCATGAGTTAACCAGGCGTGATGAGACGATCGTCCATCTTGACTATATGAACAGCGGGGTGGGATCCAACAGCTGTGGACCGGAGTTACTGCCCCAATACCGTCTGTCACAGAAAAAGATTGATTTCAAGTTAAGAATCAAGCCCATTTTTAAGGACGATATTTCATTGCTGGATGAAATAAACACCGAAATTGACGGGTAAAGTCCACACTTGTTTAACAAAAAGATCACCTGTATGGACCTTTCGGTCATTATACAGGTGATCTTTTTGATTGTTCAGCTACACTATTTACAGAAAACCTCTTTTACAGCCTGGAGATATCCATAACCGTACAGATCATCCGGCTGCAGATAGCTTGTTTCTGTCCATTCATTCCAACTGTTGATTGTGATTAAGGGCGGCTGTTCGGGATGGTTGTCCGCATATTTCCTGGCTTCTTCAAGGGCCTTCTTCACATTCTCAGGCGTATTGTTTTTCACAATCCCCGGACGGAATTCCTGGAAACGAGGATTGTTGTCCCAGCCGATGGAAATATGAGGGAAATAGGGAATATCATAGTCTTTCTCAATTCGTTCCCATTCCTTCAGTACATCCACCATAATCTCATTATAATCCCTGTCAATATCTACAAAATGCACATACTGGTAATGGGTCATGCTATCGAATCCGACAAGCTTTACAACCTCACTTGTGGTAGCCGTAATCCCGTCATCCACTCCGCTGAGGTTGAAATTCATCTCTCCCCACATGGTCATCTGCAGATGAAGTCCGGGCAGACCTGCCTTCACGGCCTGATTCCTGAACCACTCAAAGGCATCCCTGGTAGCCTCGGCACCACCCAGACCCTTCATGAGATTCGGCAGGTCATATATCATAAATACCGGCTTCCCATCAATCGTATAATAGGAAGGATGCTTAAAGTACTTCTCAATAAGACGTTTCCCAATTTTTTCAAATTCACTGCGGTCAACCGCGGCATCCCAAATAATAGTATCCTGCATATGAGACAGTCGGATGTCCCATGTATGGTTCACATTATGGTTCGCCCACATAAGATAAAATTTTACCCTGTCATTGTTTCTTGCCTTAAGATAGCCGTCATTCAGGCAGTTTTCTAGAAAAAGGCGTCTGTCATACCAGTACCAGTCATAAATAAAAACGTTCACACCGTGGTCTGCTGCTGCGTTAATCTCCATTTCCATCACATAGGGATCCGCCTCATTGACATAGCCCCAAAGAGGCTTTCTCGGCCAGTTGTGGCCAGGAAATTTTTTAACGGCATTCTTAACAGACTGCCATTCTCCTATCCCTTCCGGCCAAAACATCCTCGTTCTCATCTCATCACCTGTATAGGCCGGCCATATATAGGCAGCAACATCATAGCGTTTTGTCATCCTTTAAGCCCTCCTCTTTATGATCAACATTATATTTGAATAGCTCGCTTTCCCGGTGAGCTACTGACAGCTGGATACCCACTGCTGCTTGAATCATAGAAAAAGATGACAAGGGAACAACCCTTGTCATCCTCTCTTCCCTCACCGAATTAAACGTACTCGGATAATGCCGTCCATCTGTTCAATCTTTTCAATCAGACTTTCATCGACGCTTTCATCAATGTCCATCAGAGTATAGGAATATTCCTTTTTCGAATTGCTGATCATATTGGCGATATTAATGGAACGATCTGCCAGGGAAGCAGTTATTCGACTAATGGTATTCGGTACGTTGCGATGGATCACAGCAATGCGCTCCACTCCACTGCGCGGCATGTTACAGTCCGGAAGATTGACTGAATTCTTAATGTTTCCGTTTTCTATATAATCTGCCAGCTGTTCAGCCGCCATTGATGCACAATTCTCCTCCGACTCCGGTGTGCCAGAGGCCAGATGGGGAAGACAAATTGCATTCGGAACCCCGATCATATCATCTGTCGGAAAGTCCACCACATAATGGGACAATTGACCGCTTTCCAAAGCCTCGATAACATCCTCTGTCACAGCGAGCTCTGCCCGGGAGAAATTAAGGATGGTGGCACCTCTTTTCATGGATGCGATCAAGTCTTTGTTGATTCTTCCCCTGGTTTCATCCGTCAAAGGTGTATGGAAAGTGATATAATCACATTCTCTAATCACCTGATCTTCTGTCGCCCTACGAACAGCCCTTGAAAGCTGCCACGCTGATTCAACGGACATGTATTTGTCATAACCCATTACTTTCATACCTAAGGAAGAAGCGGCATTAGCTACAAGCACACCAATGGCGCCCAATCCAATGACACCCAGCTTTTTGCCCTTAATTTCAGGTCCAACAAACTGCCCTTTTCCCTTTTCAACAAGTTTGGGAACCTCGCTGCCTTTTCCCTTGAGAGTACGGGTCCACTCAATGCTTTGGATGACATTTCGAGAAGCCAGAATCAAAGCACAAATGACCATTTCCTTTACAGCGTTGGCGTTGGCACCGGGGGTATTAAATACTGCAATACCTGCTTGAGAACAGCGGTCGATGGGTATATTGTTTACACCTGCCCCGGCTCGGGCAATAGCAATAAGGTTTTGCGGGAATTCCATCGAATGTAAGCTGGCGCTGCGTACGATCAACGCATCAGGATTATCCATATCACTGCCAATTATGTAGCGATCCTGGGACAAAACTTCATAGATTACATCCGCTATTCTATTCAGAGTCTGTATCTTAAACAAAAAACACTCCCCCTCATTTGTTTTTTTACAATATATTATTATAGCGCATTGTACCGATGAATACAAATAAATACAGAAAAGTTTGTCTTTTTTTCAGTATTTTCATTGTTTACGATTCAGATATCGTCTCTTTTCGAGATTTGTTTTTACTCCCTGAGATATTTGATAATGGATATATAAGTAATTTTTTTCTTTTGCTTCTATGGGGATTCCTCCAGAAATTACTCCTCGTCCTTTCATAATTTTGAAACACTTTTGGGACATATTAAAACAGAAAAGAAAGGAGGTGAAATGAAATATGAAAAAAATCGCTCCTTTTTTGTTGGCAGTGCTGCTTCTCCCACTTCTTACCTTATCTGTTGCCTTTGCTATTGTTGAGGATTCAAGCAGCATAGCTGCACCGTCTTCAAAAGAGCAAACTCCTGATTGGGCCAATTTAACCGAATCTCAAAAAAAGGAAATCTATGACCTTCAGGGGAAAATCTTGGAATTGAGGAAGCAGATGATAGATAAGTATCAAAGCTTTGGTATCCTCACAAAGGAACGGGCTGAGGAAATCAAGCAAAAGATGGATGAGAAGTTCAAAATCATGAAAGAGAAAGGATTCATTCCCAGAACACATCATCATAAGGGGGAATGGAAAAAGAAACATCGATAATTGATTTCTACGCCTTGGCATAGGTCAGAGAGAAGGGGAAACTCCATAATTCCCCTTCTCTTTCCGCTTCACTCTCTTGGTTATGCCGGAATATCCTTCATCATCCCTCTTCCTTTACAGCCCTGAAGAGGCTTGCTTTTTTCCCTTTGACCAGTGTGTCGATCCTATCGATGATCTTCAAGCCACAGGCCAAGGTAGCATTTTTAAACTCGGTTTTGCTGGCCGTCAGAACAATTATCTTGCCTTCATCCTTCAGGATGCGTTTCATCTCCATCAGGACATCAGTATAAAACCCTTCTATATCCTGGATATTTTCATAAATCCCCCAGGGGGGATCTGTAATGATTTTATCAACACTTTTGTCCTGTACATGAGATAAGGACCTAGCATCTTCACAGCTGATCTCTACCATCTTCCTGGTCCTAGCCTTTGTAAACAATCTTTTCAAGTAATCGACCTTTATGCGATCCTTGTCGTTGACAATCAACTTCCCAAAGGAAAAAGCGTTATATAACTGAAATGGGATAGAGCCATATCCCGCAAAAGGATCCATGACAACATCATGGGGGCCTATATTGGCCCAATATATCATCAAGAGGACAAATTCAGGACGTAGTTCCCCCTTATTCAGGTTTTTTTCGGTAATATGCCTTCTAAACAACAGCTGTGCGTAGTATGCAGTATTTTCCCTTCGTATCAAGTACCAAAACTCTGTCTCCGGCTTTAAACGATTGACCTTCAGCTTCGTTGCCCTGATGATTTCTTTTTCGGCTTTGGATACCAGCTGTTTATCCACTTTCTGAAACTGATTTTCCTTCACAAATCTTACTCGAAAAGTTTTATAACGGCCATTCCATTCACTATGCTTCAGATAGTGATTATGATGATTAAGTACTTCATTTACCATTCTATGAAAGGATAGATTTCCGCCGGTAAACCATCTTATAACATAATATGAGTTGTTGAATACAGGTATTTTAGATATTTCCATTGGATGGCCATTGTATTGATAAACAACCAGCCCACTATATAGCTTTAGCAACTTCGAACCAGCCAACAATTGAGGAAGAATCCAGCCAATCACAGCTTCAAAACCTGGTGTAAAGGTAGAAATATACGTTTTCAATACGAATGCTCCCATCCATGCCTTGTCATCGCATCTTCTTTCATCCGAATGCATGAGCTCCTAGGCTTTTTCTTATCTATTATCATCCGAATATGCTTTTATGATTCAACTATATCCCAATGATCTATTTCCTCTATTTTCCTCGTAAAAAGCGAATAAAATCCTTTACAAGCCTTCTGTCATCCATCTGCTGAATTCCCTGATGGTTGACCAGCAACATCAAAAGCAGGAGCCCGACGAACACGTTCACATAAACACCCTTTAAATCAAATGTAAACAAGCCCTTAACCTGGATGTAATCCAGGCTACCGTCCCAAAAAATCTTATCGATCAATGAACACAGAGCCCCTGCGAAGAGAAAGACAAAAGCAGCATCGATCAGAGGGCTGCTAGCTGCCTCTTTGTTAAGAAACGCATAAAACAAAAGAATCAAAATGCTGATTCCAGCAACAACTAAAATGTGAACCCATTTTCCGATTCCCAATTGCAGCATGGAATTAAGCCAGGAATAATCCCTGTTGAACATAGGCTTGAAATACAGCCACGGCTCCAGGATTGGGAAATGCTTACCCAAAAACTTACTATTTATGATCAGCTTTATTCCCTGTTCTATTACAATGAGGAAAAACAAGGATATCCATATATGTATTTTATATATCAATGTATCCCTCCGTAGCAATCCATCACTGTTCTTTTTTTAGCTATGAAGCAACCATGAAGCAGGCTTTTAGCCGCCAGTATGAATATCGAATGCATCCAGCTTGCTACTTCCCTATTCTACCATACAACAACCCATGGCACCAGTATTATCAAATTATAGGATCGAATAGATCTATATCGCAAGAATTGTCCATATAAGGGCAAAAAGTGTAATGTATTCCAACGGCGATCATGTATAATATACATAGATGCATTATGCGAATAAGAAACGGCTAGGAGGGATCCATATGGCAGACTTGCCTGCATACAAAGATGAAAGTCTAAGCTTTGAAGAACGGGCGAAGGACCTGGTATCCAGAATGACACTTGAAGAGAAAGCCTCCCAAATGGTCTATAATGCCCCAGCTATACCGAGACTGGGAATTCCGGCCTACAATTGGTGGAATGAAGCCCTGCACGGTGTAGCCCGCGCCGGAGTAGCTACCATGTTTCCCCAGGCCATCGGAATGGCCGCCACCTTTGATGAAGAGCTGCTCCAGAAGGTAGCTGATGTCATTTCAACGGAAGGACGGGCCAAATATCATGAGTTCCAAAGAAAGGGGGACCATGGTATATATAAAGGCCTGACCTTTTGGTCCCCCAATATCAACATATTCAGGGATCCCCGCTGGGGACGCGGACATGAGACCTATGGGGAAGACCCTTACCTGACTTCCAGACTTGGAGTGGCCTTTGTAAAAGGTCTTCAGGGAGATCACTCCAAGTACCTGAAAGCTGCTGCATGTGCAAAACACTATGCAGTCCACAGCGGTCCGGAAAATGAACGGCATACCTTCAACGCCGTCGTATCCGAAAAGGATCTCAGGGAAACCTACCTCCCTGCTTTTAAGGCATTGGTTAAAGAAGCCCGGGTGGAATCTGTAATGGGCGCTTACAACCGTACTAACGGCGAACCTTGCTGTGGGAGCAAAACCCTCCTACAGAAAATTCTTCGGGAGGAATGGGGTTTTCAAGGACATGTGGTTTCCGATTGCTGGGCTATCAGAGATTTTCATGTAAACCATATGGTTACCAGTACTGCTCCTGAATCCGCCACTCTGGCCGTGAATAACGGTTGTGATCTGAACTGTGGAAATACATACCTTCATGTGCTCACCGCCCTGCAGGAAGGACTGATCACTGAAGAAGCCATTGATAGTGCTGTCACAAGGCTGATGATGACCAGGATGAAACTGGGAATGTTCGACAAGCCCGAAAATGTCCCCTACACAAATATTCCCTACGAGGTGAATGACAGTAAGGAGCATCAGGCCTTAGCCCTTGAGCTAAGCAAAAAATCTATGGTGCTGCTCAAAAATGAGGGAGGACTGCTTCCTTTGGATAGAAAGAAACTGAAATCCATTGCAGTAATCGGCCCCAACGCCAATAGCCGTGATGCCCTGGTAGGCAACTATGAAGGTACAGCTACAAGATACATAACAGTGCTGGAGGGAATCCAGGATGCCGTAGATGAAAATACCCGGGTATTCTACGCCGAAGGATGTCATTTATACCGTGACCGTGTCCAGGGGCTCGGTGAGCCAAGAGATCGGTTTGCCGAAGCCATATCTGCGGCTGAAAGGGCTGACGTGGTCGTGATGTGCCTTGGATTGGATGCAAATATAGAAGGTGAGGAAGGCGACGCTTCCAATGAATATGCCAGCGGCGACAAGAGGGATTTAAAACTTCCCGGATTACAGCAGGAACTGCTTGAAACCATCCACAAGGTTGGCAAACCCCTTATCCTTGTCCTGCTCTCGGGAAGTGCTCTGGCCGTTACCTGGGCAGATCAGAATATCCCTGCCATTATTCAAGCCTGGTATCCGGGCGCTCAGGGTGGAAAGGCCATTGCCGATTTGATCTTCGGGGAATACAGCCCTTCCGGAAAGCTTCCGGTCACCTTCTACAAATCAACGGAAGAACTTCCCGATTTCCGTGACTATTCGATGAAAAACAGAACCTACCGATATATGGAAAATGAAGCTTTATATCCCTTTGGCTATGGACTCAGCTATGCCCAATTCGAATACTGCGATGCAAAGGTATCCAGCGAGAGTATTCAAGCCGGAGATACCCTCCAATGCTCCGTCAAGGTTAAGAATGTTGGCTCCTGGGAATCGGATGAGATTGTTCAACTCTATTTAAAGGATGTGGAGGCCAGCGTGACTGTCCCGAAATGGCAGCTGCAGGGTATGAAACGTGTTCGTCTTGCCCCCAACCAGGAGATGGAGGTATCCTTCACATTAACTCCCCGCCAAATGGCTCTTATCGATGATCATGGGAAATGCATACTGGAGCCGGGTACCTTCCGGGTTTTCCTTGGCGGCAGCCAGCCCGATAAGAGGAGTGAAGAACTGTTGGATACCAAACCGGCAATGGTTGAATTTGAGGTAACGGGTGAGCCTCTGGAACTGGAATACTGATAAAGTGGATTCCAAATCCGATATAGCCAAGGATAAAGCAAAGCACTAACAAAAACTGCCGGACATTCGTTTTTTAACCGTTGTCCGGCGGTTTTTTCATTTTTTATATTGTACAAATTCATGCTTCATAGTTTTCTTACCATATTTCTCTTTAATGAGCCCCCTCTAATACTACAATGATCTTGGGACATGGATCGGGGAATAGATCATATGAACATTCCAACAGTTTCCACCCCTTCTTTTACAGTTCTTTCACTTCTGGCACAAGGTTACATTCGTGTTAAATAAATGGCCTCGATATAAGCAGCCAATCCTAGTAGGAAGATACTAACCAACAGGTATACTTTTTCAGTTGTACTAAAGTGTAGCTCTTTAAACCTTCTCACTTCAGACCATTGTTTAGCAGGAAAAGTATCTGCAATATGCAACGATTTTGTGAGGGTAACCCCACAGATCAATGCATATGCTGTTGTTTCCCATAAGCCTACCTTCAGGAATTGAATATTGGCTTCCGCTATACTTCTGAAGGGAATCTCAAAAGAATTGGCTCCAGCTACCGACCCAATCATAACCCCTTGAACCATAAGAATGAGCAGTCCAGGGGTGACGGCTCCAAAACGTACAAACACGTTCCCTAAAACAATAATGAGGGATAACAGGAGATTGTTCCCAAAAATAAACAGAAAAGTGCCGAATAAGTTATGAAAATTTGAAACAACCCCCTTCGGTTCAGGGGCATTCCCCCATGCGTCGGGATTCATCAAGCAGGTTATGCCGAAAACCACCCATAATATTCCTTGGAATACCATCCAAACCACAGCACTCCTTTTAAATACTTCCATTTTATAAAGTCCCACTATTTTCTCCAAAATCTTTTCAGCCCCTCTCCCCTAAAATACTTATCCCCCTTCAGGAATGCCAGCTTTTCCTTATCCCATAATGGTGTAAATCATGAATATATAAAAAGAAAATTCAACTATATTATACCACGATCTGCTATAAAAAGTATAAAAAGAAGGATATTTCGATAGCGTCAAGATACTATGGGTTTTAAAAATAAAAGTAATCTCCTGTTTACCTGCTACTTTAAGCATCTCTCACTGACTTAAGGAACTGGGAAGCCCAAGTCCTTTTGCCAATATTCAAAATGGTTATGTTACCGATGGTTTCGCGCGATGCTGTAAGCTTTCTCTTCCTGATAATCTCCCGGTCTACTTTTACCTCACTTGCTTCATTTATTGCTGCTTTTTTCTTTCGCATAAATATGTCATACACATCTCCGCCATTCGCTACAAAGACCCTTAACCTGGCCATCTGGTCCACACCCGTTCTACTCCAGCCCAGAGCCCGTGAGCTTAACCTGGACGACAAGATATGGCTAACATGACCTTCTGCACTGCAGCCGATGTAATCCGACGCATACTGCCGCATTATCCCTTCCCAGTTGCCTAGTATATTTCTTCTTGCTTCCTGCACAGCTCTCTTCTTTGTTTCCGGCTCAGTTGTACTTATGATTGCTTTAAATAGCTCTTTTACTCTTCCCTTGTCTCCAGCATTTATATAATCCCACATAATTGGTGTGGTGTAGCCCATATGCGCCGTAGCTTGAGTTACATACTTTGATAAGTGATAACGGTCCAGTACAAAGATGCTGCCCTTTATCCAGCCTAGTCCATTCTTTATCCATGCAGCACCATCCCCTGATAGGTATATCTTTTCAATAGAATCCATATCTTAAGTCTTATCTATGTAGTCCAAAACTTCCACCCATAGCTCATCACTGTTTGCATAAATACCGCTGAAATACCTTGCATTTATTAACCTCCACCGATTTTCCCCATCCTGTTCCCTACCCTCATGTACATATACAAGCTTTGGTTCTGCGTAGCCCCCAGTCTGAAGTGGTACATGATCTTCATCAGCTCCTATGTACAGTACCTTTACCGCCTTTTTATCTTGCTTAACCTCTACTGCGTCATTGTCTACACTGCCAAGCTCACGGATACTGTTCATTACTGTCTGTGATGTTAGATCCACAGCTTCAGCTGCTTCCTTTGCACTCCTACTATAGGGCATAAATACTGCTCCCTCTATGAGCCTTGCCTTTAGTGAAGCATCCATTTTATCATGGGCTTTTATGCCCACAGCCTCATCTGACAGGTAGCTGTATTCGCCTGTCTTTTTATTCTTGTAATATGTCCTTTCATACCTGACTTCGCCAAATATTGTCATAAGGGTCTTTTCAGCTGCTTTCCCCTTTACTGTCCAGTTTCGTTTCCGGTCTTTACTGTTTCTATACGCCTCGTCTATTGTTTCCAAGGCTTCGGCCACTAGGGTTACTCCAATCTCGTCCAACGTCTTCTTAGTAGCTAGAATAAATTCGGATATGTCTCTTCTTTCACGTATCAGATTCTCTAGTTCCTTTTCAAAACTACTGCTGATTTTTTCTATGATTTCCTGTATAATTAGTTCCATAAGAGTATCTCCTTTCCTGTGATTATTGTGGTTCTTCACAAATTACATGATATCACAGGAGAGATACTCTTATCTTTTTTTTTGGTTTTTTCCCAAAGTAATTTTACACTAACATCGATATATCGATATGTAATTATCGATATATCGATATTGATTTCTTTTAGTCCCAAGCGCCCCTTTCAGTTCCGGACTTTTATCACCACAATTCTATTCAATAAAAAGGCAGTTGCTGTACCCTTTCCTGTACAGCAACTGCCGAAAAACGGTTTTGCTGTTTTATTCTATTCTATTGCCACGATTCATAGCTACTTTGTACGCCTATCCTATCTTTTGCAGCCACTACTGTGACCTGACCTCCTGATAAGCCCAATGGAGCCATTCAAGCATAATTTCGACATCCTCGGTTTCAATGGTTGCACCACACCAAATCCGTATGCCTTCGGGGGCTTCCCTATACGATGCAATGTCATAGGCAACCTTTTCCTGTTCCATGATGCCTATCATCTTTTTCAGTTTTTCCGATTCCAGATTTACTTTTAAGCATACACTTGTGTTGGAACGGGTTGACGGATCCGAAGCGAGAAAATCTATCCAGTCGTGCCTCGCCACAAATCTTTCAACAGCCTTGAAATTATTCTCGCTTCTTTGAATCAAACCCTTGAGGCCGCCGACCGATTCAGCCCATGCCAAAGCGTCCAGGTAATCCTGGTTACAAAGCATCGAAGGTGTGTTAATGGTGGACCCTTCGAATATGGAGGCATCAAGCTTCCCTTTCTTTTTCAGCCGGAAAATCTTTGGAATCGGCCAGGCAGGAGTATATTCTTCAATCCTTTGAACAGCACGGGGTGAAAGGACCAGCATTCCATGGCCTCCTTCGCCGCCAAGTACCTTCTGCCATGAGAAGGTGAGGGCATCAATCTTTCGCCAGGGTATCTCCATGGCGAAAACTGCAGATGTAGCATCGCATATGGTAAGTCCCGTCCTATCATCAGGGATAAAGTCCCCATTCGGTACTTTCACTCCACTGGTGGTGCCATTCCATGTGAAAACAACATCGTGGTCAAAATTTATCTTTGACAGATCCGGGAGTTCACCATAATCAGCAGATATTTCTGTTACATCTTGTATTTTTAACTCATTGATAATGTCGTAAGCCCACGATTTTCCAAAGGATTCAAAATATACCACATCTACACCTTTGGGACCTAAAAGGTTCCACATAGCCATTTCAATGGCACCGGTATCTGAAGCCGGCACAATTCCTACAAGATAGTCTGCAGGAATCTCCAAAATCTCCTTTGTCTTCTGAATGGATTTTGCAAGTAATGACTTACCCAACTTGCTTCTGTGGGACCTGCCTAAAGGGGCATCTTGCAAGGCACTGAGTGAATACCTCGGACGTTTGGCGCAAGGGCCGGATGAGAAATTAGGATTTTTAGGTTTTCTATTTGGTTTAATATTCATGCTACTTCCCCCTGTATTTATATTTGTCATTGATGCATGTTTCCAAACAAAACTATATTTTCAATTATATCTGATTTTTGCCGGAGAATAAACTGGCAAATTCATTTTTTGTTAAGAAATCTACAATCTTTTTTGAAACGGAATATCCAGTGACCACCATTTCCTGAATTTACTGCTATAGAATCTTTTGCAATTTACATGAATCCGTTTTCGCATAGAAAAGTGTATATAAAACGGTCAAAGATAAGTATTTCATTGATATCAAGGATTTGTTCTTCTGCATCACCTTGATAGACCAATAAAGCTCTTTCAATCGTGGGACTGAACTCGGGAAAGCGTTTCATCCCCCAAAGGGCACCTTCCCGTTTGGATGCAACACCTTTTTCCAGTATAAAGTATACAATTCTACAAAAAGTCAGGACTGCATACATGGGCATCTTTGGGATGTTCTTTCGAGTATCGTTATAATCCAATAGAATGGAAGCAAGATAATCCTTTTGAGGGACAGTCGGAAATACCTCTTTGATCGATCGGCCATATAAGCATATGCCTCTATTCAATATCACCGTGATATGGGCTGCCAGATCAGGATCTTTATGGATTTCCCGATTCCAGTTTCGCCATTCCTGGTTCTTCAATTGATTTATCATGCTCTCCCGCCACATTTCGCTATAGTGTAGATCATATGGGGTAGGGTATTTCCAAGGATGAAGGTGATCATTCGATATAAAGCTAATCTCAATTGGGCAGGGTTGTTTTGATAATACCAGCAAATTCTCAATGATCATACGTTTTGCATTTACATTCATCCCATCCTGCGTTATCACAATGATATCCAGATCACTTTTACCGGGATTAAAACAGTCCATGGCCAAGGAGCCATGTAAATAGATTCCCTCCAAATTCACACCTATAGCTTCCTGAATGGCTTCAACCAATCTGTTAACCTGGGAGGTTACTTCCGGGGGACAATTGGGCCAGCTAAAAAAACTCATCTAACCACCTTCAATCATTATTCGATCAAAATCATGCATTGTCCCTCATTGGATTCCCAAAACGTCCATCTACTTAGAAAGCTCTATACATCCAAACCCTTGCAAATACCTCAGGTTGATGATCGTCTGGTTTGCTTTCCACCAATTTTTACTAATGGCCCATTCTTCCGGATATGCAGCCCAGGACCAGTTGACATTCCAAGATCCGTCTGCATTCATTGATTTTATAATGTACTCAATTTCATATTGGGCGATCTCTTCGTTACCATGATAGAAGATACTGTTAGGTGAAAGCATGAACTGTGAAGGTCTGCAAACATAGTTCGTATCCCACTCTTCTGTATTATGAGTGATTGCACCTTTGACTTGCTCAACCAGCCGCTGCTGAAATCCATCCATATTGATCAAGTCCGTTCCTTCAACTCTTCTGCAATACTCCCAGAATCGAACAAAACACGCCAGCTCATGCATTTCAACCTGCTGCCCTCTCTGCAAAAAATCTTCTATGGCTTTTTGAGCGGTTTGCCTTGCTCTCTTGTAAAGGTCTGACTGCTTGTCTGCAAAATATAGTATGAATCCAACCAGACATATCGTTGGATTATAACCCCATTCTTCTACTGTGTTTTCACCATATGTCCACCAAGGTGCATGGGGATAGTCATTATTTGACGGTATTTCCGCATACCAGAAACCATTCTTATAATCTTTGCCGCTTTCCAGATATGACAGTATGCCTTTTACAATCGGGTTATCTTTATCCGTCATGTTGATTTCATAGAGAATCTCTGTCCCACACCATGTTTGTATGGGCGAAGAATTGGGATTCCAGCTATCCGCTTCAAGAGCATGGCCAAATCCACCATCCGTATTCTGATATGCCGCAAGAGCTGATTACAGTGCCCCCCTTTGTCAAGACAAATTTTTTAGTAGTTTTAAGTTAGATGACCTCCCTTCGTTTTAGTATTAATTGGTACTAATATGTCAAGGCTGGGTGCTGTCAAGGAACTGTGGAATAAATGGGAGGGACCCGGCTGTTCTTTGCCGGGAGGGCTCCCGTTTATGCCGCAAAAGGCCTTTACAGCACTTGCTATTAACATCCTCTTGCATGACCGGTGGGTGCTGCCCGCGAAGACCGGCTTTTAAATAAAGTACACACCGGCCTGCCTTCCGGCGAGGACAGGTGCCAGGGGACAGAGTCCCCGTTCTAATGCTTTTACCTTTGCTTAAACCGCTTTTTCAGTACCAAGTGAACTGCCATAATAACTGTCAGCAGGAGTTTTGTAGCTCAGTGACTCGTGAGGCCTCACATGATTATAGTAATCCACGTACTCCTTCGTTATTTGCTTCAACTGGTGCCCTGTTTCGCATTCCTCAAGATACAGCTTCTCCCACTTGTATGACCTGAAAAACCTCTCTATCCTTTGATTGTCTAATGCTCTCCCCTTCCCGTCCATTGATATTTTTATTGAGTTCGCCTTTAAAAGGTTCACATATTCTTCACTCGTAAACTGTGGTCCCTGGTCGCTATTCATTATTTCAGGCGTACCATGTTCCCTTATTGCTTTTTTTATAGCATTTATTACAAAGCTCTTTTCAAGTGTATTTGAAAGGGAATACCCTATTATATATCGTGAATACCAGTCAATTATGGCAACCATGTACATAAACCCATGATTCATCCTGCAGTAAGTTATATCAACCGACCACACCTGATCCGGATGATCTATATTCAAACCCCTAAGCAGATATGGATAGAGGTATTTTCCATGGAGTTGTTTGCTTAGATTGGGGCCAGGACAAAAGCCATGAATACCCATTTGTCTCATATACCTTCTTGTCCGCTTCCTGTTTATCTTTATGCCATAGTCCCGGTTTAAAAATACTGTCATCCTTCGGTAACCCAATTCAGGATGCTTCGTATACAATTCATCAATTATCCTCTTGATATCGAGCTCTTCTTTGCTTATCGGAACACGCACATAGTATAAACTTGACCGACTTATTGTAAGCAATTCTGCCTGTCTCGACAAGCTGAGTTTCTTTTCATCAGTATCAATCATGCCTACTCGGGTTTCTCGGGGACAGGAATCGGCTAGATTTTTTTTTAAGCCAGGACACCTCATATGATAGTTGCCCTATTTGCTTAAGCAGTTCGTCCTTCTCCTTTTCATACGACTGTTTAACCTTTTCCACTTCATCCGTCTCTTTGCTAAAAACTCTTGATGCATTCCGAATGAATTCCGCCTTCCAGCGACTTAGCTGGTTTGGGTGAACTCCATAATCTGCAGCTATCTCGCTGAGCGTTTTTTCTTCCCTCAAAACTTCGAGTACTACCTCTGCTTTAAATTCTGGTTTGAATCTTCTTCGCTTTTCCATAATCCAATTCTAACTTATTTTGACCTGCTTGTCTGTACAAATTCCTGGGATCATTATAAATTTCGCTCCTTTATATCTTGTTAATTGGCTTATGTTTAAAAGGAGTCTTCGGGTCAGTTCACTGCTCCTAACGCCAATGTCGATTTTCAATGATGCTGAAACCTGCCTGATCGTTCCTGGAATATTAGCTGTTTCATGGAAATCCATTCAATACAGGCCCCAGTATCTAAAATCCTCTGAATATCCAATCATCACTTCCATGGTCTCCGGTATAAGCTTCGGCTCCAAGAAATACCCTGTTAACCTTGCATGGCCCTCCAATACAACAATCCTTGTGTTGGGATTCATCGAAACAAGAATTAGTCTGGGAAACGACACACCTTTTTTAAACAAAGAATGAATCTCAAAAAAGCCTTGATTGCTGACATCAAATACTCTGACATCCTTCAAAATATTTGCTCTTGCATGGATGGGAAGTCTCGTGTTGTTGGATAGGGCATTCCAATAACTATAATCAATATACATGACATTGTGAAGCTCCGCCTTATGAATATTTGCCCTGTACCAAGTAACATCGGAAGGAAAATTCTCAAACAAATCTCTGTTCTGACCATAGCCTCTGACTTTACCGAGGATTTCCTTTCTTAACCGGTTTTCCATATCGCTATGCAGGTTAGGTTGAGTGATCAGTTTATCATCGATTCCATTCAGGGCAGCAATTATTTCGTCACGGAATCTGGGTGAATTGATCTCGGCTTTTAAAAATTCAGCAATTATCTCATCCTCAGAAATTTGGCTGATTAAGTCCATATCCCCTCCCCCTCCTCATATTTCGATTCGGTTGAAGTGGAGGGCTACCTTACTGATTTTCTTCGTGGCCAGTCATTATCCTTAAACCTTCTCAACCTTAAATCGAAGCTCGGTCTTCCGCTTCTCCGGCGGAGTTCTTCGAGGATCTGTAATATATATCTCCCTGTGAGTCAGCGATTTTCTTTTCAGGTTGTTTTCTCTGCAAAAGGCTTCCATTTTTGCGAAACTTTCCGGCTCACTGTCATAGGGCCCGACATGCATCATTTGTACACACAATCCGTCCTCAATACTTCCAAACCGAACCTTGTCATATAAAGGATGAGGGTTTTTTTGTTTTGCCTTTTCGATAGCCAGCTGGGCCAGGTCATCTGTAACAAAGTCCGGCTGCCTTATCATGATTGTGTATACCAGTTTGTCTTTATCCAGGCTATCCAAGCCCCTTGCTTCCTCCGCCAGATCCCAGATTCCCTCCAGAGGAAATACGGTATATTCAAAATAACCTTCCGGAGTGATATTGTTTTTAGGCATCATTTTGATTGCGTAAGATAATGCATACAACACCCCGACTTCTTCCGCAAAACGGTCGCTGTTCGGATTGCCTTGTCCGCACAATATGAAGAATTTCTGTGGAGGTACCGTTATCATCTCAGGTTGCGCCTTTGGCAAATAAAATTTTTTGGCATCTTTTCTCCATTCAAACTTCATATGAGATTCCTCTTCCTTTTCGTAGAAATTCGTCTTGTTATCATTCGCGATAGGATATCGCGACTATAAGACGCGGTTATATGCATCTAACAGCTTGAAGACTGTTTATAAAAGCAAAATCTTATTTCCATCCAAGTCAAAGAAAGTAAGTTCTTTTTCACCCCATGCAGCAGTTTGAGGAGGCTCTAATATGACACCCTTTTCTTTCAATTCAATGTATGTTTTGTCAAGGTCATCACAACCGAATACAAGATTTACCGGTCCTTCACTTGATTTGCCCCACTTGTTTTCGTCCCATATTACGATTGTCGGAGCATCTTTGATAAATCCTAAAGAAACACCATCATAATGATCATTCGGTTGTAATACCGGTATGCCTAGTTTTTCATTATAAAACTCAACCAGCGCTTTGGGGTTAGCAGAAGAAATGTTAACACAATGGTATTTAATGATCACGGCTTTCTCCTCCTTTACGGGTTTGCCTCTGCCACCGGATGCAGCAAGCTCTCCGTTTCATGCCGTATAACCATTAAATTTTCTCTATATAGTGACAAATGTCCAATATAATATTGCCTTGTTCATCCGGCGTGGTAAATCGGGGACAAACATATCGCTCGAAAAACCAATAGGCCCCTTGTTCATCGGGTATAATTTTATAGCCCTCTTTCTCACAGCTTTCAGCACATTTATGTTCTTGTCCGTACACCTCATTTTCCTTTCCATAAAGCCAAGCGACACCTAAATCGGCCTCATCGAAATCAACGAACATGTATCCCTCGGGAACTTCCGTGTTTTCAGGACAAAAAACGCCTATCCAATACTCAAACGGTTCTCCCTCTTTCCAGCGCATGAGTCCAATATATGCATCGCCATCTTCATAGACCCTTTTTAAGTCGCAGATGTTTTCTAACTCTTCAAACCAACCGTTTGAGAACCATTCCCCCATTGCTTCCCGAATCCACCGTCGACTCTATCCTCGTCATAATACTTCTTCCCTATGAAACGCATTGCTGGAACAGATTGTCGATAAGTTCTTATTACCTCTGCCATTTTATACCCTCCAATTCTATAAATTTCTTACAATATACCTCCAGTCGTTACCCTCCTAGCCCATGGGCCTGCCATCTCATGCCGGATGCGAGGAATACTATCCTCTCATCGCTGACCTTGCGATCCGCTCACATAATTCATTGTAAGATATCCCCATCGCTTCCGCTTCTTTGGACAATAAGCTCGTAGGAGTCATTCCTGGCAAGGTATTCGCCTCTAAACAATAGATGTCATTTTCATCGCTTACTATAAAATCAATACGTGAATAAAATCCTAATCGTAATATACGGTGAACAGAAAGCGCAATCGATTGCATCTGCTGTGCGATCGTACGACTAATATTTGCCGGACAAACTTCTTCTGTCATGCCTGACTGATACTTATTTTTATAATCATAAAATCCGGTTTTGGGTATTATTTCAATGACAGGAAGGGCAACGCCGTCTAATATACCAACAGAGAATTCTTCCCCCTCAATTTTCTCTTCTATTAGGATGGTATTCTCATATACTTTTGCATAGTCAATCGCTTCCTGTAATTGGATAGGGTTCTCTACAATCGTTATGCCTGTACTTGAACCACAACTACAAGGCTTTACAACACAAGGGTATGATAACTCAGAAAAATCGCAACTACTGGGATTTTCAACATCATAGAGCTTCCAATTTGGAGTTTTGATCTGATTCGCTCTCATCAGTTTCTTTGATATATCCTTATCCATGGCCAGAAGACTGCCAATATATCCCGTACCTGTATACCGAATCCCAAAAGCATCAAAGATGGCTTGCAACTGACCGTTTTCACCAATAGAACCATGTAATGAAATAAAAACAAGATCCACTGACTTGCAAATTTCAACAACGTTTTTCCCAACCAGATTCTCACCATTACCTGTTTCTTTTTTTAGTTTTTCAAGATCTGGCGCGATGGGAGGTACCTCATAATGGTACCTTTTCTTTGATTGTTTATTCAGAAAAATTAATTGATGTACATCTGATTCAATTCCTAAATACAAGTCAACGAGCAAAACATCATGTCCATTTTCAATCAGCGCATTTGCAATCAATGAACCAGAAGATAATGATACATCCCGTTCCGGACTCAATCCTCCGGCCAAAACGACGATTTTCATATACCCACTCCTTCCTTTGTATATTTTCCAATCTTCCTCGCCGTTGCTTGTCGATTGTTGAAGTGGTATTGTGTGCTTGCCCCGGGGAGCTTGCTCACGTATCTAGCGGCCATACGGTGTTATGTACAGTTAGTCGACCCGTTATTTAATGCTACAGCTGATTTTTGCTGCGAAATCCTCGATAGCCTTCACCCTATCGCCTCTGCCGCGTCTTCTATTCACTTCCAGTTGTAGATCCAAAGGAGGAATAAGAACTGTCTTTCCCATCCATTTCACTTCCTCTAAATTTTTCATCGCATATGGACCAAAATCAGCTGGATGAGGTATATCAACAAATTCCTCCGGATCAAAGGCCAGATCAATTCTGGCCTCCAGAAAAAGTACCCCGAAACACCTCACAACCCAGCCTTTCGATGACACGATCGGCTCAACTATGTATTGTGAGAAAATGTCCCTTACTTTCTCCAAGTCCCTTGAATCCAGCATGATGTCAACGTCATGAGGCTGTACATTGATGCCTCTAATACATAATGCGCAGCTTCCGGTCAACCACCAGCTTATGTCGTGCCCTTCTATACAGTCAATAAATTTTAGAAGCGCCGCTTGCCACGGCACGTGCTGAAAATACCCCATTTGGAGGAACATTTTTTCTGCATATTTAAGATAATTCTGCTTCAACATCTGGATGTCCCAGATTTCTGTCTTCGGGAAACTTTTGGTGTATTGCTCATTCTGTTGTGAATAGTATTGGCTCTTTAGAATTTCACCGTATTTATCACCATCTGTGATGATATACGTCAGTGTTTTCTCATCCTCAGCGAACCCAATATTCATACAAACATCCCCTGATTCTTAAATGTATTTTACGAGTTCAATATTCTCATCATCAACAAGCTCTGTATTGAATCCATCAAGAAAGTGTTCATATTGCTCAAAAAAGGTAAATATAACATGTTTGAGCCCACACCCATAACCAAAATCCAGAATATCTTTTATTAGCCTGGCCATATCATTGGATGCTGACCAACATAGTACTAATCCGGTATCAGAGGGTTTGAAATAACTAAATTGAATATAATCACCTTCTGCTGTCTTTATTGCCGGCGTTGTTCGATCGTCGCCTTTCGGAGGTTCATTACATACCTCCCACATATGTCTGGAAGATATTTGTGATAAACCGGAAATAAATGGCAACTCTTTTATTGCAGAATACGGAACACGATCTATTCGTCTATAGTTAGGCTTATAATCTGCATATATCATAGTAGGGGCCTTCATTTGCAAGATTCTTCTTCCCTGAATAAATCCGCATTTTGAGTAAAAATGGACAGAGCCCGTATCGCTATCCGGTATCGTAACAATGGAGCTCCATCCGTTTTGTTTTGCGTAATACTGTCCATCATCGAGCATAGCACGCCCTATCCCCTGTCTTTGATAATCCCTATCGATTTGCAACATACCTAAATAGAGGAACGTCTTATCTGGTTCATCGGGGACAATCCATTCGCCATGCCCTACAATTCGATTGTTAAGAACAGCAACTTGAATATAAAAACCTCTTATACGATCGTCCTATGGACCATTCTTCTGATAACTGTACATCTGGCTTATCTGGTGTAAACTGTTATACAATTTGCATTTATGACAATAATTTCCTTACCATTTCATCCCAACTTACTTTGCTTGTTATATTCTACTCATATAAACAGAATCCTCCTATATCAGTAAATATTTCCGTTGTCATGGTTTCATTATTGTAGTTCTAAATAAAAACAATATGTGAAAGTAACAAAAAACCCGGTGAAACCGGGTTTTCTACATATTGCTCTATAATCTTCTTCTTAAGACAAAAGAAAATCACTTGTTCTTCTGCTGGAACTAGCCCTTCAACCTCGCTTCTGCAATCTCCGATAGGATTCGTATCCCTTTCATAATTTGTTTCGGTTTCACGCGGGAAAAACCAAGTCTGATGAAGTTTCCTCCCCTGCCGTCTGCATAGAATACATCTCCCGGTACAAAAAGAATGCCTTTTTCATGGGCTTCCTGAAGCCATTCCCGGGTTCGGACATGGGCAGGGAATTCAAGCCAGATACTGAAGCCTCCAGTCCCCTCCGTCCATTTGGCTTTCCCCGTCATATATTTCCTTAAGGCTTCCAGCACGGCATCAAGCCGTTCCCTGTATATCCTTCGTGAAAAGCGAAGATGCCGTTCAAAATATCCTCGGGAACAAAACTCATACAATCCTGCCTGGTGAAGGATTCCTGTATGAATATCCTCATTGTATTTCGAATTCACCAGATACTTCATAAAGGCTTCGGGAGCCATGACCCAGCCTATCCGGAGTCCGGGGAACAAAATTTTAGAGAAGCTGCCGATATAGATCACCAGATCCTTTTTGTCCATAGCCTTCAGGGATGGAAAGGCTTCGCCTCGGTAACGAAGCTCTTCATTGAATCCGTCCTCCACAATGGGAATCCCATATCGGTCAGCCAGCTCCAGGAGATCCCGCCGACGGTTCAGGCTCATATTCATGCCCGTAGGATTCTGATAGGTGGGAATGGTATAGATAAGAACAGGTCGCTTTGCCTGAATAGCCTCCTCCAACAGATCAAGGCGGATACCCTCATCATCCATATCAATACCCGCAATCTCTGCTCCATAGGACTGAAAAATGCCGATCGCTCCGTTATAGGTGGGGGCTTCGCAGAGAATCCTGTCTCCCTCCTTGACCAGGGTTTTGGTGACCAGCTCCATTCCCTGACGAAAACCGTTCACAATGAGGAGCTCCTGTTCTTCTCCCCGGATTCCTTTGCTTTTCAGGTAGCTGCGCACACACTTCCGAAGGGGCTCATAGCCCCGGGTATATCCATAATTCAGCAACACGCCGCCTTCCCGGCTTAACACATCATTCATACATTTTCGGAAAGCTTCTACCGAAAAAAGGTGATGGTCGGGAGCCAGGCTGGTGAAGGAGATCACCTTGCGGTCTCCATGCTGAATACGACCGATGGATTCCCGATATTGGGTATAGCGCTGAACTGCCGGAGTCACTATCTCATCCCACTGAATGCGGCTTTCCCTCTCCTCCCTTTCCTCAAAAAACAGGCTTTCGGAGACAAAAGTCCCCTTTCCCCTCTGAACCTGGAGAAGGCCGTCATCCACCAGGTAGCGATAAGCTTCCTCCACCGTATTTCTGCTGATATGAAGAATGCGAGCCAGTTCCCTGGTAGATGGCAGCTTGCTTCCACCTGCCATTTCTCCGGAGAGAACCAATTCCTTAATCTCATCCCTCAGCTGCAAATACAACGGTTTGCGGCTCCCTGCCTTCAGTTTTATTTCCATAGCCTCTTTCACCTCAATACCATTTTACACGTCTGCAAATAAAAACGAAAGGGCCACCCGTCCATAAATTCCCTGAAAAGGTGGCCCCTGTACAGTATCCGTCATATGTAATTCCCAATATTCCGATTCCACATGATGAGGGCATCTTCGTTATTATCGCAATAGTATTTTTTCCGAACACCGCAGACCTCAAAGCCCAGTTTGCGATATAGATTCTGGGCGATGAAATTGGATCTTCTCACTTCAAGGGTCATGGATTCAATACGCCGTAAAAAGGCCTCCCTCATCAATACCCTCATGATCCTCTCCCCAATCTTTCTGCCCCGATATTCGGGATGCACCGCCACATTGGTGATGTGGGCTTCATCAATCATCAGCCACATGCCACCATAGCCTATCACTTTATTATCCTTCCTGGCTACAAAATAACAGGCACAGCGGTTTTCCTCCACCTCCATCCGCAAAGCTTCCCTGGACCAGGGAGTCGAGAAGCACATTTTCTCTATGCTCCATACCTGGTCAATATCCTCCCTTCCCATAGGGGTTATGCAAATATCATTCCCCATGATACTGTTCATTCAGCCCTCCCTTTTTCCAGACGGCATCGTTTTTCGTATTCTCTTTCTGCCTGGGATTTTCGTAGATAAAAGGGCTCCAATTCCATTGGATCCTTTGCTTCTCCCTGTCTGGCCTTTTCCATAGCCAGAGCAGCGATGGAAGCTGCCCTCTGAAGTTGGCAGGATGCGGGCGCCAGAAAAGCTTTCTTTCCTAACCGTTGAAGGATAAAGTCCCTGTGCACCGGTACGCCGTCCCCCAGAAACAGAATCGGTTCCTCTTCTTTATCCAACTGTTCCAGATATTCTTCCAAAGCAAGACCCATATATTCACTGATTCTTTCCATCCTCCCCTGATCCCAACGGTAGACGGCCGTATACACCTGGTCTCTCCTGGCATCCATGATGGGGCAAATTCTCCCCGGAAAATAAGGGACATTAAAGGCCAGGCCATCCAGGGTATTGATTCCCACCACCTTTTTACCCATAGCTTGGGCCAGGGCTCTGACAGTGGAAATCCCGATCCGCAGTCCGGTAAAGGAGCCAGGGCCTGCAGCTGCACTGAAAACATCAATATCCTGAAGGGTCAAATCTGAGCTCATCAAGGCCTCCTCTACCATGGGCATCAGTTTTTGAGAATGGGTCTTTTTATGGTTCAATATCATTTCACAAATCAGCTTATCGTCCTCCATGATTGCAACGGTTGCCACGATCGCCGATGTATCCATCGCAAGTACCTTCATCCGAAAATCTCCTTTACAAGTTCCACATATTGCTGCCCCTGAGGCAGCCATACAAGTTCCCTCTCATTATCGTTGGAACCCTTATCTATCCGTACGATAAGATGCTCCGGAGACAAATAATCCTCTATTCGTTGGGACCATTCCACCACCGTGACACCCTCGCCATAGAAATACTCTTCGGCACCAATTTCCAGAATCTCGTCGGGATCGTCCAGGCGGTAGACATCAAAATGATAGAGTGGTAATCTCCCCTCATATTCCTGCACCAGGGTATAAGTAGGGCTGGTGATGGGGTCATCAATACCTAATCCCCTGGCAATTCCACGGGTAAAGGCTGTCTTTCCTGCACCCAGATCTCCCTCCAGGGCAATGAAGCTCCCCGGTTTTATTGCTTGTCCCAACCTTCTTCCCCATTCTTCCGTTTCCTTTTCAGAAAAGGACATCGTTCTTTTCATTCCTTCACCTCGAATGTTCCAACTACTGAATTTAAATTCATCCCTATTATATCCTTTTGGGAAAAATGCAACAAGTTTTTCTTTCCATTTGGGAACAGAAAAGAGAAAAACCGGAGCATTCGCTCCGGCAGGACCTTTTCTTTCGCCACTTTTATTTATGCAATAAGTTTGAAAGCCTTTTGTATAGCAAGAAGGTGATTAATGCTTCGATAACACCCTTCACCAGATTGAAGGGAATCACCGCATACAGGATGTATGTCTTAGTATCCACGATGTACTTGTTTGCCATGGAAGCCACTTTGAAGATCTGTTCCAGAGGCATAATTTTCGCGAAAGCAGGTATAAAGATATAATAGTTGGCAATGGATCCCAAAACCATCAGGCCAATGATTCCGATGATAAGACCGATGACGGCCCCTTTCTTCGTCTTGTTTCTCATATATACCCATCCGGCCGGCACCACAAAAGCAGCGCCCAGGAAAAAATTGGCTAGTTCCCCCACTGCTCCTGTCGTCGTCCCTTTCAGAACAATATGAAGGATATTTTTCAATAGTTCAATAATAGCTCCTGCCAGGGGACCTATGGCAAAGGTACCCAGCAATGCAGGGACATCGCTTACATCAAACTTCAGCCAGGAAGGAAAAAAAGGAACAGAAAATTCAAGATACATTAAGACAAATGCGATAGCAGATAAGAGACCTATCTTTACAATCATACCGGTGCTTCTTTTCATTGCATCGACCTCCACATACATACTGAAATATGAAAAAGCTCCTGAAGGTAATATCGGGAGCTTTTAAATACACAACACATAAAATATATAAAAATATATGCGCAATATCTTCTCCCATCCAGACTATACTGTCGGCCCTGGACTCTCACCAGATCAACCCCCGTAGGGGCTCGCGGGCTATACCGCCGGTCGAGAATTTCACCCTGCCCTGAAGATACCTTCTATTCACTTTCTCAAGAGAATTATACAACAAGCAATATAAAAAATCAATGGATTGAACTGATTTTATCTTCGAAAAACAACCTCACCGTTAATCAAAACCATTTCCGTCTTTGTCCTGAATTCCAAAGGATGCCCATCATAAATAACCATATCTGCATCTTTCCCCGGCTCCAGACTTCCTACCCGGTCATCAATACCGGTGATTTGTGCCGGATAAATAGTGATAGCCTTCAAAGCTTCCATTTCATCCAAACCTTCCTTCACCGCAATGGCAGCGCAGACAGGCAGATACTGAATAGGAATCACCGGATGATCCGTCATGAGGGCGAATTTCATACCGGATTTCGCAAAGATACCGGGGGCTTTAAAGGAGAGGTTACGCAGTTCAATCTTGGAACGCTCACTCAAAAGAGGCCCAAGGATGACCTTTGCTTCTTCATCGATGAGGTAATCCAGGATCCGATACCCCTCCGTACAGTGATCCAGAGTGATATCGATATTAAACTCCTTGGCAATGCGCAGGGCTGTCAGGATATCATCAGCCCGGTGGGCATGAGCCTTTAAGGGGATTTTCCTGTTCAGCACCTTTACCAGAGGCTCCAACTTCAAGTCCCTTTCAGGAAGCTTGTCAGGATCCTTTTGACCTTTTTCCAGCTTCTTCTGATATTCCTGCGCATTAACTAGTGTTTCCCTTAAAAGTGCTGCTGTGGCCATTCGTGTAGAAGGTGCTTTGCGCTGGGAATCGTACACTCTTTTTGGGTTTTCTCCGAAGGCTACCTTTACCGCCAGGGGCTCCTTTATGATCATATCATCCACCCGCCGGCCATAGGTCTTCATCGCTACAAACTGTCCTCCAACGACATTGGCGCTTCCCGGCCCGGTTACAACGGCGGTAATACCATGTTCCCGAGCTTCTCGGAAGCTGCCGTCCTCCGGATTAATCCCATCAATGGCACGAAGATGAGGGGCTACGGGATCCGTCGCTTCATTTCCGTCCGCTCCCTCGAAACCCATTCCATCCTCCCACATGCCGATATGACAGTGGGCATCAATAATACCCGGCATGACCCATTTTCCCGTTCCATCGATGACTTCGGCTTCCCCCGGCACATCCAGTTGGCTACCAACTGCCTTAATAACCTTTCCGTCAATGAGGATATCTCCATTTTCATAATCTTCTCCTGCCATTGTTAATACTCTGGCGTTTTTTATCAGTAACATACTCTCCCCTCCTTGTACAATATAGTTAGTTTTTCGACGTGCTGAAAAATCAACTTTAAGCTCTTTGACAACCACATAGGAATTCTGGTACCTTTTGTCTAAATTATTCTCGTAGTGGCAGGGGGCTTCGATCTACCTCCTTGGGAAGCTTAACTGTCCCGATTTAAAGAGTGTTGCCCCTCCCCCATGAGATGTTTCGAATGAGCACGTTGTGGATGCGGCTTGCTGCATGCCTCGAGTCACGAGCAAGGTTGAAACTCATAGGGAGCTGCGGGAAACCCTGCCAAATAATCAGAAAGTAGGGATTAACATGTTCTATGGTGGTATTGATGTAGCCAAGTATCGTCATGAGATTTGTATTGTGGATGAAAGCGGTAATGTAATCCTCCAAATTTTTGTGGATAATACTAGAAATGGCCTTGATAAACTCATTCATAACTTGAAGCGATTAGAAATCGAGGTGAGTAATGTTGAGTTTTGTTTGGAAGCTACCGGCCAC